>NZ_BANT01000014.1 GCF_000333015.1 Gordonia hirsuta DSM 44140 = NBRC 16056 | reverse complement strand
GGTGCCCGAGGCTCCCGCGGCCGCTCCGGTGCCCGCCGAATCTCCGGCGGCTCCCGTCGCCCCTGCCGCACCGGCGGTGGCTGCCGAATCGGCGCCGGCCGCCACTGCGGCGGCAGGGCAGCCCACGGCTCCGACGCTCGGTGGCTTCCAGCGGGACCTGGCTGTGCTGCGCGGCGGAGGCTCGAATGCGCAGAAGGGGCAACTGCTCGAGGGTGGCGCCACCGCAGCGGCCACGCTGACCAAGGTCCTCAACTACGGCAAGCAGTTCGAGGCCGTGGGAATGGGGTACCGCCTGGTGGGGCCGGTCAAGCAGGACGGCACCACCGCCACCGCGCGGCTGGAGCTGTATGCACCGGGCTACCAGTCGAACTACCTGACCATGCGCTTCCTGTGGCTGGACGGCCGCTGGAAGCTGGGCAACAAGTCGGTCTGCGAGCTGGCGTCGTTCGCCCAGATCCCCTGCAACGTGCGCTGACGGTCGCCCCGGCGCAGCGGCCACAAGGCCCGGGCTCCCGCACAATGCGAGAGCCCGGGCCTCGTGCTCGGACGGGTCGGGGCCGCTACCGGGCGTTCGCGGCTCGTTCGAACTGCGGACGCAACTGGTCGAGCAGGTAGGGAATCGACAGTGCGCTGGGCTGGTTGAGCCCGGTGATCTCGGTGACGCTCAGATCAGCGACCGCACCGTCGCGCACCGCTTTGAGGTTCGCGTAACCGGGCAGCTTGCGCAGTTCGGCGCGCATGGCCTCGCTGCCGGCGGTGACCGCCAGGAGATCGGCGTCGAGCATCGGCACGTTCTCGGTCGAGATCGGGAACCGCGGCTCGCCCTTGCGCGCGAATTCGGCGGCCAGGGTGGGTGCCACCTTCAGGCCGAGCTGGGCGAACAGGATCCCGGCGCCGTCGGTCGGGTCGGCCATCACCTGGATCTGTTCACTGGAGAACATGTACGCCAGGGCGTAGGTCTTGTCTTTGAGTCCGGGATAGTCGGTCGTGACCCGGCTGATCGCGTCGTTGACACGATTGATGATGTCTTCGGCCAGGTCCGTGCGATGGGTGATGGTGCCAAAGAGCGTAACCATGTCGTCCCAGGGGTCGATCTGCTTGCCGGTGACGCCGGGAATCGTCGGTGCGATCTCTTTGATCTTCCCGTACATCTCCGGCTGGGCCGTGGCCATGTATCCCTCGGCCAGGATCAGGTCCGGCTTGGCCTTGGCGATCTCGGCGACCAGATTCTCCATGCTCAACGCGGTGGAGTTCTCGAGCTTGTCGCCCACCCAGGGTGCCGGTTTCTTGGACAGGATCTGATTCTGGTCCAGATAGGCCACCGGGCTGACGCCGAAGGCCAGGGCCGTATCGATCCATTGGGTGCCCAGTGTGACGATCCGCTGCGGGGTGCCCGGGATCATGACCGGTCCCTGGGGGGTGTTCACCTGAACCGGGCCGCCCCGGGGCGCGTCCTCGTCGGGGGCGCTGCACCCGCTGGCGGCGAGGATGACGGAGAGCAGAAGGGCGATGGCCACCGCCAGTCGGCGGGAGAGACCCGGAATCATGGTTAGACAATAGCGTAGGCTAACCTAAGTGACCGGTGTTGCGGGTGCGCCGGCGGCGAGCTCTTCTCAGTCGGGGAAGCCGGTCGACGACAGGTCCAGCACCAGCGGAGCGTGATCGCTGGCGCCGGCGGCGGCACGTGCCTCACGGTCGATGAACGCATCGAAGATCCGGTCGTCCAGGGCCGGAGAGCAGAGCGCGAAATCGATCCGCATCCCCTCGTTCTTGGCGAACCGGCCGGCGGTGTAATCCCAGAAGGTGTACACCTCCGGGCCCGGGGTGAACGGCCGGGCGCTGTCGATGAAACCGGCCTGCAGGAACTCGCCGAACGCCGCCCGCTCAGGCGGTGTCAGGTGGGTGCGGTCGGCGAAGAACGCCGGATCCCAGACGTCCTCGTCCAGCGGTGCGACGTTCCAGTCTCCGGCCAGAGCGATCTGGGCGGCCGGATCGTGTCCGAGTTCCAGCCGGGTGAATCCGGCGAGTGCCTCCAGCCAGGCCAGCTTGTACCGGTAGTGAGGATCGTCGACGCGCCTGCCGTTGGGTGCGTACAGGCTCCACACGCGCACCCCACCGCAGGTGGCCGAGATGGCACGCGGTTCGGGCGGCTCACCCGGCCGCAGTGACGGCTGGCCGTCGAAACCGATGTGCACATCGTCCAGGCCGATCCGCGAGGCGATGGCCACGCCGTTGTAGCCGCCGTCACCGGTCATCGCGACGTCGTATCCCTCGGCCAGAAAACTCATCACAGGGAACTGGTCGTCGCGGCATTTGGTCTCCTGCAGGGCGATCACGTCGACGGCGTGGCGGGTCATCCAGGTGACGATCTGTTCGCTCCGGGCGCGGATCGAGTTGACGTTCCAGCTGGCCAAGCGCATGATCTCAATCCTTTCCGTTCGTGATCAGTACGGCAGGGGACGCCCCGGCGGCGCGCCACCGGTCGGTGACGGTGCGCAGGTGCGACAGGTCGGTGTGCAGTACGACGCCGAACTGCAGCGGCACCGGACGGTCAGCGCCGTAGGCGTTCACGGTGCGGTAGTCGTCCCGGTATCCGGCCTGGGATTGGGCGAACCAGGCCCGGTCGGCCGGCGGGGCATCGGCCAGGAACTGTTCGGCCCGGGTCACGACGGTCAGAAAGCCGGTCGTGGCGGTACCTCCGGCAGGGGAGAAGCGGCCGTCGTCCAGATCGGTCATGCAGTCGTTGAATGCATCCTTGTTGCCGCCGAAGTAGCCGGGGAAGTCCCAGGCCCAGGCGTAGGCTTCGAACAGCCCGGGCAGGGTGCGGGCCGATGCGCCGTCGATCCGGCGTGCGACCAGCCCCGGATCGCCGGATCCGGGGTTCCGCAGCCGCGCCGAGGTCAGGGCGATCGCCGGGCCGCCGTGCAGGGTTGCGCGCAGAAAGTCGTTCACGCCCGGACTCATCGCGACGGCCCCCTGATCTGTGTGAAGCTGCGGTAGTGGTCCAAGGTGTACCAGGCGGAGCCGTCGTTCGCGGTTACGATGCGCTCGGCGTCCCGGCCCCGGCCGGGTTTTTTGGGGTTGACGTCCCATTCCTGGAACCGCAGGCGCCGCCCGTCCGGGCCGGTCGTCGGGAGCAGGCCCTCGTAGTTGCCGAAAGTGCGCCCGCCCTGGGTGCCCGGGGCGTTCGCGGCGTCCGGCCACTGGCCGGCGTCGATCAGTGCCAGTATCGCGGTGACCCGCGCGGGCACCGCCGGCGCCGACGGCGGCCGGGATTGCGCGGGGCGGGACTGCGCGGGGCGCGAGTGGGCGGGTCGGGACTGTGACGGCTGCGCGCGCGAGGTCTCCGGTGCCCCGGTGTCCGGCGCCGAGGAAACGGCGGCCACGCCCGGGCCCTCGGTGTTCGTTACACCGTCGTCGGGGCCGTCGGAGAACGCCCAGAGCAGAACGACGGCGACGAGCAGCAGGACCAGGCCCAGCGCCGGTCCGACCCGGCTGCGCCAACCGGACCGGCCGCCGTCAGCGCCGGTCATCGGCGGATGCCCCGGCCGCCTCCGCAGCCGATCCGGGCAGGGTGAGCAGCATGAAGGTGTGGTGCAGTCCGTAGCCTTCGGCGCGCAGGCGCCGCCGCTCGTCCAGGTCGCTGCCGGGGACCTCGACCGGAGTCGTGCCGTCCCGGGTCAGCACCTCGTAGCCGATCCCCGGGCCGGCCCCGAGGTCGGCCAGCCGCAGCAGACGTTCGGGGGCGATGACCCGGGTGGGCAGCCCCCGCAGCCGGTACCACTCGGCGATGGTGTCCAGGGCCGTGGTGTTGGTGCCGAAGCCCAGCGGCACAGCCGCGGTGGCGCGCGGTGCCGAACTCGCCGGATCGGCCGAGAGCACCCAGCCGTCGACCTCGACGCGTTCGGCGGCAACGGTCGCGTCGGTCAAGGCGCGTTCGACCCGGCGGATCTGCGAGTTACGCACCGTCTGCGCCGAGAGTTGCCGAAGCGAGGTGATCGCCGCGACCGGCACCGATTCGGCGCGCCCGTCGCGTTCGATCACCAGCGCCTGACCGTCGTGCTCGCGCAGGATGCCGGTGATGTCCGACAGCGTCGGCGCATGCGTGAAGGCCGGATTGGGGCCGGACCCGGCGCGCCAGTCGTCGGGGCCACCGGCGCCCAGCCGGTAGCGGATCACAACGCGATCACCGATGAGCGGGTCCACGGGGCACTCAGTCGTCGTGGCCGAACGGGTCGGCGACCGAGCCGGGCAGCCAGGTCAGACCCGGCACGCCCCACTTGTTCCGTTTGACCGCCTTCTTGGCTGCGCGGGCGTTACGGCCCACCAGGACGTCCAGATACAGATAGCCGTCAAGATGTCCGGTCTCGTGCTGCAGCATGCGGGCGAAGAAGCCGGTGCCCTCGATCTCCACCGGATTGCCGTCGCGGTCGGTGCCGGTGACCTTGGCCCACTCGGCGCGGCCGGTGGGGAAGCCTTCTCCGGGAACCGAGAGACAGCCTTCGTCGTTGGAATCCGGATCGGGCATCGTCTCGGGCAGTTCCGAGGTCTGCAGTACCGGGTTGATCACCTCGCCGCGCCGCCGTCGATCGCCGTCGGGGCAGTCGTAGACGAACATCCGCAGCCCCCGGCCGACCTGGTTGGCGGCCAGGCCGACGCCGTTGGCGGCATCCATCGTCTCGTACATATCGTCGAGCAGTTCGATCAGTTCCGGCGCGGGCCGCCCGTCGGCGTCCAGCTCGACCGGGCTGGTCGGCTGGTGCAGGACGGGTTCGCCGACGATGCAGATGGGAAGAATCGCCATGCGGGCAACTCTACTGCCGCCGGTCGCACCGGCCGCGTCCGGCACGAATCAGATGCCGCACCGGTGAGTCACCGCGCCCGCGCACGTCCGGTCATGATTAGATACTGACCGAAGCACATCGCTGTCATTCACCGGCCTGGCCGCCGGATTCGTGAACGACGGCGCCACCGCGCGCAACAGAAGGGGACCCACCGGTGTCGAACGGCGCAGCCGCAGAGCAGCAGTCGGTCCAGCCCGATCCGCACGAGATCGGCGCCGACGGACTGACGCGCCGGGAGCGCGACATCCTCGGGTTCGAACGCCAGTGGTGGAAGTACTCCGGCTCCAAAGAAGACGCCATCAAAGAGCTCTTCGGCTTGTCGTCGACCCGCTACTACCAGGTGCTCAACGCGCTGGTGGACCGTCCCGAAGCCCTGGCCGCCGACCCCATGCTCGTCAAGCGCCTGCGTAGACTGCGCGCCTCGCGCCAGAAGGCGCGGGCGGCGCGGCGGCTCGGTTTCGACCCGACCTGATGTCTCGGCGCGGGCCGCGGGCCCGCGTGGGTTAGAGTTGCCCTGATGAATGCTGACCGCGAACCCAATCGCCTGCCGCTGCGTGCAGGAGCCATGCTGCTGCTCGCCGTTGCCGTGGTCTTCCTCCTGCTCGGCATCAAATCGGCCTCCGACAGCGGCAAAGAGTCTCCCCAGGACAAGCTCGCCGGTGCCGGTCAGAGCGCGCAGGCCGCCAGTGAGACCAGCGCATCGGCCGCGCCCAGCTCATCGCCGGCCTCCTCCTCCGTGCCGTCGGAGAACATCGGTGACACCAAGATCTGCGTGCTCAACGCCGGCAGCATCCCGGGACTGGCCGGTGAGGTCTCCGAGGAGTTGAAGTCGGCCGGCTTCCCGATCGGCACCGACCCGGCCAACCTGCCGACCAGCAGCATCACCGAGAACACCGTCTTCTACGCCGAGGGCGACGAGGACGCGGCCAAGAAGGTCGCCGAAGCGGTACCCGGCGGTGCTTCGGCCGAAGAACGTCCGGCCGCTTTCACCCGCTGCGACGGCGAGATCGCCGTCATCGTGGTGAGCAAGTAGCCCGGAGCCGAACCCGTGAACAATGCAGCCCAGTCCGTCAACACAACAGCCGAAGGAACAGCCATGACCGCCAGCCTCATCACCGGTGTCACGACCAAGCGTGTGCTTGCGACCCTCGCCGCCGCCGGAATCGCCGGGTTCGGCCTGACGGCCTGCACCCCGGACGAGCACGTCTCGGACGTTCCCGGCACCAACCCGGCGCCGATCACCGGCAACCAGGTGGAGCCCGGTGACCTGGTGAACGCCGACGATGTGCCGGCCGCGCCGGGCTCGGCTGTGGGCACCGCGAACCTGCTCAGCCCCTCCGGCGACGCCCTGGGTGCGGCGAGCTTCGTCACCGAAGGCAACAGCACCAAGGTCAACCTGCGGGTGAGCGGGATGACTCCGGGCTCGCACAAGGTCGAGGTCCGCTCGGCCAGCAGCTGTTTCGCGCCGAAGGAGGTCGAGGTCGAGGGCGGTTCGCCGACGGCCGCACCCGTCGGTGGCTTCACCAACACCGGCAACGTGATCGCCGGGGGCTCGCTGCCGGGGATTGCCGTCAACGAGCAGGGCAACGGCTCAGCCCGACAGACCGTCACCGTCAACGTGGCCGACCTCGACGGCAAGATCGTGGTGCTCCTGACCGGTGACACCGCCGTCGCCTGCGGCAACATCGTCGCGAACTGATCGCGGGCTCGCCCGTGAGCGGCTCGTCGTCGTTCGCCCCGATCGAGTTCCGGGCGTCGGCGGAACCGACGCTGGGCGTCGAATGGGAACTGGCGTTGGTCGATCGTGCCAGCCGTGATCTGCGCAACGCCGCCGACCCGCTGTTCACGCTGATCGCCGACCGCGGGCTGTCCCGGGCCGAGCGCATCCACCGGGAGTTGCTGCGCAACACCGTGGAGCTGGTCACCGGGATCTGCCGGACCACCGGTGAGGCGATGGACGACCTGGGGGCCACCCTGGCACAGGTCCGTGAGCTCACCGAAGAGCTGGACATCGACCTGTACGGGGCCGGAACGCACCCGTTCGCCGAGTGGTCCGGGCAGCAGCTGACCGCGGGCAGCCGGTACGCCGAGCTGATCGAGCGCACCCAATGGTGGGGCCGTCAGATGCTGATCTGGGGCGTGCACGTGCACGTGGGCATCGATCACCAGGACAAGGTGCTGCCGATCCTGTCGGGTCTGCTCAACTACTATCCGCACCTGTTGGCGCTCTCGGCGTCCTCCCCGATGTGGGCAGGGCAGGAAACCGGTTATGCCAGTAACCGCGCGATGATGTTCCAGCAGCTGCCGACGGCTGGGCTGCCCTTCCAGTTCCAGCAGTGGAGCGAGTTCGAGGCCTTCGTCCACGACCAGAAGACCACCGGCATCATCGACCACCTCAACGAGATCCGCTGGGATGTGCGGCCGTCGCCGCACCTGGGGACCATCGAGGTACGCATCTGCGACGGAGTCTCCAACCGGCGTGAGCTGGCTGCACTGGTGGCGCTGACCCACTGCCTGGTGGTCGATCTGAGCCGCCGGCTCGATGCGGGTGAGACGCTGCCGCAGCTGGCGCCATGGCTGGTGCAGGAGAACAAGTGGCGCGCCGCCCGCTACGGGCTGGAGGCGATCGTCATCCAGAACACGGCCTGCGATGAGCGGTTGGTGACCGACGATCTAGCCGATCTGCTGGTCCGGCTCGAGCCGGTGGCCGCGGATCTGGAATGCAGCGATGAGCTGGCCTCGGTCGCCGAGATCATCGCCGCCGGTGCCAGCTATCAGCGCCAGCACGCCGTGCACGAACGGGCCGGGAACTTGCGGGCAGTGGTCGACGCGGTGGTTGGCGAACTCCAGTAGGACCGAGCCGGTCTCCGGGACGGCGGCCCGGACGGTCAGTGCGGCCCGCCGGTTTCGTTGCGCCGCAGGACGCTCAGGTCCGCCTCGTCGATCGGCGGGCGACGGTCGGGCTGCTCCCGATAGACCAGTCGGCCGACCCGCTGCGCGATCACCGGGGCGGTGATCAGCATGAACAGCGCCGTCAGGACCAGCATTCCGGCGTCGGGGTGACCGGCGATCCGGATGAGTGTGCCGACCAGCACCAGGGTCATGCCGAAGGTCTGCGGTTTGGTGGCCGCATGCATCCTCGACAAAGTGTCGGGGAAGCGGACGATGCCCAGAGCGGCGGTGAAGGCGATCAGGCTGCCGGTCAGGATGAACACGGCGGTGAAGATGTCGCGGATCATTCGTCGTCCCTCACCCGGAAGCGGGCCACCGAGATGGACCCGATGAAGCTGACCAGGGACAACGCCACGATGCTCGGGACGATGGTGGTGTCGAAGGTGGCCGCCACCCACACCGCCAGCCCGCAGATCACCAGGGCGATCAGCGTATCGATGCCGACGAGCCGGTCCAGGGTGGTCGGCCCGCGCAGCGCCCGGTACAGGGTCAGCAGACTGGCGGAGAGCAGCAGGGTGGCACTGATGGTCCAGACGATGCTCATGAGCGACGGCGCTCCTTCCGGCGGCGACGACGGCGGCGGGGAGCGCGTTCGCCGTCGGCCACGCGCTGGCGGTCGGCGAACGGGACATGGTGGTAGTCGTCGTCGATCCCGTGGTACGGACTCGGATGCCATTCACTGTCGCGTTCGAAAGCCCGGATGAACTGACGCTCCACATAAGCCATCTGCTTGCGGAAATGATCCACCTGCTTCTGTGTGCGGACGTCGAAGACGTGCACGTACAGGATCCGATGCACGTGGTCGATCTCCACCACCATGGTCCCGGGCACCAGGTTCAGATAGTCCACCGCCAGCGTCAGGACCAGGTCGGATTTGATCGCCAGGTGCACGCGGACCACGCAGCCCAGTGGCGGCTCACCGGGGCGCACCGCGGCCCAGGCGACCTGGGCGGCCGAGATCAGGAAGTTCCACAGCATGCTGATCAGCAGGTTCAGGGCGGCAAGGGGATGCAGCCGGCCTTCGACCGGTACCCGCGGCAGCGGCAGAATCGCCAGGACCGCGACACCGAAGACGATGCCGATCACCACATTGCCCCACGTCACATCGCCCCACAGCAGCACCCAGACGAAGGCCAGCCAGGCCAGGCTCCACAGCCGGACGGCGAACTCACGCAGATCGCTGCCCATCCACTTGGGCATCGACACCCGGCTGGCGACCCAGACGATGGCCGAGGTCAGCGGCCAGGCGAAGGCCACCACGGACTGGCGCCACAGATTCCCGAAAAAGGCGGGGATCGGTCGTTTGCCGACCGGTTTGGGGTGCGGCCGATCCGGGTAGGGAGTGTTGCTCATTTCTCACATCCCAGCACGGCGGTGATGTACGGGCTGCAGACGCCGGGCTCGCGATCGACCAGATCGGTGGCCGCGTCGTCGGTGAAACCGAAGATGGGCCCGGCCCACACGGTCAACGCCAGACCGACGGCCACCATCATGGCGGTCGGCAGCACCATGGTCGCCGGCATGCGGCCGACGTCTTCGCGGTCGGCCAGGAGCACGTCGACGCCCTCGGGGACCAGGGCCGAGGCGGTGCTGTTGGTCAGCTCGCCCTCGGGTGCGTCGGCGCGGGGCCGCCAGAAGGCCTTGGCCCAGACGCGAGCGACCACGTACAGGGTCAGCAGGCTGGTGATCACCGCACCGGCGACCAGCAGCCACGCCAGGACCGAGCCGTCGCGGACACCGCCCTCGAGCAGGGCGACCTTGCCGATGAAACCGGAGAACGGCGGGATACCGCCCAGGTTCAGTGCCGGGATCAGGAACAGTGCCGCCAGCACCGGGCTGGCGATGAGCCCGCCCAGGCGGCGCAGCGAGGCCGAACCGGCCTGTCGTTCGATCAGGCCGACCACCAGGAACAGGGTGGTCTGCACCAGGATGTGGTGGGCGACGTAGTAGATCGCCGCCGACATCGAGATCTGCGATCCGACGGCGATGCCGAAGATCATGTAGCCGATGTGGCTGACCAGGGTGAACGACAACAGACGTTTGATGTCCGACTGCGCAATGGCACCGAAGATACCGACCAGCATGGTCGCCAGACCCGCCACCATGAGCACATTGTCCATAGTGCCGCCGGGGAACAGCAGCGTATTAGTGCGGATGATCGCGTACACGCCGACCTTGGTGAGCAGACCGGCGAAGACGGCGGTGACCGGAGCCGGGGCGGTCGGGTAGGAGTCCGGCAGCCACGTCGACAGCGGGAAGACCGCCGCTTTGATACCGAAGGCGACCAGCAGGACCGCGAACAGGGCGTTGCGGGTGCCGGTGGGCACGTGCTCGAGCCGCACCGCCATCTCGGCCAGGTTCAGGGTGCCGGTGGTCGAGTAGGCGAAGGCGATACCGGCCAGGAAGATCAGCGAAGAGACCATCGAGACCATCACGTACGAGGCTCCCGCGCGAACCCGGTCCGCGCTGGCGCCCAGCGTCAGCAGCACGAAGCTGGCCGCCAGCAGCACCTCGAAGGAGACGTACATGTTGAACAGGTCGCCGGCCAGGAAGGAGTTGCACACCCCGGCGGTCAGGATCAGGTACGACGGCAGGAAGATCGACACCGGCTGCTGAGTGGTGCCGTCCCGGATACCCTGACCGATCGCGTAGATCACCACGCACAACAGGACGATGGTCGAGACCACGAGCATCAGGGCCGAGAGCCGGTCGACGACCAGCGTGATACCCAGCGGCCCGTTCGGGTATCCCTTGTCTCCCCAGCCGCCGATTCGCACCGCGAAGGTGCCGTACTGGCTGGTCAGATACAGCATCATCGCCGAGGCGATCAGCGCGACGCTGATGGCGCCGACGGTCACCGCCCGCTGGAATCGGGGATTGCGCCCGCGCAGCAGCGTCAGGGCGGCCGCGAGCAGCGGCACCAGGGTGGGCAGGGCGATCAGCACGGTGATCCACGACGGGGCTGGGATCATGATTGTCCCCCGTCGGGCAGGTCATCATCGAAAGGGTCCTCGTCGACGACGTCGTGGTCGGTGTCGTCCTCGGGCAGGCTGTCGGGACCCTCCAGGGTCAGGCGTAAGACCTCCTCCTCGTCCAGATCCTCGTCGTCGATGTCCTCGGTCGGATCGTCGAGGTTCAGGTCGATGTTCGGGTCCTGCAGGATCACGTCGTCGTCGTCGCCGTCCCCGCTGTCTGCATGGGGGGTCTCTACGGCCGGGGTCTGCTCGCTCTCCGATACGTCGACGGACTGGTCGACGGTGCTGCGGCCGTCGGCGGCGGTGCGCTCGCCGGGGCCGTCGGTGTCGTCCCCGCTCCGGGGCTCGTCGTCGGGCATCTCGTCGGGGCTGGCACTGGGCAGATGGTCCAGGATGGCGGCATCGGCAGGCATCAGATCGGTCTCGATGACGCCGAGGTGCGCCGCGACGAACTCCTCGGGAGTCAGCGGGTTGCCGTCCTCGTCGAACAGGTCACCGCCGACAGTGGGCGCTCCGGTCACCGGATCGGCGCTGCGGTCGCGCTCGCTGGAGTCGCGGAGGGTGGCTTCCCGGAGTTTGACGTCCTCGGAATCGTCTTCCAGATCGTCGTCCTGACGGTTGATGACGAACAGCCGGTAGGTCAAGGCCAGGATGAAGGCGGCCACGCCCATCGTGATCACGATGGCGGTGAGCACCATCCCCTGGGCGAGGGGATCGGCCTCGGTGGTCGAGCCGAGCGATTCGGCACCGCGCACGGGCGGTTTTCCCGGGCCTCCGGCCAGGATCACGATCAGGACGTTGACGCCGTTGCCGACCAGCATCAGCCCCAGCAGCATCCGGACCAGGCTGCGTTCCATCAGCAGATAAACGCCCGTGGCGCCGAGCACGCCGACCACCACCAGCAGTCCCAGGTTCACCGTCATCGGCCTGCCTCCTCGGCGACGGTGCAGCTGCCGGCCGCCGGTTCGGGCAGCGATTCGGCGCCCTGCGGGGTGTCCGAATCCAGCCGGGCACCCAGACTGCGCAGTACATCGAGCACCAGACCGACGACGATCAGATAGATGCCGGCGTCGAAGAACATGGCGGTGACCACGTGCACCTCGCCGAAGATCGGCAGCTGCAGTTCGAAGACCGCCGACGACAGGGCGGGGGCGCCCAGGGCCAGAGAGGTCACGGCGGTGGTCGCCGAGACCAGCAGACCGGTGCCCAGAATGGTGCCGGCCTCCACCGGCAGCGCCTCCCCCAGCTCGTAGCGGCCCCCGGCGAGATAGCGCAGCACCAGCGCCAGACCCATCACCAGGCCGCCGGCGAAGCCGCCGCCGGGAGCGTTGTGGCCGGCGAAGAAGAAGTAGAGCGACAACACCACCAGGGTGGGGAAGACCAGCCGGGTGGTGGCCTCCAACACCATCGAGCGGTGTTCGGGCCGGCCGAGCTCGCTGCCGCGCAGCCACACGGTCCGGTCGGGGATCATGTCGCCGCTGCCGAGTCCGGCCTCGGAGCGGGCCACGTCGGTGACGCGCGGTGCGGCACCGAACCGGCGGCTGCGGAAGACCATCGAGGCCACACCGGTGGCCGCCACGATCAGCACCGAGACCTCACCGAGGGTGTCCCAGGCGCGGATGTCGACCAGCAGCACGTTGACGGTGTTCCCGCCGTGACCGAACTTGTAGGCGGCTTCGCCCAGATCCACATACAGCGGCTGCGCGCTGCGGGCGGCCGCCGCGAACAGCCCGATCAGCACGAGCATCGCGCCGAAGGCCAGCGCGATCAGGGCGCGCAGGGGACGGAATCCGGTCTTGTGCCGCGGCTGTGGCTCAGCGGCCAGCTTACGCAGCACCAGCACGAAGATCACCAGCGTCAGGCTCTCCACCAGGAACTGGGTCAGGGCCAGATCGGGAGCTCCGTAGATGGCGAACAGGGTGCCGACGCCGTAGCCGGTGATCCCGACGGTCAGGGCGCCGGCCAGGCGGTTGCGCAGCATGGTCGCGGTGAGGGCGGCACCGACGATGACCACGCCGATCACCGCCTGCTCGACGTTGTCGAAACCGGCCGGGACCAGACGGTCGCGGGCCCCGAGGAACAACGCGCCCAGCGGCAGCAGCACCGCCGTCGACAAGATCACCCCCTGCGTAATCGGCAGGCTGCCGCGCTGGGTGTTGCGGGTGACCCACAGCGACAGGCTGTCGGCACCGCGCAGCACGCGGTCGTAGGCGTGGTCGGCGTTCAGTCGCGGGGGATGGTCGAAGAGCTGGTCGCGGATGCGGCGCAGGATCAGGAACAGGGCCGGGCCGGCGAGGTAGACGATGATCGTCAGGACCACCGGCAGGCCGAAACCGTGCCAGAGGGCCAGATGCTCGATCGGCTGGTCATACGGCGGCAGGGTCTGCGCGTACGGCTCGATGAGGTCGCCGATCCACGGTGCCAGGAAGGAGGCGACGACGCCGAAGGCTGCCAGCAGTGCCGGTGGCAGCAGGAACATCACCGAGGGGCGGTGCGCCTGCGCCACCGCGCGGGTGGGCAGGGAGCGGACCTTGCGTCCGAAGGCTCCCCACAGGAATCGGGTCGTGTAGGCGAAGGTGATGATCGAGCCGACTACCAGAATCAGGTCGACGGTGTGTGCCAGCCAGGGCGTATAGCCTTGCGTGTCCCACACCGCACCGAAGGCGGCCTCCTTGCCGATGAAGCCCAGGGTGAAGGGGAGCCCGGCCATGCTGGCACCAGCCAGTCCGGCTACGGCCGCCAAGACCGGGAACCGGTTCCCCAGGCGGGCCAGGCGCCGGATGTCGCGGGTGCCGGTGGAGTGGTCGATGATGCCGACGACCATGAACAGGCTGGCCTTGAACAACCCGTGCGCGAGGATCATCGCCAGGCCGGCCAGCGCGACGTTGCGGTCGCCCAGCCCCACCAGCACGGTGATCAGACCGAGCTGGGAGACGGTGCCGAAGGCCAGGATGAGTTTGAGGTCCAGTTCGCGCAGGGACCGCCATCCGCCCAGGATCATGGTGAACAGGCCCAGGCTGACGACGATGACCTGCCAGCCGACCTGGGAGTGAAAGGCCGGTGCCAGCCGGGCCACCAGGTAGACGCCGGCCTTCACCATGGCCGCGGCGTGCAGGTAGGCGCTGACCGGCGTCGGCGCCGCCATCGCACCGGGCAGCCAGAAGTGGAAGGGCACGATGGCCGACTTGCTCAGTGCGCCGATCAGGATCAGCGCCACGGCCACGGCCGCGTAGGTGCCGCCCGGCGGGTGCGCGATCACCTCCGAGAGCAGGTAGCTGCCGGTCCGTTCGCCGAGCATGATGATGCCCACCAGCATCGCCAGCCCGCCGAAGGTGGTGACCAGCAGCGCCTGAGTGGCTGCCCGGCGAGCGGTGGCCCGGAAGCCGAAGAAGCCCACCAGCATGAACGACAGGACCGTCGTGGCCTCCCAGAACACGTACAGCACCAGCATGTTGTCGCTGACCACCAGGCCGAACATGGCCGCAGCGAAGGCGACCAGTTCACCGCCGAAGACCTCGACCCGACGGCGCATCTCGTCGAAGTAATTGGCGCAGTAGACCAGGACCAGTGCGCCCACGCCCAGGATCAGCACCGACATCACCGCCGAGAGGGTGTCCATCCGCAGTGTCAGATCCATCTGCAGACTCGGAACCCAGGAGACGTTCTGGGTGAGCGGCGCTTCCGCGGACGGCCAGTTCAGGATCAGCCAGACCAGCGCGCCGGCGGGCATCAGCGCCAGGACGTAGAACCCGCGGGTCCCCAGCGCGCGCATGATGGGCGGCGCCAGCAGCGCACCGATCCCCAGCGCAAGCAGGACCTGGATCACGAGGGCACTCCGTCGGTCGGGTACGGGCGGGGTGGCGGTGCTATGGGGGCGGCGGAAAGCGTTCCGCCGGGGATTACTTTACCGTTTGGGGGTATGAGGTCCTTCGGCAGAGTCCTGTTCGTCTTGTTCGTGACGGTTTTCGTGCTGGTCACGCTGGGTGCCTGCGGTAGCGAAGAAGACACTGGGGCGCTTCCGAAGGACTTTCCAGTCGCTCAGGTTCCGCTGATCGACGGGGCGATCCAGTCCGCCGACGGCGGAGGCACGCAGTGGCAGGTGACGGTCCAGGCCCCGGCGACCGAGGCCAACGCCTTCGAGGAGGCGGTGACCCTGCTGACCGGGGCCGGGTATACCGAGGCCAGCCGCAGCGAGACCGGGACCGAGAAGTCGGTGGTGCTGTCCAAGACCGACGACGGGACCACCTATTGGGTCACCGTGGGGATCTCGGCCTCGGCCTCCGCGGCACGAACGACCCTGTTATACCTGGTGACCGCCGACTAGCCGCAGAAAGCGCAGCCACCGGATTCACGACGGTCCGGCGGACTGGCCGGGATCAGGAATCTGGGTCATCCTGGACGTCAGAGGAAGCTCGGTGCAGGTGTCGTGCCCTACGGCGGTGCCGGCGCCTACCGGGAGAGGGAGGATCTTCGATGACCGACCAGGACGCGGAGAATCCGGATCCGGGCCGTGATCCGGACGGTCCCGCGCAGCCGCCGCGCCGGCTGCCCGCACCGCCGGGACCGGTGCCAAGACCTGGATGATCTGGGCGGCGGTGGCCGGGGGCCTGGCCCTGTTCCTGATCGGCTTCGGCGTCGGCTACGTCACCGGGGACCAGGTCGGGAACCACGGTGAACGGGGACGCTATACCGAACTGCACCGCCCCGGGACCCACGGCGGTGGCCCGGGAGGCGACTACGGCCGACACGGGCACGGCCGATTCCAGGACAATCGGGGGCCGTTCCACGACAACCTCGGCCCCGGTCACGGTCAGCGGTACGGGGGCCCCGCCACCCCGACCGATCCGACCCCGACCGATCCGACCCCGACCGATCCGACCCCGACCGATCCGACCCCGGGCGAGCCGGCACCGGAACCGCCTCCGCAGGCTCCGGTCAGCTGACAGGCTCCGGCCAACTGAGAGGTCCGCGCGCCGGGTTCAGTCGCGAGGTCGCGGTTCGGCGGCGGCCGCGGGCTGCCGGAGCCCCAGGCGCGCCGACGACTTGCGGACCGGGATCACCCGGCGCCGGGTGCCGGCGGCCACCTCCGCCCGCCGGGTGTCGCGTCGCGCATGCCGGCGATCGCGCGGCGCGGTCTCCCAGTACTCGGGGCGGGTGCGCACCCAGTACTGCATGCGCCAGGCGAAGGGGATGTGGATCAGGTAGGCGGCGACCAGGATGATCATCAACACGTACGGGAACGTGAACAGCAGCGCCGCCATGGCGGCAACCAGGATCAGGATCGGAGCCAGCGCCCGCGCCCGGAGCCGCGTCGATTTGAAGCTGAGTGTGGGGACCCGGCAGACCGCCAATGCCGCGATGAACACCAGCCAGCAGCCGACGAACACCGGTCCGGTCCACCAGCCTTCGCCGAACTGTTCGCGCAGACCGATCGGTAACAGCACCATCACCGCCGCGGCCGGTGCGGGCACGCCGACGAAGAAGTCTCTGGTGTAGCCGGGCGCCGAGTCGTCGTCGAGCAGGGTGTTGAACCGGGCCAACCGCAGGACGATCGCCGAACAGTAGATCAACGTCAGGACCCAGCCGATGCCCTGCAGCGAGTCCGACTCGTCCCGCAGCAGCACGGTGTAGACCATGATCGCCGGGACGACACCGAAGTTGATCGCATCGGCCAACGAATCCAGTTCGGCACCGAGTCTGCTGCTGACGCCCATCATGCGGGCGACGCGGCCGTCGAGGCCGTCGAGCACGGCGGCGACCACCAGCAGCAGCAACGCTAGGTCCACGCGGTCGGCGTCGGCCATCCGCATCGCCGTCAGGGCGGCGCAGATGGCCAGGATGGTCAGCGCCGAGGGGACGAAGAGCAGCCCGGGCCGGGTGGGACGGTCGTTCCGGTGGTCAGGGCCGGTACGGCGCACTCGTCCCCGGCCGGCCACTGAGCGGCGTCGTGGTACCGGCCGGAGCGTGGTCATCGGGGCAACTCCGCCAGTACCGTCTCGGCACCGATGGTGTGTTGGCCGACGGCGACGCGAACCGGGGTTCCGGCCGGAAGATAGACGTCGACGCGGGAGCCGAAACGGATCAGGCCGTAGGTCTGGCCTCGAGTGACCGTGTCACCAGGGCTCACCTCGCACACGATGCGGCGGGCGATCAGACCGGCGATCTGCACCACGCCGACCGCGTCTCCGGCCTCGGTGCGCAGCCGCAGGCAGGTGCGTTCGTTGCGGTCGCTGGCCTCCGGGAGATCGGCGGACAGGAACTCGCCGGGAGTGTGCTGCACCGATTCGACGGTCCCGGCGAGCGGGATGCGTTGCACGTGCACGTCGAAGACGGATAGGAAGGTACTGACCCGGGGCAACGGCTCGGTGCCCAGGCCCAGTTCGGGCGGGGGGACGGCCGTATCGACCAGGGCGACGGTGCCGTCGGCGGGTGCGGCGACCGCCCCGGGTGCGGTGGGCGGCACCCGGCGCGGATGCCGGAAGAAGAAGGCGCTGGCCGCGGCAAGAGTCGCGGCCGGGCGGAACAGCCACGGTCTGCGGCGCCCGAGCAACGCGACGGCGGCCGGCGCGATGACGAACGGCAGTCCCTTGGGGTGGATCGGCGGAACCGTCTGGCCGATCAGATCGAGCAGGTGCGCCGGCCCGGTGCGGTCACCGGGCTGGGCGGGGCGTCGTGCCACGAGCGCGTCAGCCCTCGACGGCGTTCTTGATCTTGCCCAGGGTGTCGCGCATCCCGGTGGCCAGCTCGGTCTCGAAATCGTCGTTGCCGCCGAAGACCTTGTCCACCAGGAACGACGAGACCTTGCTGGTCTGGCCGCCGGCGGCCTTGCGGGCCTGAGTCAAGGTGACGCCGCCGTCGGTCTCGGCGATCTCGAAACCCCAGACGGTGTTGTTCTCGGCGATCCGCCAGGCGATCTCCCGGTTGGGCGTGAACGCCACCACCTTGGACTGGGTCGGCCACACCAGCAGGCCGCGGCGGTTGATGTTGAGGGTCCGGGTGCCCAGTTTGACCGGTCCGGAGAAGATGAACATCTTCTTGCACTGCGGGCTCCACTCGCCCATGCGGCCCAGGTCCGAGACCACCGACCAGACCTGTTCGGGGGTGCCGGCGATCTGGATGGATTCTTCGATGACGGGTGCGGCCATGAGGTGACTCCTTCGGGTGACCGACCGGTGCGGTCGGTGGTTGCTGGTCCAAACCCTATGCGAAACCGCTGCCCGGGAGAACCTGTGGGTCCGTCGTCGGACCTACAGTCCGAGTGCGGAGTAGACGAAGACGCCGATCGCCACGAACAGGACCGCGTTGAGCCAGACCGCCGGATGCGCTGCGCCGCCGCCCGGTGTCTTGTGATCGAGCAACAGCGAGCCGAGCCGCCCCGGTGTGAGCGCGTCCACCAGCACGAACGAGAACATCATCAACGCCACGGTGATGACGCCGTAGACCGCCGTGTACAGCACACCGCGCCACAGCTCCAGACCCGGCGCGGCACCGATGCCGGCGGCCAGAGCGATCATCAGCCCCAGGGCCTGGGCCACCGCGAGCACGGTCGCCGTCCGGTTGTTCTCCCGCCAGATCAGGGTGCGCAGGCTGCCGGGGGTCACCAGGTCCAGCCCGATGAAGCCGATGATCAGCACGGCCACGGACACCAGCCCGTACGAGGTGAGGTCGGCGAGGTTGTCGCGCAGCGTCGTCAGGGAATCCATGGGCCCACTGTAGTGCGCCCCGATGCGGGGACCGGGGTGTTACGCCGGGCCCGCACCGGAGATCAGCCGACCGTGACCATGTCCCAGTCGCGCAGCCGCCCGGACAGCGCCGCCAGGTGCGCATCCGCATCGCCGAGAGTGTGGCTGATCGCGGTGAGCCGGCTGACGTAGTGGCCGATCGGATATTCGGCGGTGACGCCGATGCCGCCGTGCATCTGGATGGCCTCCTGGCCGATGTGCCGCCCGCTGCGGCAGATCTGCAGTTTGGCGCGTGAACCGGCCACGGTATCGGCGGTCCCGTCGGCCAGCGCGGCGGTCAGATACAGGCTCATACTCGAGGCCAGCTCCAGATCGGAGTACATATCGGCCGCGCGGTGGGTCAGCGCCTGGAAGCTGGCCAGGGGCACCCCGAACTGCTTGCGCTGTTTGAGGTAGTCGACGGTCATGTGCAGGGACTTGGTCATCGCACCGACCGCTTCGGCGCACAGTGCGCTCTGCTCGACCAGTTCGACCTCCGCGATCACCGCGGAGGCATCGCCGCCGCCCAACCGGGTGGCCGCGACGCCGTCGAACGCGACCTGGGCGCCGCGTCGGCGGTCATGGGTGCGATAGCCGGTGCGGGTCACGCCCTCGGCGTCGGCGTCGACCAGGTAGAGGCCGACGGTGCCGGTCTCGTCGCGGGCGGAGACCACGAAGACGTCGGCGCAGTCGCCGTGCGGGACCAACGGTTTGGTCCCGGTCAGCCTGCCCCCGGTGACCGTCGAGGCGACGGTGGAACTCGGCCAGCGGTCCCCAGCCTCCAGGTGCGCGAAGGCGGCCAACCGCTGCCCCTCGGCCAGCGGACCCAGGAATTCGGCTTTCGTCGTGTCCTCGGCGGTCGAGCGTTCGACCAACAGTCCGGGCACCACCACCGAATCCAGGAAGGGCTCGGGCGCCAGGGCGGCACCGAACTCGCCCATCACAGCCGAGAGCTCCTCGGGGCCGGCACCCATGCCGCCGTACTCCTCGGCGAAGACCAGGCCGAGAATGCCGATCTCGGCCAGGGAGGTCCACACCTGCTTGCTCCAGCCCAGCGGGGTGTCGGTGACCTGCCGCAGGGTCTCGATGTCGTAGGCGCGGGTGAGCGCCCCGCGCACGGTGTCGCGGAGCATGACCTGTTCGTCGGAGAGGTCGAAATCCATGTTCGCTTCTTTCTTCGTCGTTCGTGCTCAGGTCAGAGCCCGAGGACGGCCTTGTCGATGATCTGGCGCTGCACCTCGGAGGAGCCGCCGTAAATGGTCACCTTGCGGTAGTTCAGGTAGTCCGGCACGGTCGCATTGGTCCAGTCGGCGCCGGCGGCATCCACGGGCAGCGACTGGGGGCCGGCCAGATCTGCCAGCAGCTCCAGCGCCTCCTGCTGCAGCTGGGAGCCGCGCAGTTTGAGCAACGACGAGGCCGGGTTCGGTTTGCCGTCGGCCGAGGAGGCGACCACCCGCAGCTGGGTCAGCTCCAGCGCGAGCAGTTCGTTCTCCAGGCCGGCCAACCGGGCGGTGAACAGTGGTTCGTCGAGCATCACCCCGCCACCGGGTGCGGGGGTCTGGGCGGCGAGCTTCTTGGCCTTGGCCAGTTTGGTCTTGGTCCAGCCGACGCGGGCTATGCCGGTGCGCTCGTTGCCCAGCAGGAATTTGGCGATGGTCCAGCCCTGATTCTCCTCGCCGACCAGGCTGGACACCGGGACGCGGACGTTGTTGAAGAACACCTCGTTGACCTCGAAACCGCCGTCGATCAGTTCGATCGGGCGCAGCTCCACTCCCGGGGTGTCCATCGGGAACAGGACGAAGCTGATGCCCGCCTGCTTCTTGACGTCCGGGTCGGTGCGCACCAGGGCGAAGATCCAGTCGGCGTACTGGCCCAGGGTGGTCCAGGTCTTCTGGCCGTTGATGACGTACTCGTCGCCGTCGCGCACCGCGCGGGTCTTCAGGGAGGCCAGGTCGCTGCCGGCTTCGGGTTCGGAGAATCCCTGGCACCACCAGATGTCGAGGTTGGCGGTCGCGGGCAGGAACTGCTGCTTCTGCTCCTCGGTGCCGAAGTGGGCGATCACCGGCCCGACCATGCCGGCGTTGAACGGCAGCAGATCGGGGATGAAGTTCAGCGCCATCTCCTCGCTGAAGATATGGCGCTGAACCGGGGTCCAGTCCTTACCGCCCCACTCCACCGGCCAGTGCGTCACGGCCAGCCCCTCGGCGTTGAGCGCCCGGGTGGTGGCCACCACGTCGTCGGGATAGTTGAGTTCGCCCGCCTCGTTGCGGTGACGGATGTCTTCGGGGACGGCGGCCAGGAGCGTTTTCCGGATCTCTTCGCGGAAGGCTTCCTCGTCGGGGGTGAATCGCAGTTGCATGGTTCATTCCTACATGATCGAGCGCTTGCTTAGAAGTGGGCGGAGTAGTTTGTCATTTATGAAACACGTTCATTCCTTTGCCGGAGACGTTATGGGCGAACTCGATGCCGTCGGTGTGGCCCGGGCGATCGCGGCCGGGGACTTCACTGCCGCCGAAGCCACCGAGGCCGCTCTGGCCCGGATCGATGCGGTCAACGGCACGCTGGGCGCCGTCGCCTTCGACGACCGCGAGCGCGCCCGGCTGCGGGCCGGAGGGAACGGTTTCAGCGGCGTGTTCGCCGGGGTGCCGGCGCTGATCAAGAACAACACGGCCTTCGCCGGCGTGCCGACCCGCCAGGGGTCGGCGGCCGTCGGCGACCGCCCGGCGGCCAGAAACGAGCCTTTCACCGACGAGTTTCTCGGGACCGGAGTCAATCTGCTCGGTGCCTCTACGCTGCCGCCGTTCGGCCTGACCGCGACGACCGAGTTCGTCGACCGCGAACCGACCCGGAATCCGTGGGACACCGAATATTCGGCGGGCGCCTCGTCCGGTGGTTCAGCCGCGCTGGTCGCTGCGGGGGCGGTGCCGATCGCGCATGCCAACGACGGCGGCGGCTCCATCCGGATCCCGGCGGCGGCGTGCGGACTGGTGGGGCTCAAGCCGACCCGCGGGCGCACGGCGCCCTCGCCGATGGCCAAGACGGCGCCGATCGATCTGGTGTGCAACGGCATCGTCTCCCGGTCGGTGCGCGACACCGCCTATTTCCTGGCGGACCTGGAACGCCAGCGGTCGGTGAAACTCGAACCGATCGGCCTGGTGGAGGGGCCGGCGCAGCGCCGGCTGCGCATCGGCCTGGTCACCGACTCGATCACCGGACAGCCCATCGATGCCGACACCCGCAGCGCGCTGACCGGGACCGTGGATCTGCTCAGCGAACTCGGGCACCACGTCGAAGAGGTGCCCATCCCGATCAGTCCGGCCTATATCCGGCAGTTCGTCGACTACTGGGCGATGCTCGCCTACTTCCTCGATCACTTCGGCGGTCGGCTGACCGGTCCCGGTTTCGACCGGAGCAAACTCGATCCGTTCACCCACTCGCTCGGCCGGCGCTTCGGCCGCGGCTTCTATCGGGCACCGGCCTCGATCGTCGGGCTCAAACGTGCCACCGCACACTTCCGGGAGGCGATGTCGTCGTTCGACGTGATCATGTCGCCGACGCTGGCGCACACCACCCCGAAACTGGGGTACCTGGATCCGGCCGGCGACTTCGACGAGGTTCTCGATCGGTTGATCAAGTACGTCGCCTATACCCCCGCCAACAACACCTCGGGCGCACCTGCGGTGTCGCTGCCGCTGGGCACCTCGGCCGACGGGTTGCCGATCGGCGTGCACTTCTCGGCCGATCTCGGCGGCGAACGCACGCTGCTGGAGCTGTCCTACGAGCTGGAAGCGGCCCGGCCGTTCGTCCGGATTCAGGACCGCTGAGCTGAATCAGGGCAGCTGAGGCCCCGGCTACTGTGCGGGGCTGATCTGCACTCCGTCGAGCATCTTTGCGGTGTCGGCGCGGTAGGTCTGGTCCTGCGCGTTGATGGCCTGGACGGTCATCACCACGGTGGTCGAGGAGTCCCCGGCGGTGGGAACGACGACCAGCCGTGAGGTGACCTCGCGTGCGGGCACGTTCTCCTGCGGCGGCCCCGGGTAGGTCACGGTGTAGGAGTCGGATCCGCAGAGCGCGCCCTTCTGGCCGGTGGGCACGGTGGGGGTCATGCTGCGCAGCTGCTGCATCTCGTTCTCGATGATGGCATCGAAGCTTCCCTGGGAGGGCACCTCGGTGACGACCAGATTCGGTGCGAAGCCGTCGACGGCGAGGTTCCGGTTGGCCAGCGCCAGGGTGACGGGGCCTGCTCGGCGTCCCCGACCCGGTCCCAGCCCGACGGCTGCGGGACGCGAACCGTGGGCTGGTCGGCGGCGCCGCCGGCCTGGATCAGCGGCTCGTCGACCGAGGCGCAACCCGGTGCGGCGGTCTGGTGGGAGTCGGTGTCGTCGGTGCTCGAGCAGCCGACCAGCAGTCCGACTCCCAGTACCACGGTCCCGGCGGCGAGCAGGGGCGGGCAGAGCGGTGGCGAAGGTCCATGGTGGTCGAGGCTAGCAGCGCCGCCGAACCCGCCGAACCATCGGCGGGCCGGGCCCGGTGCTGCGGCCAGAACCGGACGGGCCCGGCGGATCGACGAGGATCCACCGGGCCCGTCCTGCGGCCGTACAGGCTTCAGTGCACGAGTGCCTGCTCGGCACCGACGCCGGTGAGCGAACGCACCTCCATCTCGGCGCGCCGGGCCACATCGGGCTTCTCCCGCGAGGTCAGCGTGCCGATGATGCCCAGCAGGAAGGCTGCGGGAATCGAGACCAGACCGGGGTTGGCCAGCGGGAACCATGCGAAGTCCGCGTCGGGCAGCATCGAGGTCGGCTTACCGGAGACCGCCGGGGAGAAGACGATCAGGGTCAGGGTGATGGCCAGGCCGCCGTACATGCTGAACAGGGCGCCGCGGGTGTTGAACCGCCGCCAGAACAGCGAGTACAGGATGGTCGGCAGGTTGGCCGAGGCGGCGATCGCGAAGGCCAGTGCCACCAGGAAGGCGATGTTCTGGTCCTTGGCGAGGATTCCCAGCACGATGCCGATCACGCCCAGGACCACAACGGTGATCCGCGAGACCCTGACCTGCTCCTCCTCGGAGGCGCCGTTCTTCTTGATCACGCTGGCGTAGATGTCGTGGGCGAACGACGCCGAGGCGGTGATCGCCAAACCTGCCACCACCGCGAGGATGGTCGCAAACGCCACGCCGGCGATCAGTCCCAGCAGGATCTCGCCGCCGAGTTCCAGGGCGAGCAGCGGCGCCGCGGAGTTCACGCCGCCGGGGGCGCTGAGGATCTTCTCCGGTCCGACCAGTGCGGCAGCACCGTAACCCAGCACCAGTGTGAACAGGTAGAAGGCGCCGATCAGGGCGATCGCCCAGACCACGGACTTGCGGGCCTCCTTGGCGGTGGGGACGGTGTAGAAGCGCATGAGCACGTGCGGCAGACCGGCGGTGCCCAGCACCAGCGCCAGACCCAGCGAGATCATGTTGACCTTGGACGTCGTGTTCGCGCCGTACTGGGCGCCGGGAGCCATGATGTTGTGCGGGGTGCCGTCGGCATTGGCCAGCATCGCCTGGCCCTTCTCCGAGAGCTGTCCGCCGTGGACGGCGTTGTTGACCGCATCCTGGGCCATCCCCAGCAGGTTCGAGAAGTTGAACAGCACCTCCGGCTGCAGCAGCACCCACAGGGTCATCACCAGGACACCGCTGATCAGCAGCACCGCCTTGATGATCTGCACCCAGGTGGTGCCCTTCATGCCGCCGATCAGGACGTAGGCGATCATCAGCAGGCCGACGATCGTGATGACGGTCGCCTGACCGGCGTCGCTCTTGATGTTCAGCAGCAGGGCCACCAATGCTCCGGCTCCGGCCATCTGGGCCAGCAGGTAGAAGATCGACACCGTCAGGGTGCTGATCGATGCGGCCAGGCGCACCGGTCGCTGCTTGAGCCGGAAGCTCAGGACGTCGGCCATGGTGAATTTTCCGGTATTGCGCAAGAGCTCGGCGACGAGTAGCAGGGCCACCAGCCAGGCGACCAGGAAGCCGATCGAGTAGAGGAAGCCGTCGTATCCGTAGATCGCGATGGCCCCGGCGATACCCAGGAAGCTGGCTGCCGACAGGTAGTCGCCGGCGATCGCGATCCCGTTCTGCGTGCCGGAGAAGCCGCCGCTGCCGGTAAAGAATTCGGAGGCGCTGCTGGTGCCGACCTTGCTCACCTTGACCACCACGACCAGGGTCACGACCACGAAGGCCACGAAGATCATGATGTTGAGGGTCGAGTTGCCGGTGTCGACCGAGTCGCTCTCGGCCAGGAGGAGATGTTTCACAGCTGGCCTACCTTCGGGGTGCTTTCGCTGAGGACCGCGGCCTCGCGGGCGTATTCACCGTCGGTGAAGCCGTCCCGGACGGCCTGCGCCTGCGGATCGAGCCGGTGATTGGCGAAGTAGATATAGGCCCCGGTGATGGCGAAGGTGGTCACGAACTGCAGCAGGCCCAGGATCAGGCCGACGTTGATGTTGCCCCACACGGGGGTGCCCATGAAGCCGTCGGCGAAGACGCCGAGGCACAGGTACAGCAGGTACCAGGCCAGGAAGAACGCGGTCATCGGGAAGACGAAGCCGCGCAGCGTGTGGCGCAGGCGCTGATACTCGGGGCTCTGCTGAGCCGCGATGAACTCCTCGGCCGACGGCGACGACAGTTTCATCGCCGGGTGATCTAGGTTGGCGGACACGGGACCTCCTCGGTGCGATGCCGCGAGACGCGGCCTTGCCGAGAACTCTCCACGGAGACCTAACTCACAGACAATGGAATCTGTGAGCCAGGCGACGAGGACTGGATGCTGTGCGATGAACGGTTCGTCGGCACCGACAAACGGTGACGGGGCGGGCGCGCCTCCCGCGTCCGCGCGGGTCGTTCGCTCAGGCTCTGGGCCGGTGAACGGTCAGGGCAGATCACGCAGGAGGCGGGTGAGTTCCTCGCGGCAGTGCACCAGGAACCGGTCGACGTCGTCGATCCGGTAACCGGCCGAACCGCGCGGGGCCGGAGCGAAACTCGCCTCACCGAGGGCCTCGGGGGTCAGCCAGGCCACGGCCGGGTCCTGCGGATCACGGAACTTGGCGGCCAAGGCGTCGAGGTAGTCGTCGACCTGGGTCTCGCGGTATCCGCGCCGGAGGAACGGCGGCTTGGCGAAGTGCACACGGGCGATCTCCGCGGCCATCGCTGCACCCGGCGGCGGTGGTGTCATCGGCAACGCGTCCCGGGCGGGCTGCGCGTGCAGCAGTCGGGCCAGATCGGCGGCGGCCAGACGCAACAGCGTGTCGACGTCGTCTTTGTTGTAGCCGCGCTTGCCGATCGGCGGGGTCCCGAAAGTGCGGCCGGACACCGCCTCGGGAGTCAACCAGGCCAGCTGCGGTGACCCCGGGTCGGTGAACTTCGCTTCGAGGGCGTCGAGGAACTCGTCGACCTGATCCTCGTTGTAGCCGCGCTTGCCGAACGGTGGTGTGTGGAAGACGGCATCGTGGATGTCCTCGGCGGTCAGACGGGGGCGATCTGGCATGGGAAGTATCTTGCCCGTCGATCCGGCGACCCATCGGTGCGGCGCGCGGTCCGGTCTCAATCTCCCGGCGGCGTGCGCTCGAGGACCAGGCCGAAGCGTTCGGGAACGTGCATGCGGGCGAAGACGGTGGCCACATCGCTGCGCAGGGTGCGGCGAGTCAGTAGCGACACCGTGATCATGGTGGCGAAGGTGAGCGGCACGGTGATCGCGGCCGGAAAGGTGACGATCGCGGTGGCCCAGCCGTCACCGGAGAGCCAGAAGGCCCCGGCCAGGACGGCGAAACCGGAGGTGAACGCGCCGACTGCCATCCCGGTGATCGCCCCCGTGGCGGTCAATCCGCGCCACCAGATGCCCAGCACCAGCAGCGGGCACAGGGTCGCTGCGGAGACGGCGAAGACCAGCCCGACCGACCGCGACAGCTCCAGGGTGCCGGCGGCCAGCGCCAGCCCGATGGGGATCAGTCCGCCGATCAGCGCGCAGATCCGGAAGCTGCGTACCCCGGCGGTGAGCAGATCGGTGGACACCACGCCCGCGATGCTGATGAGCAGTCCCGAGGAGGTCGCCAGGAACGCGGCGATCGCACCCGCGGCGACCAGGGCGGCCAGCAGTTCCCCGCCCAGCCCACCGGCCAGGGCCGTCGGGATCAGCAGCACGGCGGCATCGGAGGTTCCGGTGGCCAGCACCTGCGGGACGTAGATCCGGGACAGCACGCCCAGCACCGTGGGAAACAGATAGAACGCGGCCAGCAGCACGATCACCGTCAGCGCGGTCCGCCGGGCATCGGCGCCGGTGCGGTTGGTGTAGAAGCGGACCAGAACATGCGGCAGACCGAGCGCACCCAGGAAGGTGGCGATCATCAGCGACAGCACCTGATACAGCGGGTGGCCGCCGCCGAGTCCGCCGCCCGAGCGGGACCAGGCCGCCCCGGTCTGCGGGGCGTCGGAGACCACCGGAGTGGCTGCACCGGCGGCCAGCGTCAGCGTCGAGCCCTCGCCCACGACCACCGTGCCCGGTGCCAGTGGGGCAGCGCGAACCGGTGCGCCGTCGACGGTTCCCGAGACGTGCACACCGACCGGGTCGGTGACCGTCACCGAGACCTCGGTGGGCACCGAGATGGTGGTGGCCACCGGTACCCGGGCGGGCAGCGGCTCACCCAGATCGGCCGGCTGCCCGGTGAAGTGGAGGACGGCCACCAGTGCGGGTACGGCGATGGCGGTGAGTTTGAGCCAGTACTGGACGGCCTGGGCGAAGGTCACCGAACGCATACCGCCGCCGACCACGTTGACGATCAACGCGGTGCCGACGACGACGACGCCGACCCAGCCCGGCAGTCCCAGCAGGATGTTCAGCGTCAAACCGGCGCCCTGCAACTGCGGCACCAGATAGAGCACGCAGACCAGCACCACCACGACCATCGCCACCCGCCGGGCCCGCAGCGAGTCGAGCCGGAACTCGGCGAAATCGGGCACCGTGTAGGCCCCCGAACGTCGCAGCGGGGCGGCGACGAACAGCAGCAACGCCAGGTATCCGGCGGTGAACCCGATCGGGTACCAGAGGGCGTCGGCCCCGTATTTGGCGACCAGACCGGCCACGCCCAGAAACGAGGCGGCCGACAGGTATTCCCCGGCGATGGCCGCGGCATTCCAACTGGCGCCGATGCTGCGGGAGGCGACCAGGAAGTCCGAGGTGGACCGGGCCCCGCGCCCGCCGTAGGCGCCGATCGCCACGGTGCCGACGGTGGCCAGCACGACGGCGGCGATCACCAGTGCAGCCCCGGTGCCGGTCAGCATCGGCGCTGCTCCTCGTCGTCCATGAGCTTTATGAAGTCACGTTCGGCCTGTTCGGCCAGCCGGATGTAGATCCGTCCGGCCAGGTACAGCACCGGATAGGGCAGCAGTGCCAGCACGATCCAGTTGAGGGTGATGCCGAACAGGGTCGCCGAGGCGAAACCGTCGATCGCCGATCCCGCTACGGGGATCGCCAGCAGGACCACCACCACGGCCAGCCCGATGCGCAGGGCGAGCCCGAGCTGGGCCCGGACCAGGCTGCGCACCAGGTGTTCCCCGAACCGGGTCTGCTCGGCCACTTCGGCGCGGGTGCGGACCGGCCGGGCACCGCGCCGCTGTGACAGGACGACGCGCTCGCGGCGCGGAGAGTCCGGGGACATCGCAGAAGATCCCGTCTAATCGGTCCGGGCCGAGCGGAACGACCGCAGCGGATCGCGCACCAGACGATCTTTGAGTTCACGGACCTGGCGCCGGCTCACCGGCAACTCCACTTCGGGGGTCTGGCCGTTGGCCCGCACCAGCACCTTGGTGGCCGTTCCCGCCGAGCGCAGCCCGGTTACCATCGGCAGGGCGACCAGATACGACCGGTGAACGCGCGCGAACCCGGCGGCTGCCCAGTGTGATTCGAGGGTGGACAGGGTCACGCGCACCAGATAGGAGCCGGAGTCGCTGTGCAGGCGGGCGTAGTCGCCGACGGCTTCGACCCAGGAGATCGAATCGCGGCGGATCAACGAGGTGACTCCGCCGCGTTCGACCGGAATCACCTCGGCGGCGCCGATCTCGGCGGCGTGGGCGGTCTCCTCCGGCGGAGGCGAGACCGCACCGCGGGCGGCGAGAACGCGTTCGATGGCCTGCGCCAGACGTTCGGCACGCAGCGGTTTGAGCACATAGTCCACGGCGCCGACATCGAAGGCGTCGACGGCGCGGTCGTCGTGGGCGGTGACGAACACCAGCGCCGGCGGGCTGGCGTAGCGGGTCAGGACCGCGGCCAGCTCCATCCCGGTCAGCCCGGGCATCGAGATGTCGAGGAAAGCGGCGTCGACGGCCTGCTCGGACAACAGCCGCAGCGCCTCGGTCGCATCGCCGGCGGCCACCACGTCGCCGACGGCACGGTGCTCGCCGAGCAGATAGACCAGCTCATCGAGTGCGGGTGCCTCGTCGTCGACGGCCAGCACCCGCAGCAGGTCTGCGCTCATCGCTGCGGTCCTTCCTGGCCGGCGCGGATCCCCGCGGCGAACTTCGGCACCCGCATGCTGACTCGGGTGCCCGCGCCGATGCCCGTCTCGACGACCAAACCGTAGTCGTTCCCGAAGGCCGAGCGCAGGCGTTGATCCACATTGGTCAGGCCCACATGTGCACCGTCGCTGTCACTGGCGAGGATGTCCGGGGGACTGAGCGCGTCGATGGCGCCGGTCCGCAGCAGCTCCGGGTCCATGCCGACGCCGTCGTCTTCGACGCTGATCTCGCAGGCGGTCCCGGCGCTGCGAGCGGTGATGGTGATCAGTCCGCTGCGCCGGCCGGCCAGACCGTGCCGCACCGCGTTCTCCACCAGCGGTTGCAGCGCCAGGAACGGCACCACCACCCCCAAGACCTCCGGATCCACCTGCAGGCGCACGTCCAGGCCCGCACCGAAGCGAGCGCGTTCGAGGGTCAGGTAGCGGTCGATGTTGCGCAGTTCGTCGGCCAACGCGGTGTACTGACCGGCGGCGCGGAACGAATAGCGGGTGAAATCGGCGAAGTCCAGGATCAGCTCGCGGGCCCGGGCCGGGTCGGTACGCACGAACGAGGCGATGGTGCCCAGGGCGTTGTAGATGAAATGCGGATCGATCTGGGCGCGCAGAGCCAGCACCTCGGCCCGGTCCAGGCGGGCGCGGGAGGCGTCCAGTTCGGCCAGCTGCAGCTGGGTGGCCGCATAGTTGGCGACTTCGGTGATGGCGCCGATCTGTCCCGGCCCGGGACGGCCGATGGTCGCCACCACCAGCACCCCGGAACTGACGCCGTCGGTCACCAGCGGGGCGGCGACCAGTCTGCGGACCGCGCCGCCGCTGCCGGCCGGATCGTCGGTCAGCGCGCGCCGCCGGCTGTCGAGGGTCTCGCGGGCCAGGGCAGCGGCCGATGTCAGCACCGTCGAGGTCCAGATATCGGGTTCGCCGTCGCGGGCGAGCAGGGTGCCGTCGGCATCGAACAGGGCGACGCCCTCGGCCCCGGTGAGTGCGCGCAGCGGACCGGCGGCTTCGCCGGCCGAGGCGACGGTCAACCCGTCGCGCAGCGGATGGGCGGCGGCCGCGGCCGCCGCCAGCGTGTCGTGCACGGCGCGTTCGTGCGGGGTGGAGATCACCACGCGGGTGCGCAGGGCGACGACGAACAGCACCAGTGCCAGTGCCGCACCCAGCACCACGATCGCGACGAGTTCTCCGGTCATCTTGTCTGCCGAACCTACCGGGTGTTCCGGGCCGCCCGAGCGGCTTCCTCGCAGGTGCCGCCCCCGTGCCGGGCCGCCGGCCCGGTCAGCGCAGCTTGCGTCGCAGGATCTTGCCGGTGGCGGTGCGGGGCAGGGCGGTGAGGACCTCCACTTCGCGTGGATACTTGTAGGCCGCCAGCCGGTCCCGGCAGTAGGCGATCACCTCGGCCGGGGCCAGGTCGACGCCGGCTGCCGGGACGACGAAGGCCTTCACCGTCTCCCCGCGGTATTCGTCCGGGATCCCGATCACCGCCGCCTCCTCGATATCGGGATGGGTGGCCAGAACCCGTTCGACCTCCGACGGCCAGACCTTGTAGCCGGCGGCATTGATCTGATCCTTCTTCCGGTCGACGACGTAGAACCAGCCGTCGGCGTCCATGAAGCCGACATCGCCGGTGTGCAGCGCACCGCCGGAGAAGGTTTCGGCGGTGGCGATCGGATCACGCCAATAACCGGGGATCACCTGGGGGCCCATGGTGACCAGTTCGCCGATCTCGCCGACCGGCAGGTCGTTGCCGTCGTCGTCGACCACCCGCACGTCGGTGTCGAAGACGGGGACGCCCACCGACATCACCCCGGATTCGGGGTCGACCGGGGAGCGCGTGCCCGGTGGCACCGCATGCGAGGGAGAGCTGGTCTCGGTCTGCCCGTAGATGTTGTGAATGTAGCCGCCGAGCTGCTCTTCCAGCCGGTCGGCGATCTCGGGGTCGATCGGCGCTCCGCCGGAGTAGCGCAGCCGCAGCGACTCCAGATCGGCGGCGCGGACATCGGGGTCCTCGGCCAGGGCGATGTAGGCGGTGATGACCGCAGCGCAGAAGACGGGCCGGTGCCGGCGGGTGGCCTCGGCGATCACACCGGCGTGGAAGCGGTGGGTCAGCACCAGTGGCGAGGCGGTCAGCATGGCCAGGACCACCCCGCCGACCAGGCCGGTCACATGAAAGACCGGTGCCAGGGCAAGGATCGGTTCTCCGGCCGACAGTCCGGTCCAGTCTCGGTACACCTGCGCACTGAACGCGAGGTTCGCATGGGTGATCTGGGCATCCTTCGACGGACCGGACGTCCCGGACGTGGCTGCCAGGACGGCCACATCCGACGGACCGACACGGCGCTCGGGGGAGTCCGGCAGGGGTGGTGCGCTGGTGTAGGCGGCGATCAATTCGGTCAGATCGACGGTATCGGCGGGCCGCAGACGGGTGCTCCCGGCGAAGATCCGCGGGTCGGCGGTGTGCTGGCCGTCGAGCGGGCTGACCGTCACCACCACCCGGACCGAGGTGGTTCCGGTCGCCAGGACCGGCCGGATCCGGTCCAGGTAGAGGTCCTCAAGGACCAGCAGCGCCGACGGTTCCACGTTGCCGAAGCTGCGCGCCAGCTCACCGGTGGTCGACATCGGGCTCAGCGGGGCCGCGGTGCCGCCCGCCTTCCACGCAGCGACCAGACCGATCACAAAGGCCGGATCGTTCTGCAGACACAGCGCCAGCCGGTCCCCGGGAGCAAAACCCCGGGCCACCAGGAGAGCCGCCAACGCGGCGGCCGCGGCGTCGACCTGCGACCACGTCAGAGTCTGATCGAAGTAGTGCAAGGCCGGGCCGTCCGGTGCGGTCGCGGCGGCCGATTCGAACAGGTCGAGTGCCGTGGCGAACTCGCGGCGCAGGTGGGGCCGCCGTCCCGGGGGATACGCCGCGAGCCAGGGCCGTTCGTCGTAGCCGGTCACCCGGCCAGTCTAAGCGCGAGCCGGCTGCAGGACGGCCGACTAGAGTGTTCAGTATGACTGAACAAAGCGTCGGACTGGGAACGACGGTCCGCGCCGTCCGCCGGGCGCGCGGGTTGACCCTGCGCGCGCTGGCGGCCGAACTCGGTGTCAGTCCCGGCACCATGAGTGCGATCGAGAACGGCAAGGTGGCCGTCACCGTGGGGCGGCTCAACGAGGTCTCGGCGGTGCTGGGTGTTCCGGTCGCCGATCTGGTGGATCCGCTGAGTGTGCCTATCGCCGCGCCGACACCCGTCGGCGGCCCCGACTGGCGGACCTATCCGCCGCTGCCGCTGGACCCGGTGCTCGCCGCCACCGTCGACGTCTTCGCCGATACGGGCTACCACGGTGCGACCATGCGCCTGGTCGCGGCCGCCGCGGATCTCAGCGTCGCCGGCATCTACCGCTATCACCGCAGCAAGCAGCGGCTTCTGGTGGCCTTGATCGACGCCTGGTTCGACGATCTGCTCTGGCGCATCGAGGCTGCCGCCGGATCCGCGGACTCGCCCGGCCGGGCGTTCGCCGAACTGGTCCGCGTCCTGGTGCGCGGCCAGGTGCAGCGACGGGAACTGGCTTTCATCGTCGAGACCGAACTGCGCAGCCTGGACGAGCCCGACCGCGGCCGGATCGGTGCGATCCGGCGCGGGGTTCAGCGGCGTTTCGTCGATATGGCGCAGGCGGCGGTCGATGCGGGGGAGTTCGGTACCGAGGCGCCGGCGGCGGGCGCGCGGGCGGTGGTCTCGCTGTGTCTGGCCGTCCCCTTCCGCCTCGACGGGGAGGTTCCGCCCGCCGCCGATGTGCTTGCCGACGAGTACGCGGCACTGGCTTTGGCGATGATGGGGGCGGTTGTTCAGTGAAACTGAACAGTGGATACGGCCTCCATCGTTCGAATACCTGCAGGTAGTAACGATTTCGTTCAACTCTTGACGTTGAAACTTTCTTCTGTGATTCTCATCCCAAGCCGTCGAGTAAACGCTCGTTCACCCCGGCGCGACGAATCTCAAGGAAAGGCTCATCGAGATGACTGAAGTACCTGAACTCACCGAACTGCTCGCCGACTCGCCCAGCAACTGGGGCAAGTGGGGTGCCGACGATGAGGTCGGCAGCCTGAACTATCTGACCGCCGAACAGGTCCTCAAGGGTGTTTCGCTGATCAAGCGCGGGGAACTGTTCACCCTTCAGCGGCTCATCGGCGATCCCAACGGCGACCCGGTGTGGCCCGGCCGCAGCCCGGCCACCAAGGAGATGGTCTACGACGAGTCCGACTGGGACGAGGGCGGCGAAGGTCCGGCCTTCCCCGGCGGATTGCACTACGCCGATGACAAACTCGAGGCATTCCTGCAGGGATCCACGCAGTACGACGCCCTCGGCCATGTCTGGTACGGCGGCCAGATCTGGAACGGCTACGACGCACGGACCACCATCGGCGGCCTGGAGAAGGCCAGCGTCGAGCCCATCGCCGAACGTGGGGTGGCCGGCCGTGCCGTGCTGCTGGACCTGGCCCGCTGGCGCGGCGTGGACGCACTCGGGCCCAAGGAGTCCTTCGACCACAACGACCTGCAGGAGTGCGCGAAGGCGCAGGGTGTGGAGCTGCGTCCGCGGGACATCCTGATCCTGCGCACCAACCACCTGGCGCTGTTCTTCGTCGATGCCGACGGCTTCTACGCCGACTTCGGTGAGCCGGGCCTGACCTACTCGCCGGAACTGGTGCAGTGGTTCGCCGATATGGAGATTCCGAACCTGGTCACCGACACCATCGCCAACGAGGTCACCTATGACCCCGAAAGCGGGGCCGCGCTGGTGCTGCACAACGCGCTGATGCGCAATCTGGGTGTCGCCTTCACCGAGATCTGCGACCTGGAGAAGCTCGCGGCCGACTGCGCCCAGGACGGGGTCTACGACTTCTTCTACGTCGCCGCGCCGCTGAAGATCCACCGGGCCTCCGGCTCCCCGGTGAACCCGGTGGTCATCAAGTGAGCTACGCAGACCGGCCGTGGCTGGCCCGCTACCCCGAGGGGACGCCGGCTGACATCACCGCCGAGTACCCCTCGGCCCTGGCGGTCTTCGATGCGGCCGTCGAGGCCGTGCCGCAGGCGGAGTTCCTGCAGTACTTCGGCACCTCGCAGACCTTCGCCGAGGTCGACCGGGCCGCACGGGCCCTGGCGGTTGCACTCGCCGAACGCGGATTCGGCGCCGGTGACCGGCTGGCACTGTATGTGCAGAACAACCCGGCCTTCATCATCGGCATGATCGCGGCCTGGCGTCTGGGTGGCGTCGCGGTGGCCATCAATCCGATGAACAAGGAACGCGAGCTGACCTACCTGCTCAAGGACTCCGGCGCGACCGCGCTGCTGGCACTGGACGATCTGTACGCGCAGATCGGTGCGCCGGTGGTCGAGTCGGGACAGACCCAGGTGCAGACCGTGGTCACCTGCTCGGCGCTGGACATGCAGGACCGGAACGATCCGCGGCTGTTCGACGGGCTGGAACGCATCCGCACCGACGGAACCCTGGATCTGGCCGAGCTGATCGCCGCCGCCGGGGAACAGGCCGGGGCCGAGCTGCCCGACCCGGCACTGGGGCCCGACGACGTGGCGGTGCTCGCCTACACCTCGGGAACCACCGGTGATCCGAAGGGGGCGATGAACACCCACGGGAACTTCGCCTTCAACGCGCAGGTCTACCGCGACTGGACGGGGCTGCAGCCCGGCGAAGGGATCCTCGGGATCGCTCCGCTGTTCCACATCACCGGACTGGTCGGTCACATCATGGCTGCCATGCTGATCCGGTCGCCGCTGGTGCTGGCGCACCGCTTCGAGCCGTCGGTGATGCTCGATGCGATCCGCGAGTACCGGCCGGTGTTCACCATCGGCGCGATCACCGCCTTCGGTGCGCTGGCAGCGGCGCCGGGGGCGACTCCGGAGGACTTCGCCAGCCTGCGGGTCCTCTACTCCGGCGGCGCGCCGATCGCCCCGGCAGTCGGGGACCGGCTCCAGGAGACCCTGGGTGCCTACATCCACAACATCTACGGGCTGACCGAGACCAACTCCCCCTCGCACGCGGTGCCGCTGGGGGTGCGCGCACCGGTCGACCCGGATTCGGGAGCGCTGTCGGTCGGTGTCCCGGTGTTCAACACGATGGTGCGGGTGGTCGGTGCCGACGGGAACGATCTGCCGCCCGGTGAGGTCGGCGAGTTCGTCACCTCCGGTCCGCAGGTGGTTCCGGGTTACTGGAACAAACCCGAGGCCACGGCCTCCTCGATCCCCGGCGGGGAACTGCACACCGGGGACGTGGGATTCATGGACACCGACGGCTGGTACTACGTCGTCGACCGGAAGAAGGACATGATCAACGCTTCCGGCTACAAGGTGTGGCCCCGGGAGGTCGAGGACGTGCTCTACACCCATCCGGCGGTGCGGGAGGCCGCGGTGATCGGTGTGCCCGACGAGTACCGCGGCGAGACGGTCAAGGCGTTCGTGTCCTTGCACCCGGATGTGCAGGTCGGTCCGGAGGAACTGATCTCCTTCGCCAAGGAGCAGATGGCCGCCTACAAGTATCCGCGCAGCGTCGAGATCGTCGACGAACTGCCCAAGACCGTCACCGGAAAGATCCTGCGCAGGCAACTGCGCGATGCGGCGAGCTGATCCCCCTCCCACAGCTCGCCCCGCCGAACACCTGCGGCGTCTTCCGACGTGTCGAGATGTCGCAGGTGTTCGGTGTTTTCGGGGAAGGAGCCGAGGTCATCCGACCGATCAGGCACAGTGGAGGTATCAGGCAGGCAACGTACCGGCGGTGTCGGCGATACGACGGCGTCTGAGACAGGGAGGATGGCATGGGGGCCACAGTCAAGTGGAAGAAACTGGCAGAGTCGACGCGGGTCGAGGCCGGGAGCGCCGTCCGGCTCGCCGACTTCGCCGCCGATGCGCGGCCGCGGGGGATGGACAAGAAGGACGGCCTCAAACAACTGGAGGCGGGCAAGCTCGAGCTGTTCGACCTGCAGGACAAGTTGTATGCGCAGGGCGATCGCTCGGTACTGATCGTGCTGCAGGCGATCGACGCGGCGGGGAAGGACGGCACCATCAAGCACGTCATGTCCGGGATCAATCCCGAGGGCGTGGATGTGCACTCGTTCAAACAGCCCTCGGCGGAAGAGCGTGAGCACGGCTACCTGTGGCGGCACCAGAAAGCAGTACCGCCGCTGGGCCGGATCGGCATCTTCAACCGCTCCCATTACGAGAACGTTCTGGTGACCCGCGTGCATCCGGAACTGCTCTGGCCTAAGACGTCGGCGCTGCCGACCGAGGGCATCTGGAAGCAGCGTTACAAGGACATCAACGCCTGGGAGAAGTACCTCACCGACAACGGCACCGTCGTGGTCAAACTGTTCCTCAACGTCTCCCCGGACGAGCAGGCCCGCCGCTTTCTGGCGCGGATCGATACCGAGACCAAGAACTGGAAGTTCTCCAAGACCGATATGGCCGAGCGGGATCTGTGGCCGGACTACCAGCGCGCCTTCGGCGATATGCTGAGCCACACCAGCACCCCGCACGCGCCCTGGCATGTGATCCCTGCCGATCACAAATGGGCCGGGCACCTGGCGACCTTCGCGGTGCTGCTGGAGGCGATCAAGCGCATCGATCCCCAGTATCCGGCGGTCTCGGCAGCCGAACGGGCTGATCTGAGCACCTATCGCCAGCGGTTGATCGCCCAGCTCAGCGACTGACTTTCCGGCGCCGGCGCCGGCGGCTTCCACGGCATCGCCGCCGGCGCGCCGTTGCCGGCCCGGGAGTCCGGGCGCACCTTGCACTCGATGTCTGAGAGTGCTAAAAACAAGGTTGGCACTCGCGGTACGCGACTGCCAGGTCGGGACGGTGAGGCCGGTCCACAGACACCCCGGTCGTCCGTCGCGGGCACCGAGTCCGGCCGGATAAAACTTCAGTGTCACCCCCTACCGGAGGATCACTCAACAATGGCGAAGCAGATTGCTTTCGATGAAGAGGCCCGGCGCGGCCTCGAGCGGGGTCTGAACGTCCTCGCCGACACCGTCAAGGTGACGCTCGGCCCCAAGGGTCGCAACGTCGTCCTGGAGAAGAAGTGGGGCGCCCCCACGATCACCAACGATGGCGTGTCCATCGCCAAGGAGATCGAGCTGGAGGACCCGTACGAGAAGATCGGCGCCGAGCTGGTCAAGGAAGTCGCCAAGAAGACCGACGACGTCGCCGGTGACGGCACCACCACCGCCACCGTGCTGGCCCAGGCACTGGTCCGCGAGGGCCTGCGCAATGTTGCCGCCGGCTCCAACCCGATGGGCCTCAAGCGTGGCATCGAGACGGCTGTCGAAGCCGTCTCCAGCGCACTGCTGGGCTCGGCCACCGAGATCGAGACCAAGGAGCAGATCGCTGCGACCGCTGGTATCTCCGCCGGTGACCAGACCATCGGCGACCTGATCGCCGAGGCTATGGACAAGGTCGGCAACGAGGGTGTCATCACCGTCGAGGAGTCGAACACCTTCGGCCTGCAGCTCGAGCTCACCGAGGGCATGCGCTTCGACAAGGGCTACATCTCGGGCTACTTCGTCACCGATGTGGACCGTCAGGAAGCCGTCCTGGAGGATCCGTACATCCTGACCCTGTCGGGCAAGATCTCCACCGTCAAGGACCTGGTCCCGCTGCTGGAGAAGGTCATGCAGGCCGGTCGCTCGCTGCTGATCATCGCCGAAGACGTCGAGGGCGAGGCCCTGTCGACCCTCGTGGTGAACAAGCTGCGCGGCACCTTCAAGTCCGTCGCCGTCAAGGCACCGGGCTTCGGTGACCGCCGCAAGGCCATGCTCGCCGACATCGCCATCCTCACCGGTGGCGAGGTCATCAGCGAAGAGGTCGGCCTGAGCCTGGAGACCGCTGGCCTGGAGTCCCTGGGTACCGCCCGCAAGGTGGTCGTCACCAAGGACGAGACCACCATCGTCGACGGTGCCGGCGACGCCGAGCAGATCGCCGGGCGGGTCGCTCAGATCCGCAAGGAGATCGAGAACAGCGACAGCGACTACGACCGCGAGAAGCTGCAGGAGCGTCTGGCCAAGCTGGCCGGCGGTGTTGCGGTGATCAAGGCCGGCGCCGCCACCGAGGTCGAACTCAAGGAGCGCAAGCACCGCATCGAAGATGCCGTGCGTAACGCCAAGGCTGCCGTGGAAGAGGGCATCGTCGCCGGCGGCGGCGCAGCCCTGCTGCAGTCCGAGTCGGCCATCGACGGCCTGGAGCTGGCCGGCGATGAAGCCACCGGCGCACAGATCGTCAAGGTCGCTCTGGCCGCTCCGGCCAAGCAGATCGCGGTCAACGCGGGTCTGGAGCCCGGCGTCGTGGCGGAGAAGATCCGCAACTCGCCGAAGGGCACCGGCCTGAACGCGGCGACCGAGGTCTACGAGGACCTCCTGGCGGCCGGCATCAACGACCCGGTGAAGGTGACCCGCTCGGCGCTGCAGAACGCAGCCTCGATCGCGGCGCTGTTCCTGACCACCGAGGCCGTCGTCGCCGACCAGCCGGAGAAGAACGCCCCGGCGCTTCCCGGCGGAGACGAGATGGGCGGGATGGGCTTCTGATCGACTGATCGGAGGCGCTGCCCAGCGCAGTAGACAAGACACGAGCCGGTCACCCGTACGGGTGACCGGCTCGTGTCGTCGTTGTCCTACAGTGAGGCCCATGACCGCAACCGCGACCCCCGGTGCTCCCAGTCCGTTCCGATCCCTGCCGAACTGGCGCGACCTGGGTTACTGGCCGGCCGCCGACGGCAAGATCGTCCGGCCCGAGATGATCTACCGGACCACCGAGTTCCTGCACACCAGCGACGAGGACATCAAAGCCGTCGGCGAACTCGGACTGGCGACCATCGTCGATCTGCGCACCACCGGAGAACGGGCCGCGTGCCCGGATCCGGTCTACCCCGGGATCGGTCCGCTGTGGCTCAACATCCTGGAAGACTCCCCGGAGATGGGCGGAGCCAATCCGGCCCAGTTCATCAGCGATCCCGCCGCCATCAAGAGCCTCACGGTCGATTTCGCCCGGAAGGTGATGATCCAGACCTACCGCGAACTGGTCACCTCCGACAGCGCGCTGAAGCGGTACCGCGAGTTCTACATCCTGCTGCTCGACGACGATGTGACGCCGACGGCATTCCACTGCACCACCGGAAAGGACCGCACGGGCTGGCTGGCCGCCGGGTTCCTCAGCCTGATGGGGGTGTCCGCAGAGGACGTCTACGCCGACTATCTGCTGACCAATGCGCGGCTGCTTCCCGCGCTGGCCCCGATCCTGGACAAACTGACCGCCGCCGGCGCCGACAAGGAGGCCCTCACCCTGGTGCTCGGGGTGGACGCGAGCTACCTGGACGAGGCCTTCGCCGCACTGACCCAGCGGTGGGGGACTCTGGAGAACTACTTCGCCGCCGGTCTGGGCATCGATGCCGCCGGACAGCAGGCACTGCGCGACCGCTACCTGATCGATCCGGCATGACCGACGCCCTGCTGCTGCCGGCTCCCAGCCCGATCGCCGCGCTGCCGAATCTGCGTGACCTGGGCGGGTGGGCCGGCGCCGACGGCAGGCCGGTGCGCCCGGGCCGGGTGTTCCGGTCCACCGACTTCCGCGCGGTAGACGGCCAGGCGCAGCAGCAGCTGAGCCGGCTGGGGCTGCGCACCATCTACGATCTGCGATCGGCCGCCGAACGCCAGGCACTGCCCGATCCGGCCCTCGACGGCGTCGCCGGTATCGCGCTGGACGTGCTGGCCGATGACCGGGACGCCATTCCGGCCGATTTCCTCCAGCTGTTCGCCGACCCCGCAGTGGTCGCGCACCTCGATGCCGATGCCGGCGGCAAGGCCGCCGATCTGATGGCCGGGGTGTACCGCAGGTTCGTCAGCACCGACAGCGCCCGCAGCGCCTACCGGCGCCTGTACCTGGGATTGCTCGGCGCGGACCGCGGGCCGGCCCTGTTCCACTGCACCACCGGCAAGGACCGCACGGGCTGGGCCGCCGCCAGTTTCCTGAGCCTGATGGGAGTGGACCGCGACGACGTCTACCGCGACTACCTGGAGACCAACGAGCGCCTGCTGCCCGCCCTGACCCCGGTGTTCGACGCTTTCGCGGCCGCCGGCGGCGATCCGGAGGTGCTGCGACCCCTGCTGGGGGTGCAGCGCGACTACCTGGACGCGGCCTTCGACGAGATGGCCTCGACCTACGGGAACGTGACCGGATACTTCGCCCGCGGCCTGGGGATCGATGCCGACGCCCAGGGGCGGCTGCGCGACGGATACCTGCTCGGCTGATCCGGCCGCGGGGTAGGTTCTTCTCATGGCTGTCTCGGTATCCAACGAATTCGACATCAACGCTCCCCTCTCGGTCGTCATGGAGGTCCTGCAGGACGTTCCGGCCCTGCCCGACTGGTCGGGCCCGCACAGTGCGGCCGAGGTACTCACCGAGTACCCCGACGGCACCCCGGACGAGGTCAGCATCACCGTCGGCATGGTCGGGATCAACGACACCCAGAAGCTGAAGTACACCTGGACCGACACCGTCTGCTCGTGGAGCCTGCTGGAGAGCTCGCAGCTGGCCGAGCAGACCGGCACGTACACCCTGACCGAGGTCGCGCCCGACAAGACCCACGTGAAGTTCGATCTGGAGATCGACCTGAAGATCAAGCTCCCCGGTTTCCTGGTGAAGAAGGGGCAGAAGTCCGCCGCCGAAACCGCGAAGAAGGGACTGACCGCCGAAGCCGAGCGCCGTTTCGCCCAGTGACGGTGTGGGGCATCTCGCGCTATCGGGCTTCCTCGCACGACGCGGTGGGCGGCCCGATAGGCTAGAGCCGTGGACGACTATCTCTCCCCCAAGAACGTCGAGATCGGTGAAGACCTGAGCAAGGTCTCCGGGCGCAAGGCCCTGCAGGGTATCGTCGACCTGACCGACACCCGCGGTTTCGTCGTCGTCGATGACGACGACGACGACCCCATCCTGCTGACCCTGCCCCAGCGCAATGTGGTCGACACTTGGCGCGAGGACTATCCGTACGAGGAGCGGATGGACCGCGCCGACTACGAGTCGCAGAAGCGGTTGCTGCAGGTGGAACTGCTCAAATTGCAGAAGTGGACCAAGCAGAACGGCATCCGCCATCTGCTGGTGTTCGAGGGCCGAGACGCCGCCGGCAAGGGCGGCACCATCAAACGCTTCAACGAGCACCTCAACCCGCGCGGTGCGCACACCGTCGCGCTGGAGAAGCCGACCGCGCGCGAAGCGACCGAATGGTACTTCCAGCGGTACGTCCAGCACCTGCCCGCGGCCGGGGAGATGGTCTTCTTCGACCGCTCCTGGTACAACCGGGCCGGCGTGGAACGGGTGATGAGCTTCTGCACCCCCGACCAGTACGAGCAGTTCCTGGCTCAGGCACCGGCATTCGAGAAGATGCTGGTCGACGACGGTATCAACCTGGTCAAGTTCTGGTTCTCGGTGAGCCCGCTGGAACAGCGCACCCGATTCGCGATCCGGCAGATCGATCCGGTGCGGCAGTGGAAGCTCTCGCCGATGGACCTGGCATCGCTGGACCGGTGGAACTCCTACTCCGATGCCAAGGAGAACATGTTCGCCCACACCGACACCGACTGGGCGCCGTGGACCGTGGTCAAGAGCAACGATAAGAAGCGCGCCCGACTGAACGCGATGCGGTACGTGCTGAGTCTGCACGAATACGACGGCAAGGACCACGAACTGGTCGGTGAACCCGATCCGTTGATCGTGGCGCGCGCACGCGACACCATCGGCGACTGATTGTGCGATCGCTTTCTGCCGGCCTGCTGGTCGTCATCGCGGCGATCGCGATGGTGGTCGCACTGCCCTCGCTGTGGGTCTCGCTCAACGTCGTGTCCCCCAGCGGTTTCGCCGATTCGGCTGCCGACGCCGCCGAACAACCAGAGGTGCAGGAGTTCTTCGCCCAGCAGATCTCCGACGAGGTCGCCTCGTCGACGTCGGTTCCACTCGCCGGCGACATCGTCAAACCGCTCGCCGAGCGGTATACGCGCAGTCAGGACTTCGTCACCGATTTCACGCTGATCGCCCGGCAGCAGCACGACTGGCTGTTCACCGCGCCCGGACCCGGAGTGAGCCGGCACCAGATGGAGTTGGACATCACCCCGATGGTGAACAACGTCCTCGGGAAGGCGCCCATCCCGGTCGACGTGGCACAGCAGGTCACCGTGCCGGTCGACCAGAATCATCTGACCGCCGGTTCACTGGAGGCACCGGGGAAGCAGGTCACCGTCGTCGGCTGGGTCGCACTGGTGGTGGCGGTGCTCGCCGGAGTCCTGGCGTTGACCGCCGGACGCAACCGGGCAGGGGTCCTGGCCTGGCTCGGGGTGGGTGCGGCGCTGGCCGGCCTGGTCGGCTGGGTACTGTCGGTGGTCGCCGTGGACCAGGTGTCCCGCAGTGTCACCGGCAGTGACGCGCCGACGCAGACGACCGTCAAGGTGGTCACCGCCGACGTCCTCGACGGATTGACCCGGACCTCGATGATCGTCGGCATCGTCGGCGTGGTGGTGGCCGTTCTCGGCACCTTCGCCGCGCTGATCCTGAGTCGCCGGCCGGGACCGCAGGCACCGGCCGGCCCGGCCTATCCGAGCGCGCCCGGCTCCGGGCCCGGGTATCCGGGCGGCCGCGGCGGTTGGTCCCCGGACGACCCGACGGTTCAGTTCCCGGCAGCCGACCCCACGGTGCGCCACAGGAATTCGTAGGCCAGCGCCGATTTGAACGCCGCCTGGGCATTGTCGGCGGCGCCCCCGTGCCCGCCCTCGATGTTCTCGTAGTACGCGGGCCGATGCCCCAGCTCCTCGAGCCGGGCCACGAGTTTGCGGGCGTGTCCGGGGTGGACCCGATCGTCGCGGGTCGAGGTAGTGACCAGCAGCTCCGGATACCGGACCTGGGCGCGCAGGCGCTGATACGGGGAGTAGGCGCTGATGAACTCCCATTCCTCGGGATCATCGGGATCGCCGTACTCGGCCATCCAGGAGGCGCCGGCCAGCAACAGGTGGTAGCGGCGCATGTCGATCAGCGGAACCTGACAGACCAGCGCCCCGAACAGTTCCGGATAGCTGGTGGCCATAACCCCCATCAGCAGTCCACCGTTGGACCCGCCCTGGGCCGCCAGCTGGTCGACGGTGGTCAGGCCCCGGTCCACCAGATCACGGGCCACTGCCGCGAAGTCCTCGTACACCAGGTGCCGGCCGGCCTTCTGCGACTGTGTGTGCCAGTGCGGGCCGTACTCGCCGCCGCCGCGGATATTGGCGATCACGTAGATGCCGCCGCGGCTGATCCAGCTGCGTCCGGCGATCGCCGAATATCCCGGAAGCAGCGAATTGCCGAAGCCGCCGTAGCCGTACAGCAGCGTCGGGCGGGGGCCGTCGGTGCCGCCTGGACCGGTCCGCCTCACCACGAAGTAGGGGATCTGGGTGCCGTCGTCGGAGGTGGCGAAGAACTGCTCGGTGCTCACCCCGTCGGCGTCGAAGAACTCCGGAGTGGACTTGATGACCTGCACACCGGTGGTCGCATCCCCGTGCAGCAGACTCGGCGCCTGCGTGAACGAGCTCGCGGTGAGCCAGATCTCGTCGCTCTCCTCCGGATCGGTACCGATCACCGCCAGGGTCGCCAGTTCGGGCAGACCGGTGATCGGGGCCGGTGTCCAGTCGTCCAGGCGCAGGAACTCGACCCGGGTGGCGACGTCGTGCAGAGTCACCAGCACCAACCGCGATTTGGTGAAGGCGTAATCCTGCAGGCTGGTGTGATCGTCGGGGGCGAACAGCACCCGGGCCGAGCGGTCGCCGGCGAGGTAGGCCGGGTAGTCGAACAGCAGCAGGGAGCCGGGCCGGTGACTCTGACCGTCGACGGTCCACGGTGATCGCGGCATCACCAGCAGGTGATCGCGGTGCACCGCCGCCACCGAGTCGGTGGGCACGTCGATCAGGACCGGTTCGCCGTCGACGAGTTGGTACTCCAGGGCGTTGAAGAAGTCGGTCGAACGCGACACGAAATGACGCTCGAAACCGGGCGTGTGATCGTAGCTGGCACCGGCCGCGACATCGGTGACGGCACCGGCGAAGACCGTCGGGGCCTGGTCGAGCGGCGTGCCGCGCGTCCAGCGGCGGGCGGTCCGCGGATACCCCGAGGTGGTCAGTGCCGGTTCGCCGTCGGGGGTCGAGGAGAAGTCGGTTCCGACGTAGACGGTGTCCCGGTCGATCCAGCTCATCGAGCTCTTGGCCTCGGGCAGGACGAAGCCGCCGTCTTCGGGCGCCACCCAGTCGCGGGTGGTCATATCGAATTCGCGGATGACCGAGGCATCGGCGCCGCCGCGAGACAGCGAGACCAGGGCACGGTCGTAATCCGGGTAGCGCAGGCCGACCCCGGCCCACACCCAGTTCTCGTCCTCGGCCGCGGCCAGGGCGTCGACATCGATCAGGACATCCCAGTCGGGGACATCGGTGCGATAGGACTCCAGGGTCGTCCGCCGCCACAGGCCCTTCGGATTGCGGGCGTCCCGCCAGAAGTTGTAGAGATAGTCGCCGCGCCGGCGCACGTACGGGATCTTCGCCTCGGTGTCGAGGACCTCCAGGGCGCCGGTGCGCAGATCCTCGAAACGCGGGGAACCGGTCAACTCGTCGACGGTCGGCTGGTTATGGTCGCGGACCCAGTCCAGTGCCGCCTCGCCGGTGACGTCTTCGAGCCAGAGATGGGGGTCGTCGTGCGGGCCGGCCGCGGTCTCGATGTGCTCCACAGGCCCAGGCTATCGGGTCAGCCCAGCGGGTCGGGAACCTCACCGGTGCGGATGGGGCAGCGGGTCTGCGAATAGATGGTCGGCATACACAGATTGCAGTGCACGCACCGGCTCCGGGTGGCCGGATCGGCCAGGATACGACGCGGCAGATCCGGCTCCCGCAGCAGTGACCGGGCCATCGCCACGTACTCGAATCCCGATTCCATCGCCAGCTCCATGCCGGCCCGGTCGGTGATGCCGCCCAACAGGATGATCGGCAGTCCGACGGACTTGCGCAGCTCCTGGGCCAGCGGCAGCAGGTAGGCGTCGTGGTAGGGGTAGTGCTTGAGGAACAACGGCCCGCCCACCTGCAGTCCGGTCTTCATCACACCGGAGAAAGCCTGGGCGAAGGCCTTGCGCGGGGCCTCACCGTGGAACAGGTACATCGGGTTCAGCAGGGAACTGCCGGCGGTGGGTTCGATCGCATCGAGGAAGCCGTCGGCCTCGAACAGCCGGGCGGTCTCGCAGGCCTCGTCGACGTTGAACCCACGCCACGGCCGCGGACCGCGGCCGGGCCCGGGCCGGCCGACGCCGTCGTACATGTTGAGTTTGGCCCAGACAGCGATCTGCGGCCCCACCGCCTCGCGCACCGATTCGAGCACCTCGCGGGCCAGCCGTGCCCGGTTCACCAGCGAACCGCCGTAGGCATCGCGGCGACGATTGAGCAGCGGAGACAGGAAGGAGCTGATCAGATAGTTGTGCCCGCAGTGGATCTCGAGTGCATCGAAACCGGAGTCGACCGCCCGGCGCGCAGCGTCGGCGAACGTCCGGCGCAGCGTGGGGATCTCCTCGACGGCAACCTTGTGGGTCAGGGACATCCCCATCGGTGCGGGAATGACGCTCGGGCCCAAGGCCTTGGCCCCGTTCGACGCGGAATTGGCGACGGCGCCGGCGTGACCGAGCTGCGCGGCCGCCAGGGCCCCCTCGGCGTGGATCGCGTCGGTGAGCCGGCGCAGGCCCGGGACGGCCTCTTCGCGCATCCAGATCTGATGCCGATCGGTACGGCCCTCCGGCGAGATCGCGCAGTAGGCGACGGTGCTGATCGCCACCCCGCCGGCGGCGTGCTCACGGTGGAACTCGATCAGCTCGTCGGTGACCAGCGCATCGGGGGTCATCCCCTCGAAGGTGGCGGATTTGATCAACCGGTTGCGCAGGGTCAGCGGACCCAGCCGTGCCGGAGCCAGCGGATCGGGTACTCCGTGGCCGCTGATATCGGATCCGGTGGTGTTCACAGGCTGTCTCCTGGGCTGGGGAATGTGGGACTGGGAGATGTGGGAGTGGGGATTTCGGCGAGTCGGGGCGCGGGTTCTCCGGTCCCGGTCAGCCCGGCGATGAGGAAGTCACGCAGCGCCCCGGCCGCGGCGGGGGAGAGCGGGCTGCCGGGGGCCAGTTGCGGCAGCAGCAGTGCGAAGGCGAGCCGGCAGCGGCGTCGTGCCGTCTGGGCATCGAGTCCGGGGATCGCGGCGCACAGTACGGCGGTCCACTCGTCCAGACTGAACCAGGGGGCCTGCCAGCGGGTCTGGGGGTGGGCGAGGGCGAAGCGGGCCAGCAGGGACAGGCGCATGGCCCCGACCGGATCTGCCAGCAGCCGGTTCAGCGGTGCCAGGGTCGCATCGACCAGTCCGGCGACACTCGGATCGGCCCGGACGCGGTCGAGCCGGTCGGTCCACATCGGTGCCAGCCGCGACTCGAGCAGCGCCGCCACCAACTGCTCCTTGGAGCCGAAGTGGTAGTGCACAGCCGCCGGATTGGCTTGGGCGTGGGCGCAGATGCCCCGCACGGACACCTCGTCGTACCCGGACCGGGACAGCAGTTCCTCGGCGGCATCCAGGAGCCGCTCACGGGTGTCGCGCGCGGTGCGGGCCGGAGGCATGAATCCCATTCGACCACAGTGCCCATCATTGTTTCAATCAGTGATTGAAAACCGGGAGGGCCCAGGAATCGAGGGGTCGCCCCCCGGGACTGGATTCAGCGGCCGGCGAGTCCGGCCAGATCGGCCAGGTTCTCCGCGTCGTGCGGATCCTCGCCGGGGATCGCGGTGCCGCGCAGCGAACAGCCGGCCGTCTCGCGCAGGAACGCCAGCGCGACCATGCCGATGAGGCAGGCGCCCATCAGGTAGACCGCCGGAAACAGGTTCCAGCCGGTGGTGCTGACCACGGCCTCGTTCACCAGTGGCGCGGTGCCGCCGAACAGTGCGGTGGACATGTTGTACGAGATCGCGAAGCCGGCGTAGCGCACGTGGGTGGGGAACATGGCCGGGAAGGTGGCCGAAATGGTGGCCAGCTGGGGGATGTAGAGGACGCCCAGGACCACGAAGCCCACGATCGCCCAGCCGAAGCCCTGTCCCATCAGCCAGTACATGGGCAGGGAGAGTGCGAACAGGCCGATCAGGGAGGCCCACCACATCGGTTTGCGCCCGGTCCGGTCGGACCAGCGGCCGAAGAACGGGATCAGCGCCATCATCGCGACCTGCCCGATCAGGACCACGATGGAGCCGGAGTCTTCGGACAGGCCGATGGTGTTCTTCAGGTACTCGGGCTGGAAGGCCAGCAGTGTGTAGTTGGCGACGTTCAGGGCGACCACCATGCCGAACATGATCGCGATCGGCTGCCAGTACTCCACGACGGTCTGTTTGAGCTTGGCGGTGTTGGAGATCGAGACCTCCTCGCTCAGATGCTCCTCCACCTCGCTGAAGACCGGGGAGTCCTCCAGCTGTGAGCGCAGGTATAGGCCCACCAGTCCCAGCGGCAGGGCCAGCAGGAACGGGATGCGCCAGCCCCAGGAGTACATCTGGTCGTCGTCGAGGGCCAGGTTCAGCAGCAGCACCAGCGCGGTACCGCTGGCGAATCCGGCCAGGGTGCCGAACTCCAGGAAGCTGCCGAATCGGCCGCGTTTGGTGTCCGGGGAGTATTCGGCCATGAAGGTCGCCGCGCCGCCGTATTCGCCGCCGGTGGAGAAACCCTGGATCACGCGCAGGGCGATGAGCATGATCGGCGCCCAGACACCGGCGACCGCATGGGTCGGCAGGACGCCGATGAGGCTCGTGGCCAGCGCGATCAGCAGAATGGTGATCGCCAACACGTGTTTGCGGCCGACCCGGTCACCGAGCGGGCCCCAGACGAAGCCGCCCAGCGGGCGCAGCACGAACGAGATCGCGAAGCCGAGCATGGTGCCGATGGCGCCGAGCGACCCGGGGAAGAAGGCCTGCGTCAGGTAGGTGGCGGTGGCCGCGTAGACGCCGTAGTCGTACCATTCGGTGGCGTTGCCGACCGCGGAGGCGGCGATGGCCTTGCGGATCACCTGCGGCGGGACCGGCGGCGGCGCCGCGTCCGGCAGCTGGTGGATCTCGCGGGTGTAGGCCGGACCCGTGGCCGACTCGCGTTCGGGTTTCGGTGTGGACAAAGTGCTCCCGTTCGTCTGACTGACTCATCGACCTCTACTCGGGTCCGGCGGTGAAATCCCGCCGGCAGCCGCTCTTCGGTGTTGTCGGACGTCGTCGATGGCGTCACTGACCTGCGGCGTTGACGGATCTAGCGAGATCCGCCAACGGGGCTTCGAACGTGTGTTTTCTTCCGGGGTGTCGGTGTGTGCGGCCGGGGGCCGAGCTGGCCGGCAACGCGCCTGCGGAGTCCGGCGGTGCGGACTACGCTGGACGCCGTGACTGAACACTTCGACACCGTTGTCCTTGGAGCCGGTCCAGGTGGGTATGTAGCCGCGATCCGGTGCGCCCAGCTCGGCATGAAAACCGCCGTCATCGAGGAGAAGTGGTGGGGAGGTGTGTGTCTGAACGTGGGCTGCATCCCGTCCAAGGCGCTGTTGCGCAACGCGGAGCTGGCGCACGTGTTCAACCACGACGCCAAGACCTTCGGTATCTCCGGTGAGGTCTCGTTCGACTTCGGTGCTGCCTTCGACCGCAGTCGCAAGGTCTCCGACGGCATCGTCAAGGGCGTTCACTTCCTGATGAAGAAGAACGGCATCACCGAGATCGACGGTTACGGCGTGTTCACCGATGCCAAGACGATTCAGGTCGACGATCGGGTGATCACCTTCGACAACGTCATCATCGACACCGGCTCGCAGGTGCGCTTGCTGCCGGGGGTGGAGCTGTCGGACAACGTCGTCACCTACGAGAAGCAGATCCTGACCCGCGAGCTGCCCGGCTCGATCGTCATCGTCGGCGCCGGCGCGATCGGGATGGAGTTCGGTTACGTTCTGGCCAACTACGGTGTGGACGTCACCATCATCGAGTACCTGCCGCGGGTGCTGCCCAACGAGGATGAAGACGTCTCCAAGGAGATCGCCAAGGCCTACAAGAAGCTGGGTATCACGATCCTGACCGGAACCGCGGTCCAGACGGTCGACGACCAGGGTTCACAGGTCGTCGTGACGTATCGGGATGACAAAGGCAACGACGGCAGCATCACCGTTGACAAGGTCCTCATGTCGGTGGGCTTTGCCCCGCGCACCGAGGGCTACGGGCTGGAGACGACCGGGGTGGCGCTCACCGACCGCGGCGCCATCGCGATCGACGACCACATGCGCACCAACGTGCCGGGTGTCTACGCGATCGGCGACGTCACCGCCAAGCTGATGCTGGCCCACGTCGCCGAGGCGCAGGGCGTGGTGGCCGCCGAGACCATCGCCGGAGCCGAGACGATGACCCTGGGTGACTACCGCAACATGCCACGGGCCACCTTCTGCCAGCCGCAAGTGGCGTCCTTCGGACTCACCGAGGCACAGGCCAAGGAGGAGTACCCGAACGTCAAGGTCAGCAAGTTCCCGTTCTCGGCGAACGGCAAGGCGCTAGGCATGGGAGCCACCGCGGGCTTCGCCAAACTGGTCACCAACGCCGACACCGACGAACTGCTCGGTGGTCATCTGGTCGGCGACAACGTCTCGGAGATGCTGCCGGAGATGACGCTGGCTCAGAAATGGGACCTGACCGCCAAGGAACTGGCGCGCAACGTGCACACGCATCCGACGATGAGCGAGGCGATGCAGGAGACCTTCCACGGTGCGATCGGGCACATGATCAACCTGTAGCTGCCGCCGGCGCCCGCGGCGAGAGCGGCCGAGGTGTGGACGAGGGGGACCATGCAGCGGTTGAGCGGACTCGATGCCTTGGCGGTCAACGCGGAGGCGGGGGTCATGAACATCCACATCACCGCGTTGTTGGTGATCGACCCGGCCCCGTCCGGAAGCCACTACGACGCCGCACATCTGTACCGATACCTGTGCCGTCGACTGCCGGTGAACCCGGCGATCCGCAGCGGCTCGTGCACAAGCCGCTGCGGATCGGGCAACCGCTCTTCGTCAACGATCCCGACTTCGACGTACGGCGGCACCTGCACCGCGTTGGGGTGCCGTCGCCGGGCGGCCCGCGGCAGGTGGCCGAGCAACTCGACCAGATCCACCGGCACCGACTCTCGCACGATAAACCGCTCTGGGAGGCCTGGATTCTGGAGGGGCTGGCCGACGGCCGTCTGGCGGTGGCCGTGAAGTTCTCCCACACCCTGTCCGACGGGGTGGGGGCGGTCACCAGAATCCTGCCGACGATCCTGTCCACCGACCCCGCGCGCGACGTCGATTACCCGCCGTCGGGGCCGCCGCCGGAGCTGCCCGGCCGCGCGGATCTGCTGGTGGACGTGGTCAAGGAGACCGCGGGCAACGTCGCCGGAGCGGTCAAGGTGGTGAGCTCGGGGACTCGGGCGCTGGTGCGCGGGGCCGCGGGGCTGCTGTGGACGACGGCGACGGCGCCGCTGCGCCGGCCGGTGGGTCCGATGCCGTCGTACTGGCAGCGGCGCCTGCAGAACGCTCCGGTGCGGACAGGCCTGAACAGTCCCATCACCGAGCGCCGCAACACCGCCTACGTGTCGGTTCCGCTGGCCGAGCTCAAAGAACTGGGCACTGGTTTCGGGGCGAGTGTGAACGACGTGTTCCTGGCCGCTGCGCTGTCGGCGATGCGGGACTGGCTGCAGCGGCACGACACCCTGCCCGACGGTCCGCTGCAGGCGTTCGTGCCGATCAGCACGCGCGATGTCGACGATGAGGTGCCCAATAGCTGGAGCCTGGCCCTGGTCCGATTACCAGTCTTCGTCGACGATCCGGTGACCCGGCTGGAGCTCATCACGGCTGCCACCAACAGGGTCAAGACGGGCCGAGCCGGGCGCGGACCGTCGGTCGACTTCGCCGACGTGATTCAGTTGGTCCCGCCGCGGTTGCTCGGGGCCGCGGCGTCGGCCTACGTCTCGAAACAACTGAACGGTCTGCGGCCGCCGCTCTTCCATGCGGCCTGCTCCAATGTGCCCGGGCCGCGGGAGGAGTTGTGGCTCGACGGAGCCCGACTGGAGGGGATCTACCCGATGGGGCCGCTGTTCGCCGATATGAACCTGAACCTCACGGCGATCTCCTACGCCGGGCGGTTCGGCCTCGGCGTGACCGCGTGTCCGGACAACGTGCCCGATGCGTGGGAGGTCACCGATGGCTGGCTGGCCGGACTGGCCGAGTTGCGCGCCGAGGGATCGGCAGCGCGGTAACCGGACCTCACTTCCGGTGCATCGGTTTGCGCGTGACGTAAGGGGCCAGCACACTGGCGATCATCATGCACATCGCCATGCTCAGCAGCGACAGGGCGGTGCTGCTGCCGAGGTCGCCGAGCTGGCGGTCGGCGGTGATGGCTCCACTGATGGCGACGAAGCCCATCGAACCGGGGACCATCAGCCAGAAGGTCGGCAGAAAGATCACCAGGACGCTGGGATGGCTCTTCGCGTACGTGTTGGCGATGAAGGCCAGAAGCAGGCAAAGGCCCATGGCGAGCCCGGCGGCGAAAGCCGCGTTCATCGTCATCTGCAGCACCTGGGTGAGCCAGAACGTGCCGAACGCGAAGATGATGGTCCACAACCACATGCGTTTGGGGATACAGGCGTACAGGATGTTGCCGATGGCGAAGATCGGCGCAGCGATCCACAGCACCCAGGTCGGCGCCAGATCGGCGGTCACATCCTTCAGCCGGTCCGCTGACAGCCCCACGATGTCCAGAGCCAGCGCCAGACCGAAGGCCATCGACAGCAGGATCACCAGGGTGAACACCAGTCGGGAGGCGCCGGCGATCATATCGCCGGCGGTGAGTTCGATCAGGGCGATGGTTAATCCGGCGCCGGGAATCAGTGTCACCACCGGGATGACGGCCAGCCGGACCGGATCGTCGAGGTGGGAGTGGACGGCCCAGAGGGCGATGACCAGTGCCGACGCGAAGGTCAACAAGAAAGGCATCAGTGATGCCAGCATGTCCGGGACGCTGCGCCAGAGCAGGACCACGGCGATCGGCGCCGAGATCACCACGGCCAGGATCGTGGCCGACAGGCTCATCCGGAAACACAGCGCGAAGCCCAGCGCTTGCAGCATGAAGCCGAGGACCCGCAGAAGTAGTGACATCGGCGGCGGAGTGTCGGCGATCGCCCGCAGTTCTTTGATCGCTTTGGCCGGCGGAACCGCACCCTTCGTCAGTTTCGATACCAGTGATTCGGTGTCGGCGATCTGGTCGAAGCGGTATGTCGATCCGGTGTTGGCCACCGCGACCTGACCGGTCGGTCGGTCCAGCGCGATCATGTACGTGGCGAAGATCTCGGTGGAGATCTGGTTGCCGTAGGCGGCATCGATCTCGTCGACGATGTGTTTGGTCTGTGAGACCGGATACATCGACCGACTCATCGATTCGCTGACCTCGGTGATCAGCGTCAGGACATCGTTGTCGTCGCTGCTGCCGGACGCGTCTTGTTGGGCTTCGGTCATTCCTCAACCTTCGTTTTCAGTATCGAACCGTATGCGGCAGCGTGAGGTCGGCAGCGCTGTGACGAAGAGCGGTCCCGGCCCTTATCGAAGGCCGGGACCGCTTCGTCGTCTGTGCGTCGGGAACTGCTACTCGGCGTCGACGAACTCGGTGAGCTTGGCGTTCACACTCTCCTGGATCTTGTGCGCGACGCCCTCGGCCGGCTTGGTCTTGCCGATCGCAGCACTTGCCTTGGCGACGACCTCACCGATCAGTTTGGCCTGCTCGATCGAGACGATGTGGAACTTGCGGTGCTTCTTGAACTTGTGGGTGACGTTGCCCGACAGCCCGTCCTCGACCGCCAGGTCGTTGATCAGGTCGAGCTTGGCTTCGCCTGAGCCCTCGCTGAAGTCGAGTTCGGGCAGATCGACCCACACGATGTTGGGGCGGGTGGACGATTCGAAGACGTAGCGCAGGTTGGTCAGGTCGCTGACGGTCTGCCACAGGGTCTGGGAAGCATCGGGCTTGCCGGGCTCCGGGGTCCGGAAGGGCTGCGCGGCGTTGCGGATGATGCTGAACATCGCGGCGATGGCCTGCAGATTGTTCTTCGGCTGCTCCTGATGTTCGACGTAGTAGAGGGCGCGGGCGAAGCGATCGGCGGCATCGCAGGTGCCGGGCAGAGCATCGTCGCCGCCGAGACCCTTGTACTTCTTGACCAGTTCCAACTGCTTATCGTAGGTCGGCGAATTGGTCATCACCAGGTAGTCACGGCTGTGGTAGATGTCCAGTTTGCCGTCGATGTACTCGAAGATCACCGAGTCGCCGCTGGCATCGTCGAGCGCCAGGTGCAGGGCCGGATGGCTGCCGCCGGTCGGGTCGGCCATCGGGACCACCTGCGGGTTGTTCTTCTCGGTCCAGGCGACGGCCTCGCCGACGGAGGCGAAGTTGTCCAGGTAGTACTGCAGCCACACCGACATCGCCAGCTGCGGCCGTTCCGGGTCCGGGGTGCCGTACTCCGATTCGGCGAGCCACAGGATGTGACCGGCCAGCCCCTTCTCGTTCATGCCGTCCGCGGAGAGGATGTCGTAGACGCCGGAGACGACGCTGCCGTATTTGGCGGTCCACTCGAGCTTGCCTTCGACGCGGTCGTTGCGCTTGACGCCCCGGGGGAGCTTCCACAGGTTGGTGTGCAGGTCCTGGTGGAAGTCCATGTTGCGTCCGACGACGACGGTTCCGTTAGCGTCCGGCCACATCACACGAGTGCACATATATGCGGTTCACTTTCTCTTCGATGGGAGGGCCCGGGTGCGATCGACTGCGCTGTGGGCAGGTGGCGGGCAGCCCTCTGGCTTCAGCCTATGTCACCCTCGCACCCGCATCGTCAAGCTTGGCGCAAGCCGCCTCGCACGTCGGCACGGATTGTCCGCTGTGGACCTTCTGGTGCTCACCGGTCGGTGTCGAACCGCAGGACGGCCGGGTTCAGCAACCCCGCCGGATCCAGAGCGGTGCGGATCGCGGCCATCGCCGCCCGGTCCGCGGGGCTACGGCCCAGACCGATCCAGCGGTTCTTGGCGCGGCCGATGCCGTGTTCGGCACTGATGCTGCCGCCATACCTGCGCACCAGAGTGAAGACGGCGTCGCTGACCGCATCCCGCTCGTCGGCGCTCACGTCCAGCACGTTCACGTGGATGTTGCCATCAGCGAAGTGACCGAAGCAGATCGGCCGGGCCGTCGGGAAGCGCTCGCCGAGCAACGGGCCGAGCCGGCCCAGGAATTCTTCCTGATGTCCCAGCGGGACGGCGACGTCGAGTTTGACCGCCGGGGTCGACGACGAGGCGGCGATCGTCTCGGTGTGACTTTCCCGGTAGTGCCACAGCCGCGCCGAATGTCCCTCCTCCAGGGCGGCATCGGCCAGACCGTCGACCGAGGTGAGGGCCTCGGCGAGGATCTCGGCGACCTCGGCCGGACCGGAGACCTCCATCAGCACCGCGTACGGCGTCGGCTCAGAGAACGGGTGGCGCAGACCCTGCCGGGTGCAGACCAGATCCAGCCCGGCGGCGGTGAGCAGCTCGGCCGCCTCCAGTGTCAGTCCGGCACGATTGACCGCATCGCGCAGCGCCAGTGCGGTGACCACCGAGTCGACTCCGGCCAGCACCGTCGCGGTGTGCCGGGCCGGCACCACCAGGCGCAGGAGGACCCGGGTGATCACCGCGAGCGTTCCCTCCGAACCGGTCAACAGTCCCGGCAGGTCATAGCCGATGTTGTCTTTGACCAGCGGGATCCACCGGGTCAATACCCGGCCGTCGGCCAGGGCCGCTTCGACCCCGAGTACTCGCGACCGGGTGCTGCCGTATTTGACCATCGCGACTCCGCCGGCATTGGTGGCCACGATGCCGCCGAGGGTCGCCGAATCCCGGGAGGCCAGGTCGGTACCAAGCAGCAGGCCGTGTTCGGCGGCCGCCTGCTGGGCGGCGGCGACGGTCACTCCGGCGCCGGCGGCCAGCGTGCGGCCGAGGGGGTCGACCTGTTCGATGCGATTGAGTCGCAGGGTGCTCAGCACGAGCTCACCCTCGAGGGGGATGGACCCGCCGACCAGACCCGTGTTGCCGCCCTGGGGGACCACCGGTTGTCCCGCACGGTGGCAGGCTGCCAGGACGGCCGCGACCTGTGCGGTGTCGGCCGGCCGCACCACCGCCGTGGTGTGTCCGGTCCAGTAGCCGGTCCAGTCGGTGACCTGTCCTGCCACCAGCTCCGGTGCGGTCAGCACATGAGCAGGTCCGACGATGGCGGCGAGTTCTTCCAGCAATGGGCTCATAGCGGGATTGTCTCAAGAAGCGATCAGCGTCGGTGCGGTGTTCCGGTCGATGCGGTGCGGACCGGAAACGACGTCAGCAAGGTCACGGCGCCGACGACGAGCGCCAGGACGGCCCCGGCCAGGGTGAGCCACAGGCCCGCGCCCACGCTCGCCGTCGAGTCGGGGAACAGGTCGAGCCCGCTGCCGGTGTCGTCGAGCATGCGGCCCGGGTCGGCGACGGCGACGGCCGCGGTGACGGTCGACATCAGCCCGGCGGCGATCATGGCCAGACCGCCGTAGCGGCGCGAGAACACGGTCGCCACCGCACCGGCGGCGACCACCACCCCGAAGGCCAGCGTCCACAATCCGGTGTCGGAGGCCGCCGGAGACAGTTCACGTTCGATCGTGACGGAGGCGGCATCGGTCCACAGCTCAAGTATGGCGGCGCCCTCCGGAGTGTTCGAGTCCGGCCGGGGCCAGTGCACCGCGACCTCGCCGAGCCCGGTGACATCGACGTGGGCGGCCACCGGTGTGGTCCCGGCGGCCGAAACGCGATAGTCCTGCTGCGTCCAGGTCCCCCAGGCGCCGCCGATCAGGCCCGCTGCGGCCAGCATCGCGACGAGCAGGATCACCGCTGGACGCGGGCGGGCGGGGGAAGACCGGGACGTGGCGCTCATGCGGCCAGCGTATTAGCGCGGTCGCCGGCGCCGTACCGCCAGCGCGAAAGCACCGAGAAGGAACACCCCCGTCGTCACCAGCGCGAAATAGACCAGGGCTCCGTCGATCCCCCACGGCGGGCTGATCACCAGGTCCTGTCCGGTACCCCAGACACCGTTGAGGAACGGCATGAACGCCTGGATCTTGGTTCCGTTGGGGAAGAAGACGATGGCGTCCTCGAGGACGAACACCCAGAACAGCAGTATCGCCAGGGACCCGGCGGGGTGGCCGACTACCCCGGCCAGCCCGACGCCCAGACCACAGGTGAAGAAGGCATAGATCGGCACGGTGATCAAGAAGCGGATCCCGGCCGCATCGAAGAGGTTCACCTCGCTGTAGACGTTGGGGAAGGCCACCGGCAGCACACTCATCACCACGGCGACCGCCACGGCGCTGACCAGCGCGGTCAGCAATCCGTAGTAGACCCACCGGGACAGTGCTGAGGTGGCCGCACGCGGATACAGATAGCGGTCGGTGTCGCGTGCGGCACCGCGCATCGCGGTGGCCTGCGCATAGGCAGCGGCCAGCGCACCGACCACCGCTGTGAAGGTGATGATCCAGTACACCGAGTTCGACGACGTCGCCGCGTTCACCGAGATCTGGGTGCTGTTGAGGCGGGAAATCCGTTCGGCGACGAAGGCGATCCCGAAGGTGATGAGCAGCGGGAGCACCACACCGGCGGGAAAGGCACCCAGCAGCAGGAAACTGCGCAGACCTCCGGCGCGAACGTGTTCGGCACGCACTCCGCGCAGGGTTTGTGCGGCCGCCCCGGCGGCGGTGGAAGCCGGGCTCATCCGGGCACCTGCGAGGAATCCGCCCGGACCCCGATCGCTGCCAGATACGCCGATTCCAGATCGTCGTGGCGGCCCTGGAACTCGGCGACGGGAACGGCCGGGGACGCGGTCTGCCGGTCGATCAGCACGATCCGGTCGGCACTGCGCGCCACCTCGGCGAGCAGGTGTGAGGCCACCAGGACGGCGTGACCGTCGGCGGCCAGGGCGCCGAGCAGGTTGCGCAACCAGACGATGCCCTCGACGTCCAGACCGTTGAGGGGCTCGTCGAAGACCAGGGCCCCGGCCCCGTCGCCGCCGTCGAGGACCGGCAGCAGCGCGGTGGCGATGCCCAGCCGCTGCCGCATCCCCAGCGAGTAGTCGCCGATGCGCCGGTTGCCGTAGGCGTCGACGCCGGTGCGCGCCAGAACCTGGTCGATCCGGTCGCCGCCGACTCCGGCGGCGGCGGCGATCCAGCGCAGATGACGTCGTGCGGTGTGCCCCGGGTGGACCGGTTCGGTACCCAGATGCATGCCCAGGGAGCGGGCCGGCGAGGGCAGTCGGCGCACCGGTGTGCCGTCGATCAGAACCTCGCCGGAGGCCGGGGTGATCATGCCGCAGATACTGCGAAGCAACGTCGACTTGCCCGCACCGTTGCGGCCGAGCAGATAGATCAGCTCGCCGGGTTCGGCGGACAAGTCGACGTCGTGCAGTATGGTGCGGCCGCTGAGTTCGATGCGCAGGTCACGCACCTGGATGCGGCTCATGGAAGCGAGGCGGTGGCGATCAGACGTTGCAGTAGATGTTCAGTCCGACGGTCTTGACGCCCTGGCACAGTGAGTTGTTGGCCAGACGCCAGTTGCCGTCGATCTTCTTGAACTCGATCGTCATGTTGACGGTCGGACGTCCTGCCGACGCCGCCTGCAGTTTGGCGTGGACGGAGTTACCGCTGCGCCCGGTGACCTCGGTGATCGAGCTGGAGCCGCGCGGCGCGCGGAACAGGCCGAGGTTGTAGACGGTCTTCGGCACGATCACCGCGTCCATTCCGCCCTCGAGATTCCGGGCCTTGGCGGCATCGGAGGCGGGTGTGGCAACCAGGAACTCGACGACCTGGCTCAGGCCCTCGGCGGTCGGGTTCTCCTCGGTGAGTGTGAAATCAGCCGGCAGGGCCTGCGCCGCGGGTGCGGTGAGAGTGAGTCCTGCCAGGGTGGCGACGGAGGCCAGTGCGGCCAGGAGCAGCAGACGCATGCGATTGATCATGATGTGAACCTAACCCCAGTAAGATAGCTGAGGCAAGCCTTACTTGTGTGATGTGGCGGGGACGCGGGCCAGCTGGAGATGCAGTTCACATGCTCCGGCCCGGCTGTCGGGCTGGACGGTGACGGCATAGCTGGAACCCAGGGTCGCGGAACCGGCGCTCAGTGCTGCTTCGAGCATGCCTCGGACCACACCTCGGGCCACCTCCGGCAGGTCGGCCTCCAGTTCTTGCAGCGGGCAGCCGCCGATGGTGATCTCATGATCGCCGAAGGCGCTGAGTACCTCGGTGATACGGAAACCCAGTCGGGTGAGGATGGTCTCGGCGAGTACCACCGGATCCGGCAGCCTGTCGGCATCGGAGGGCTGGACCGTCACGGGCAGGTGCTTGCTCGCCCAGGCCCGGCCTACCTCGGCGGCCAGCTCTTCGCGGGCCTCCGGAGTGGTGCCGATCCGGGTGATCAGCATGATCAGCAGGTCGTCGATGGGCGGTGGAATCACCACCTGGTAACCCACCCGCGGTCGTCCGACGCCGTCCGGTGGAAGGGTGACGGTGACCGCCGAACCCTCCGAGACGAGGTTGTTCAGATGGAATCGTGCGGTGGTGACGTGGACGTCGAGAGCGGCGGCGATCGTCTGAGCGTCGATCGGCGCCCCGGATTCGGCAACGAGTGAGCGGACCTTGTCGCGCTGGCGTGGAGTCATCGGCCATGCACCACGATGAGGGTGGCGGTACCGTCGGTGCGCGCCAGCAGCGAGTGCGGGACCCGGGTGTCCACGCGGATCGCGGTGCCCCCGGTGAGCTCACTGGTCTGGCCGCCGACAGTGAAGTCGATCGCGCCGACCTGGCCGAGGACAACGATCGGGTGGGCCGCGGTGTGCTCGGTCATCTTCTGGCCGGCCCGGAAGGCCAGGATGATCGTCTCGCTGTCCCCGCGGTGGAGCACTTTGATCTTCGGTCGCCGTCGATATTGGGATCGTTCAGACCGGTCAGGTAGTTCCAGGTCGGGGTGTCGTCGTCACTCATTGTCCACCGGCTTTCGGGCGATGATCTCGATCGCAGCGAGCTCATTGCGGTACTTGCGGAAAACGCTGCGCATCCCCAGGATACGCCGCCGGGCGTCGCCGTTGCGCAGGACGTTGCCGACGATCTTCAGGGCGCGCAGCGCCCCCTCGTCGGCGATCACCCGGCGCGGCTCCAGCAGTGCCATGCGGGCGAAGCCGACCTTCTCGATCTCGAAGCCGTTGGCGGTGAGTCGTTCGCGCCACTCGGCCTCGGTCAGTGGGCGGGCGTTCACCTTGATGGAGCGCGCCAGGGCCTGCCGGATCTCGGTCTTCTGCTCGTCGCTCAGGCTGTCGGGCTCCAGGGCCAACTCGTGGATCGCGTAGCGGCCACCGGGGCGCAGCACGCGGAAGGCTTCGCTGATGATGGCGTCCTTACCGCGTTCGGACTGCATGGTCAGCATCGCCTCGCCGACCACCACATCACCGCTGTCGGCCGCCAGTCCGGTGGCGGCCGCATCGGCCTCGACCAGACGTCCGCGGCTGCCGACGACCTTCTGGGTCAGCGTGACCGCATCGGGATCGGCTTCCACGCCCACGTAGCTCTTCGGGCCGGTGGCCAGGATGTCGGCGGCGGTCTTGCCCAGGCCCGGTGCCAGTTCGACGACATCGGCGCCGGGCAGTGCGGCGTCGGCGAGCATCTGGTTGGTCAGCTCCAGGCCACCGGGTCGCAGGACGCGCTTGCCCATCCGGGCCAGCAGCCAGTGGCCGGGCAGGTCCTGGTCTTTGCGGGCGGCCAGAGGTAGGTCGGCGGTGGCGGGTTCGGACATGGCGACTCCATTCGGTGGGCGGATCGGGCGGATCGAGTTCCGTTCAAACCCGGTCCCTAAAATAGCCTACCCTTACCTAAATTGTTGCCGGCAGGGCCCATGGACCCGAATCGTCGTGACGGGCCGGTGGCGGTCGATACCGCAGCGGGGATTGCGCGGCCGGGGTGCGGCCGGATTTTCGCGGCGGTGGATGCGGGCGGGACGTGCCCAGTGCAGCTGGAGTCTCTCAGCGCGGCCGGGCCCTGCGGGCGTGCACGTACTGACCGACGCCGGTAATGGTCTGCTCCACCTCGATCAGATCGTGCGCCTGCAGATGGCGGGTCAGTTCGGTGCGGCCGAACAGCCGCAGGCCGGCCAGGCCGGCCAGCCCGGCGGCTCCGGGCAGGGCCGCGATGCTCGCGCGCACCGAGGTGAAGAGGATCAGTTCCCCGCCGGGAGCCAGGACGCGCACCATCTCGTCGATCGCCGACAGCGGGTCGGGGATCAGGTAGAGCGCGGCCAGACAGGTGACGGTGTCGAACGATCCCGACCGGAACGGCAGGTGGTGGGCATCGCCCCGGACGAAGGTAGCGCGTTCGACGCGGTTGCTGCGATCGGCCTGGGCGAGCATCGCCTGCGAGAAGTCCAGGCCCACATAGCAGCCGTCGCCGGTCAGGCCGGCGGCGGCGTCGGCGGCGTAGTTGCCCGGACCGCAGGCCACGTCGAGTATTCGCCGGGCGCCGGGACGACGCAGATAGGCGCGCAGAGCACGGTCGTAGTCGACGGTTTCCGAGGCGCCGAGACTGAAGCCCCGGGTGAACACCGGGCGCCACAGGTGTTGGTAGACCTGCGAGAAGTGTCGGTTGTGCATCAGCTGTTCGGCGATCGAGGCCATGGCGGCGGCGTCCTAGAAGGTGTCGCGCTCGACACGCAAGGTCGAGATCGTGGTGGCGAGCATGTCGTATTGGCCGACCAGGAGGACGAACGCGATCGCCTTGCGCTCGCTGAGATGCCGGCGCAGGGCCTGCCAGGTGTCGTCGGTGATATCACGCTCGTTGACCAACTGGTCGGTGGCCCGCAACAGGGTGGCTTCGCGGTCTCCCCAGCCGGCGTCGGGGCCGGCGAGGATGCGCTCGAAGGTCGCCGCGTCGATTCCGGCCTTGGCGCCCAGACGGCGATGATGGTCCAGTTCGTAGTCGCAGTCCCGCAGGTGTGCGACCCGGATGATGATCATCTCGGTCTCGCGACGGGACAGTTCACCGAAGGGCATCATGCGACTGGAGAAGTGCAGCCAGCCGCGGAACAATCCCTTGCTGCGGCCCAGGGTGGCGAAGATGTGGGCATTGTCGGTGCCGGTGGCCAGTGACATGGCGCGGACGACGGCCCAGTTGATCGGGCCCAGCTCGCGGAGGTGCCCCGGTGCGACGCGTGCGGTACTCATGGTGCGACGTTAGCGTGTACCCAGGTGGTTCGTGGCCGCCTCGCCCGGCCCGATCGGTACGGTGACCAGGTGTCTGTGACTGCTGTGCGCCGCTCGCTGCTCGTTCTTCTGGCCGGCTCGGTCGGGCTGGCTCTGCTGTCGGGATGCGGAGTGGAAGAGGCCCCGGCGCCGCTGACCGGGCTGGTTCTGGCCTCGGCGAGCCTGCCGATCAGCTACCAGGTGCTCGGAGCCACCGTCGAGGACCTGGTGAGCGCCAACCAGCAGACGCTGAAGCAGGCCGAGACCGTGGACTTCGAGCCGGCCCAGTGCACCCCCACCGCCGATGCCGAGTTCAATCCGCGTCTGGACCCGGACAACACGGCCGTACTGGTCGCTGAATCGGATACCGCGACCCTGTCGGAGGTGGTGACCACCGTGCGCCGGGATATCGACGCCGACCGCCGAGCGACGACCGGTCCGTGCCGGGTGGTCACCGCAGTCCCGGCCCAGGGCACATTGGCCGGGGCCCGCATCGTGACCACTTCCACGGAACTGCCCGCGCCGACCGGTGAGGCGGTGGAGCAGGCTCTGGTGCTGCGCAGTGACAGCGTCACCACCCTGGCCGGCCAAGAGGCGCAGTTCCGGGTGCGCAGTGCGCTGTTGGCCACCGTGCTCGTGCGCCGGCCCAACGGGGAACTCGTCACCGTGATGCTCAATGTCGGAACCAACGACGGCACCGTCAAACCGGCGGTTCCCGACCGTATCGAGGCGCCGATGAATGAGGACGAGTATCGGAAACTCGTCGACGAAGCCGTGGCTCGCGCGGCCCGGTGAGGCATCTCGATCTGTGAGATCACCCACGTTCGATTCGTACGCGAGACCGGCGAATCGAGCATCCGGGCCACGGGGGCGGAGCGTTAAGTTACCCGCCGGTCAAAGGTTTTCCCAGTACGCGCGTACTTTTTGGCCGGCAGCGTCTTCACACGGCCTCCGCGGCTGCGGCGGGGAACATCCAGCCGCCCGTTGCCAGGGCGGACTGTCTCAATCCGCGTTGTCTGGACCTGCAGGTTTGTCCTGTGGCACAGTGGTCACAGGCTTTGCCTCGGGATGTCGTCTGGTCCTGTCGGTCCGATGACCCCGGATATCCCCAAAGCGCTGCCGGAGATGGCAGTGGAGTAGAAAGCGAAGGCTTATGACCAACGTTGGCCAGCCCCGTACCGCCGCGGAGATCCAGAAGGATTGGGACACCAATCCGCGCTGGAACGGCATCACCCGCGATTACACCGCCGAGCAGGTTGCCGAGCTGCAGGGCAACGTCGTCGAGGAGCACACCCTTGCTCGCCGCGGCGCCGAGATCCTCTGGGACGGTGTCAGCAAGAAGGACGACAGCTACATCAACTCCCTGGGTGCCCTGACCGGTAACCAGGCGGTGCAGCAGGTCCGCGCGGGCCTCAAGGCCATCTACCTGTCCGGCTGGCAGGTCGCCGGTGACGCGAACCTCTCGGGCCACACCTACCCGGACCAGTCGCTCTACCCGGCCAACTCGGTCCCGCAGGTCGTTCGCCGCATCAACAACGCGCTGCTGCGCGCCGACGAGATCTCCCGCGTCGAGGGTGACGACTCGGTCCCCAACTGGCTCGTGCCGATCGTCGCCGACGGTGAGGCCGGCTTCGGTGGCGCCCTGAACGTCTACGAGCTGCAGAAGGCCATGATCGCTGCCGGTGTCGCCGGTTCGCACTGGGAGGACCAGCTCGCGTCGGAGAAGAAGTGCGGCCACCTCGGTGGCAAGGTGCTGATCCCGACCCAGCAGCACATCCGTACCCTGACCTCGGCTCGCCTGGCCGCTGACGTCGCCGGCGTGCCGACCGTTGTCATCGCCCGCACCGACGCCGAGGCCGCCACGCTGATCACCTCGGACGTGGACGAGCGCGACGTCGAGTTCCTGGACGGCACCCGCACCAGCGAGGGCTTCTTCGGCGTGAAGAACGGCATCGAGCCGTCGATCGCCCGCGCCAAGGCCTACGCGCCGTACGCCGACCTGATCTGGATGGAGACCGGTGTGCCGGATCTCGAGGTCGCCAAGAAGTTCGCCGAGGCTGTCAAGGCCGACTTCCCGGACCAGCTGCTGGCCTACAACTGCAGCCCGTCCTTCAACTGGAAGGCGCACCTGGACGACGCCACGATCGCCAAGTTCCAGAAGGAACTGGGCGCCATGGGCTTCAAGTTCCAGTTCATCACCCTGGCCGGCTTCCACTCGCTGAACTACGGCATGTTCGACCTGGCTCACGGCTACGCTCGCGAGGGCATGACCGCCTTCGTCGACCTGCAGGAGCGCGAGTTCAAGGCCGCCGAGGAGCGCGGCTTCACCGCCATCAAGCACCAGCGTGAGGTCGGCGCCGGCTACTTCGACCAGATCGCCACCACGGTCGACCCGAACACCTCGACCGCAGCCCTGAAGGGCTCGACCGAAGAGGGCCAGTTCCACTAGGAACTGCCGCTCCTCGGCTGAGGTAAGCGCAGACGGCGATCCCGGGGTGGGCGCGGAGAACATCCGCACCCACCCCGGGATTTCGCTTTTCCGGGTGGTCATCCGGGCTGCGGGGATCGGCGCGGGTCGCCCGGTTTAGCAAGCGCTCGGTCGCATATGATCGGGTGAAATGAACCACAAGTGCTAGCAGGACGCTAGCATTTGTTAGCGCTGGCGTGCATACTTGAGTTGTCAATGAACGGATCCGGGGCTCGCGTGAATGCGTAGCAGCGTGCGGATCGAATGAATGGAGTCCCCATGAGCACCGCCGAACGTAACCTCCCCACCCCCGTGTACGCCGTGGTCGGCGCCGGTGACGTCGTCGTCGCCGAGGCCAAGGAGGTCTACGACCGCCTGAAGAACCGCGCCGAGGATGCCCAGACCCGTCTGGTCGAGACCCGCACCCGGCTCGCCGAGCTGCCGTCGGAGGTCGACGTGGACGAGATCCGCGCCAAGCTGACCGTCGACGAGCTGAAGGCCCGCCTGAACAAGGACGAGCTGCTCAAGGTCGCCCAGCCCTACGTGGACACCGCCACCGACCTGTACAACAACCTCGCCGAGCGCGGCGAGGGCGCTGTGGAGCGTCTGCGCACCCAGCCGGTCGTCCAGGAGAACCTGGAGCGCGTGGGCAAGGCCTACAACGAGGCCGTCGACCGCACCGAGGAAGCCATCGGCGCCGTCTCGCACCAGACCCGCGCCGTCGGTGAGCGTGCCGCCGCCCTGGCCGGCCTGGCTGCCGACAAGGTCGAGGATGCCGCGGTGGAGATCGAAGAGGCCGGTAACAAGGTCAAGGCCGACGCCAAGGCTGCGGCTGCCAAGATCGACGGCGCCGCCGGCACCGTCGAGGCCAAGGCCCGCACCGCCAAGAGCTCCCCGGCTAAGCGGATCGCCGCTGCCGAGGCCCCCGCGAAGCCCGCAGCCAAGAAGGCTCCGGCCCGCAAGGCCGCTCCGGCTCGTAAGACCGCTGCTGCCAAGCCGGCTGCGACCAAGGCCGCGCCGAAGAAGTAAGCCGAACAGCGGCGGCTTCTTCGCCGCCGAGGCGAACGACTGTTCCGGCCCGTACCCGACACCCGTCGGGTACGGGCCGGAGTCGTTTCCGGTTCAGCCCTCGAGTGCGGCGATCCGCCGGCGTTCGGTGGCGATGTCGAAATCGGCCGCCGGCCAGCGCAGGTCCATCGCGGTGAGTCCGTCGACCAGTAGCCGGGCCACCGCCAGCCGCGAGAACCACTTACGGTCGGCCGGGATCAGGTACCAGGGTGCCGCATCGGTGTCGGTGAGATCGAAGATGTCCTGGTAGGCCGCCAGATAGCGGTCCCAATGGGCGCGCTCGGCGATGTCCCCGGGGTCGTACTTCCAGTGTTTGTCCGGTCGATCGAGTCGCCTGGCGATCCGGCGCTTCTGCTCGGCCTTGGACACCACCAAAGCGCATTTGATGACGGTGGTGCCCGAGGCGGTCAACTCCCGCTCGAAGGCGTTGATCGCCGCGTAGCGGCTCCGCCACTGGGCCTCGGGGACCAGGTTGTGCACGCGCACGGGCAGGACGTCCTCGTAATGGGACCGGTCGAATATCCCGATCTGTCCGCTCGGGGGCAGGGCTTTGCGGATGCGCCACAGGAAATCGTTGGCCAGTTCCTCGTCGGTCGGCTTACCGAAACCCCGGACCGTCAGCCCCTGAGGGTCCATCGTTCCGCCGACATGCCGGGCGATACCGCCCTTACCCGCGGTGTCCATCCCCTGAAGCACCAACAGGAAACTCCGCTCGCCCCCGGCGCGTCCCTCGGCGAACAGCTTTTCCTGCAACTGGGCCAGCCGGGTGCCGTAGTCGGCGAGCAGTCGTGTGCCGTTCTTGCGGTCACCGTCGAATCCGGGGGTCGCATCGGCGGGGAACTCGGCGATCGGTCCGGCCCGGGAGGCTCGCAGGGTCTCCTGTGGCGGGATCCGCCACAGGTCCGGCTTCGTGGGGGACAGCGGACTGCCTCCTCTCTCGGGTGGTGCTACGGGTTCGCGACGGCCCGGTCCGGGGGGATCGGCGGAATCGTCGGCGGGGCGGCGGTGAAGACGTCGGTGGAGCCGCGGGCGTTGACCACTGCCACCACCCCGCCCCAGACCAGCATCGCCAGTTCGTCGATCAGCCGATCCGCCGTGACCCACTGTTCGGTGAGCCAGCGGTCGACGGACTGCTCCACGCTGCCGACGATCGCCAGCGCCCAGGTGCGTGAGCCGGCGGTCTCGGCGTCCCGGGCGGCCAGACGGCTGCGCAGTGTCGACTCGATGCTCTCGGTGAAGATCCGATGCGCCGCCGCGGCGGCCGCGACCGAATGACGGCCGTTCTCGCTGTGCAGGCAGTAGCGGTACACGTTCGGTTCGGCGTCGACGGTGTGCACGTACACCGAGATCACCGCGCGGACCAGCTCGTAGTCGTCGAGTTCCTCGGTCAGCGTCTCGGTGAGTCGGGGCAGCAGCGTCACCTGGATGAACGATTCGGTGACGGCGGCGGCCAGATCGTTCTTATCGGCGAAGTAGCGATACAAGACGGTCTTGGACACGCCCAGACTGCGGGCGATCTCATCCATTCCGCAGTCCGGACCCAGTTCGCGAACCGCATCGATGGTGCCGACGATCAACTCGGCACGACGCTCCTCCTTGTGCCGGGCCCACCGCTGTTTGCGGCCGTCGGATGCGACGGCCTCGACGGCCGGAGCCAGTAGTCGCTGTTCCAGTTCGCGCGTGAGGATCGCGGCGGCATTGACCGCAGCGCGCGCGGCGCCGGCCGGTCCTTGTGCAGTAGCCATCAGTGGCAACAGTAATAGTTCATGGGTGACACTTGTCTGCATGTCGACCACCTCACCCCCGAGACCGGCCGCCCAGGCAGCCCCGGCAGGTCTTGCCGAACCCGATGAACAGCGGGCCCGCAATCTGCGCAAGATGAAGCTGCTGGCGCTGTCGCTGCTGTTCTTCGCGGGCGCGGTGTACCTGTTCACCCGGTGGCTCGAGCATCGAGACGGGCAGGATGTGGCGGCATGGGTCGGGTACGTCCGTGCCGCCTCGGAAGCGGGCATGGTCGGTGCCCTCGCCGACTGGTTCGCGGTGACCGCCCTCTTCCGCCGTCCGCTGGGACTGCCGATTCCGCATACCGCGCTGATCCCGCGCAAGAAGGACGAGATCGGTGACCAGCTCGGCGGCTTCATCGAAGAGAATTTCATGACCCCGGAGGTGATCGAGGACCGGGCGCTGTCGCTGAACCTTCCGGGCCGGGTCTCGGGCTGGCTGGCCGACGCCGACAACGCCGAACGGGTGAACGACGAGGTGTCCCGGGCGATCGGACTGGTCTCGGAGATGCTGCGCGACGAAGACGTCGAACAGTTCATCCAGGCCTTCCTCAAATGGGCGGCCGAGCCGCTGTGGGCGCCGCCGATCGGACGGGTGCTCGAGCAACTGGTCGACGAAGACCGGCTCGAACCGGTGATCCAGCTGCTGTGCGACCGGGCGAACGACTGGGCGCTGAGTAGCCAGGGACTGATCGACCGCATTGTCGATCAGGATGTCGGCCCGTCCTGGAAGCCGAAGTTCGTCAACAATCTGCTCGGCGACAAGATCTACCGGGAATTGACCGAATTCACGGCGAAGGTGCGGGCCGATCCCGGACACGATGTCCGGGTGGCGATGCACGACTTCGTGCGGCAGTTCTCCGACGACATGCAGCACGACCAGAACATGATCACCAAGTTCGAGGAGATCAAGACCGAGCTGCTGGGGCGCGATGAGGTGACCGGGGCCGCGTCGACCGCCTGGCAGGCCGGTAAAGCGGTGATCGAGCAGATGATCGACGATCCCAACTCGACGCTGCGGGTGTCCATCGCCGATGCGGTGATCCGCCTGGGCGTCCGGATCAACGAGGATCAGCCGCTGCTGGACAAGATGAACGGCTGGGTGGCGCGGGCGTCGCGGCACGTCGCCGAGAACTACTCCGCCGAGATCATCTCGGTCATCACCGATACGGTCCGCGGCTGGGATGCGGAGGAGACCAGCCGCAAGATCGAGCTGCAGGTCGGCCGGGATCTGCAGTTCATCCGCATCAACGGCACCGTGGTCGGTTCGCTGGCCGGTCTGGCGATCTATTCGGTGTCGGTGCTGCTGTTCGGGTGAGGCGCACCTGTTCCATTGGTCTCACCGCCACCGGTGCGCTTGCACTTGTTAGCACTGGTTCGGGATACTCGATGCGGAGAGGACGGAATCGGTGAGCAGCAAAGACGAGAGCACGATCCCCGCGGAGAACGATCCAGCATCCGAGGTGACGGGACTGCATGCCGTCGACGGTGCGGTCGATGCGATGGCCACCGCGGCACAGGACATCGGTGGTTTCATCCGCACCCAGCGCATGGCGGCCAAGGTGTCGCTGCGCCAGCTCGCCGAGCGGGCCGGAGTGAGCAATCCGTACCTGTCGCAGATCGAACGCGGGCTGCGGAAGCCGTCGGCCGATGTGCTCGCTCAGATCGCCAAGGGGCTGCGGGTCTCGGCCGAGGTGCTGTACGTGCGGGCCGGGATCCTCGAAGAGCGGCCCGCCAGCCCGGTGCGCGATGCGCTGCTGGTCGACAACACCATCAACGAGCGGCAGAAGCAGATGCTGCTGGAGATCTACGATTCGTTCCGCAACGAGAACGCCGCCTCGGCCGAACTCGCCGTCGGCGGCGCCGGCGATTGACACCGCCTCGGCGGTGCGCGGTGCCGGGGCATTAAGGTGGGGGACGTGTCTGTGGGCCTGATCGTCAATCTGATCATCTTCTGCCTGATGCTTGTCATCACCGTGCTGGCCTTGCTCGGTGGGCTCGCCGGGCTGGTGCATGCGATCGCCACGCGCCCCGACGCCTTTCCCGCGGTCGACGCCAGGAGCAAGGGTTTCTGGATCGGGATCCTCGCGGTGAGCACCCTGGTCGCCGGACTGCTCGGGGTGCTGCGACTGCTCTCACTGCCGGTGGTCGCCTCCGGGGCGGTGCTGACCTCGTTCTCCGGACTGCTGTTCCTGGCGGCGGTGGTCGGGATCAGTGTCTACCTGGCCGAGGTCCGTCCGCGAGTGGACGACATCCAGGGCCGGTCCTGGTTCCGGAACGCGGCGTGAAGAACGAATACCGCATCACCGAACTCGCCGAGGTCTCCGGCGTCAGTGTGCGCAACATCCGCGTCTACCAGGACCGCGGTCTGCTGCCGCCGCCGGAGGTGCGTGGCCGCACCGGCTGGTACTCGCAGGAGCACCTGGTTCGGCTGAACCTGATCTCCCGGTTGCTCGACCGCGGCTACACCTTCGCCACCATCAGCGAACTGCTGATCGCCGCCAGCCGCGGCCTCAAGGTGGAGCACGTGCTGCGGGACCGTCCGCGCGGTGGTCGTCTGCGCAGCCTGAAGCGGGCCGCCACGATCACCGTCACCGAACTGCGCAAGACCCTCAACGCCAGCGATCGCGCGATCGGGCTCAGCCAGAAGCTCGGTCTGCTGGTCAAGGAGGGCGGCGCCTTTGCGGTACGCAATCCGGATCTACTCGAGGGCGCAGAGCTCCTGGTCAGAAACGGCATCGACATCGACCGGCTGCTCGAGCGCTGGGTGCAGGTCAAAGCAGACCTGGCCGATGTGGCCGACAGCTTCGTTTCGATGGTCACCGATAAGTACTTCGACGAGAATCTGCCGGATCTGAGTGAGAAGAAGGTCTCCGAGCTGGCCGAGCTGATCCAGGCTGTTCGCCCGATGGCCCACGACATCGTCGAGACCGCCTTCGCCGAAGCGCTCGACGACGCGATCTCCCGCGCCATCGGGGAGGCGACCACCTTCTACGAAGCGGGCGAACGTGATGGCTGACGGCAAGAACTGGCGGCGCGCCGGATACGTCGGTGCCGGTGCCGCCGGTCTGCTGGCCGGCAACCTGGCATTGGTGACCGGGAGTATCGTACGGGCGGCCGGCCGGACACCCGCGGCCGTGGACGACGGCCCCGATCCGCTCTTGATTGACCCGCCGCAGCTGATGCGATCGACGGTGGCTCCCACCGGCGACGGCACGTTGCTGCATGTGGAGACCTCGCTGGACCTGGACGAACACCCCAGCGACACCGTGCTGGTCCTGGTGCACGGCTGGACCTGCAGCACCCGTTTCTGGAACCCGCAGGTCAACCAGCTGGCCCAGCACTGGCCGGTGATCGCCTACGACCACCGCGGCCACGGGCTCTCGGAGATGGGCGAGAAAAAGGTCAGTGTGGCCATGCTCGGGCAGGACCTGGAAGCGGTCCTGACCAGCACCCTGCCGGCCGGGAAGCGTGCGGTCCTGGTCGGGCACAGCATGGGCGGCATGGCGATCATGTCGTGGGCGGCGCAGTTCGGCGCGAATATGGCCGACCGGGTGGCGGCGGTGGTGCTGACCTCCACCACCGCCCGCGATGTGGTGCAGCAGCAGCTGCTGACCCCGCCGACGCTGCCCCGCTACACCGAGATGGTCAAGCCCCTGGTGGCCCGGGCCTTCGTCGCCGCACCGGTGCCGCTGCCCAGTAACGAGCTGACCAGCCGGCTGACCCACTACATGGCGCTGGGGCGGCACGCCCGCGCCGCGCACGTGGAGTTCACCGATGAGCTCATCTCCCGGGGCTCGCCCCGGTCACGCGCCGCCTGGGGCGCGGCGATGTACAGACTCGACGTGGCCGCAGGCCTGCATGCCCTGAGCGTGCCGACGTCGGTCGTGGTGGGCAGTGATGACCTGCTGACGCCACCGCTGCATGCCGACTACATGGCGCAGGTGCTCGACCACAACGGCGTGCTGCGCGACTACGTCACCTACGGCGGCGCCGGGCACATGGTGCCCATCGAACGGTCCGAACCGTACAACGTGCTGCTCGACGACGTCCTCAAGGCCGCCTGAACCCTCAAGGCCGCCGGGCCGGCCGGAGGACCGGTGTGCGCGGCGGACCTGAGACTCCGGCGGTCAGCCGAGCGTGCAGCCGACGAACACCGGCTCCGGATGCAGGACGACCCCGAAGGCGGCGGCCACCCCGTCGCGCACCGTGGTGGCCAGCGCGATCAGGTCGGCGGTGGTCGCCGCGCCGCGGTTGGTCAACGCCAGCGTGTGCTTGGTCGACAGCCGGACCGGTGCATCGTCGCCGGGGAATCCGCGGGTGAAGCCGGCCCGCTCGATCAGCCAGCCCGCCGACAGCTTGATCCCGGCTTCGGACGGGAAGTGAGGGACCTTCACCTCGGCGCCCAGCCGTGAGGCGATCCGCGCCAGTACCGCGGGCAGATCGGCCTCGGCGATGATCGGGTTGGTGAAAAAGCTGCCGGCGCTCCAGGTGTCGTGGTCGGCGTCGTCGAGCACCATGCCCTTGCCGGCGCGCAGGCTCAGCACCTGCGCGCGCACCCGGGCCGCATCGGCGCGCTCGCCCTCGCCGACGCCGAGGGCGCCGGCCAGTTCCCGGTAGCGGATCGGGGCCGAGACGGCGTCGTCGTTGAGCCAGAACGAGACCGCCAGCACCACCTCGTCGCTGCGCCCCTTGAGTCTGCTGGTCCGATAGGCCAGGCCCAGCTGCTGCGGGGCCACCCAGGAGATCTCCCCGGTGTGCCGGTCCAGCAGCTGGACGCTGCGCAGCACCTCGGCCACCTCCACCCCGTAGGCGCCGACGTTCTGGACCGGCGTCGTTCCGGCCGCCCCGGGGATCCCCGACAGGCACTCCAGGCCGCCGTAGCCGCGCTGCACCGTCGTGGCCACCAGCCCGTCCCAGTCGGCACCGGCCTCGGCGGTCACGAACGGGGCGGGTGCGCCGTCGCGGTGGTCGATGCCGAAGTCGAGGCCGGTGGTCTCGATCCGGATCGCGGTACCGGCGAAGCCGTCGTCGCCGATCACCAGATTGGAGCCGCCGGCGATCAGCAGCACCGGCTCCCCGGCGGCATCGCAGTCGGTGACGGCGGCGATCAGGTCGCTGGTGCTGGTCGCGCGGCGCAAGGCGCGCGGGGGCCCGCCCAGGCGCAGCGTGGTGAAGTCGGCCAGGCGCGGGGCGAGCGAATCGACGGACGATTCCGGATGCGGTCTGCTCACACCGCTAACGGTAACCTGAGGCGCATGGCGAGTAACTTCGAGTATTCGGTGAGCTACCCGTTCGGGGTGGCGGCCGTCTGGCAGCTCTTCACCAGCGAACAGTACTGGCGCGACCTGATCGAACGGACCAACGCCGAACTCGGGGCGGTCGATTCGTTCACCCACGACGGCAACAAGGTCACCGTCACCACCACCCAGGGCGTCGCCCCCGAGGAGCTCCCGTCGGTGGTCACCGCGGTGCATCCGGGTGGAGTGAAGATTCCGCGCACCATCGACTTCGTGCTGGCCGGCGACCAGATCATCGGCCAGATGGCGGCGTCGGTCGAGGGCGCCCCGGCCAAGATCCACGGCGACGTCATGATCGGCGGCGAGCCGGCGACCGCCACCTACGACGGCAACTGTGAGGTCACGATCCCCTTTGTCGGCGGCAAGATCGAGCGGGCCATCCTGGACCAGCTGATCCATCTGCTCGACGCCGAACGGGACGCGACGATCGAGATCGCCCAGCGCGCCTGAGCGGCGCGATGGTACGGAACCACTGATGGCTCGACGGCTCAGTTATTCGGCCCGCTACGACTTCGCCCCGGAGCTGCTGTATCGGGCCCAGACCGAACGCTGCTACTGGCAGGAGCTGGCCGACGGTTTCCGGATGCTGACCCCGGTCTCCGAACTGGCCGAGTTCAGCTCCGGCCCCGAGGGTATGCGTGTGGTCCTGACCCAGGCGATTCCCCGCAACATGTTGCCCCCGCTGGCGCAGACGGTGCTGGCCAAGGACATGATGATCACCCGGACCGAGACGCTGGGCGCCTGGGATCCCGAACAGACCCGCGGCGACTATTCGGCGTCCGTCCCGGCCGGTCCCGGTTCGCTGACCGGTCGCCAGGTGCTCGTGCGCACCGAGAGCGGATGCACGATGCGTAAAACCACCGAGGTGAAGGTCTACATCCCGTTCATCAACGCCAAACTCGAGCAGTTGATGCTGCTCAACCTGGTCGATCTGTTCCGCGCCGAGGCCGAATACTCGAAGTCGTGGGTGGATAAGAACCTGCGGTGAGCGATGCCGACCGGGCCCGGTCGTCGCAGGTGTCCGGCCGGATCACCCGCGGCACCACGAACCTGAACAGGCTCCGGCGGGTGGATCGCTGGATCTGCGCCGATCCTCGTATTCGCGCGGTACTCGCCGCCGCCGAACGACCGCTGGCGGTCGACCTGGGATACGGTGCGCGTCCGTACACCGCGCTGGAGCTGGCGGCGCGGCTGCGGCAGGTGGTCCCGGACATCGAGTTGGTGGGGCTGGAGGTGGATCCGGAGCGGATCGCCGCTCCGCGCGACGGGGTGCGCTTTGCGCTCGGCGGTTTCGAGCTGGCCGGGCTGCGGCCCCACCTGGTGCGCGCCTTCAATGTGCTGCGCCAGTACGACGAGGATGAGGTCGCCGATGCCTGGGCGCAGATGTGTGCGGGCCTTGCACCCGGCGGCTACCTGGTGGAGGGCACCTGCGATGAGATCGGCCGCCGCGCCTGCTGGATCCTGCTGGATACCCACGGCCCCTGTGAACTGACCCTAGCCTGGGCGCCGGCGCACAGTGAGCGGCCCTCGGACCTGGCGCCCCGGCTGCCCAAGGCGCTGATCCACCGCAACGTGCCCGGCGAGCCGATTCACCGGCTGCTGGCGGCTGCAGACCGCTGCTGGGACCGGGCCGCCGGACACGCCCCGTACGGTCCGCGGATGCGCTGGCGGCAGGCGCTGACGCTGTTACGTGCCGAGGGGGTGCCGGTGCGCACCAGCCGTCGTTCCGGTATCGACAATGTGTTGACCGTGCCCTGGTCGGCGGTTCGCCCGAACAGATGACGTCGGTCCCGCCGATTACGATGACGCCATGACGGAAAGTGATGATCGGGGCGCGGGCGGCGGCGCGGCCGAGGGCGGTGCACCGCAGGACCCGACGCGCGCCCAGCATGCAGACGAACCGGCGACCCGGGCCTACACGACGCCGGACATCCCTCCCGTCGACGGCTACACCGACGAGCAGGCAGCTCAGACGCAGGTTGCCGCGGCCTACAGCCAGACTGCCGTCGGGCACGTGGGCCCCTCGCCGCAGGACCACTACCTGCACGACTCCACCCAGCAGGCCCAGTACCCGCCCGCCGAGTATCCGCCGGCCGACTATCCGCCGGCGCCGTATTCGCCTGCCCAGTATCCATCGGCCCCGTATTCGCCTGCCCAGTATCCGTCGGCCCCCTACCCTCCCGCCCAGTACCCGCCCGCCCAGTATCCGGTGACCGGGCAGCCGGGGCGCCAGTCGAATGCGGTGCCGATCGCCCTCGGCGTGGTGATCGTGCTGCTGCTGGCGGTCGCCGGCGGCATCGCCTGGGTGCTGCTCGGCGATGACGACACGACCGGGAACGACACCGCCGGACCGGCGACGCAGACCCACTACGTCACTCCCGACGGGGACGACCCGGCCGCCTCGCAGGTCGCCGTGTCACCGGTGGATCAGTTGCGCAACCAGGCCCAGCAGGACCACGGTGAACTGTCGGGCGGGCTGAACAACACCTGGACCGCACAGCTCAGCGCCAAACAGCCGGGCCTGTTCGCCGAGAACCGGGTGTGGTCGGAGTCGGACATTCTGGCCGAACACGAGCAGCTCCGGTCCCGATTCCCCCAAGCGCGGCTGCTGTGGAGCACCGACTGGCCGGTGTTCACCAGCAACGGTTGGTGGATCACGGTGATGGCGGGAGACTTCGCCGGCCCGGAGGCGGCCAACGCCTGGTGCCGCAGTAACGGTTTCGACCCGGAGCACTGCTTCGCCAAGCTCGTCCGCACCAGCGGCGGCACCGACGGGACCACGGTTTACTGGAAGTAGCGTCGGCGGACAGCTCGGCCGACCTGGCCCGACAGGAGGGGAGACGACGATGCGAATCGCACTGGCGCAATGCAACTCCGGAACCGACCCGGCGGCGAATCTGGAACTGATCGCAGCACTGACCCGGGAGGCGGCCGCCGAGGGTGCGGAATTGATCGTTTTCGGTGAGGCGATGATGAGTCGTTTCGGGGTGCCGCTGGGTCCGATCGCGCAGCCCCTCGACGGGCCGTGGGCGCGCGGTGTCGACGCTGTGGCACAGGAGACCGGAGTCGCGGTGATCGCCGGGATGTTCACCCCGTCCGGCGACGGCCGCGTGCGCAACACCCTGGTGATCGCGGTCCCCGGTCGGCAGCCGGCCTCCTACGACAAGATCCATCTGTACGACGCCTTCGGCTTCCAGGAGTCGCGAACGGTGGCCGCTGGAGACGAGCCGGTGGTGGTGGAGATCGCCGGGCACCGCGTGGGGGTAGCCACCTGCTACGACATCCGATTTCCGGCCCTGTTCACCGAGCTGGCCCGGCGGGGAGCCGAACTCATCGCGGTGCCGGCCGCCTGGGGTGCCGGGCCCGGCAAGGTGGCGCAGTGGCAACTGCTGGCCAGTGCCCGCGCACTCGACAGTGCGACCTTCGTGGCGGCGGTGGGACAGGCTCTCCCCGACGAGGAGGAAGTGCAGTCGACGGCGGCGCCGACCGGTGTCGGCCACAGTCGAATCTCAGATCCGTTCGGTAGCGTGGTCGCCGATTACGGTTCGGGACGCCACCTGGGGGTCCACGAGATCGACCTGTCGGTGGTCGGGAAGGCGCGAGCGGCGTCGGCCGTGCTGGAGAACCAGCGCGACATCCCCCGATCCGGCACGAACCACTAAAGGGGCCAGATGAGCGAGAAGAACGAGGATACCGGCGACGCTCCCGAGTCCGCGGCCGCCGCAGCGCAGAACGAGGTGACCGCGACTCCCGAGTCTGCCGCCGATGCGACCCCCGCCCCGGAGTCTGCCTCCGCGTCGGGACCCGCTGCCGGCCGGATCGATACTCCGGACGTCACAGCCGACTCGGTGCCGGCAGAAGACGCCGTCTCTGCCGCCGATCCGGTGTCAGCCACCGACGACGAGGCGGTGGGACCGGAATCGGGCCCGACCGATCGGCTGCCGGCAGCCGGGTCCGAGCCGACCACCGATGAACTGCGGGCCCAGCCCGGGCCGCCGCCCGGCGATCCGGTGACCGGCCCGATGACCAAACGACTGCCCGGTACCGGGTTCACCCGCATCGATGATCAGGTGCCGGTGATCGCCGACGACCAGCCGCCGGTGCCGGACCCGGCCGATCAGGTGGTGCGCAGCCGTCCGCAGCGCAAGAAGATGTGGCGCACCGCCGCACTGATCACCACCGCGGTGGTGCTCCTCGGCGTGATCGCCGGGGTGGGCACCGAACTGTATCTGCGGCACCGGGTCACCAGTTGTCTCGAGTCGGCGTTCACCAATCTCACGGGCACCTCGACCACCGTCTCGGTACCGCGCGGGCTGATGCTGGGTGCCTGGTTCAGCGGTCACGTCGACTGGGTCCAGGTCGATACCAACGACGCCTCGTCCGGCAGCGCGATGCGTCTGCATGCCCGGGCCGACGAAGTGGCACGGGACGGCCGATCGGCGCAGAGCCTGCGGGGCACCACCTATATCCCGTACAGCCGGGTGCAGGAGTTGGCAGACCAGGGCAATGCGGCCTCCGGTGGCGCCGAGGCCGCGCAGATCCAGTCGATCACCGGCAACGGTGACGCCGGAACCATCACGATCGACTCGTCGTACCGGATGCTCTTCCTCTCGGTGCCCGCAACGGTCGTCCTCAAACCGGTCACCACCGACAACGGCAACGTCGACTTCCGTGTCGAAGAGGCCAAGACGTTCGGGATCGGATTGCCCAACAACTTCGCCCAGCAGATCGTCGATCAGGTCGCCGAGGGCATGTTCGGGCCGCTGTTCACCCAGATCAAGGTCAAGAACCTGAAGGTCACCGATCAGGGCGTCGAGTTCTCATTCGCCGGCGACGATGTGAACCTGCAGGCGGCCAGTGTCGGCGGCGGCAACCTGGTGACCGGCGCCGACAAGTGCACCTGAGTCGGTAACGGCCGCGTCAGGCGAAGACCACGGTCTTGCGGCCATGCACCAGAACGCGGTCCTCCAGGTGCCAGCGCACCCCGCGGGAGAGCACCAGCGTCTCGATGTCCCGGCCCTGCCGGACCATGTCCGCGGGAGTCTGCTCGTGGTTGATCCGGCCGACGTCCTGCTCGATGATGGGTCCGGCATCCAGGTCGGCGGTGACGTAGTGACAGGTGGCCCCGATCAGCTTGACCCCGCGATCGAACGCCTGGTGGTACGGGCGCGCGCCGATGAAGCTCGGCAGGAAGCTGTGATGGATGTTGATGGCGCGTCCGGCCCACGCCTCGCACAGGTCGGCCGGGAGGATCTGCATGAATCGGGCCAGCACGATCGCATCGGGTGAGTGAGCGTCGACCAGCTGCTGCACCTGCGCGAAGGCGGCGGCCTTCCCTTCCGGATCGCCGGCCGGGAACGGGACGTGGTGGAAGGGCACGCCGAAGCGCGTCGTCGGCAGTTCCAGATCCAGGTGGTTGCCTATCACCGCGTCGATCCGGGCCGGCAGCTCGCCGCGTTCGGCGCGGGAGAGCAGATCGGTGAGGCAGTGGCTGTCCTTGCTCACCAGCAGCACCACGGACTTGGGTTCGCCCGAATCGGTCAGCTGCCATTCGGTCTCCGGGCCGAGGCGGGTGGCCACGGCGGCGAAGCGTTCCCGGATCTCCTCGACCGGCATCGGCACCGAGTCGGCGCGGATGGCCTGGCGGGTGAAGAACCAGCCCGAGGTGGAGTCGGAGTGATACGCGGCCTCGGTGATCCAGCCGCCGATCTCGGCGATGAATCCGGAGAGGGCGGCGACGATGCCGGTGCGGTCCGGGCAGCCCAGGGTCAGGACGAAGGTGCGCCCGTCCGCGGGCTGGCGGATCTCGGGCCGGGTCTCAAAGGCGTTCACCCGGTCCAGTGTGCCAAGCTCGAAGATGTGACTGAACCAGTACTGCGCCGCTCCGACGTCGCGGCCATCGTCGACCACACTCTGCTCAAGCCGGAAGCCACCCGCGAGGATGCCGCCGCCACCGCGGCCGAGGCGGCCCGCCTGGGCACCTATTCGGTGTGTCTGTCACCGTCGATGCTGCCCATCGATACCGGTGCGCAGAAGACCTGCGTCGTGGTCGGCTTTCCGTCGGGGAAACACCATTCGCTGGTCAAGGCGGCCGAAGCGCGCCTGGCCGTCGACTCCGGTGCCGACGAGATCGATATGGTGATCGACATCGGTGCCGCCGTCGACGGTCGGTACGACGAGATCTTCGCCGAGATCATCACCGTTCGTGAGGGCGCCGGGGACGCAGTGCTGAAGGTGATCGTCGAGTCGGCCGTGCTGCTGGACACGATCGGTCCCGACGGGCTGGCCGAGGTATGCCGCCGGGCCGTGGCCGGCGGCGCCGACTTCGTCAAGACCTCGACCGGTTTTCATCCCGCCGGCGGGGCCAGCGTGGAGGCGGTGCGGATCATGCGGGAGGCGGTCGGGACCGGCGCGGGTGTCAAAGCCAGCGGCGGTATCCGCGATAGCGCCTTCGCGGCCGACCTGATCGCGGCCGGAGCCAGCCGGCTGGGGCTGTCCGGGACAGCCGAGGTGCTGTCCGGTTTTCCCGAATAGCGGTGCGGCGGTTCAGCAGTCGTCGGTCTTCAGGTGGCCCAGAACCAGGGCCAGCTTCAGCCGGCCGCGGGCGCAGCGGCTCTTGACGGTGCCCACGGCCACACCGAGCAGCGAGGCGGTCTCGTCGATGGTGCGGCCCTCGATGTCGACGGCGACGATCGCCTCGCGTTGACCGGCCGGGAGGACATCGAGTGCCCGTCCGATCGACAACCGCAGGTCGATCGCCTCGGTGAAATCTTTCGCACCGCGATCGGGGGCCTCGTCATCCCAGAGCGGTAGCGGACTGGTGTCGTGGTAGCGACGCCGGCGGATCCGGTCGAGACCGGAGTTCACCACGATCCGGTGCATCCAGCACTGCACCGACGAGTCGGCCCGGAATCCCGCTGCAGTGCGGATGATGGACACGTAGGCCTCCTGGAGTGCATCGGCGGCGTCGTCGGTGTCTCCGGTGGTGCGCAGGGCGATCGCCCACAGATACCGCTGGTGCCTTTGGAACAACGTGGCAAAGGCGTCCCCGTCGCCCCTGGCGCCGGCCCTTAACAGGTCGGCATCGCTGACAGTGTCGATGATCCCCCGAGTCATGCGAGTGACTGTAAGCGGGATGCCCGGAGCCGTTAAGGCCTTTTCGGCAGGGTTGTGGACAGTCGTGATGAGTGTGCATGCAACGGTTGACAGATCCCTGAAAATGGGCTTCTGAGCTGCGTGAACACTGTGTTGTGCGGGCCGCGGCGGCCGGCTGGGCGGCCCGGAGATGTTCGTTCCTTCGGTTGGGATGAAGCCTCATTGCATCGATCCGTTTCAGTCAACGGCGTCGACCGATCGTTCTTCACTCTGCACCGGCTCGTCGAACCCGGGGTCCGCGGACAGGGCTACCGGCCGGTAGGCTCGGGACGCTGTCGCACCGAAACTTTCCAGGGAGCTGTTTGATGACCGTGCTGCGCCGGACCGTGCTGGTTCTGCTGATCGCCGTGCTGGCCGTGATGTCGCTGGGTCTGGCCACCGGCTCTGCGCAGGCGGCACCGAAGGTGAACGTCGGCGGTGGCACCGCCATCGTCCTGGGCGGCAAATACCAGTGCACCATGACCGCCGTCGGCCGGGACCGCAGCGGCGGGCTGGTCGGGCTGACTGCGGCGCACTGCGCCCAGGGCGGCAACTACAACGTCAGCGTGCGCGGTAAACGCGCCGCCGGAATCATCGGGCGGGTGACGCTGCTGAGCAAGGGCGGAGACTTCGCCGTGGTCGCCCTCGATGCGGCCAAGGTGCGGCCGGTCCGCTCGGTCGGCCAGGCACGGATCAGCTCGGTGGGCCGGGTGCCGTCGTTCGGTACCAATGTCTGCAAGATGGGGGCCACCACCGGCTTCACCTGCGGTCCGATGCTGCAGGAGGGCAGTGTCCGCACCACCAGCTATGTCTGCGCCGCCGCCGGTGACTCCGGCGGACCGGTGCTGCACGGCAGCCGCCTGGTCGGCATGCTCAACGGTGGTCAGCGGATCGGCGGGGTCGCGCTGCAGTGCCCGATCGCCGGGTTCCCGATCTTCAGCCCGATGGTGGCCACCAAGATCTCCGACATCCTGGCGGTCCTGCACCAGTACGGCCGCGCCGGAGCGGGCTTCCGTCCGATCTGATCGGCGCAGCCCCGCCTGTGCGGCCCGGTCCCGGGCTATCCGGTGCGGACGTTGCGGCGGGCGTCGGCTTGATCGCGCGGTTTGAGGACGATCTGGTCGAGGTTCACGTGCGGTGGCCGGGAGGCGGCGAACGCGATCACCTCGGCGACGTCGTCGGCGGTCAGCGGGGTCAGTCCCTGATAGACCTGATCGGCGCGGTCGGTGTCCCCGTCGAACCGGACCAGAGAGAACTCGGTCTCGACCATGCCGGGGCAGATCTCGGTCAGCCGCACCGGACTACCCAGCAGTTCCCCGCGCAGTGTCCGATGCAGAACGCCCTGCGCGTGTTTGGCCGAGGTGTAGCCGGCGCCGTTGTCGTAGACCTCCAGGGCCGCGATCGAGGTGATCGTCACGATCAGACCGTCACCGGAGGCGATCAGCGCCGGCAGGAGAGCCTTGGTGATGCGCAGGGTGCCCACGACGTTGGTCTCCCACATCCAGCGCCAGTCGTCCAGGTTGGCCTCACTGACCGTCGCCAGCCCCTTGGCTCCGCCGGCATTGTTCACCAGCACGTCGACACGTTCAAGGGTGGCGGCGAAACGCTCGACCGACGCGGCGTCGGTGACGTCCAGATACATCGCGCGGCCGCCGATCTGCTCGGCCAGCTCGGTCAGGCGGTCGACCCGCCGGGCCCCGATCACCACCTCGTAACCGTCCCGGGCCAGGGCGCGGGCGGCGGCGGCACCGATACCGGAACTGGCACCGGTGACGACGGCGGTCTTGCGGGTGGAGGCGGAAGAAGACGTCATAGAAGCAGTCTAGGCCGATGCGGCGGCTGCTAAGTTCGAGGTCATGACCGGCACCGGGGTGGTTGCGGCGAAGCTGCGCGTGGGGACGGGGCCAGCCAGTCTGGTGCTCAATGCACTCCGGGTCGGCGGTCCGTCGGTCCGGGATCAGGTGGCGCAGCGGACGGGGTTGTCGGCGGCCACGGTCAACCGGCAGATTACCGCGCTGACCGCTGCAGGGCTGCTGGACGAGCGCCCGGATCTGCTCGATGGCCGGGGCGTCGGCCGCCCCAAGGTTCCCCTCAGCCTCGACCGCGACCGCTTCTGCGTGGCCGGCATCCACATCGGTGCGCGCCGGACGGCTCTGGTGATCGCCGATATCGGCGGCCGGACTCTGTACAGCCACGCCATCCGGACACAGGAACTGTCCGGAGTGGCCGCGGAGGTCGCCGTGCAGCGGCTCTGTACCCAGCTGGCCGAACTGGCCGCCCGGTTCTCCGGGCGGCAGCTGCTGTGGGCCGGGGCCGCACTGGGCGGATCGGTCGATGCGACGACCGGGACGGTGGATCATCCGATCCTGGGCTGGCGATCCCAGCGGCTGGGGCTGCGGCTGCACGAGACCCTCGGAGTTCCGGTCTCGGTCGCCGAACACGTCCAGGCCATGGCCGCAGCCGAACTGCTGCTCGGCGGTGAGGTGGTCCCGCACGGTGCCGCACTGTTCTTCTACGCCCGCGAGACCGTCGGGATGGCGATGATCATCGAAGACGAGGTGCACCAGCCCACCCGCGGCGCCGGGTCGATCGCGGCGCTGCCGGTGGCGCCGGGGCCGCTGGACACCGCTCCGGTCGCTCCGCTGCAATCGGTGATCGGGACCGCGGCCCGCAAGGCCGCCGCGGCGCGACTGGGCTGCAGCGACGACGCCACCGCCCTCGACGATGCCCGGGCGCGGGTCCTGGGGGAATCGGTGGCGGTGATGCGCGATGTGATCAACCCCGACTCGGTGATCGTGGCCGGGGATGCCTTCGCGGCCCATCCACGCGGCCTGGAACCGGTGCAGGCCGCTTTCGACGCGGCGACCACCACCGGCTGGCCGCTGGAGATCGTGCCGACCCGCTTCGGCGTGCACGTTCCCGAGACCGCCCCGATCGCAGTAGCGCTGGCCGAGGTCTACGGCGATCCGCTGGCCGTGGTCGGCAGCGGGCACTGACGCCGCGGACGCACCGGGATCTGCGCGTCAGCGGCGCTGCGCGGCGACATAGGCCAGCACGGTGGTCACATCGTCGGTACCGGGCACCCGGAACTGTGCGGCGGTGTGCCCGTCGCCCACCTTGATGCCCACGTCGGTGCCGCCGTCGTCGGTCCGGCGCAGATGGGCGAAGGCCTTCTCGTCGGTGACGTCATCACCCAGATACAGCACCGCCTGGGCGCCGAAGGACTCCCGCAGACGGTCCAGGGCCAGGCCCTTGCTGGTCTCGATCACCGCCAGCTCGATCACGGCCTTACCGGCGGTGATGTGCACACCCGGCCGGCCGGCCGGCCCGGCGTGCGCCAGTTCCAGCGCCGCCTCGGCATCCTCGGGCGCCGCATTGCGCACATGCAGGGTGGTGCTGGCCGGTTTGACCTCGACGTCGGTGCCCGGGAACTGGGCGGCGATCGAGCGGAACTCGGCGATGATCTGCTCGAGCAGCGCGGCCTGTTCGGCAGTCAGCGGCTGATCGAATCCGGTGTCGAACTCGGCGCCGTGGCTGCCGACAAGGACCAGCGGATCACCGGCACCGGACATCGCGGCCAGATTGTCGCGGGCCCGCCCGGAGACCAGGGCGGCCAGGGTTCCAGGCCGCTCGGCACAGCGGCTCAGGGCCGCCAGCGAGTCCGGATTCGGGAACGCCTGGTCGGGAGTGGGCTGGATCGGTGCGATGCACCCGTCGTAGTCCGAGGCCACCAGGACCCGGTCGAGGGCGCAGAATTGGTCGAGTGCCTGCCGCAGCTCGGGATCGATGTGGTCGGTGCTCACCGCGTTGCTCTCCTCCTCTACGGCGCCGGCGCTGCCTGCTCCGGTGTGCCCGATCGACGGGCCGTCAGGACTTCAGGGTCTGCAGGAAACTGCGGGCCCACTGGTCGACGTCGTTGTTCATCACCTGATCGCGCAGCAGCGTCATTCTGCGGCGGCGCTCGGCGTCGTCGTCGGTCACCGCGGCGACGATGGCCGCATCGGTGGACACCGGATCGTACGGATTCATCAGGTACGCGTCGCTCAGCTCCATGGCGGCACCGGTGAATTCGCTGAGCACCAGGGCTCCGCCCAGGTCGTCGCGACAGGCGATGTACTCCTTGGTGACCAGGTTCATCCCGTCGCGCAGCGGTGTCACCAGGGTCGCATCGGCGGCGACGAAGTAGGCCAGCAGCTCATCGCGGGGGACCGGCTGCAGCAGATAGCGGATGGGCGGCGCCGCCGCGGTGCCGTAGGTGCCGTTGATATGGGCGACGGTGCGCTCGACCAGATCCCGCAGCCGGGCATAGCTCTCGACGTTCTCGCGGCTGGGACTGGCCAGCTGCACGAAGACGGTGTCGGCCGGATCGAGGCGGCCGTCGGCGAACAGTCGCTGCAGAGCCTGCACCCGCACGTCGATGCCCTTGGTGTAGTCGAGCCGGTCGACGCCCAGCAGCAGTGTCTTCGGATCGCCCAGCTCCTCGCGGATCGCCGCGGCACGCTGGGCCACGGCGTCGGTGGACGATTGGGCGGCCACCGACGCCGAGTCGATCGAGATGGGGAACGAGCCGACCCGCACGGTGCGGTCCGACAGTGCGACGGTGCCGAAGTCGGTGCGCACACCCACCGGGCCGGTGGAGGCGTCGGCACCCAGGATCCGGCGCGCCAGCGTCAGGAAGTTCTGTGCGCCGCCGGGCAGATGGAAACCGATCAGATCCGCACCCAGCAGCCCTTCGAGGATCTCCCGGCGCCACGGCAACTGGCTGAACAGCTCGTACGGCGGGAACGGGATGTGCAGGAAGAAGCCGATCTTCAGATCCGGCCGGTCCTGTCGAAGCATCGCCGGCACCAACTGCAGCTGGTAATCCTGCACCCACACGGTTGCGCCGGGCGAGGCGGCGGCCGCGGCGGCAGCGGCGAAGCGGCGGTTCACCTCGACGTAGACGTCCCACCAGTCGGCCCGGTACTCGGGTTTGACCAGGACGTCGTGGTACAGCGGCCACAGCGTCGAGTTGGAGAACCCTTCGTAGTAGTCCTCGACTTCGGCGGCGCTCAGCGGTACCGCGTGGATGTCGATTCCGTCCACGTGCGGGCGATCGTCCGCGTCGGTGCTGCCGGTCCAGCCGACCCACGCGCCGGGCTGGCTGTCGAAGACCGGGGCCAGGGCGGTCACCAGACCGCCGGGCGCCCGCGTCCACGTGACGGTGCCGTCGGCGGCGGTCTGCTTATTGACCGGCAGGCGGTTGGCGACGACGACGAAGTCGGCGGTCACGGCGGCTCAGTCGTTCTCGACGTCGTCTTCCGGGGCGATACCGAGCATGTTGAAGAGCATCACGCATTCTTCGGCATCGGTGGCGTAGGCGGCGACCACCCGGCGAGCGGCCAGGGCGGTCTCGTCGGCCAGGGTGTCCAGGTCTTCTTCTTCGACGACATCAGTGGTTTTGGGTGGCATGGGCACCATTCTACCTGGTTGCGGCAGTCTGTCCGGAATCGTGTCGTTCGGAATCGCGGTGGGGAACGCGCAGGCCTATGGCCGGCGCAGCTGGCTGATGTTGTGCAGTACCGGCGGCAGCTTCGGCCGGCGCAGCCGGCGGGCCGCGAATTCGCCGAGGGTGACCCCGGCGGCCAGGGCGCAGCCGATGCCGAAGGCAGAGGCCATATCGATGCCGCCGGTACCGCCGTCGTTGTTCAGAAGCTGGTACATACCGCGATACAAGGTCAGGCCGGGCAGCATCGGGGTGATGCCGGCGATCCCGATGACCAGCGGTGGTGTCAGCGAGCGGCGGGCGGCCAGGCCGCCGAGAAGGCCGACCAGGACCGCGGCGATAGCATAGCTCATCAGCGGCGCGTGCACGATCAGACTGATCGAGCCCTGCACCCCGGCGCCGAGCGCTCCGGCCATGATCGCGGCGGGGATGGCGCGTCGTTCGGCATAGCTGGCCAGAGCGAAACCGCCGGCCACGATCGCCCCGCCCACGATGCGTGTGGGCAGATCCGACGGCGCGAACCGGGCGATCGAACTCAGTGGGGGCAGCATGATGTCGAATAGACCGACGAACCGCACCGCCAGGGCTACGCCGACTAGGACCCCGCCGGTGAGGATCAGGACCTCGGTCAATCGGGCGGTACCGGTCAACGGCGCCCCGGTGATGGCATCCTGCACGGCGCCGACCAGTGAAAGGCCGGCCAGCAGCACGACGATTCCGGCGGCGATGATCTGGGACGGATAGGCGCGTATGTCGGTAGCGGAGAACAGCTGGAACATCAGCGCCGCGGGGATCACTGCGAGGAAGCCGCCGACCATCTGCTGGAAGAACATCGGGGTGCCGATGCGATTGAGGCGCCGGTTCACCAGGATGATCACCACCGAGGTGACGAAAGCGGTCAAACCGATCAGCCGGCCGACCCCCAGGAAGACGACGATGCCGTAGGCCATTACGCCCCAGGCGACGGTCGACATCCAGTACGGGTACGGGTGGCGGGCGGCGACGATGGAGTCGACGATCCGATGGGCCGAAGCGGCGCTGAGGGCGCGGTTGCGGATCAACCTGATCAGCCGATCGGTCTCGGCCAGTCGGGTGAAGTCCAGTGATCGGTAGTAGACGGTGCGAACAGCGGTGATCGGCGGCAGGGTGCTGCCGCGCCGGGCGCAGATCAGCACCCGGTTGAAGGTGACGTCCACGTCGACGTCGTCGAGCCCGTAGACGCCGGTGACGAACTGGACCTGGTCGGCGGTATCGACCGCACCGGTCCCCGAGTCCAGCAGGACCGCGCCGACCCGGGCGGCCAGGTCGAGCACTTCGGTGATCGCCGCCTCGTCGTGCAGGTCGATCGGCTTCCGCGGGGCCACCACGATGGCGCCCGGCTCGATGGTGTCGATCGTGGCGTGCCTGGAGCCCAAAAGCCGGTCCAGTGCGCGCCGGATATACTCAGCCACGCGCACGCCTCCTTAGCTCAGTGGTAGAGCACCGCTCTTGTAAAGCGAAGGTCGTCGGTTCAAATCCGACAGGGGGCTCCACAACCGCCCGGGCCAGAGTATCTGCTCCGGCCCGGTCGGCGCTGCCGAGCGCATCCGAACGCCTCACGCGTCTTCAGTCCTGCCGTGAGTCTGCTTCCGGTCCTCACGGGACGGGGTGCCCATCGAAGTTCGCCGCCGCGGTTCTGGCCCGACGGTGCAGCGGTGGGTGAGGACGTCTGCGCTGATTGCGATGGGCGGCTGTCGACGTTCCATGGCGGCCTCCTGGCGATCGTGGCCTCGATGGTAGTCACCGGTGCCCGCTGCATCCCGCTCACGCAGGTCCGGTCAGGAACAGGCGCGCAGGCCGGAGGCCACGGCGACGTCGGCGTCCGCGACGGCCAAAACGCTGTTGATGTGTGCACCGGCCAGTGCGCCGAGGCCGGATTTCACGCCGCGACCCATGCCGTCGGGCAGGTCCTGCATGGGCAGATCGAGTCCGTCCAGGCCGGCGGTCCGTGCCTGCATTCGGGTGGCGACCGCGAGAACCCGGCGTGCGATCACCCGACCGTCGTCCAGACGGATCCCGACGGCACGACCGGCGGCCTCACCTGACGCATCGGCCCAGATCACGCGCAGTGGTCGGGGAGCTCATTGCCGCCTGAGAACGCGGACGGTGCCGCTCAGTAGGCGACCAGCAGATCGGCCCGCAGATCCGCCGGAGCGCTGGCCGAGGGATCGGCGAGGAAGATCTCGGCGAGCAGGCGCGGTGGGCCCAGCTCGCGCTCGGTGAACTCGTGCAGCAACCGTTCACGGGTGTGGTCGAGACCGTCGTAGGGTCCCAGGTGGCTCAGGACCAGGGCGGGCCCGGACGGGAACGTGCTCGGTATCGCACCGGCTGCGTGGGCCTGCGCGGCGCTGGCCGCGGTGATCGGAAAGCCGATCTCCAGATCGAACCATCCGGACGGGCGGCCCGAATAGAGCGCATAGCCCGGGCCGATCGGGCCGAATGCGGCCAGGGCCGGAAAACCGGCGTCGAAGATCGCCGGCAGCTCGGCGGCACTGACCGCCTCGGCGAATTCGGTGACCGTCACGATGCCTTCGGGCAGGTCGACGACGGTCGGTTCGGTGAACGGTTCCTCGCGCAGGATCAGGGGGGCGGTCATGGGCGCAAGCTAGCAGGTGCCGGGGACAGCCGCAGATGCGGAACGCCCCGCACAAAGAGGTGAATCCGTGCGGGGCGTTCCGGTCGATCAACCGGGAGGACGGGTCAGTTCTCCAGGTTGGCGTCGAGCCAGTCGATCGTCTGCATGCCGAACAGGTCGGTGCCCCACCCGTAGAAATCGGTGAAGAACCGGGTCAGGCTGCAGTCGGTGGGCTGGTAGTCCACCTGGGCGCCCTTGGCGCGCCAGTAGCGCACCAGTTTGCGCGAGTCCTCGGCCGGAACCAGCGACATCGGGGAGTCGTCGGCCACGCAGGAGGAGATCAGGGTGCGGCTGCCCGTCTTCGGGGCGCCCTGGCCCATCACGTTGTCGCGGTAGGCGCGCTGGAAGGCCGGGATGTGCGCCGGATCCTGTCCGTTGAACAGCGTCCGCATCGGGACGAACGGCAGCGTGAAGTACGCCGGGGTCTGGCACTGGGTCCGGTAGATGTCGGCGATGCCGCGACCGACCGGGTTGAGGTGCGCATTGACCTTCATCTCCGGGTAGTGCGGCTCCAGGCCCAGGATGGTGGCCAGAGCGAATGCCGAACCGACCGAGCCGTCAGCGGTCTCGATGAACCTCTTGTAGTTGGGCACCATGCCCTCCATGACCGAGGCCTTGATGTTCAGCTCGGGGGCGTAGTCGTCGGCCAGCTCCATCGCGAAACCGGTGCCCACACCGCCGCCGGCGATGCCGAACATGCCGATCGGGGCCTCGGTGGACAGTCCCGCCTTCTTGTAGGACAGGGCCGCCCGCAGTCCGTCGAGGGTGGTCATGCCGTTGTACTTGCCGGCGAAGACGCCGCGCGGCTTGGGATCGCCGCTGTTGCCCACGTCGGAGATCACGATGGCGTAGCCCTTGTCGAACATCAGCGCCAGCGGACCCAGTGCCGACCACAGGGAGCCGTCGAGCTGATCGCCGCCGGTCCACATCGACGAGGGGTGACAGTAGGCGCCGACGCTGTCGTTGGCCATCTGGTAGCCGATGACCTTGCGTTCGGAGTTCTTCTTCCCGTCCCGCGGGATCATGATGATGCCGGTGCTGATGTCGCGGCGGCCCTGCAGGTCCGAGGTGACGAACATCGTGCGCCAGGCGTCGAGCTTGCCCGGCTGCACACCGAGGAACTGGACGTCGACCTTCTCGGCCTTGAGCAGCGTGCCGGGCTTGTCGGACGGCTTGAGGCGCGGTTCGTTGTAGAACGGGTGTCCCGGCAGCCACGGCTTGATGATCTGCTCGGGGGTGCCGACCCGCCCGTTCTCCAGGGTGCCGATCACGTAGCCGTTGAAGATCTCGTCCAGGCCGGGGGTGCGGTTGGGCACCGTGGGTGCGGCCTCGGCGGGGGCGGCGACCACGGTCAGGGTCGCGGCCGCGCAGACGGCGGCGAAGGCCACCAGCGGGCTGCGCCGGACGGTCCGGGCCGGACGAGCACCGCGGCCGAAGGCGCGGACGCGGGTCAGAAGACGGGTTTTCACTTGATCTCAACCTTCATGGTGTCCAGGGCCGACTGCAGTGTCGGCGCGATGTTCCAGATCGGACGATGGGATTCGAACTGGGTCTCGTAGGGGACCGACAGCTGCGCGCGCAGGCTGGCCCAGTTGTGGTCGACCAGGTACTTGTACTTGGGCAGCAGCTGCTCGGTGATGTACTCCCAGCGCTCGGGGTACACCGACCAGTTCCAGGTGGCCAGCGGCAGGGTCAGCACAGCGGTGCGCCCGTCGGCCAGCGTTCCGGACACCTTCAGCGGATGGAACGAGCGGGGCGGCACCACACCGGCCACCGACGGGGAGCCGGCGACGGTGGTCGCATAGGTCAGCGCCATTCCGACGTCGCCCTTGTAGTTGCGGACGGCGTCCCACTGGTCCTTGATCACCTCACCCTGCTCGCGCTGGAGCAGGCGGGCGTTGCCGGCAGCGACGGCGCTGGGCTCTTTGGAGGCGATCTGCTCCCAGGCCCGCATGATCTGGTCGTCCATCAGACCGGCGGTGTACATCTCGCGCAGTGCGGGCAGGCCGCCGTCGATGTAGGCGCGGTGCTGCGGCATCAGGTCGGTGAAGATGTTCTTCTGCATCACCAGGATGTCGGCCTGGACCTTGCGCAGGTCGGCCGGGGAGATCACCGCGCCGACGCGGGCCAGTGCGCGCAGGCCCTCGGGCAGTTTGTCGACGAAGACCGGGCCGAGGGTGCGGTTGGTCTCGGTGACGATCGCGTTGGCGATCGGTTGCAGGCGGGCGAACTCGAAGACATTGGTCGCCAGCTCGAAGTCGGCCAGGCCGCCGCCGAAGTCGGCGCCGACCATGCCTGCCATCCCGGACCACTGCAGTTCGCGGTGGGCCAGCTGCAGGTCCTCGTAGTAGCGGTACGACTTGATCAGGTTGCCGCGATTGGCGGTGACACCGGCCCGCGGGTTCCACGACTTCAGGTCGATCCCGGCCCGCTTGGTGGACGAGGCCAGCCAGTACTGCAACAGCAGCGCCCGGTAGGAGGTCGGAGCCACGCCGCTCGCGCGCGCCTCGTCGACCAGCTTGCGCAACGTCGGAACATCGGTGGGCAGCGCCGGGTGGATACCGCCGGGGCCGTGCGCGGCATCCCGGTTGACGGTGGGCAGGTCCAGATACTGCTGCAGCGGTCCGGCCGCGGTGGCCGGAGCGGTGATGAGAGCGGTGCCGCTGAGGGTGAGCGCGGCGGCCACGGCGAGCGCGGCGCCGCGGAGCAGGCCGGTGCGGCGGCGGGTCCTGGGGTTCATCGGAGTCCTTCGCGATCGGGCGGCAGACACGTGGCCGGCCTCCGCCACCCCATGGGGCTTGAGACGAGAGTCGGTAGATGTCTCAGGGGGTGTGCGCGTCAGTGAAACATGACTGTTATCGAGTTGTCATCTGACTCCGATCGGGGTTTTCCGGCGATGACGTGCGGGATTGCTGGAAATCTGCAGCGTGGCGCCATTATCTGACTCGAGAGTCAGGTTGGCTGTCGGACGGAATGAGTGAGGAGGATCTCCTCCATATCTGTCGGCAGGTCAGGCCACACTGCGCGGTGGCGGCGAACGGGCTCCGGCAGACTGGAGACCGTGAACGACGCTGATACGACCGTGCAGACGACCTTCGGGCCGGTCCGCGGAGAAGCCGGCCCGGACGTCGCCCTGTGGCGGGGAATCCCCTTCGCTGCGCCGCCGGTGGGGGACCTACGCTGGCGGCGGGCCCAAGATCCGCAACCGTGGACCGAGCCGCGGGACGCGACGCGGTTCGGGCCGGTCTGCCCGCAGCCGGTGATGCCGGTGATCGATCTGGGGGAGGGCACGGTCCAGGACGAAGACTGCCTCTACCTCAACATCTGGGCTCCGGCCGGTGCCGCAGTGTCCGGCGCCCGGCATCCGGTGCTGGTCTGGGTGCACGGCGGGGCCTATATCTGCGGCTCGGGCAGTCAGCCGCTGTACGACGGTACCGCCCTGGTGCGGACGTCGGTGGAGGAAGAGACGCCGGCGATCGTCGTGACCGTCAACTACCGGATGGGCGCGCTCGGGTTCGCCGAGTGGGGCGACATCCCCGGCGGCGACCGGGCCTTCGATACCAACTGTGGACTCTCCGATGTGGTGCAGGCGCTGCGCTGGGTGCAGGGCAACATCGAACGCTTCGGCGGTGACCCCGACCGGGTGACGGTCTTCGGTGAATCGGCCGGCGGCGGCATCGTCACCTCCCTGCTGGCCGTTCCGGCGGCCGAGGGCCTGTTCGCGCGGGCCATCGCGCAGAGTTCGCCGGCGACCAGCGTGTACGACCGCAAGCGGGGGAACCGGCACTCGAGTCTGTTGTTGACCGAGCTGGGCGCCCCGTCGAATGTGGATGCGGCGGCACTGCGGAAACTGCCGGAGCGGGCACTGGTGTCGGCGTCGGTGCGTGTGTTCAACAAGGTGCCGGTGGACTATCCCGGCACCATCGCCTACGCGCCGATGATCGGCGACGACCTGCTGCCGATCGACCCCCTCGACGCGATCGGCGACGGACGGGCCCACGATGTGCCGCTGCTGATCGGCACCAACCGTGACGAGACCTCCCTGTTCAAGTGGATGAAAGCGCCGCTGATGCCGGTGACCCAGGATCAGGTGGATGCGATGTTCGAGCTCATCGCACAAGAGCAGCCCGAACTGGCCATCCCGACCGACGAGGACGTCGCCGCGGCCTATCGGGACGGCCGGCTGCGGCGGAGCAGCGCCAAATCGATGGGGATCTCCCGGGATCTGGGTTTCCGCATGCCGGCGGTCTGGATCGCCGAGGCGCACAGTCGCCGGGCCCCGGTGCACCTGTACCGCTACGACTGGGCGACACCGCTGTTCCGGATGCTGGGGATCGGCGCCACCCACGCGACCGAACTGCCGTACATCTGGGGAAACCCAGCCTCGACCAAACTGGACATCAGCTACCGGTTGGGCGGGCGCCGCACCGGGGCCAAAGTGCGTCGGCGGATGCAGCAGCGGTGGCTCGGCTTCGCCGCCGACGGCGACCCGGTGTCGGCGGAATCGCGGGCACGCTGGCAGCCGTACACCCCCGCCGGACAGCACTCGTTGCTGATCGGTGCCGAAGACACCGCCGTGACCGAACTCGACCGCAACCTGCTGCGTGCCTGGGGCGCGCAGGTGCTGGGCTTTCGGTAGGCCACGGTTGCGCCCGGCCCCGACCGGGGCACACAGCAACCTCCCAGCCAGTGCGCAGCGCCGATTCAGCGATCCGTTGGAGACTGGAGACCATGAGTGCCCAACGTGCTGCGCGTGTCCTGGTCGTCGACGACGAGGAGAACATCCGGGAGTTGCTGTCGGTCTCGCTGAAGTTCCAGGGGTACGACGTGCGTACGGCCGCCGACGGACCCCAGGCGATCGATGTGGCACGGACGTTCCGGCCCGACGCGGTGATCCTGGACGTGATGATGCCGGGTATGGACGGGTTCGGTCTGCTCAAACGCCTGCGTGCCGACGGCAGCCAGGCGCCCGCGCTGTTCCTGTCCGCACGCGATTCGGTGGAAGACAAGGTGAACGGCTTGACCATCGGCGGCGACGACTACGTCACCAAGCCGTTCAGCCTCGAAGAGGTCGTGGCCCGGTTGGCGGTACTGCTGCGGCGCAGCGGATTCGGCGACGGCCAGCCCGAGCCCACCCGGATCCGGTTCGCCGATCTGGAACTCGACGACGAGACGCACGAGGTCTTCAAGGCCGGTGAGCCGGTCTCGCTGTCGCCCACCGAATTCACCCTGCTGCGGTACTTCATGGTCAACGCCGGCACCGTGCTGTCCAAGCCGCGCATCCTCGATCACGTCTGGAACTACGACTTCGGCGGCGAAGTGAACGTGGTCGAGTCGTACGTCTCCTACCTGCGCCGCAAGATCGACACCGGCGACCGGCGGCTGATCCACACCCTGCGCGGCGTCGGATACGTCATGCGTGAGCCGCGGGACTGAGATGACGCTTCCGCGCACCGCACCGCGCCGTGGGATTCCGCTGCGGGTGTCTCTGGTGGCACTGACGCTGGCGTTGGTGGTGGTGGGTCTGGCCGGTTCCGGACTGGCGGTCACTTCGGCGATGCGTGCCGACCTGATCCGCCGGGTGGATGCCAGTCTGGTCGAGGCGACCAGCACCTGGGCTCGTCCGATGCGTGAGCCAGTTGATGCCGACCGTGACCGCGATCGTGAACCCGGGCCGCGGCGCCCACCGTCGAGTTTCTATGTGAACATCGATCTGGGCAGCGAGCACCTGGTCGTCAACGACTACGCGGAGTCTCCGGACCTGGCCACACTGCCGGCCGGCAACGCCGGCCCGCTCACCGTTTCGTCGGTCGACGGCGGGCCCCAGTGGCGGGTGATCAAGCGGGTGGCGACCGGGGACGGTGCGGCGCGGCCCCGCAGCGTCGTGGTGGCCACCCCGCTCAAGGACGTCGACGCGACCGTGTCCCGGCTGGTCTGGCTGCAGACCGGAATCGGCTTTCTGGTGGTAGCGGTGCTCGGCGTGGCCGGTTACCTGCTGGTGCGCTCGTCGCTGCGGCCGCTGCGGAGGGTGGAGGAGACCGCCCATGCGATCGCCGGCGGAGACCTGGCGCAGCGGGTGCCGCAGATGCGCCCGGGTACCGAAGTCGCCAGCCTCGCCCACTCGGTCAACGCGATGCTCGGCCAGATCCAGCGCGCCTTCGCCTCGACCGCCGCGTCCGAACAGCAGGCCCGGGCCTCGGAGGAACGGATGCGGCGGTTCATCGCCGACGCCTCGCACGAGCTGCGGACACCGCTGACCTCGATAAAGGGTTTCGCCGAGCTCATCGGCGCGGGAATGACCCCCGATCCTGCCGACGGCATCGCCCGGATCGCCGCGGAGGCCGACCGAATGGGTCTGCTCGTCGAGGATCTGCTGATGCTGGCGCGGCTGGACGCGCAGCGGCCGCTGGCCAAGGCGCCGGTGGAACTGCCGGTGCTGGTCCACGATGCGGTGGCGGCGGCCCGCGCGGCGGCCGGCGGCCGCGAGATCGTCGTCGTCGACGAAACCGACGGCTTCGGGCCGGTGGTCGAAGGCGATGGCGCGCAGTTGACGCAGGTGTTGCGGAATCTGCTCACCAACGCGGTCATGTACACGCCCGCCGATACGCCGATCACGGTGGTGGTGGGCGTCGACGGTGATCAGGCGCGCGTCGAGGTGATCGACGAGGGGCCCGGATTGTCCGAGGACGAGGCCCAACGGGTCTTCGAACGCTTCTACCGCGGTGATTCTTCACGGCACCGTGGAAGCGACGACGGGGGCAGCGGGCTGGGACTGTCGATCGTCGCCGCGCTGATCGCTGCGCACGACGGCGCTGTCGGCGTGGCTTCCCGCCCCGGCGCCGGTGCCCGGTTCTGGTTCGTACTCCCGCGGCTGGATCGACCGGACTAGGCTGAGGGCATGGCTTCGATTTTCACCCAGATCATCAACGGCGAGCTGCCCGGACGGTTCATCTGGAAGGACGGTCAGTGCGTCAGCTTCCTCACCATCAATCCGGTGACGCCCGGGCACGTGCTGGTGGTGCCGCGCAAGGAGATCGACCACTGGGAGCAGATCGACACCCCCACGTTCACGCACCTGACCGACGTCTCGCAGAAGATCGGCCGGGCGATCCAGAAGGCCTACGACGCCCCGCGCATGGGCCTGCTGATCGCCGGTCTGGAGGTGCCGCACCTGCACATCCACGTGTTCCCGGCGTGGTCGGAGGAGCTGTTCGATCTGCGTGCGGCAGAACAGAATCCGGATCCGGCTGTCCTCGACGAGTCCGCGGCCCGGATCCGTGCCTCCCTGCGTGCGATGGGCTACCAGGAGAACGTGCCCGACGAACCCGTCGGCTGAATCCTGCACGCCGAGGCTTCGACCGGACGTCAGACCGTCTGATGGATCAGTAGCGGCAGCACCGGTCCGGCCCCGGCCTCCTGCAGCGCCGCCGCCGCCAGGGCCACCGGCCAGGTAGACGAGGTCTGGTCGATCACCAGCAGCACACTCGCACCGGGATGGTCGGCGGCCTCGGCCGGCGGCGGACCCAGCCGATCCCGCCAGTAGGCGGCCTCGGTGGGCCCGTTGACCTCTCTGCCGGGCCCGGGACCGGCCGGCACCGGGTAGTCGTAGCCGGAGCGGCGTCCGACCGCGCGCAGCTGCGCAGCCAGGTCTGTGGCCAGTCCGGTGCCCAGATCCAGGCCGACGATCAGGTCCGGCCGGATCCCGGCCCGTCCCCAGTCGGCCAGCACCGCTACCGCCGCCTGCAGCAGTTCCTCACGCGCTTGCGCATCGCCGGACCGCGCCGCGGCCAGCGTGTCCGACCATTGCGGAGCCTCGGCGAAGGCGAGGACGCGCCCGGGCTCGGCGAGTAGCCCGGGCGGGATCCGGCCGCGAGTGCCGAAGACTCCGCCGGGCCACATCTTGCGCGGCTCGAGGACCTGCGCCTGCCGTCGCAGCGCGGCCGAGACGGTGTGCAGGAGCGAGGCGGGCACCGTCGCGGCCAGCCCCGGGGTCAATGCGGCCAGGCAGACGCTGCATCGGCCGCAGTCCTGGGCAAGCGGATCGTCGAGCGCCTGGGTCAGCAGCTTCATCAGGCAGGCGCGGCCGCCGATATAGGCGCGCATGATGTCGGCCTCGCGCCGCCGGACCGCCAGCACCCCGTCGTAGTGTTCGGCGTCGTACGTCCACGGCGCCCCGGTCCGGACCCAGCCGTCGGGGACCCGGTCCACGGCGCCGTCGACGGCCAACTGCTTGACCATCAGCTCCACCCGAGTGCGGCGCAGGCCGGTGCGCGCCTCCAGCTGCGGGACCGTCGCCGGACCGTCGGTCTCGGCAAGTGCGTCCAGCAGCCGCTCCATGCGCTGGGCGTCGGGAATGGTGGCGGTGGCGAAGTATTCCCAGACGGACTCGTCCATCGCGGAGGCGAGTAGAACCACCACCGCCTCGTCCAGGGCGCGGCCGGCGCGGCCGACCTGCTGGTAGTAGGAGACCGGCGACGGTGGCGCCCCGACGTGCACCACGAAACCCAGATCCGGTTTGTCGAAGCCCATGCCCAGCGCCGAGGTCGCCACCAACGCTTTGACCCGGTTGGCCAGCAGGTCGTCCTCGAGGCGGTGGCGGTCGTCGGCGGGCAGCTGACCGGTATAGGCGGCCACCGGGTAGTCGTCGCCGTGCAGCGCCTTGATCGCGGTCACCAGGCGGTCGGCGTCGGCGACGGTCAGGACGTAGACGATGCCCGAACCTGGGAGCGCCGGTAGCTGCTCGGCCACCCAGCCGTACCGCTCGATCGGGGACAGGCCGTCGATCACGTTCAGGTGCAACGACTTGCGGGCCAGCGGCCCGCGCAGCACCAGGGTGGCCGCGCCCAGCTGGCCAGCGATGTCTTCGGTGACTCGCTCATTGGCCGTGGCAGTGGTGGCCAGCACCGAGGTCTGCGGATTCAGTTGCTGCAGCACCTGCGCGACCCGCCGGTAGTCGGGGCGGAAGTCGTGCCCCCAGTCGGAGATGGCGTGGGCCTCGTCGATCACCACCAGCCCCAGATTCCCGGCGAGCGCGTCGAGCACGCGGCGCCCGAAACCCGGATTGGCCAGCCGCTCGGGCGAGACCAGCAAGACATCGAGGTGCCCGGCCGCCAGGTCCTGCTCGATCGAGGTCCATTCGTCCACGTTCGACGAGTTCAGCGTCGCCGCCCGCAGCCCGCCGCGACCGGCCGCCGACACCTGATCGCGCATCAGCGACAGCAGCGGCGAGACGATCAGGGTCGGGCCGCCGCCGGCGGCCCGGATCACCGCCGTGGCCGCCCAGTACACCGCCGACTTGCCCCAGCCGGTGGCCTGCACCACCAGGGCCCGGGAGCCCGGGGAGGCCAGTGCCGCGACCGCCGTCTGCTGATCGGGCCGCAACCGGGCATCGGGGCCGGCCAGTGCGGTGATCACCCGGTCGGCCACCTGCTGCTGGGCCGGGGTGAGAACCGGCCCGGCTTCTCCTGTGGTCGTCATGGACACAACGTATCGGGACCCGGTGACAATCCGGCCGGCCCGGGGCCGGTTCCGCCGGGGCAGGGCCGGTAGCGCGTGACCGGGACCGGGGGGGGCTCACAGGAAACGTCCAGCGTCAGGCCAGGAGCGCGGCAGGAGCCGATTCCAGAATCGGGGCATGACAACCACCACCGGACCCGAACCCGCAGCGGTGCCCGTGCAGAACGGACCTGCTAGGCCTGCACCATTGCTCGACGTCGTCGTCCCCGTCTACAACGAAGAGGACGATCTGACGGCCTGCGTGGACCGGCTGCACGACCACCTGGTCTCCCAGGTTCCGTATCCGGCGCGCATCACCATCGCCGACAACGCCAGCACCGACCGCACCCTGCAGATCGCCCGGCGGCTGGCCGCCGAATCGGGCGAGGACTGTCCGGTGCGCGTAGTGCACCTGGACCTAAAGGGCCGGGGCCGGGCGCTGAACCAGGTGTGGAGCCGCAGCGACGCCCAGATCGTCGCCTACTGCGATGTGGACCTGTCGACCGACCTGAACGCGCTCATGCCGCTGATCGCTCCGCTGGTGTCCGGGCACTCCGATGTCGCGATCGGCACCCGGCTCAGCCGCTCGGCACAGGTCACCCGCGGGCCCAAACGCGAGTTCATCTCCCGCTCCTACAACCTGATCCTCAAGGTCGCCATGGGCGCGCACTTCTCCGACGCACAGTGCGGCTTCAAGGCGATCCGCACCGACGTCGCCCGCCAGCTGTTGCCGCACGTGCACGACACCGGCTGGTTCTTCGACACCGAACTGCTGGTGCTCGCCGAGCGGGTCGGGCTGCGGATCGCCGAGGTCCCCGTCGACTGGGTCGACGATCCGGACAGCTCGGTCGACATCGTCGCCACCGCCGTCGCCGATCTGAAAGGCTGCGCGCGCATCGGCTGGGCGCTGGCCGCCGGACGCCTGCCCGTCGAGCAGTTGCGCCGCAACATCGGCCGCGAACGCGACGACGGTCCCGAACTGGCCGGGGTGCCCACCGGCATGACCGGTCAGGTGATCCGCTTCGCCACCGTCGGGGTGGCCTCGACGCTGGCCTTCGCCCTGCTGTTCCTGCTGCTACAGCCGTATCTCGGTGCGCAGGCGGCCAACTTCCTGGCCCTGGCGATCACCGCGGTGCTCAACACGGCCGCCAACCGGCGCTTCACCTTCGGTGTCCGCGGCCGGACGGGCCTGGTCGGACACCACCTGTTCGGCTGGGGTGTCTTCGCCTTCGGCTGGCTGGTCACCGCGGGCTCCCTGCTGGTGCTGCACGCCGCGGCACCCGGAGCCGGTGCCACCGTGGAACTGGTCGTCCTGATCGTGGCCAATCTGGTCGCCACAGCCACTCGCTTCGTCGGACTCCGGTGGATCTTCGTACAACGCAAACGATCCCGCAAGAACCCCGCGCAGCAGGAGATCGCGTGAACAACACTCTCACCACGACGGCGGAACCGGCCGGGCACGACGATCCGGTCACCGGTCCGGTGCCGCGCACGACACCGCTGCAGTACCTGAGTCTGGCGGCGCTGCTGCTGGGCACGCTGGCGGCCTACCTGTGGAACCTGTCGGCCAACGGCTGGGCGAACTCCTTCTACACCGCCGCCATTCAGGCGGGTTCACAGTCGTGGAAGGCCTGGTTCTTCGGCTCGTCGGACATGGCGAACTCGATCACCGTGGACAAGCCGCCGGCCTCCCTGTGGATTCCGGCGCTGTCGGTGCGGGTGTTCGGGCTGAACTCATGGTCACTGCTGGTGCCGCAGGTCCTGATGGGCGTGGCCTCGGTGTGGCTGCTCTACGTGATCGTCCGCCGCTACTTCGGGCACTGTGCAGGCATCGGTGCCGGACTGGTGCTGGCCACCACCCCGGTGGCCGCGCTGATGTTCCGGTTCAACAACCCCGAGGCGCTGCTGGTGCTGCTGATGCTGGTGGCCGCCTGGGCGACGATGCGGGCGATCGAGTCGGGCCGGCTGCACTGGATGCTCTGGGCCGGGGTGGCCGTCGGTTTCGGTTTCCTCACCAAACAGCTGCAGGTCTTTCTGATTCTGCCGGCCCTGGTGATCGCCTACTTCGCGTTCGCGCCGGGCCGCTGGCTGCGGCGCGTGGGGCATCTGCTGGCCGCCCTGGGCGCCCTGATCGTCAGCGCCGGCTGGTGGATCCTCGCCGTCGAACTGTGGCCGGCCGATTCGCGCCCGTACATCGGCGGCTCCCAGAACAACTCGATTCTGGAGCTGACCCTGGGCTACAACGGCCTGGGCCGACTCAACGGCAACGAGCGCGGATCGGTGGTTCCCGGCGGCCTAATCGGCTACGGCTCCGGAGCCGGAATGCCCGACGGCGGATACGGCTTCGGGGGTGGATACGGCTTCGGGGGCGGCCCAGGACAGGGTGGACCCGGCGGCGGGATGTGGGGTCAGACCGGCTTCTGGCGGATGTTCGACACCGAGCAGGGCGGTCAGATCTCCTGGCTGATTCCCACGGCGCTGCTGCTCGCGGTCGCGGCGCTGGTGCTGATCGGCCGGGCGCCTCGCACCGACCGCCGACGGGCCTTCCTGGTGATGTCCGCGCTGTGGATGCTGACGACGATGGCGGTCTTCAGCTTTATGCAGGGCATCTTCCACAGCTACTACACGGCGGCGATCGCCCCGGCGCTGGCCGGTCTGATCGGCGGTTCGGCAGCGGTCTGCTGGGCCGAACGCGACCGGCTGTGGGTGCGGCTGGTGCTGGCGGCCGGCTCGATCACCGCGGCCGTCTGGGGCTTCGTGCTGCTGAATCGCTCGGCCGACTTCGTGCCCTGGCTGCGCTGGACTGTCCTGGTGGTCGGCATCGTCGCCGGCCTGGCCCTGATCGTGGTGCACCGCGGTGCCGCGGCCAAGGCGGTCGCCGGCGCGGCGATTCTCGCCGCACTCGGCGGTCCCATCGCCTACACGAGCGCCACGCTCGGTTCGGCGGCTCAGGGATCGATCATCTCCGCCGGTCCGCGCGTCGACAGCGGCTTCGGTCCGGGGCGCGGTGGACCGCCGGGTATGCGCGGCGACGGGAACGGCGACCGGCAGCGTCCGCCGGGCTTCCCCGGCGGCGCGGACGGCGCCGGTGCCCCCGGAGGTCGGGGGCCGGGCGGTCTGCGGCCGAGCGGGGACGGCATGAGGCCCGACGGCAACGGCATGAGGCCCGACGGCAACGGCATGCCCGGCGGCTACGGGATGGGCCGAGGTGCGGGCGGACTGCTGTTCGGTTCGGCGCCCGGTGCCGAATTGGTCGCCGTGCTACGCACCGATGCGGACCGCTACACCTGGGTCGCCGCAGCCATCGGGTCCAACGAGGCCTCGGGATACCAGATCGAATCCGGGTACTCGGTGATGCCGATCGGCGGGTTCAACGGCACCGACCCCTCACCGACGCTGGCGCAGTTCCAGAACTACGTCCGGGAGGGCAGGATCCACTACTTCATCGGCGGTGGCCGGATGGGCGGCCCCGGCGGGGAGGGCAGCTCGTCCTCGATCAGTGAGTGGGTCAGCGCGAACTTCACCTCGACCGCGATCGACGGGGTGACGTTGTACGACCTGACACAGCCGAAATGACGGGCAAACCCCCGAAGTGAATTGATCGACCCGATCAGCGGCGGCTGCCGGAGCCGCCGCCGATCGGGGTTTACCGTGAACAGATGCCCCTGCGATCACAGCTGCAACGGATGACCGGCCGCGATCCGGGCGAGGCCGACCGCGCCGGCAGCAGCCTGGAGATTCTGTACGACCTGGTCTTCGTCGTCGCCTTTTCGGTGGCCGGGGCCCAGCTGGCCCGGTATCTGGTGGACGGGCACTATCTCGCGGCGATCGCCGGCTATCTGATGTCGACCTTCGCCACCATCTGGGCGTGGATCAACTTCGCCTGGTTCTCCTCGGCGTTCGACACCGACGACTGGTTCTACCGACTCCTGGCGCTGGTGCAGATGATCGGCGTGGGTATCATCGCGATCGGTCTTCCCCAGACGTTCACCTCGATCGATGCGCATGCGCATATCGATCTGACCGTGCCGGTGATCGGGTACATCGTGATGCGCATCGGCATGGTGACGCAGTGGCTGCGGGTGGCGCTGCAGGCGCCGGCCTCCCGGAACACCGCGCTGGCCTACGCCGGCGCCACGCTGATCGCGCAGATCGGCTGGGTCCTGCTCATCTTTGTGCCGACCGGCCTCTGGGAGACCATGGCGCTGATCCTGGTCCTGATCGCCGTCGAATTCGCCGGCCCGTTCATTGCCGAGAACCGGATCCGCAGAACGCCGTGGAACCCGTCGCACATCGCCGAGCGCTATGCGACGTTGATGGTGATCACCCTCGGCGAGGGCGTGGTCGGCACGATCGCTGTCCTGCAGGCGGAGGTCGCACGGGACGGCTGGAGCACCGAGACGGCGGCACTGGGGCTGTCCGCGATGGGTGTCACGTTCCTGATGTGGTGGCTGTACTTCGCCCTGCCCAACGGCCAGGTGCTCACCGACCGCCCGGACAAGGCCTTCGGTTTCGGCTACGGCAGCATGCCGCTGTACATGGCGTGTGCGGCGGTCGGTGCCGGACTGCATGTGGTGGCACTGTGGATCGAACGCGAGGTCAGTATCGGGCCGCTGGCGGTACTGCTGTCGCTGGCGGTCCCGCTAGGGATCTTCTGCCTCGGTCTGATCCTGATGCATCGCTATCTCGTGGGATACCAGCTGATCCAGTGGCCGATGGCGATCGGTGCGGCAGTGCCGTTGGCCGTCGGAATCATACTGGCGGACGCGGGTCAGCCGCTGCTGCTCTGCGTCGTGGTGGTCGGGCTGGCGCCGCTGGTCCCGGTGGTCGTCGCCGAGGTTCGCACCGACTAAGCTGGCCTGCGTGCGAGTACTCGTGATCGGCTCGGGCGGCCGCGAACACGCCCTCCTGCTGGGACTGGACCGGGACCCCTCGGTCGCCGAACTTCATGCCGCGCCCGGCAATGCAGGCACCGCTGCGGTGGCCACCAACCATTCGGTCGATGTCACCTCGGGTGAGGCCGTCGTCGCCCTGGCTCGCCAGATCGGCGCCGATCTCGTCGTGATCGGACCGGAGGTGCCGCTGGTGCTGGGTGTGGCCGATGCGCTCCGCGAGGCGGGTATCGCCGCCTTCGGTCCCGGTGCCGCCGCCGCGCAGATCGAAGGCTCGAAGGCCTTCGCCAAGGACGTGATGGCTGCCGCCGGTGTCCGCACCGCTCGCGCCGAGATCGTCGACAGCCCGGCCGACCTGGATGCGGCACTGGACCGCTTCGGCCCCACCTGGGTGGTCAAGGACGACGGCCTGGCCGCCGGTAAGGGCGTGGTGGTCACCGCCGACCGCGCTGCGGCGCGTGCCCACGCCGCCGACTGCCTCGAAAACGGCCACCCGGTGCTGCTGGAGAGTTTCCTGTCGGGCCCGGAGGTCTCCCTCTTCTGCTTGGTCGACGGCGATACGGTGGTGCCGCTGCTGCCGGCGCAGGACCATAAACGCGTCGGTGACGACGATCAGGGCCCGAACACCGGCGGCATGGGCGCCTACACGCCCCTGCCCTGGCTACCCGAGTCGATGGTCAAACGCATCGTCGACGAGGTGGTGGTCCCGGTCGCGACCGAGCTCGCCCAGCGGGGCACCCCGTTCTCCGGACTGCTGTACGCGGGGCTGGCGGTCGACGAGCAGGGGCCGGCAGTCATCGAGTTCAACTGCAGGTTCGGTGACCCTGAGACGCAGGCCGTGCTCGAGCTGCTGGAGTCGCCGCTGGGGCAGACGCTCAACGCCGTGGCCACCGGAACACTGGCCGACCTGCCGCCGCTGCAGTGGTACGACGGCGCCGCCGTGGTGGTCGTGCTGGCCGCCGAGAACTATCCCGGCGTTCCGCGCACCGGCGACGCCTTGACCGGAGTGGACGCCGACGGTGTGCTGCACGCCGGAACCCGGCTCGAGGCCGACGGAACGGTGGTGTCTGCGGGCGGACGGGTGCTCTCGGTCGTCGGGCGCGGCACGGACCTGGCGGCCGCCCGCTCCCAGGCCTACGAGCGGCTGGCGGCGATCAGGCTGCCGGGTGCACACTTCCGCACCGACATCGGGCGCGCCGCCGCCGAGGGGCGCATTTCGCTGTAGCCGACGCGGCGACGTCATACCCGCCGTCGTGTCGCTGCCCACCTGTGCAGGTCGCGAGTGCGGGCGGGGAGCGACGTGCCGGGATGCGCCGCGACACGGGACTCGGACCGCACCCGAGCCGCAGCGGCGGGGTGTGAGGTCAGTCGCTGCTGTGGCTCAGCGCCAGGTTGCGGCCGAGGAACTCCACCTGTTCGGGCAGCACCGAACGCCAGAACCGATTGGTGTGCCCGCCGGCAGCGGTGCCGAAGGCGGCCGGCGGCCGCAACTGCGCGGCCCACTGGCGGGTGTAGGTGTAGAATTGGTCGGCCGAGCCGATGGAGATCATCAGCGGGATCTTGGCGAACTTGTCCTGCTGGCCGAACAACGAGTTGGCCAGGTAGTCCTCGTACGAGTCGAACGCGCGGGGCGGGTAGGCCATCGGATCGGCCCACATCGCCGGGGAGCTGACGGCCACCGCCGCCACCCGCGGGGCGCCGACGATCGCGCCGATGCGCAAAGCCCCGTACCCGCCCATCGACCAGCCGAACAGACCGAACCGATCGGTGCGCAGATCCAGCTCCTGGTTGTCCTCGAGCATCGGCAGGAACTCATCGAGCAGCATGGCCGCACCGTCGGTCCCGTCGGCGCGGCGGTGGAAGTAGTTGCGTCCCACGGCCGCCGAGGCGATCGCGTACGGGGTCCCGCCGTTGTCCACGTAATGCTGCAGCACACCCTGCATGTTCAGGGCCTTGCCGAAGATCGAGCGCTCGTCGGTGTTGAGGGCATGCGCCACAAGCACCACCGGCAGCGTTCCGCTGACCCCCTTGGGGCGGGCCACCGCCCAGGGCGTGGGGCGGCTCATGTGCTTGGAGTCCAGGGTTCCGGTCACGACCTCGGGGCCGCCCGGCGCCGACTCGGCGCCGGTCTGGACAGGCAGTTCGTCGTCGCCGCCGACACCGTCGCCGGGCGGCGCATCGGTCGCGGTATGGGCGACGCCGCAGGCGGTCAGGCCGGCCAGCGACGCCAAGCCGGCGGCGCCCATCAGGAGGCGCCGCCGGGTCGGTTGTGCAGGGAAAACTGTCACAGTGCGTCGATCACCGCTTGCAGCTTGGTGGTGATCTCGTCGGCGACCTCGTGCAGCGGCGCATTGCCGGGCACGAGGGTGGCCATGATCTGTGGGTTCATCGCCTCGACCACGACGGTGTCGGCGTTGTCCGGATCGCGGCGCACCACGACGTTGCACGGCAGCAGCAGACCGATCTGCTTGTGCGCCGACACGGCGCGATGGGCCGCAGGCGGGTTGCAGGCACCGAGGATCTGGTAATCCTCCATGTCGACGTCGATCTTGTTCTTCAGCGTCGCCGACATGTCGATCTCGGTGAGTACACCGAAACCCTGGTCGGACAGTGCTGCCCGGACTCGGTCGGCCACCTCGGGCACGCTGCCGGTAACGCTGGTTGCTAGTGCGAGTTGCATGTTGCTCTCCTTCGTTCGGTCAGGCCAGTGCCAGGAACAGCTTCTCGAGCTGCTCCACATCGAGGTTCTCGCCGCCGTCTCCGTCGGCGCCCTTCGGGTCGATCAGGCACTCCCGAAGACTCGTCGCGACGATCTTGAACCCGGCCTTGTCCAGGGCGCGGGAGACCGCAGCGAGTTGGGTGACCACGTCCTTGCAGTCGCGGCCGTCCTCGATCATGCCGATCACCCCGGCCAGCTGCCCGTGTGCACGACGCAGCCGGTTGACGATGGTGGCGGTGGCTTCCTCGTCGCCGATCATAATCAATTCCTCTCCGATTTCCCTCATTCTATGCCCCGCCGGGTATCAGTGCTTGAAGCTGATCTTCGGCAGCACCTGATCCAGCCAGCGCGGGCTCCACCAGGCGCCCTTTCCGGAGATCCGCAGGATCGTCGGAAGCAGGACCAGGCGGATCAGAATCGCATCGAGCAGGACCGCGACACCGAGGATGATGCCCATCTCCTTCGGCGGCAGCGGATCGGCCAGCGAGAAGGTGAAGAACACCGCGACCATGACCGCTGCGGCGGCGAAGATGACCCGGCCCGAGTAGGCCATCGCGTCGATCTGCGCCTGGTGCGGATCCTCACAGTGCTCGTAGTGCTCCTTGGCGGTGGCCAGCAGGAACACCGTGTAGTCCATCGCGATCGCGAAGATCATCGCGAAGAAGAACACCGGACCCCAGCCGTTCAGGAAGCCCTGCGGATCGAAGTTCAGCAGACCCGAGCCGTGGCCGTCCTGGAAGATCAGCTTGGCCACACCGAACGCCGCCGCCGTGGACAGCAGGCTCACGATGGTGCCCAGCAGGGCGATCACCGGGGCCCGCAGCGCGATCAGCAACAGCAGGAAGCCGAGCACCAGAATGGTCGCGGCCACTCGCGGGAACCAGGTGTTGAGTGCATCCTGCAGGTCGATGTTCTCCGAGGCGGCACCGCCCACCAGCGCCGAGCGTGGCAGTTCCTCGCGCAGCTGCTCGATGGTCACGGCCATCTGTTCATCGGACGGGTCGGTCTTGGGCATGGCCTGGATCAGCACCCACCCCGAGTCGTCCTGCGCCGGCTGGGCGGGCATGACGGCGACGATGTTCGGGTTGGCCGCGGTCATCTCACTTGTCTTCTGCGCGGTCTCCTCTGCGGTGACGATCGCGATCATGCCTGGGGCGCCGTCGCCGAACTTCTCGGCGACCACTTCGTAGCCCTGGCGGACCGGTGCGTCCTCGGGGACCACCGTGATCGAGGGCATCGCGACCTTGAGGTTGAACACCGGGATCGACAGGGCGATCAGGATGCCCAGGGCGATGACCGCCGGGCCCCACGGGTGCCGGTGCAGGAAGCCGCCCCACTTCTGGAAGGTCGGGGAGATGCCGTACTTGCCCTTGGACCACGGCAGCGATGCCGCGTTGATCTTGCTGCCCAGCCCGGCCATGACCGCCGGCAGCAGCGTGAGGCTGGCGGCCAGGACGAAGGTCACAGCGAGCATGATGCCGATGGCCATCGTGCGCACCGCGGGGGCGGGAACCATCAACACCGCCGACAGGCTGATCAGCACGGTCAGACCCGACAGCAGGATCGCCTTACCGGCGGTATCCATGGTCTCGGCGGCCGCCCGGTGGCGGATCGAGTGCGAATCGCGCTCCTCGGGAGGCAGTCCCTCGTTCATCGTGGCGATGGCGGCGCGGAAGCGGGAGACCATGAACAGTGCGTAGTCGATGCCCAGTGCCAGGGCGAACATCATGGCGAAGTTCATCGCCCACACCGAGATCGGCGTGACCTGGTTCAGGATCACCAGGCCGCCGGCCGAGGCGACCAGACCGGCCAGGGTCAGCAGCAGGGGCAGACCGGCGGCGACCACCGAGCCGAAGGCGACGATCATGATCGCCAGCGTGATGGGCCAGGAGATCATCTCGGCCTTGATCATCGCGTCGTGGTTGGCCTTGTTGAAGTCGCTCCACAGTGCAGAGGAACCGGTCGGGAAGACGTCCACCTGGTCGCTGGACAGTGCGATCAGCTCGTCTTTGTGGTCGTCGACGGCCTTGACCATGTCATCGGTGCTGGCATTGGCGCCGATGATCGCGATGGCGGTCTCGCCGTCCTGGCTGATCGTCATGCCCTCCATGGGCGCGATGATCTCGTTCTTCAGCCGCGGATCGGTGGCGGTGATCACGCGGACGTCGTTGACGATGCCGTCGATGGTCTCCTGGCTGAGGCGGCCGTCCTTGGAGTCGATGACGACCTGGATCGCCGCCGACGAGTTGCCGCCGAAGTGATCCTGGGTGATCTCCCGGACCTGCACGGACTCGGTGCCGTTGGCCTGCCAGCCGGCACCTGCCAGCGAGTTGAACACCGACGGTGCGGCGATGCCGAAGCCGACCACCAGGACGGTCCAGATCGCGTACACCCAGCGGCGGTGGTCGGCGGTCCACATGCCCAGGCGGGCCATCGGTCCCGGACGGGTCGCGGGGACCTCGTCGGGTGCGCCCGGCGGAGCCGGTTGAACGTCGGTACTCATCAAGACCTCTTTCTATATACCCCAGGGGGTATGGGAACGCAGGCCAATATACCCATAGGGGTATCCTCGTGCAAGGGGGTCGCTCACCAGGGCGTTCGACCCAGCACCGGTGCGGGGACGGGGGCGCCGGTGCGCGAGCACGCCGGGTCCTCCTACTCTTCGAAGGTCGCGGTCGAGTCGACGTGAGGAGCGGGCAATGGGGATGCGCAGAATCGTGGCGGGCGTCGCCGTGCTCGGTGCAGGACTGGCCGCGCTGACCGCCCCGGTCCCCGCCGGTGCGATGCCCGGTTGTCCGGAGGTGACCGTGCGCCAGGCGTTGCCGGCGCCCACGCCGGTCCTGTCCTGGGCCGAGAACATCGGATTCGATCGCGCCGGCGGGCTCTGGGTCTCCCGCGGGCAGCAGAACCGCATCGAGCGCTACGACGGTGCGGGGCGGCGCACGGCCGTGGTGCGGGTGGACGCGCCCGGCGCGGTCCGACCGGGTCCGGACGGGCGCATGTACGCCACCGCCGGCAACAGCGTCGCGGGACTGCTGCCGGTCCGCCGCGGTGCGGTGGTCTCCTTCGACCCGGCCGCCGCCGCACCGACGGTGCGCACCGTGACCGAGGGGCTGGGGATGCCGAACGGCCTGGCCTTCGCCGACGACGGCGTGATGTACGTGGCCGACTCGGCGCTGGGACTGCTGCGGATCGGCCGCGACGGAAGGATCGATCACGCCTGGTCGGCGCGCGCACCCAAGAGCCTGTCGCCGACACCGACGGTCAACGGGGTTCTGCTCAACGGCCTGGCGATTCGCGACGGTGTGGCCTACGTGAGTCTGCTGGAGAGTCTGAGCGGTCGGGTGCTGCAGGTTCCGCTGGATCGGCCCGAGGCCACGAGTGTGGCCGCCGATGTGACCGCGCCGCTGCCGGGCCTGATCGACGATCTGGCCTGGCTCGACGGCTGGCGGCTGGCAGTGACCACCACCACCGGGCAGCTGGTGGTTCTGGAGCGGCGGTCCGGGCGTCGCTGCGTGGTGAACACCGGACGGCCGCTGACCTCGATCGCGGTGACGCCCGGCGGACGATCGGCGATGGTGGGCACCGTCGACGGCGCGGTGCTGCAGCTGCAGGGAGGGCCGTTCGCCGCCTGAGCGGCGGTGCGGCACGCGGCCGGGGATTCTGTTCCCGCGGCGGTGGGCACTAGACTTGCTCGACGTGGGAAAACCTGCCATCAGCAACGTCCTGGCCAGCCGCTACGCTTCTGCCGATCTCGCTGAGATCTGGTCGCCGCGGAACAAGATCATCCTGGAGCGCCGGCTCTGGATCGCGGTGTTGTCCGCCCAGCGTGAACTGGGTATCGACGTGCCGCCGGAGGCCATCGCCGACTACCAGCGGGTGATCGACCAGGTCGACCTGGAGTCGATCGCCGACCGCGAGCGCATCACCCGGCACGATGTGAAGGCCCGGATCGAGGAGTTCAACGATCTGGCCGGGCACGAGCAGATCCACAAGGGCATGACCAGCCGTGATCTGACCGAGAACGTCGAGCAGCTGCAGATCCTCAGCTCGCTGCAGTACGTGCGCAGCCACTGCATCGCGCTGCTGGCCCGGATCACCGAGCGTGCCGCACAGTACTCCTCGACCGTGATGGCCGGCCGCAGCCACAACGTCGCCGCCCAGGCCACCACCCTGGGTAAGCGTTTCGCCTCGGCGGCCGACGAACTGATGGTCGCCCTGGTCCGCCTCGACGAACTGATCGCGCGGTATCCGCTGCGCGGCATCAAGGGGCCGATGGGCACCAGCCAGGACATGCTCGATCTGCTCGACGGCGATCCGGCCAAACTCGATGCCCTGGAGACGGCGGTGGCCCGGCACCTGGGGTTCGCCAACGCACTGACCTCGGTCGGGCAGGTGTATCCGCGGTCGCTGGACTACGACGTGGTCTCGGCACTGGTGCAGCTGGCCGCCGCACCGTCGTCGTTGGCCACCACCATCCGGTTGATGGCAGGCCACGAACTGGTCACCGAAGGCTTCCAGCCGGGACAGGTCGGCAGTTCGGCCATGCCGCACAAGATGAACACCCGCAGCTGCGAGCGGGTCAACGGGCTGGCGGTGATCCTGCGCGGGTACGCCTCGATGACCGGGGAACTGGCCGGCGCCCAGTGGAACGAGGGCGACGTCTTCTGCTCGGTGGTCCGCCGCGTGGCGCTGCCCGACGCCTTCTTCGCCCTCGACGGCCTGCTGGAGACCTTCTTGACCGTGCTTGACGAGTTCGGCGCCTACCCCGCGGTGATCGCCAACGAGCTCGATCGCTACCTGCCGTTCCTGGCCACCACCAAGGTGCTGATGGCGGCGGTGCGCGCCGGTGTGGGCCGCGAAACGGCGCATGAGGCCATCAAGGAGAACGCCGTGGCGGTGGCACTGGCCATGCGCGAAGAGGGCCGCGACCCCGATCTGCTGGACCGGCTGGCCGCCGACGAGCGGATTCCGCTGGACCGGGACGGACTCGAAGCGCTGATCGCCGACAAGTCCGCCTTCGCCGGTGCCGCCGACGCTCAGGTCGCCCAGGTGATCGCCGCGGCGGCCGCCTGGCTCGAGGGCGAACCCGACGCGGCCGCCTACCGCCCGGCCCCGATCCTGTAACCCGTTATCCGCACCAGAGGACTCAGCTGATGGACACCCGGCCCGAACGCCCCACCCTCGCCGACTATCGGCACATCGCGTCCGGCAAGGTTCGCGACATCTACCAGATCGACGATGAGACGCTGCTGCTGGTCACCTCCGACCGGATCTCGGCGTACGACTTCGTCCTGGACACCCCGATCCCCGACAAGGGCCGGATCCTGACCGCGGCGAGCTTCTTCTGGTTCGACGAGCTGACCGTCCCGAATCATCTGGCCGGCGGCCCGACCGATCCGCGGATTCCGGCCGATCTGGTCGGCCGCGCGATGGTGGTGCACAAGCTGCCGATGGTGCAGGTCGAATGCGTGGCCCGCGGCTATCTGACCGGTTCGGGACTGAGTGACTACCGCGAGACCGGAGCGGTCTGCGGGGTCGTGCTGCCGGCCGGACTGACCGAGTCCGACCGGCTCCCGGAGCCGATCTTCACCCCTGCCACCAAGGCGGCGGTCGGCGAACACGATGAGAACGTCAGCTTCGAACAGGTGGCCCGGGACGTCGGCGACGAGCTGGCCCGCACCCTGCGCGACCTGACCCTGGACATCTACGGGCGGGCCGCCGACCTGGCGCTGGACCGCGGCATCATCCTGGCCGACACCAAATTCGAATTCGGTCAGGCCCCGGACGGTTCCCTGGTGCTGGCCGACGAGGTCCTGACTCCGGACTCCTCCCGCTACTGGGAGGCCGCCACCTGGCGCCCCGGGCAGGTGCAGCCCAGCTTCGACAAGCAGATCGTGCGCAACTGGCTCACCTCGGCCGAGTCCGGCTGGGACCGCCACGGCGACCAGGCTCCACCGCCGCTGCCCGACGAGGTGGTCGCCCAGACCCGGGCGCGGTACATCGAGGCCTACGAACGCATCTCCGGGCGCGAATTCGCCGACTGGCCGGACGCCGCCGATGCCTGAACCGCTGCTGCCTGAACCGCTGGTCCCGCCCACGGCGAAGAAGGTTCCCTCCACCCGGGAGTTCCACGGCGACGTCTTCGTCGATCCGTACGAATGGATGCGTGACCGGGAAGACCCGGAGGTGACCGCCTACCTGGAGGCCCAGAACGCCTACGTCGAGGAGCAGACGGCGCCGCTGGAGCAGTTGCGTGCCGACATCTTCGCCGAGATCAAAGGCCGCACCCGCGAGACCGACATGTCCGTGCCGGTGCGGTCGGGCCGCTACTGGTACTACCTGCGCACCCAGGAGGGGCTCTCCTACGGGATCCGGTGCCGCCTGCCGATCTCCGGAGACGACGACTGGCTGCCGCCGGAGATCACCCCGGACCGGCCGATCCCCGGCGAACAGGTGCTGCTGGACAGCAACGCCGAAGCCGAAGGGCACGACTTCTTCGCGCTCGGTGCCTTCTCGGTCAGCCATGACGGCCGCTGGCTGGCGTACTCGGTCGACACCGTCGGCGACGAGCGGTACACCCTGCGCATCAAAGACCTCGAGACCGGGGAACTGCTGCCTGATGTGGTCGAGAACACCGCCGGGGGAGCCACTTGGTCCAAGGATGCGCGGCACCTGTTCTATCTGACCGTCGATGAGGCCTGGCGCCCGGACACCGTCTGGCGCCACGATGTCGGTGATTCCGGCGACGACACCCGCATCTACTACGAACCCGATGAGGCGTTCTGGGTCGGCGTGGGTGCCTCGCAGAGCAACGAGTATCTGTTCGTCTCGAGCGGCTCCAAGGTCACCACCGAGAACCTCTACCTGCCGATGTCGGATCCGACGGGGCCGCTGACCTCGATCGCCGGGCGCATCGACGAGGTCGAATACACCGCCGAACACGCGGTGTTCGGCGGTCGCGACTACTTCGTACTCGTGCACAACGGCCCGACCGGCGGTGTTCCTGCCGGCGGTGTCGGCACAGACGGTGTCGGCACAGACGGGGGTCCGGCGGTCGATTTCGCCGTGGACGTGATGCCGGTGCAGGAGCCGTCGGCGCGCCGCACGATCGTGCCGCACCGGTCGACCCACCGGATCGAGGATGTCGACTGCTTCGCTGACTTTCTGGTGCTGTCCTATCGGTCGCAGGCGCTGCCGCAGATCGCCATCGCCGATCTGCGCGGCCGCACCGAGCCGCCGCTGCTCGCAGACTTCGCTCCGGTCACCTTCGATCAGGAACTGTGCTCGGTCGGTCTGGGAGCCAACCCGGAGTGGGCGGCACCGCACCTGCGGATCGGCTACTCGAGTTTCATCGAACCGGCCGAGGTCATCGACCTCGATGTGCGCACCGGCCAGCGCACCCTGCTCAAGCGGGCGGCGGTCCTGGGCGATTTCGATCCGGCCGACTACATCGCCACCCGGGAATGGGCCACCGCCGACGACGGCACCCGGATTCCGGTCTCGGTGGTCCGGCGCGGCGATACCGTCGGAAACGGGCCGATCCCGCTGGTGCTCAACGGTTACGGGGCCTACGAGATCAGCTCCGATCCGGCCTTCTCGATCCCCGCGCTATCGCTGCTCGACCGCGGTATGGCGGTGGCCACCGCGCATGTTCGCGGGGGCGGTGAGCTGGGCCGGCGCTGGTACGAAGACGGCCGGTTGCTGGCCAAGAAGAACACCTTCACCGATTTCGTGGCCGTGGCCCGGCATCTGGTCGACGCCGGGATCACGACGCCGTCCCAGCTGGTGGCCGACGGCGGCTCGGCCGGCGGCCTGCTCATGGGTGCGGTGGCCAATCTGGCTCCCGAACTCTTCGGCGGCATCCTGGCCGCGGTCCCCTTCGTCGATCCGCTCACCTCGATCCTGGATCCGAGTCTGCCGCTGACGGTGATCGAATGGGACGAGTGGGGCAACCCGCTCGACGACGCGCAAGCGTACGCTTACATCCGCAGCTACTCCCCGTACGAGAACGTCCGGCCGCTGCCGTATCCGGCGATGCTGATTCTGAACTCCTTCCACGACACCCGCGTGCTGTTCACCGAGGCGGCGAAATGGGCGGCGGCCCTTCAGGATTCGACCACCTCGGGCAAGCCGGTGCTGCTGAAGACGGAGATGAACAGCGGCCACGGCGGCCCCTCCGGCCGCTATCGCCAGTGGGAGGAGGCCGCCTTCGAGCTGGCCTGGATGCTCTCCTGCACCGGCGCGGCCTGAACCGGCCGACTAGCCGGACATCGACTAGCCGGAGACGGGGGTGCCGGGCACGGGGGTGCCGGACTCGCCGGCGAGGCAGAACAGTCCGTCGTCGGTCACTTCGATCAGCCCGTCGGTGAGCAAAGAGTCCAGGGCACGACTGCGCTGGCCGCTGTCCCGGGTCCAGGCGATGTCCAGGGCGGCCCGGGACACCGGGCCGGTCGACTCGCGCAGCACATCCAGGAGCCGCCCGCGCGCCTGCCGGTCGGTGCCCTCGTACTTCTGGGCGCGGCGGGGCGGTCCGTCGTAGGCGGGACGGCCACGGACCAGCCAGCGGCAGTCGCCGGAGACGGGGCATGCCGCGCAGTCGGGGTTGCGTGCGGTGCAGACCAGCGCGCCCAGTTCCATCAGTGCCGCCGAGAACTCCGGGGCCCGCGGTGCGAGGGCGCCGTCGCCGGTGCGCGGCGCCAGGGCCTGGGCGTCGGTCAGATCGGCCTTGGCGGGGTTTCCCGGTTCGCGGCCGTGCACGAGGCGAGCGATCACCCGGCGCACATTCGTGTCGACCACCGGGACCGCCTGCCCGTAGGCGAAGCAGGCGACCGCGCGAGCGGTGTAGTCGCCGATTCCGGGAAGGCCGAGCAGGGTTTCCACATCGGCGGGAACTTGGTCATCGTGTTCTGCGGCAAGGGTTTTCGCGCATTCATGCAACCGCAGCGCCCGTCGCGGATAGCCCAGCTTGCCCCAGGCCCGCACCACCTCCCCGGCCGGCTCGGCGGCCAGCGCCGACGGCACCGGCCAGCGCCGCACCCAGTCCGTCCACGGACCGGTCACCCGGGCCACCGGCGTCTGCTGCAGCATGATCTCGCTGACCAGGATCTGCCAGCCCGAGATGCCGGATTCGCGCCAGGGGAGCGGCCGCCGTGCCGTGGCGAACCAGGCGAGGATTTCGTTATTTATGCGACCCAGTCGATTCTTTTCCAGTCCGGAGGGTGTATCAGTAGAAGTCATGAAGGATCTCACTCCGGCAGCTGCATGGCAGGTCATCAAAGACGGCAACGAACGCTTTGTTCGAGACGAATCGATACATCCCAGCCAGGGTATCGCCGATCGGGCCAAGCTGATCGAGGGCCAGACCCCACACGTGGTGCTCTTCGGCTGCGGTGACTCGCGGGTGGCTGCCGAGGTCATCTTCGATCAGGGCCTGGGCGACATGTTCGTCGTCCGTACCGCTGGACACGTGATCGACTCCTCGGTGCTCGGATCCATCGAGTTCGCCGTCGAAATCCTCGACGTTCCGCTGATCGTCGTCCTCGGCCACGACAGCTGCGGCGCGATCTCGGCGACCATGCGCGCCCTCGACGAGCTCGAGCTGCCGCCGGGATATGTCCGCAGCATCGTCGAACGGGTCATGCCCAGTGTGATCGCCGGCCGGGGCGAGGGCCTGGTCCGGCCCGACGAATTCGAGGCCCGGCACGTGGTCGAGACCGGCAAACTGCTGACCGAGCGGAGCCGGATCATCGCCGATCGCGTCGCCGACGGCCGGCTCGCGGTGATCGGCCTGAACTATCACCTCAACGACGGTGCGGCCACGCTCTCCGGTGTGATCGGCGACATCGGCGTGGACTGGCCGCCGACGCCGGTGCCCGAGGCCGCTGCGCCGGCGCCCACCGACTAGCCGGCGACCGGCACACCGGCGGCGCCCTGCCCGGAAAACGGATGCCGGACCCAGCCCAGGCGGGGCCCGGTGTGCGCCGTCCCTCATCTGAGCGACACGCCGCCGCAGGTGGGTGGCGGCTTCGGCCCGCGACGATACCGTGGCAGATGTGATCGAACCACAGGGACCGCTGCCTACCGAGGTGTACTGGAAGCGGCGGCTGCTCGCCGTTGCTGCGGCGGTGATCGCGATCGCCCTGGTCATCGCCCTGGTGATCTGGGCCGGTTCCAGTGGGGAGGACCCCGAGAGCACCAACGCCGCGGCGACCCAGAGCACCGGATCCGAACCCGAGACCGGAGCCGGTGAACCCGCGCCGGACAAACCGGTCGAGAGCGGCCAGCCGCCGGCCGCGAGCAACCCGCCCGCTCCGCCGGCCTCCGAAAGCGGAGTGCAGACCCCGCCGGCGGAAGGCGCCGAGGCGGCGCAATGCTCCGATCAGGCGTTGTCGGTGGTGCTCTACACCGACAAGCCGACCTATACCAAGGGTGATCAGCCGGTGTTCACCATCGTGGTCACCAACGGCGGCCTGGCACCGTGCGCACGTGATGTGGGCAAGGCCTCGCAGAACGTCGTCGTGCGGTCCCTGGACGGCACCCGCACCCTGTGGACCGCGCAGGACTGCGCGCCGGACAAGACGGTGAACAACCAGGTCCTGGCGCCCGGTCAGCAGGTGAACGACAACATCACCTGGTCCGGCACCACCAGCAACCCGGGCTGCGATAAGCCGCGGGTGGCGATCCCGGTCGGCGCCTACCAGGCCGTGGCCAAGGTCGGGGCCAAGGAGTCCGCACCGATCACCTTCAACGTGGTCGCCCCGGCCGAGCAGTAGAGCCGCGGCCCCGCGTCAGGCGAATTCGGGCCGCGTCAATCGAACCGTTCCAGGCTGGCTTCGGCCAGCCGGGACAGGCCCTCGCGGATGTGTCGGGCCCAGATGCTGCCGATACCCTCGACCGCCTGCAGGTCGGCGGCGCTGCACGCCAGCAGCGACTGCAGTGAACCGAACTCGCGGACCAGCCGGTCGATGTGCCCGAACTGCAGCCGGGAGATCCGGGCCAGCAACCGATACCCGCGCGGGGTCATCGGCAGATCCTGCGCCTCGATGGTGGTGGGATAGCCGAAGGCGCCGGCTACCAGGGTCAGATCCAGCAGGTCCGCGCTCGACAGGTTCTCCAGCGCATCGAGGATCTGGCGCACCTGTTCGGTGCTGGCCGGTTCGGGGGCCGAATGGTAGTCGCGCACCAGTAACTCGCGCATCATGTCGTTGTCGCTGATCAGCTCCTCGAGCTGCAGTGCGACCTGGCGGCCGTAGACGCCGAGCTCGAGTACGTACTCCTCGATCTCGGCGCCCACCCGGCGGACCATCTCCATCCGCTGGGCGGCGCTGCACGCATCGCGCAGCAGCACATAGTCTTCGATCTCGGCGCGGGAGAGCTGGGCGCTGACCTCGTCGAGGCGGGCCTTGTACCGCTCCAGGGTGGCCAGGGCGACGTTCGCGCGCGACAGCAGTGCGTCCGGGTTCTCCACCACGCGCCGGTGGCCGGCGACATAGAGGCTCACGATCGACATCGAGGCACTCACCGAGATCACCGGCACCCCGGTCTGAACGGCGGTGCGTTCGGCAGCGCGGTGGCGGGTCCCGGATTCGGCGGTCGGGATCGTCGGATCGGGCACCAGCTGCACATTGGCTCGCAGGATGCGGGTGCCGTCGTCGGAGAGCACCACGGCCCCGTCCATCTTCGCCAGTTCCCGCAGCCTGGTCGGGGCGAACTCGACGTCCAGATGGAAACCGCCGTCGCAGATCCGTTCGGTGTCCTCGCCGTAGCCCAGGACGATCAATGCGCCGGTGCCGCCGCGCAGGATCCGCTCGAGGCCGTCGCGCAGCCCGGTTCCGGGTGCGACGCGGCGCAGCGTCGAACGGATCTGCTCGGAGGGTGGGCTGATGCTCATCGGCATATCGGGATCCCCTTGATTCGTCACAAACGCCGGCTCGGGCTCGGGCTCAGCGTAACCGGGGGTGGGCATCGGAATCGACCTGGAGCTGATCGAGCCGCCGCACGGCCGCGCAGCGAAGGGCCGATCGGACCCGGCCGGGGCCGACGTAGCGGTGATTTCGGGTCTGGCTTAGCGTCAATGGGCGTGAAGCATGAACTCGAGCTGCCCGCGAATCTCGAACCGATGACCAGGCACCCCAAGGTGCCCGGTCCCGGCGAGCCCATGCGGGTGCATCATTCGATGTGTTTCGGGTGCGGACTCGACGCCCCGGTGGGTCTGCGGCTGAATGTCACGGCGGGCGAGGACTTCTGCGTCACCGCGACCATGCCGGTCGTGGACTGGATGCAAGGCGGTCCCGGCGTGATCCACGGCGGCATCCTCTCGGCCGCGTTCGACGAGGTGATGGGCAATGCGTCGATCCTGATCGGCGTACCGGTAGTGACGGTGAACCTGGAGATCGACTACGCCAAGCCGATCCCACTCGGCTCCACCCTGCGCTTCACCGCCGAGGTCCTGGGCAAGAGCGGCCGCAAGGTCTACGTGCGGTCCCAGGCCTACCTCGACGGCTTCGAGGCCCCGGTGGCCGCGGCGTACGGGATCTTTGTCGAAATCAACCTGCGCAAGCATTTCGAGGGCTACAAGGAAGGCGCGGTGAAGGCGCCGCAGGGCTGAGGTGCCCGCCGCGCCCCGGAGTCAGAAGGGTGCGGGGTCGGCGGCCACGTGCATGGTCGCCGCCCGGGAGGCCTCCGACAGGTCGGCGACCTGCGTGACCCGGATGCCGCCGGGCATCTGCTCGTCGGTCCCGGACGGAATCAGCACATGGGTGAAGCCGAGCCGTTTGGCTTCGGCCACCCGCCGGGCCGTCGAGGACACCCGGCGCACCTCGCCGGTCAGGCCGACCTCGCCGATGGCGATGGTGCCCGGAACGACCGGAGCGTTCCGGTGCGAGGACAGCAGGGCCAGGAAGATCGCCAAGTCGGCAGCCGGTTCGGTGACCTTCATCCCGCCGACCGTCGAGACGTAGACCTCCTGGTTGAACGATTTGAAGAAGCCATTCTTCCCGGCCACCGCCAGCATCATCGACACCCGTGCCAGATCCAGACCGGAGACGGCCCGGCGCGGCATATTCGCCTCGGTCTGGTGCGTCAGCGCCTGAATCTCGCCGACCAGCGCGCGCCGGCCGTCCATGGCCACCAGGTTCACGCTGCCGGGCACCGGTCCCTCGCGCTGATGCACGAAGATTCCCGACGGATCGGCGACCTCGTGGATACCGTCGCTGCGCTGTTCGAAACAGCCGACCTCGTCCGAGGGCCCGAAGCGGTTCTTGATGCCGCGGATCAGCCGCAGTGAGGTGTGTCGGTCGCCTTCGAAGGCCAGGACCACGTCGACCAGATGTTCCAGCGAACGCGGTCCAGCGACGTTCCCGTCCTTGGTGACGTGACCGACCAGCACCACCGCGACTCCGCTGCTCTTGGCCAGTGAGACCAGGGCGGTGGTGACTGCACGGATCTGGGTGACACCGCCGGAGACGCCGTCGGTGCCGGTGGCCACGACCGTCTGCACCGAGTCGACGATCAGCAGCGTCGGGCGTACCTGTTCGACGTGACCCAGGATCGTGGCCAGATCGGTCTCGGCGGCCAGGTAGACGTTCTCGTGGACGGCATCGGTGCGTTCGGCGCGCAGTCGTACCTGCCCGGCCGATTCCTCGCCGGTCACGTACAGGGCGGTCCGCCCGGCCCGGGCCCAGTGTTTGACGGTCTCCAGCAGCAGGGTCGATTTGCCGACCCCGGGTTCCCCGGCCAGCAGAATCACCGAACCGGGCACCACGCCGCGACCGAGCACCCGGTCGAATTCGGCGATTCCGGTCGGTGTGGCCCCGGCCGCGTTCGCATCGATCTGCGTGATCGGAACGGCCGGACTGCGCGGGGCCACCGACGCCGGGCCGGCGCCGGCGGCCACCGCGGGCGCACCCTCTTCGATCGAGCCCCACTCGCCGCAGTCGGGGCAGCGTCCGACCCATTTGGGAACCTGGTGCCCGCACAACCCGCACCGGAAGACCGGCTTCGCTTTTGCCACGGACCCACTGTAGTGGCGGCCGGTGACAACCGGCCGGCGGCCGCGCACCCCTCGCGTGGTCCGGATGCGCCAGGCCCTCGATCACCGGGATGATCGAGGGCCTGGCGGGCTGCCTGTCAGAGACGAATCAGTTACCGGACTCGCTCTGGATATCGCGCACCACATCGCCGCGCTCGTTGATCGCGCTGGCATCGACCGGCGTCTGCACGGTGATCGACTGGTTGCCCAGCGAGTTGCCGAGCAGGTCGACGATCTCAAAGGTCAGCGTCAGCGGAGTGTTCAGGCCGGCGGCGACCGTGTCACCGGCGCCGGTCAGCTCCACATCGAGGCGCTTGATGCCGTCCTTGGCTGCGACCTCGGGCTCCACATTGGACGGGAAGCCCGCCACCAGAGCGCCGTTGGGGGCGATCAGACCGGCGTTACCCGGGCCGGCCGCGCGGGTCACGGTGCCGTCGGAGGCGGTGGTCAAGAACTCGACCTTGCCCTTGACCGGGGTGATCCCGGTCAGGCGCACCTTGCGGACATTGCTGTCGTTGACGATGCTGAACCCGATCTGGAAGGGGCCGCCGTTGCCGTAGATGTCGGCGGCCTTGCCGGTCGGGTAGATGATGTGCAGGTTCCGGACACCGATGCTGCCGACGTTGAGCGTCTGCGCTCCGGCGTGATCGACGTTGTCGAGCACCAGGGTGCCGTTGGCGCCGTTGATCGCCGCTTCCATGTTGTTGGTCTGGGAGATCTTGCCCGAGCTGCATGCTGTGGTGCCCATCGCGACCGCGACGCCGAGCGCACTGATCACGGCGCCTTGGGCGATACGGCGGCTGGTCCGAGTGAAGGCTGACACCTGAATCCTCCGAAGGGTTGTCTCACACGTCTCGCGTGGTGCCGCGTGACGCTTCACTACGCAGCGTAGTGGGCGGCTGGGGCAAAAGTCAGACGGGGTGGGCAGATTCGCCGAAATTCCTTTCTCCGCCGGACCCCCGGCCGATCGATCGACAGTGGTGACCGCCACTTTTCCGGTCCGTGTCCGATGGCGCCGCTGCACCGCCGTCAGTGCCCTGACCTGCACCGTCGATATCTCTGTCGGGGGGTGCGTGGTAGACTGGGCTCACTCGAAAGGGGCATGGAGCATTGAATTTCAAAGTTGGTGACACCGTTGTCTATCCGCACCACGGTGCCGCTCGGGTCGATGACATCGTCGTACGGACCATCAAGGGTGAAGAGGTCGAGTACCTGGTCCTGAAGGTGGCGGACGGGGACATGACCGTGCAGATCCCCTCCAGCAAGCTGGAATACGTCGGCGTTCGTGATGTGGTCGGCGCCGAGGGGCTCGACGAGGTGTTCGAGGTGCTGCGCACGCCGCATGCGGAGGAGCCGACCAACTGGGCCCGTCGTTTCAAGGCCAACCAGGAGAAGCTGATCTCCGGTGACATCATCAAGGTCTCTGAGATCGTCCGCGACCTGTGGCGCCGGGAGCAGGACCGCGGCCTGTCCGCGGGGGAGAAGCGCATGCTGACCCGTGCCCGTCGCGTGCTGGTCGATGAGCTGTCGCTGGCTCAGGACACCGACGAGGCTCGCGCCGAACTGATCCTCGACGAGATCCTGGCCGCAGCGTCCTGACCGGACAGCCGGCGCCCCGCCGCACCGTCGCGCTGATCCCGGCTGCCGGGATGGGACAGCGGCTGGGTGCGGGGGCTCCCAAAGCCTTCGTCGAACTGGACGGGCGCTCACTGCTTGCACGCAGTGTGAGCGCCGCCCAGGCCAGCGGTGTGATCGACGACGTCGTCGTCATCGTGCCCGAAGACCTGGTCGACCCGGTGCGCCGGCAGTTGCCTGCGGTGACCGTGGTGGCCGGTGGCCGGGAGCGCTCCGATTCGGTGCGCGCCGGTCTGGCCGCCGCCGGGCCCGCCGACCGGGTGCTGGTGCACGACGCCGCGCGCGCATTGACCCCGCCGCAGCTGTTCGTCCGGGTGGTCCAGGCGCTCGAGGCCGGAGCGGTGGCTGTAGTCCCGGGTCTGCCCGTGGCCGACACCCTCAAACGCGTCGACGACGCCGAATGCGTCGTCGACACCCCCGATCGCGCGGCACTGCGCGCAGTGCAGACCCCGCAGGGGTTCACGGCCGAGCTGCTGCGCCGAGCCCACGCCGAGGGTGCCGATGCCACCGACGACGCCGGCCTGGTGGAGGCACTGGGTGTCCCGGTGCAGGTGGTTCCCGGCGAGCACCTGGCCTTCAAGATCACCACGCCGTTCGATCTGCAGCTGGCCCGATTCCTGTGCGGGCCCGAACACCCTAGTTACCACCGGACGAGCGCCGACCCCCGGAAGGAACCCTCGTGAGAAGCGGCATCGCCACCGACGTCCACGTGATCGAGCCCGGCCGCGAGTGCTGGATGCTCGGACTGTTGTTCGCCGGCGAAGACGGCTGCTCGGGCCACTCCGACGGTGACGTCGGCACCCATGCGCTCTGCGATGCGCTGCTCTCGGCGGCCGGACTGGGCGATCTGGGTTCGGTCTTCGGCGTGGACCGGCCCGAGTGGAAGGGCGTCACCGGCGCGCAGATGCTCGCCCACGTGGCACAGCTGCTGGCAGAGAACCAGTGGGTTCCGGTCAGCGGCGCGGTCCAGGTGATCGGCAACCGGCCCAAGATCGGCCCGCGGCGCCGGGAAGCCGAAGAACTGCTCTCCGGGCTGCTCGGCGCGCCGGTCTCGGTGTCGGCCACCACGACCGACGGCCTCGGGCTCACCGGTCGCGGTGAAGGCATCGCGGCGATCGCTACAGCGCTGGTCGCCGCGCAGAACTCCGCGCTGAAGTAGGATCGCAGGTCGTGACTCTCCGTCTGTACGACACCGCGACCCGCGAGGTCCGCGACTTCGCTCCGCTGATCCCCGGCACCGCCTCGGTGTACCTCTGCGGTGCGACCGTGCAGGGTGTCCCGCACATCGGCCACGTGCGCAGCGGCATCGCCTTCGATGTGCTGCGGCGCTGGCTCGCCTACGACGGCCCCGTCGACGGGCCCGACGGTCCCGTCGGCGCCGGGGCCGGACTGGACGTGCTGTTCATCCGCAACGTCACCGATATCGACGACAAGATCCTGACCAAGGCCGCCGAACACGGCCGTCCCTGGTGGGAGTGGGCGGCCACCCACGAACGCGAGTTCACCGCCGCCTACGACGCACTCGGCGTGCTGCCGCCCTCGGCCGAACCGCGGGCCACCGGTTTCATCACGCAGATGATCGAGTACATGCAACGGCTGATCGAACGCGGCCACGCCTACGCCGCCGAGGGCAACGTCTACTTCGATGTGCGCAGCCTGCCCGAGTACGGCAGCTTGTCCGGGCACAAACTCGACGACGTCCACCAGGGGGAGAGCGCCGGCACCGGCAAACGCGATCCGCGCGACTTCACCCTGTGGAAGGCTTCCAAGCCCGGCGAACCGTCCTGGCCGACCCCGTGGGGTCCGGGCCGGCCGGGCTGGCACCTGGAGTGCTCGGCGATGGCCACCTCGCTGCTCGGGCCCGAATTCGACATCCATTGCGGCGGCATGGATCTGGTGTTCCCGCATCACGAGAACGAGATCGCCCAGAGCCACGGCGCCGGCGACGGCTTCGCCCAGTACTGGCTGCACAACGGCTGGGTGACGATGAGCGGCGAGAAGATGAGTAAATCGCTCGGCAACGTCGTCGCCATCCCCGAGATGCTCAAGAAGGTGCGCCCGGTGGAGTTGCGCTACTACCTGGGCAGCGCCCACTACCGTTCGATGCTCGAATACTCCGATGAAGCCCTGACCGAGGCGGCCACCGGCTATCGGCGGATCGAATCGTTCGTCCACCGCGTCGCCGACCGGACCGGTCCGGTGCCGGTGGGCGGGGTCACCGCCGACTTCGCCGCGGCGCTCGACGATGATCTGGGCGTCCCGGCCGCACTGGCCGCGGTCCACAACGCGGTGCGCGAGGGCAACACCGCCCTGGCGCACGGAGACGATGCCAGCGCCGCCCGGATCGCCGCCCAGGTGCGTGCGATGACCGCCGTGCTGGGCACCGATCCGCTGGATCCGCACTGGAACGACGCCGGCGCCGCCGATGACGCGGCCCACACCGCCCTGGACGTGCTGGTCGGGGCCGAATTGCAGCGTCGCGCCGACGCCCGCGCGGCCAAGGACTGGACGGTGGCCGACCAGGTGCGCGACCGGCTCGCCGCCGCCGGTGTGGAAGTGACTGATACCCCCGACGGCGTCCAATGGGCGCTGCAACAGAAGGACTAGAGATGGCCGGCAACTCCAAGCGCAAGGGCGCCATCCGCAAAGAAGGCTCCAAGAAGGGGCAGGTGGTCGGTTCCGGCGGACAGCGACGCCGCGGGCTGGAAGGCCGGGGCGCCACCCCCAAGGCCGTCGACCGCACCTATCACCCGGCGCATAAGAAGGCCAAAGCGGCGGCCAAGTCGCGGGCTGCAGCGGCCCGGCAGGCACAGCGTCGCCGGGACGACGGCCCCGAATACGTGGTGGGCCGCAATCCGGTCGTCGAATGCCTGCGAGCCGAGATCCCGGCCACGGCGCTCTATGTGATGAGCACGATCGACGCCGACGACCGCGTCCGGGAGGCCGTGGCCATAGCCGGCGATATGGGTATCTCGATCCTGGAGGCGAGCAAGCCCGAACTGGACCGGATCACCGTCAACGGGCTGCACCAGGGGCTGGCGCTGCAGGTACCCGAATACAGCTACGCCCACCCCGACGATCTGCTCGCCGACGCCCTCGACTCCGGGCAGCCGGCACTGCTGGTGGCGTTGGACAACATCACCGATCCGCGCAACCTGGGGGCCGTGATCCGCAGTGTCGCCGCCTTCGGCGGACAGGGTGTGCTGATCCCGCAGCGGCGCAGCGCCAGCGTGACCGCCGTGGCCTGGCGCACCAGTGCCGGGGCGGCGGCCCGCCTGCCCGTCGCGCAGGCGCCGAACCTGACCCGCACCCTGGTCGACTGGGCCAAAGCCGGAGTCCAGATCGTCGGCCTGGACGCCGACGGGGATGTGACCCTGGACGACTACGACGGTACCGGCCCGACGGTGATCGTGGTCGGCTCCGAAGGCAAGGGGCTGTCCCGGCTGGTCCGGGAGACCTGCGACTCCATCCTGTCGATCCCGATGGCCGGAGACGTGGAGAGCCTGAACGCCTCGGTTGCCGCCGGAGTGGTGCTGGCCGAGTTCGCCCGGCAGCGCCGCGTCGCCGGACGCTGACGCCACCCCAGGTGCCCCGCATGCGGTGGAATGAGGTGGCCCGCCGACAGCGGCGGCGGCAGGTGATGGGCCTGCTCTTGTTCGCCGCATTCGGCGCGTTCTTCGTCGCCGGTGCGGTGATTCCCGGGGACGACCCGGCCGATCGCTGGATGCGGCCGATGTTCGCGGCGCTGGCCGCGGTGATGTTCGGTTTCGTGGCAGGCGTCGGACTACAGCTGACGGGGTTGGTTCCGGCGGGACTGCGGCCGACGCTCGACGAGACCGCCGACGATCTCACGATGGTCCCGCAACAGCCGGGCCGTGCGGCGTTCGGTATGGGGCCGGTGGGCGCGGCGTGGCTGGTGGCCACCCTCATCGTCACCCTCGCGCCAGCCGGGGTCGCCCCGCTGGTCATCGTCGCGGTGTTCTGGCTGGGGACGGGGGCGTTCCTGGTCCTGATGCTGGCGAGTATCCGCTGGCGGATGTCCGCCGGACGTATCGAACAGCGGATCGACTACCGGATCTTCGCCTACACCGATCACATCGAACGGGTCGACGAGTTGTCGTTCCAGGAGAACAAGAACTGGCTGTGGGTCGCCGGGCCGGCCACGCGCACCTGGACGGTCTTCGGCAGGCCGGGCAGGCCCGCACCGCGTGCGCGCACCGTGATCGTGCTCGCCGAACTGCCGGAGATGTCACCGGGCGAACTGGCCGCGGCGATCGAACGGCACACCGGTCAGCCGATCCTTCTCGGCCCGCCGCCGGGTCAGTTCGGCTGACCGTTCGCGGGGCAGCGGGGCCGTCCGGAGGGGTGTCTCAGGACTCTGGCGCCTGCCGGGAACCGCCGATGCCCTGGGCTTTGAGCGCCCAGGAGCGGCGGCGGCCGTTCAGCAGAGCATCGAGCGTCAGTACCGCCAGTGCCAGCCACACGATGGCGAACCCGATCCAGCGGGCGGTCGAGACGTGTTCGCCCAGCACGGTTACCGCACAGACCAGCTGGATCACCGGGGTGATGAACTGGATCAGTCCGACGGTGGTCAACGGGATACGCCGGGCCGACGCGGCGAACAGCAGCAGGGGCACCGCGGTGGCCACACCGCTGAACACCAGCAGACCGGTGTGCACCGGACCCTGCGTACCGAAGACCAGACCCCCAGCCGAGGCGATCACCAGGGTGATGGCCACGGCGACCGGCAACAGGATCAGGGTCTCCAGGGTCAGGCTGTGCAGCGCAGGCAGCGTCGCACCCACCTTCTTCTTCACCAGACCGTAGAGCGCGAACGAGATCGCCAGCACCAGCGCGGTCAGCGGGAACGCACCACCGGCCACCGCAAGGTAGACCCCGGCGACCACACCGATCGCCACGGCCAGCCACTGCAGCGGGCGCAGCGATTCGCGTAACACCAGCACCCCCAGGGCCACGGTGGCCAGCGGATTCAGGAAATAGCCCAAGGCCGCGTCGCTGGTGTGCCCCGAGGTCACCGCCGCCACGTACACGACCCAGTTGACGGCGATCAGCAGGGCGGCGGCGGTGACGCCGATGAGCAGACGGCGCCGGCGCACCAGCGGCGGCAGCCACGACCAGTCCCGCAGCACCGCCAGCAGAATCAGGCACAACAGCGCCGTCCACACGATGCGATTGGCCAGGATCTCCCACGGACCGGCCGGCACCAGCGCGGCGAAGTAGATCGGGAACAGCCCCCAGATCCCGTAGGCGCCGAAGGCTGCGGCCAGGCCACGGGCGGAATCGCCCGGCCCGGTGGTCATCGGTGCTGGGTGGTCATCGGTGCTGGGTGGTCATCGGTGCTGGACGCGGATGCCGGCAGCGGCCAGCGCAGTTCGGACCGCGCGGGCATGGTCGACGGCGCCGGGGGTGTCCCCGTGCAGACAGATCGAGTCGGCCTGCACCGCGATCGTCGAGCCGTCGATCGCGGTCAGCTCGCCGGAGACCACCAGGTCCACCACCCGGCCGGCGACCGTCGCCGAGTCGGTCAGGACCGCGCCTTCCCGGCTGCGCGGCACCAGCGTGCCTTCGGGGGTGTAGGCGCGATCGGCGAAAGCCTCGGTGAGCACCGGGATCCCCTGGGCGCGCGCCAAGTCCAGCGCCACCGCACCGGGCAGCCCCATCAACGCCAGACCGGACTCGCCGACGGCGGTCACCACTGCGCCGGCTTGCTCGTGATGAGAGACGATCGCGTTGTACAGCGCACCGTGCGGCTTCACGTAGTCCACCGTCCCGCCGACCGAGCGGGCGATCGCCGTCAGCGCACCGATCTGGAAGAGGACGTCGGCGATCAGATCGTCGGTCTCGATCTCCATGAACCGGCGGCCGAAACCGTCCCGATCCGGATAGGACACCTGAGCGCCGATCCGCACCTGGGCGGCGACCGCCTGCTCACAGGTGCGGCGCAGCAGGGCCGGGGTCCCGGCATGGAAACCGCAGGCCACGTTGGCGCTGGAGACCAGCTGCACCATGGCGGCGTCGTCGCCCATGCCCTCGCCCAGGTCGGCGTTCAGGTCGACGGCGGCTGAGCGGGCGGTAGAAGACACCCTCTCATGGTAGGGCAGTACGGCGGTCCCGATTCGGTCGCAGGGCCGGGGTTCGGGCCGCTCACTGTGCGGCCGGTGTCCCCGCCGGGTGGGCTCGCACTACTGTTGGGTGCCATGGCTTTGATGGACACCCACGTGGCGACCGCCGAAGGGCCGGTCGAGGGACAGCGGGGGCGCCGCAGCCGCCGCGGCACGATCTCCTGGCGCGGAATCCCCTATGCGGCCCCGCCGGTGGGTCCGCTGCGACTGCGGGCGCCGCAGCCGGTGCAGCCGTGGACCGACACCCTTGCCTGCCACGACTACGGTCCGTCGCCGATCCAGGACAAGATGTTCACCGCACGCGGCGACGGCACCTTCCAGCCGCGCAGTGAGGACTGCCTGACACTCAACGTCTTCGCACCGGATACCGTCGCCGCCGCCGGCCGCCCGGTGATGGTCTTCAACTACGGCGGCGCCTACATCCTGGGCGGCAGTGCCACACCGATCTACGACGGCGCCTTCCTGGCGCGCGCCCGCGATGTGATCGTGGTGACCGTCAACTACCGGGTCGGTCCGCTGGGCTTCCTGGATCTGAGCGACTATTCGACGCCGGAGCGGCCGTTCGACGTCAACTGCGGTCTGCGGGACATGGTCGCCGCACTGGAATGGGTGCAGCGCAACATCGCATCCTTCGGCGGCGATCCGGACCGGGTGACGGTCTTCGGCGAGAGCGCCGGCGGTGCGGCCGTGCTGACGCTGCTGTCCACACCGTCCGCGCAGGGCCTGTTCTCCCGGGCCATCGCCCAGAGTCCGGCGGCGGACCTGGTGGTTCACCGGGAGAGTTCGGAGTTGATCGCCGACGAATTCGTCCGCCAGGTGGTGGACCCGCGCCGGCGCGTCGGCCCTGAACGTACCGAGCCCTTCCACACCCCCGATCAGGTCGCGCGCATAATCGACGGCGCCGACCCGTTCGAGCTGCTGGGTGCGGGTAACCGCGTCCTCGCCTTCACCCGGCAGGCGCAGCTGTCCGATCCGATGCCCTTCGCCCCGGTGGTCGATGGCGAGTACCTGCCCCAGTCCCCGGTGGCCGCGGCGATCGGCGGGCGCACCCATCGGGTGCCGCTGATCGCCGGCAGCAACCTGGACGAGGGTGAGCTGTTCGCCCGATTCTGGAGCATCCTGCCCGAACCGGCACAATTCCTGGTCGGTGTGCACGACCCCGAGGTGCGTGAAGAGCTGGCCCGCCTCTATCCGGGTACTCGGGACGAGGTCCGGCTGTCGGCCGACGCCGTCTTCTGGATCCCGACGAGCCTGTTCGCCGAGCACCATGCCAAGCACTCACCGACCTACGTGTACCGGTACGACTACTCGGTGCGCGCCCTCAAACTCAGTGGCATCGGTGCCACACACGCCACTGAACTGCTGGCGATCTTCGGGATCTACCGGCATCCGATCGGCGTGGGGCTGGCGGCGCTAGGCAGCTGGGGCTCCACCAAGCGCATCACCGCCACCATGCAGTCGCTGTGGACGTGGTTCGCCCGGACCGGAGTGCCGTCGGAACAGTGGCCGCCCTACTCGATCGACGACCGGCGGGTGCTGCTGATCGACGATCCGGCGCGCGTGGTCGACGACCCCGACGGCGCCCGCCGCGCCGCCTGGGAGCGGGTGCACCTGGAGCTGCGGCGCGAGTGAGACGGTTGCGAAGCGGGCGGCCGCGTGCCGGGCTGCGGCGGGCGCCGGCAACAGGGGAGGGAGTCCCGGTGGTCGTCGCCGCGGTGCTGGTGGCCGCGCTGACCGGCTGCGGTTCCGAGGAGGCGCCGGCGCCCGATCAGCAGGCCGAGCGGCAGACGACGGTGTCATCGTCCGAGTCTGCGCTACCCGTCGTTTCCTTGCCAGCCGCCAGCAGCCCGGTCAGCCGCCGCCCGATGCCCCCGAGCCTGCCGCCGCCGTACATCGAGCGCGTGGCCTGGGCGCAGACGGAAGTGGGACCGAGTCTGCAGATCTACCCGACGCGGGCCGGTCGCGAGGTGTCCGGCGACACGGTGGCCGAGAGCGCCTGGCGCGAGGTGCTGGCGCTGGCACCCGACGGTGACACCCCCGGCATGCGTGCGCAGTTCGACTGCCACTGGACCTTCGCCCGGCTGGTGGACCCGGAGAAGCCGAGCTGGAATCTGGAACCGGCGCGGCCGGTGGTGAGCCCCAACGAGATGGTCGCCAGCCGGTGCAACCCGGGATTCGATGAGGAGAACTGAGCTGTGGGAGTGGGAGTGGGAGACCGCGGGGCAGGACGCTATTCGCGGGCCCGCATCCCGAACAGGCGGGCCAGGAGGTAGATCGCGAACGAGATCGTGGTGACCAGCACCGACACCGGCAGTTCCGGCGCCAGCGACAGGATCAGACCGCCGACGGCGGAGATCTCGGCGAAGAGCACCGCCAGCACCACCTGCCGCAGCGGCGAGGCGGTCAGCCGTGCCGCCGCCGCGGCCGGTGTGATCAACAGCGACATCACCAGCAGTGCACCGATGATCTGCACGCCCTGGGCCGCGGCCAGTCCGACCAGGATCGCGAAGACCACCGAGAGTGCCCGCATCGGCACCCCGGCGGCCGAGGCCACCCGTGGGTCCAGGCTGGCGAACAGCAGCGGCCGGTAGATCAGCGCCAGGACCACGATCACCACCACCGAGGTGACCGTCACCGCCAGCAGACCGGACCGGCCCACGCTCACCACCTGCCCGGTCAACAGGGCGAAGCCGGTGCCGGCGCGTCCGTACAGGTGCAGGAACAGCACACCCAGACCCAGGCCGAAGGCCATCACCACGCCGATCACCGAATCGCGTTCGCGGGCGCGGTTACCCAGCCAGCCGAAGACGGCGGCGGCCACGACCGCGCCGATCACACCGCCCAGGTTCACGCTGAAACCCAGCAGCAGCGCCGCCGCCGCGCCGGTGAAACTCAACTCGGCCGCCCCGTGCACGGCGAAGCTCATCTGCCGGGCCACGATCATCGGCCCGAGCAGCCCGCCGATCAGGCCCAGCAGCGCCAGCGCCAGCAGCGACTGCTGCACAAAGGTCCGCGAGAGCAGGTCGCCGGTCTGCGAGAAGTTCCAGAAATCACCCATGCCGGCGGCCAGCACGCTCGTGGTCATCGGGCGATCACCTGGGTCGGATCGCCGTCGACCAGGTAGGGATGCTCCTGGCAGTTGTGGTGCTCGCCGTCGCCGCCGATCACCACCAGCCGCCCGCCGACCTCGGCCACATCGATCCGGCTGCCGTACAGCTCCGACAGGGTGGCCGAGTTCATCACCTCATCGACGGTGCCGACCCGGAAGTGGCCGTCGACCAGATACAGGACCCGGTCGACGAAAGGCAGCACCGGATTGATCTCGTGGGTGACGAACAGGATCGCGGTCCCGGCGGCCCGCCGGCGGGCGTCGAGCAGATCGACGACGGTGCGCTGGTTCCGCAGGTCCAGACTCGACAGCGGCTCATCGCACAGCAGCACATCGGGATCGTTGGTCAGGGCCTGGGCCACCCGCAGCCGCTGCTGTTCGCCGCCGGAGAGCAGGCCGATCGGCTTGTCGACGAAACTCTGCGCACCGACCTGGGCGACGGCGTCATCGACCCGGGCCGCCCGGGTGCGCCACCCGCGCAGCCCGATCCCCCAGGAGGTGCCGTCGACGCCGAAGCCCACCAGATCACGCCCACGCAGGGCCATCGCATCGGAGTCGCCGGCGTGCTGCTGCGGGACGTAACCCAGGCGCCCGTCCACCTGCAGGCTGCCGCCGGTCAGCGGCAGCTGTCCCAGGATGGTGCGCAGTAGCGTCGTCTTACCCGATCCGTTCGGGCCCAGCACGGCGACGAATTCGCCGGGCCGCACGTCCAGATCCAGATCGCGCCACAGGACCCGGTCGCCGATGGCCAGGGTGGCGCCGCTGAAGCTGACGACGGGGCGAGCACTCATGCGGCCAACGCCCGCTCGAGTTGACCGATCTGGCCGGACTGCCAGTCCAGATAGCTGGTGACGCCGCGGGGCAGCGTCTCGGTCAGCTCGACCACCGGCACGCTGTTGCGGCGGGCGATCTGCAGCACCGTCAGCGTCGCCGGGTCCACCGCCTGCGTGTTGTAGATCAGCGCCTCGATCTTGTGCTTCTCGATCAGGTCGGTGAACTTGGCGACGTCGGCGGCCGAGGGGGACTGACCGTTCTCCACTGCGGCGGCGAAGGCCTGCGGGGCGATGTCGACCAGGCCGGCTTCGGTCAGCAGATACGTCGACAGCGGTTCGGTGGAGCCGACTTCTGTGCCGTCGTGGGCCTTCTTGATCGTGGCCAGCCGCTCGCGCAGACCCGCGATCCCCGTGTTGAACTCGGCGGCGTTGTCACGGTAGTACTGCGCGTGCATCGGTGCGACCCGGCCGAGGGCTTCGGCGGTCTTATCGGCGACCTGCCCGACCAGTGCCAGATCGTAGAAGACGTGCTCGTTGGCGCCGGAGCCGTGATCGTGGCCCTCGTGACCGTCGTGGTCGTGCGTGGCGTCGCCGCCGGGCAGCAGCGAGACGGCATCGATCTTCAGTGCGCGGGAGCTCTGCGCCGCGGTCTCGACGTAGGCGTCGTAGTGGCCGCCGTTGAACACCAGCACGTCGGCGTCCTCGATCTTGGCGGTGTCGGCCATGGACGGCTCGAATTCGTGCGGATCGGCGCCGGGAGAGTTGAACAGCGAGGTCACCTCGGCGTGTTCGCCGCCGACGGCGGCGGCCACCGAACCCCACACATCGGTGGAGGCCACGACGACGGGATGCTCGTTGAGCGGCGGACCGGACTCCTCGGAGGAGGAGCAGGCGACGGCGGCGATGCCGGTGGCGGCGATCAGGGCGGTCACGGCCAGCCGGCGCAGCGTGTTGCCGCGGCGGCGAGTGGACGGGGTGCGCATGGGTGGACCGGCCTTCCTGCTAATGACAATCGTTATCGACAGACTACGGCGGGACCGGGCGAACGGCGCACTACCCTTAGGGGCATGACCGGTCTACGGCGGCTCGCGCTGATCTCGGTGCACACCTCGCCGCTCTCTCAGCCGGGCACCGGAGATGCCGGCGGGATGAACGTCTACGTCTGGCAGACCGCACGGCGACTGGCCCAGCGCGGCATCGAGGTGGAGATCTTCACCCGGGCGACGTCCTCGTCGGACAGCCCGATCGTGCCGGCCGCCCCCGGGGTGCTGGTGCGTCACGTCGAAGCCGGTCCCTTCGACGGCCTGGACAAGCGGGACCTGCCCGGCCAGCTGTGCGCCTTCAGTGCCAACGTGCTGCGCGCCGAAGCGGCACAGGCCCCCGGGTACTACGACCTGATCCACTCCCACTACTGGCTGTCCGGCCAGGTCGGCTGGCTGGCGCGGGACCGCTGGCGGGTGCCGCTGGTGCACACCGCGCACACGCTGGCCGCGGTCAAGAACGCTTCGCTGGCCGGCGGGGACACCGCCGAACCGATGGGGCGGGTGATCGGCGAACAGCAGGTGGTGGCCGAAGCCGACCGGCTGATCGCCAACACCCGCACCGAAGCCGACGAGCTGGTCGACTTCTACGACGCCGATCCGGACAAGATCGACATCGTCGCCCCCGGGGTGGATCTGGACTGCTACACGCCGGGCCCGCGTGCGGCGGCCCGCGCGGCCCTGGGGCTGGTGGACCAGGCGGTGTACGTCACCTTCGTCGGACGGATCCAGCCGTTGAAGGCGCCCGACGTCCTGCTGGCGGCGATGGCGCCGCTGATCCGCGCCGACCCCACCGGCCGGCTGCGACTGCTGATCGTCGGCGGCCCCTCGGGCAGTGGCCTGGCCCGGCCGACCGCGCTGGTGGATCTGGCGGCCCGGCTCGGCGTCGGCGACCGCGTCGACTTCCGGCCGCCGCAGCCGCCGGCCGATCTGGTGCAGGTCTACCGGGCCTCGAATCTGGTGGCCGTACCGAGCTTCTCCGAAAGCTTCGGGCTGGTCGCGATCGAGGCGCAGGCCTGCGGGGTGCCGGTGATCGCCGCCGATGTGGGCGGGCTGGGGGTGGCCGTGGTCGACGGGGTGAGCGGCCGGTTGGTGGCCGGCCACGACGTCGACCTCTGGACCGGCGAGCTCGCCGACCTGCTGGCCGATCCGGTGCGGCTGGACCGCTACGGCGCCGCCGCCGTGGCCCATGCCCGGGAGTTCTCCTGGGAACACACCACCGACGCTCTCCTGGCCTCCTACGATGCGGCCATGGGTGACTTCCCGCCCGGCCCGACCCGCCGGGCGCCGCTGGGGCGCCGCGCCCGCAACTGGCTCCGAACCCGACCGAGGATGGCAGGATGACCGACCCCACCGCAACGAATCTGGCAACCCTGGAGGAGGCGCTTGCCGCCTCGGGGATCGACTACGTGCGCAAAGCCTCGGGTGCCGAACGCGCCGAGCACGTCGTCGTCGAACTGCCCGGGGTCCGCAAGCTCAAGACCACCGTGCTGCTGACCGCCGGTATGCACGGGGTGCGGGTGGAGGCCTTCGTCTGTCGCCGGGCCGATGAGAACCACACGGCCTTCTACCGGTACCTGCTGGTGCGCAACCGCCGGCTGTACGGGGTCGCCTACACCCTGGACAACGTCGGCGACGTCTACCTGGTCGGCCGGATCTCGACCGAGGCGCTGACCACCGGTGAAGTGGACCGGGTGCTCGGCCAGGTCCTCGAAGCGGCCGACGGCGACTTCAACAAGCTGCTCGAACTCGGCTTCCTCACCTCGATCCACCGCGAGTGGGCCTGGCGCAGTGCCCGCGGGGAGTCGATGAAGAATCTGGAGGCCTTCGCGCATCTGATCGATCCGGAGAAACTCCCCGACATCGGACCGCTTCCCGATGCGGCGCCGACCGCGATCGACGAGGTCACCCCCGGTGGCGGACAGCTGGAGAACAGCCCCGAATCGTGACGTCGGGTGTTGGTACGATTGCCCGGCACACTCCCCGACGAAGGATGTTCATGAGCTTCCGCAATCCGTACGACGACGTCGAGATCCCCGACGTCAGCGTCTACGACTTCCTGTTCGGTTCGATCGCCGACGGCGACCTGGATCGCACCGCGCTGATCGATTCCCGCAACGGTGCCACCACCACCTACCGCCAGCTGATCGGCTCGATCGATGCGGCCGCCGGGGCCCTGGCCGCCCGCGGTATCGGCGTCGGCGACGTGGTCGCCGTGCTCTCACCGAACATCCCGGCCTTCGCCACCGTCTTCCACGGCATCCTGCGGGCCGGCGCCACCGCGACCACGCTGAACGCGCTGTTCACCGCGAACGAGATCCGCAAGCAGCTGGTGGACGCCAAGGCGAAGATGCTCGTGACCATCTCGATGATGGCGCCGCAGGCTCTGGAGGCCGCGCGCGAGGTCGGTATCGCCGACGAGAACATCATCATCCTCGACGGTGAGGGCCAGGCCGCTTCCGGTCACCCCAACGCCGCCGATCTGCTCGGCGCCGGTCTGCCCGCGCCGGAGGTCGAGTTCGACCCGGCCACCCACATCGCGGTGCTGCCCTACAGCTCGGGCACCACGGGCAACCCCAAGGGCGTCATGCTCAGCCACCGCAACCTGGTGGCCAACGTCGCCCAGATCGAGCCGATCAACGGCATGGTGTCCGACGACGTGGTCCTGGCGGTGCTGCCGTTCTTCCACATCTACGGGATGACGGTGCTGCTCAACGCGGCCCTGAAGGCCCGCGCCTCGCTGGTGGTGATGCCGCGCTTCGACATGGTCGAGTTCCTCGAGTCGGTGCAGACCCACAAGATCACCTATGCGTTCATCGCCCCGCCGGTCGCCGTCGCCCTGGCCAAGCATCCGATCGTCGACAAGTTCGATCTGTCGTCGATCCACACCATGGTCTCGGGTGCCGCGCCGTTGGACGAGGAGCTGGGCAATGCGGTGGCCAAGCGTCTGGGGCTGACCATGCTGCAGGGCTTCGGCATGAGCGAGCTCTCGCCGGTCAGCCACCTGATCCCGTTCGACGGCGGCGAGAAGACCCGCGGCGTCCGGGCACCGCTGGCCTCGGTGGGCTGGGCGGTGCCCAACACCGAGAACCGCATCGTCGATCCGGGGACCGGGGCCGATGTCGAGATCCCGGCCGAGGGTGTCTCGGAGCCCGGTGAACTGTGGGTCAAGGGCCCCAACGTGATGGTGGGCTACCTGAACAACGATGCCGCCACGGCCGAGACCATCGTCGAGGGGGGCTGGCTGCGCACCGGCGATATGGCCACCGTCGACGCGACCGGCTGTGTCACGATCGTCGACCGGCTCAAGGAGCTCATCAAGTACAAGGGCTACCAGGTGCCGCCGGCCGAGCTGGAGGCGCTGCTGCTGACCAACCCGAAGATCGCCGACGTCGCCGTGGTCGGCGCCCACGATGAGGACGGCGAGGAGGTGCCCAAGGCCTTCGTCGTGGTGGCCGAGGGCGCCGAGCTCACCGCCGACGAGGTCATGGAGTTCACCGCCGAGCGGGTCGCCCCGTACAAGAAGGTGCGCCAGGTCGAGTTCATCGACGCCGTGCCGAAGTCCGCGTCGGGCAAGATCCTGCGGAAGGATCTGCGCAAGTAGATTGACACGCGCTGCCGAAGGGCGGCCACCGAGGGTACGTTCCCCGTGGCCGCCCTTTCGGCATCGAGGGGCCGCGTAGGCTCGGCGGCATGCGGGGAATCCGGCTCGCCTGGATCGCGCTGGCGCTCATCGCGCTCGCGTTCGCGGTACTGAATGCGCGCAGCACTGCCGCGTCGGCGTCGATGGGGTGCGCCAAGATGGGAGAACTCTCGCTCAACGGCGCCCCGGCGGATGCCACCTGTGAGAGCCCGCTCTACTACGCGGTCGGGTGGTGGCCTCTCATCGCGATCGGGCTCGCGCTGGTCGGACCGCCGGTGATTGCGGCGAAGGTCATGCGGACCTGGATGTCGTGGCTCGTCGTCGTCACGCTGGGTGCGGTCGCCGCCGTCGGGGTGTCGCACTGGCCGACGGTGTGGGGTGCACTGCTGTTCGCGATCCCCCTGGTGTTCGTCGGGTTCATCCTCACGCTCTGGCAGATGGTGTGTGCGACGACCGGGCCGTCGGCATGTCCGGGACCCCGCCGGGCCCCGGCGCAGCGCGGCGAAATGTGACGCTGTCGGCGGTCGTGCGTCGTTACCGTGCCGGTGAGAGCGGTATGGGAGACTGAACGCATGAGCAACGGCAAGCTGATTCTGATGCGTCACGGTGAGTCCGAGTGGAACGCCTCCAACCAGTTCACCGGCTGGCAGGACGTGAACCTGACCGACAAGGGTGTGGCAGAAGGCAAGCGCGCCGGCCTGCTGCTGGCCGAGAACTCGCTGCTGCCCGACGTCCTGTACACCTCGCTGCTCAAGCGCGCGATCATCACCGCGAACCTGGCGCTGGAGAGCGCCGACCGGCTGTGGATCCCGGTGGTCCGCGACTGGCGCCTCAACGAGCGTCACTACGGCGCCCTGCAGGGGCTGAACAAGGCCGAGACCAAGGACAAGTACGGCGACGAACAGTTCATGCTGTGGCGGCGCAGCTACGACACCCCGCCGCCGGCCATCGATCCTGACGGCGAGTACAGCCAGGTCGGAGACCCGCGGTACGCCGACGTCGAGGTCCCGCTGACCGAATGCCTGCTCGATGTGGTCAAGCGCCTGATGCCGTACTTCCAGGAGAGCATCGGCGCCGATCTGCGCGCCGGCAAGACGGTGCTGGTCGCCGCGCACGGCAACTCGCTGCGGGCACTGGTCAAGCACCTCGACGACATCTCCGACGCCGACATCGCCCAGCTGAACATCCCCACCGGCAACCCGCTGGTGTACGAGGTCGACGAGGATCTGCGGTCGGTTTCGCCGAGTAAGGATCCGCTGGCACCCAGCGGTCGCTACCTCGATCCCGAGGCCGCTGCTGCCGGTGCCGCCGCCGTCGCGGCCCAGGGAAACAAGTAGCGCCCAGCCGAATACGTGGCTGTCTCGCGTCGTCCCAGCACTGTCCGCGGGGACGACGCGAAACGCTCCTGCGAGCGGTCGCCGGCTCGGCTACATTAGAGTCATGACTGACGGCGCAATCACGGTAACTCACCTGGTCGATCGCGAGCGCTTCCGCGCCGAGGTCGAAGAAGACGGGAGCCCGGTCGAGGTCGGCTTCATCGACTACACCAGCGACTCGGGCTACGCCGACGGTGATCGTCTGGCGCTGACGCACACGGTGATCTTCGACCGCTTCGGCGGTCGCGGTTACGCCGGCCAGCTGGTGCGCCAGGTCCTGGACCAGATCCGCGCCGACGGGAATAAGGTGATCCCGGTGTGCTCGTATGTGACCAGCTACCTGGAGAAGCATCCCGAGTACGCCGATCTGGTGGTCTCCTCCTCGTAGAACCCGCGCCACGGCGTTCACCTGGCCTTCATGCACACGAATCCTGCGTGAACGCTGCGCCAACCGGTACCGGTGGAGTCGCCCCCGGGCGTTGACTGACCGTAGACTGCCGGTTGTGTCCGATTCTTTCCAGTCCCCGGAGACGGATCCGGGTCGTGTCGCCGCCGCGCCGCTGCGGGCCGGCGAGACGCACGACGGCATCGCCGGTCCGGCCTTCGTCGGCGAAGAAGCGGTCACCTACAACAGCGACGGCTCGGTCAGCCGCGGCGGATTGCTGAATCTGCTGGTCGCCCACTCCGAATCCGGGACGGCCGTGGTCGACGTCGACCACAACATCGTGCTGTTCAACCAGCGCGCGGTGGACCTAGGGCTGCTGCGCGACGGCCTGGCCGACCCGGTCGCCGAGGTGGTCAGCGAGGTCTTCGCCACCGGCGTCGACCGGCATTTCGACTACGTTCCGCCGATCTCGGCGATGGGCTTCGTCTCCACCGGCCGGACCATGCCGCGCACCATCGAGAATGTGCGCTGCGTGGTGCGCCTGGCCGAACACGGCACCTCCCGGTACGCCCTGGTCTACGGCGACGACGATTCGACCAACCTGCGTGTGGAGGCCACCCGCCGCGACTTCGCGGCCAACGTCTCGCACGAACTGAAGACCCCGCTCGGGGCGATCAGCCTGATGACCGAGGCCATGCTCGAATCCCGGGACGATCCGCAGGCCGTCGACCACTTCGGGCATCGCGTCCTGCACGAGGCCACCCGGATGAGCACCCTGATCAACGAGCTGATCGGGCTGTCCCGCCTGCAGGAGGGACGGATCGATCAGTTCAGTCCGATCGACGTCGACGAACTCGTCGAGGATGCGCTCGGGTCGGCGGCGGTCTCGGCCGAGGTCGCGCAGATCGAGCTGGTCTGCGATGAGCCCACCGGGTTCACCGTCCCCGGCGATCGCACCCTGCTGCTGACCGCACTGAACAACCTGATCGTCAACGCGGTGAACCATTCCCAGCCCGGCGAAGTGGTCTCGGTCAGCCGCAAGCTCGTGCACATGGACGAGGGCACGATGGTGGCCGTGGCCGTGACCGACCGCGGGATCGGGATCGCCGCCTCCGATCAGCAGCGCGTCTTCGAGCGCTTCTTCCGCGTCGACAAGGCCCGGTCGCGCGCTACCGGCGGCACCGGACTGGGCCTGGCGATCGTCAAGCATGTGGCCGCCAGCCACGGCGGCCACATCGGATTGTGGAGCAAGCCGGGCACCGGATCCACATTCACCCTGTACATCCCGATATCCACCTCCGCTGACTCAGAGGAAGACGCGCTGTGACGCATGTACTGATCGTTGAAGACGAGGAATCCCTCGCCGACCCGCTGGCATTCCTGCTCCGCAAGGAGGGCTTCGAGGCCAGCATCATCAACGACGGCTCCGAGGCCGTACCCGCCTTCGAGCGGATCAAACCCGACATCGTGCTGCTGGACGTGATGCTGCCGGGGATGTCCGGCACCGAGATCTGCAAGGCGATCCGGGCCAAATCGTCGACGCCGGTGATCATGGTGACCGCCCGCGACAGCGAGATCGACAAGGTGGTCGGTCTGGAACTCGGCGCCGACGACTACATCACCAAACCGTATTCGGCCCGCGAACTGATCGCCCGCATCCGCGCGGTGCTGCGCCGGGGGGCGCCGGCCGGCAAGGACGACGAGGTCGATACCGGCGTGGTGGAGGTGGGACCGGTGCGCATGGACGTGCAGCGGCACACCGTCACCGTCTCCGGCAAGGAGATCACGCTCCCGCTCAAGGAGTTCGATCTGCTCGAGTACCTGCTGCGCAACGCCGGCCGGGTGCTGACCCGCGGTCAGCTCATCGACCGGGTGTGGGGTGCGGACTACGTCGGCGACACCAAGACCCTCGATGTGCACGTCAAACGGCTGCGCTCGAAGATCGAACCCGATCCGAGCCAGCCGCGGCATCTGATCACGCTGCGCGGGCTGGGCTACAAGTTCGAGCCCTGAGTGGAGTTCGCGCCCTGAGTGGAGCTCTCCGGCCTCACAGCTGCTCGTACTTGATGTCGGTGCTCCGGCGTGCCGTGGCCGCCGCGGTGGCCGGGTGCACCGCGACGATGCCCAGCCGGGCCCGGCTGCGGCAGACCTGCGCCAGTTCCTCGTACGCGGCCGCGCCCAGCAATTCGGTGAGTTCGGGAGCGTACGACTGGTAGACCTCGGTGGCCCCGACGTGCGCGTCGGGGGAGCCCGAGCAGTACCACTTCAGGTCGTGGCCGCCTTCGCCCCAGCCGCGCCGGTCGTATTCGGTAATGGTGGTCTTGAGGATCTCGGTGCCGTCGGGGCGGGTGACCCACTCCTGTTCCCGGCGCACCGGCAACTGCCAGCAGACGTCCGGTTTCACCGTCAGCGGCTCGATACCGCGGCGCAGCGCCACCGCGTGCAGGGCGCAGCCCTGTCCGGCCGGGAAGCCGGGACGGTTGGCGAAGATGCAGGCTCCCTCGTGTACACGCGTCTTCAGGGCGGGCTCGTCGTCGACGTCGCTTTCCTCCAGGTAGCCGTCCGGCCCCAGGGGGTCGGCGCCCGAACCCGCCGGATGGAACTGCCAGTCCTGCGGGGTCAGCATCGCCACCCCGGCGTCCAGCCGGGCCCGATCGTCGTCGTCGGTCAGGTACGCGCCGTGGGTGCAGCAGCCGTCGTCGGGACGTCCGGCGACGATGCCGCGGCAGGCCGGTGTGCCGAACACGCATGTCCAGTGCGACAGCAACCAGGTCAGGTCGACGCTGATCAGATGCTCGGGGTCGTCGGGGTCGAAGAACTCGTACCACTCGCGCGGAAAGTCGAGTGGAACCTCTGGGGCGGGTGCTGCGCCGGAACGATCGTGGGCCACAGCGACCCACCGTAGTCCTCTCCGGGGTCGCGTGGCCGCCTCGCGCACAGTAATTTCGTAGCGGTGAGACTCGGAGTGCTCGATGTGGGCAGTAATACGGTGCACATGCTGGTCGTGGATGCGAAGGCCGGCGGTGCCCCCACGGCGATGAGCTCGACCAAGGCGGTGCTGCGCCTGGCAGAGCAGATCGACGACGACGGCAAGATGACCCGGGACGGGGCCGACACGCTGGTCTCCACCGTCGCCGACTTCACCAAGATCGCCCAGTCCTCCGGGTGCGGGGAGATCATCGCCTTCGCGACCTCGGCGGTGCGCGATGCCACCAACTCCGACGAGGTGCTCGAGCGGGTGCGGCAGACCTCCGGTCTGGATCCGGTGGTGCTCAGCGGTGTCGACGAGGCCCGGCTGACCTGTCTGGCGGTGCGCCGCTGGTACGGCTGGCAGGCGGGCCGGATCCTGGCCCTGGACATCGGCGGCGGCTCGCTGGAGATGTCCAACGGTGTCGACGAGGAACCCGATATCGCGATCTCACTGCCGCTGGGGGCCGGGCGGCTGACCCGCGAATGGATCACCGACGATCCGCCCAGTCACCGCCGGGTGGCGGTGTTGCGGGACTGGCTCGATGCGGAGCTCAAGGGCCCGGCCAAACAGCTGAAGAGTGCGGGCAAACCGAATCTGGCGGTCGGCTCGTCCAAGACCTTCCGGTCGCTGGCCCGGCTGACCGGTGCGGCCCCCTCCAGCGCCGGACCGCACGTGCAGCGCAGCATCACCCAGGACGGTATCCGGCAGCTGATCGCCTTCATCTCCCGGATGACCACCGCCGACCGGGCCCAACTGGAGGGTGTCAGCGTCGACCGGGCCCCGCAGATCGTGGCCGGCGCCCTGGTCGCCGAGGCGACGATGCGGGCGCTGGGTGTGGCTAGACTCGAGATATGTCCGTGGGCGCTTCGCGAGGGAGTGATTCTGCGGCGGCTCGACAGCGAGCCTGCCGGACCCATGACGATCGAGCCGTAGAATCGGGCCGATACCGCGCGTGGCACCCTTCGCGCGCCGATCAGCAGGATGGAGTCGCCGTCGATGGCTAAGGATCCGGAGTCGCGTCCGATCACCGTAGAGGACCTCATCGCCCGGACGGTGCCCGAGGACGAGGCCTTCCCGCGGGACGAGGCCGCCGCCGTGCGCCGCCCGTCGCGGCGTCGGGGCGGGAAGGATTCGGCCTCGCCGACCACCGCCTCCGGACCGACCGCGTCCGGTATGCCCGGCTACACACCGCCGGCTCCGGAACCGTCGCCGGCCCGGATCATCGGGGCCTCCGGTATGCCCGACTACAGCCCGTCGACACCGCGCAAGACCGAGTCGGCCAACGTGGTCACCGGGATCATCCCGGTGGTCACCGACGACGACGAGACCGAGGCCACCGCGCCGGGCACCGGGGGTCTGCGGGCCGTGGACCCCGACGATCTGATCGGAGTGGACCTCCCGACCGGGGAACAGCCGCTGCCGGAGGTCACCGTCGTCTCCGCCGATTCATCGTTGCCGTCGGCGACCGTGTTCACCGGCGATGCGGCGTACACGCAGGAACCGACGGCGTTCGTCGCCCTCGACGAGGACACCGCCGCGGCCGTGGATGCGCTCGATCAGACCGAACCCGCGGTCGGCGATCATCTGGCCAGCACCGGTGAACTGACCGCGGCTCAGGACGCCGCCGACGCCGCCGTCCCCGAGACCGAACCGGCCGGGAAGGTCCGCTCTCCGCTGTGGGGCTGGCTGGGTCTGGCCGGAGAAGTGGTGCTGGGCCTGGCGATCGGCGCCGGACTGTTCTGGGGTTTCACCGTGCTGTGGAAGCAGTACGTGTACCTGGCCCTGATCCTGGCGGTGTTGGTGATCTTCGCGATCGTGACCTTCTCCTATGTGCTGCGCAAGCGGGATCTGGCCACCACGCTGCTGGCATTGGCGGTGGGTCTGCTGGTCACCATCGGCCCCCTGGTCCTCCTGGTCTGACCTGATCTGATCGAGCGCTGGAGAACATTGCGTCCCGAGATTCCGATCGGCCTGTCCACGGCGTCGGTCTATCCGCAGAACACCGAGGCGGCCTTCGCCTATGCCGCCGAGATCGGCTACGACGGCATCGAACTGATGGTGTGGTCGGACCCGGTCAGCCAGGACATCGCCCACGTGGCCCATCTGTCCCAGAAGTATCAGGTGCCGGTGCTGTCGGTGCATGCCCCGTGCCTGCTCATCAGCCAGCGGGTGTGGGGGCGTGATCCGTCGGCCAAGCTGGTGCGGTCGGTGCAGGCGGCCGAGGACCTGGGTGCCGACACCGTCGTGGTGCATCCGCCGTTTCGCTGGCAGCGTGAATACGTCCGCGGGTTCGATCGGCTGGTCCGGCGGCTCGAAGCCGACAGTGATGTGAAGGTCGCGGTCGAGAACATGTTCCCGATGCGGGCCGACCGAATGTTCGGTGCCGGCCAGCGTTCGGCGCAGCGGATGGCCGAGCGCGGCGGGGCTCCGGGCCTGAGCGCCTCGGCCTTCGGTAAGTCGATCGACCCGACCGACAACGGATACGACAGTTACACCCTGGATCTGTCGCATGCGGCGACCGCTGGTGCCGATGCCCTTGCCATGGCCGACCGCATGGGTGCGGGCCTGCAGCATCTGCACCTGACCGACGGCACCGGCGCGGCCACCGACGAGCACCTGATCCCCGGCGACGGCAGCCAGCCGTGCGTCGAGGTCTGCCGCCGGCTGGCCGACAGTGACTTCTCCGGGGCGGTGGTGCTGGAGGTGCACACCGGTGCGGCCAAGAGTAAGGCCGAACGCACCGCGATGCTCACCCGCTCGCTGGAGTTCGCCCGGGCGCACCTCACGCGCGACGGTGCACCCGCGGCCCCGCACCCCACCGACCAGCCCGACCCCGGCCGGGCGCATCCGCCGGGCGATCACGACCAGGAGAGAGATGTCGACCGCACTCGCTGAGCTGCTCGCCTTTCAGGTGGCCGACCGGGCCGCCGACGGCAGCGCCATCGTCTATCACGGCACCATCTCGCCGATCTTCACCATCGGCCCCAAGGTGCACGGCGGCAGCGTCCAGATGATGGTCGCCGCGGCCGCCCGCGACGCCCTGACGGCTCTGGCCCCGGCCGACGCCGATCCGGCGGCGCTGGCCGATGTCACCGCGATCGCCATCGCCAGCGACTATCTGGCCGCACCGGATCCGGCCGACGTCGAGTTGGCGGTGCGCATCGTCAAACGCGGCCGGACGGTCAGCCTGGCCCGGGTGGAGGTGACCCAGCACGATCGGGTGATGGTCTCCTCCACCGTCACTCTCGGGCGCCCCGACAGTGGAGAGCCGCATCACCGTCGCCTCGTCGACTTCGACGGTCTGCCCGCCACCCCGGACCAGACGGCGATGTCGATCGACGGTTCCCCGCTCGGCGAGGTGATGAACCTGGGCGCGGCGCTGGATCTGTCCCTGGACCCGGCCTGGTTTCCGGTGCTCACCGGCGACACCGGGGAACCGGCGGTGCGCGGCTGGACCCGCCCGCGTGACCCGCTGGCCGAACCGGCCCACATGGCCCAGGACTTTCCGGTGCTGGTGTGCGACCTGTCGCCGCCGGTGGTGATGAACCTGGGCCTGTTCGGGTGGGCGCCGACGGTGCAGCTGACCACGTATCTGCGGCGCATCCCGCCGCCGGGGGACTGGCTGCGGTTCGCCGCGACCAGTACCGAGGTGGGGCAGGGGATGTTCGCCGAGGACCACACCGTCGTCGACGAGTCCGGTGCCCTCATCGCCCAGTCGCGGCAGTTGGCGCTGATCCCGGCGCGCCCGCCGCAGTAGGCTGGCACCCTCCCGGCCTCGGTGTGTCCGCGGCCGGAGGCCGGCGGCCCCGGGCACGTCACGTCCAGACCAGCTTTCACAGAAGAGGAAACACGATCATGACCGAACGGATCGCGATCATCGGCGGCGGCAAGATCGGCGAGGCCCTGCTGGCCGGACTGATCCGGTCGGGAAAACCGATCAAGGACCTGGTGGTGGTCGAGGCCCTCACCGAGCGGGCGGCCGAGCTGGCCGGCGACTACGGCGTGCGCGTCACCCAGGACGTCCGCGACGCGGCCGAGAGCGCGCAGGTGGTGTTCCTGGCGGTCAAGCCCGATGCCGTCGAGACGGTGCTGCGGGAACTGGCGAGAGCCGAGGATCACGGGGAGACCGAGCGGATCACCGTCTCGCTGGTGGCCGGGATCCCGACGCAGCGTTACGAGGCGCTGCTGCCGGCCGGGGCCCCGGTGGTCCGGGTCATGCCCAACACCCCGATGCTGGTCAACGAAGCGATGAGCGCGGTCAGTGCCGGACGCTACGCCGACACCGAGCAGATCGACCTCACCGTGCGGCTGATGGAGAGCGTCGGCCGGGTGATGGTGGTCCCCGAGACTCAGATGGATGCGGTCACCGCGATCTCGGGGTCCGGGCCGGCGTACTTCTTCCTGCTCGTCGAGGCGCTCACCGACGCCGGCGTCGGACTGGGGCTGACCCGGGTGCAGGCGCTGGAGCTGGCCTCGCAGACCCTCAAGGGTGCGGGTCAACTGCTGGCCGATTCGGGGGTCTCGCCGGTGGACCTGCGGGCCGCGGTCACCTCACCGGCCGGCACCACCGCCGCCGCGCTGGCCGAATTCGAGCGCTACGGGATCCGGCACGCGACCAATGAGGCCGCACGGGCGGCGGCCGACGCCGGCAGGCAGGCCGCACGTCGAGTCGACGTTGAGGGTTCACGGCCGGGCGGTGCCTTGGTGCCCGAACGTTCCGACGAACCGCGGTAATCGGCTGACCTGCGGGGATAGACTGCGAGTGTGCGGCGGCGGCGTCCGTAAGCAGTCGGATTTAGCCACTCACGTCGCATTTTTCACATCCGCCACGTTAAGCTCCAAGTAGCACGTACGTGTCTATGTCCGCCGGAGGGGAAGCCGGTGGCCGCGATGCGTGCACCGGAGGTATTTGAGTTCATGGCTGCTGCAGAAAAGCCTGGAGACCGGAACGAGCTCGCTGAGGCGCGCGGCGGAAACGCCAACTCGGCCACGCAGTTCCTCACCGTCGCCGAGGTCGCCGCACTGATGCGCGTTTCGAAGATGACCGTGTACCGCCTGGTGCACAACGGTGAACTGCCGGCGGTGCGCGTCGGTCGTTCGTTCCGTGTGCACGCCAAGGCTGTGCACGACTACCTGGAGACCTCGTACTTCGACGCCGGCTAGGACGTCCTCCCGCGGGCGCGCAGGCGCCGTCGGGGCGGTGACCGCCGAGCACGACTGTGCTTCACCACCCGATTTCGTCTCGCGCCGGGAACGTCGTTAGAATGGCAGCACGGGTCCCGGTCGCGCTGAGCGGGACGAGGTTGCCGCCCCGTCCCCGGCGGAGGCGGCCGACGTACCGATCAGCACGAGCGTGAGGAGAGCCCCATGGGTTCAGTCGTCAAGAAGCGCCGCAAGCGCATGTCGAAGAAGAAGCACCGTAAGCTGCTTCGTCGCACCCGGGTGCAGCGTCGCAAACTCGGTAAGTGAGTCGTTCGTCGACTCATGCCACGATTTCCGAACCCGCCCCCTTGGGGCGGGTTCGGTGCTTTGGCTAATCTGATGTCATGTCGCAGACTCCCGCGCTGAGCGCGCCGCGTTCGGTGCTCGTCACCGGAGCGGCCACCTTCCTGGGCGGCTACCTGGTGGCCCGGCTGGCCGAGAACCCCGAGATCGAGCGGGTCGTCGCGGTCGATTCCCGGGTGCCGAACAAGACCCTGCTGCGCCGGATGGGTCGGGCGGAGTTCCTGCGTCTGGACATCCGGCGGCCGGCGATCGCCAAGGCGCTGACCAGTTATGACGTCGACACGGTGGTCCACGCGGCACCGTCGTTGATGGATGCGGCCGCCCATTCGGCGGCCATCAAAGAACTCAACGTGGTCGGCTCCATGCAGGTCAGTGCGGCCTGTCAGCGCACCCCCAGCGTCAAGCGGCTGATCCTGCGTTCGACGGCGATGATCTACGGCGCCAGCTCTGCCGACCCGGCCTACTTCACCGAAGGCACCCCGGCGCGGCGCGAACCCCGGCGCGGATACGGCCGCGACATGCTCGATGTGGAAGGCTACGCGCGCGGCCTGGCCCGGCGCCGGCCCGATATCGACGTCACCATTCTGCGGCCGCAGGCGATCCTGGGTCCGCGGATCGCGACGCGGATGAGTTCGTATCTGTCCATGCCGCTGGTGCCGGTGGTCTTCGGGCGGGCGGCTCGGCTGCAGTTCCTGCACGAAGAGGATGCCCTCGGGGCGCTGGAGTGGGCCACCCTGCATCCGGTGCGCGGCACCTTCAACCTGGCCGGCGACGGAGTGGTGACGCTGGCCCAGGCGGTGCACCGCGCCGGACATCTGCAGCTGCCGGTGCCGGCGACGCTGCTGGCCCCGCTGGCCGGTGTGCTCAAGGAGGGGCGGGTTCCCTCGATCCGTTCCGACCAGGAGGGGTTCCTGGCCTTCGGTCGGGTCCTGGACACCACGCGCATGCGCAGCGAGCTCGGATTCGAGCCGAAGTACACCACCCTGGAGACGCTCGACGATTTCATCGCGCGCGGCCCCACCGAGCCGGTGATCAGCGCGCAGGCCTGGCAGTCCATGGAACGCCGGGTGGTGTCGGCCGCCACTGCACTGCAGTAGCGCCCGACGTACGATGAATCGTCATCCCGGGTGCCATCGGGCAGACCGCGGAGCGCGACCACGAACCGGCAGTTCACGACCCGCCGGCACGGATGAGAACAGGAGGTAGAACAGTCATGACTCCCGACGAGCGCCGGACCGACGCGCGCACCGCGAAGGTGATCTCGCTGTACACCTCCGATCCGCGTGAGGTCCGTGCCCGCAGCCGGGACGGCCACGATGAGGCCTTCGGGCTGCGCGGCGCCGAGATCCTGCCGATCAACAACGAGATCGTCATGCCCGACGAGCCGGCGACCCCGGTGGGGCCGGTCCGCCACTCACCGCTGTTCAGCCTCGGCGGGATCCGGACCGCGATCGCCGACTCGCTGATGGCCACCTCCGGCTTCATCCGCGAACGGATGACCGGTGATTACACGGTCGACGACTTCGGCTTCGATCCGCACTTCACCGAGACGGTGTGGTTCCCGGCCATCCGCCAGCTGTACTCCAAATGGTTCCGGGTCGAAGTCAGCGGTGTGGAGAACCTGCCGGCAGAGGGCGCCGCGCTGCTGGTGGCCAACCATGCCGGCGCCGTCCCGATCGATGCGCTGATCTGTTCGGTCGCCGTCCGCGACAACCACCCGCACCAGCGGTACCTGCGGCCCCTGGCCGCCGATATGGCCTTCGAGATGCCCGTCATCGGCGATGTGGCGCGCCGGATCGGTGCGACCCTGGCCTGCAACGACGACGCCGAAGCGCTGCTGCGCCAGGGGGAACTGACCGCGGTGTGGCCGGAAGGGTTCAAAGGCATCGGAAAGATGTACAAGGACCGCTACAAGCTGCAGCGCTTCGGTCGCGGAGGCTTCGTCACCACCGCGATCCGTACGCGGGCCCCGATCATCCCGGTCTCGATCGTCGGCTCCGAGGAGATCTACCCGATGATCGCCGACCTCAAGCCGCTGGCTCGTGCGCTGGGGTTGCCGTACTTCCCGGTGACACCGTTGTTCCCCTGGCTGGGACCGTTCGGCATGATCCCGCTGCCGTCCAAGTGGCACATCCACTTCGGCCGGCCGATCGACACCTCCGAGTACGAGCTGGCCGCCGCCGACGATCCGATGGTCGTCTTCGATCTGACCGACCACGTGCGCGAAGAGATCCAGCAGACCCTGTTCCGGATGCTCAGCCGCCGCGGCAGCGTCTACCTGGGCTGAGCCGGCGCCGCGCCCCGGCCCGGATCGTGGGCGTGCACCGACCCGGCCTGCCTCACGCCTGCGCGGCGCTCTTCTGTGCGTGACGATGCCGCAGCAGCCGCCCCGTCGCGAAGGCGGCACCGGTGGCCGCGCCCAGCACCATCGCCGTCCCCACACCGTATTTGGCGGCCTTGCGTGCGGTCCGGAAGTCGTACGACTCCCAGCCGCGCATCTTGGCGACCTCGCGCAGATCCGAATCCGGGTTGATCGCCACGGCGGTGCCCACCAGCGACAGCATCGGCACATCGTTGTAGGAGTCGGAGTACGCGGTGCAGCGTTTGAGGTTCAGGCCCTCGCGCACCGCCAGGGAGCGCACCGCGTGGGCCTTACCCGGCCCGTGCAGGATGTCGCCGACCAGCCGGCCGGTGAACACGCCGTCCTCGCTTTCGGCGACCGTGCCCAGCGCGCCGGTCAAGCCCAGCTTCTCGGCGATGGTCTGCGCCAGCTCCACCGGGGTGGCGGTGACCAGCCAGACCTGCTGACCGGCGGCCAGGTGACGCTGCGCCAGGGCGCGGGTCCCCGGCCAGATCCGGTCGGCGATGTACTCCTCGTAGATCTCCTCACCGAGCTGGACGAGTTCGTCGGTGCGGCGGCCGGCGATGAAGCTCAGTGCCTGATCCCGCCCCTGGGCGACATCGTCCATGTTCTCCCGGCCGGTGAGCCGGAACTTCGCCTGCTGCCAGGCGAACCGGGCGATGTCGTTGTACGAGAAGTATTTGCGGGCGGCCAGTCCCCGGGCGAAGAGCACGATCGAGGCGCCGTGGACCAGCGTGTTGTCGACATCGAAGAAGGCGGCGGCCGTCAGGTCGGGGGTCACCTGGCCGTCGTCGTCGGTACCGGGGGTGATGCGGGCGCGCAGCGACTCGATCGCCTTGGTGGCGGCGGCTTCGCCGGCCAGTACCTGGCGCAGCTCGCTGGCGCTCTGCCGGAAGCGGCCGGCCCGCTCGGCCAGCCAGGCGGCGACCCGGCGGCTCTCCTCGGCTTCGGCCAGCGCGGCCGCCTCATCGTCGGTCAGTGCGGCCGCCTCATCGTCGGCGATGTCCTCGGCCAGTGACTCCTCGTCGTCCACCACGTCGATCTCGTCGTGGCCGGCCGGACCGTGATCGTCCGGTTCCTGCTCGTCCAGATCGCTTCCCGCCAGGTCCGCGGCGTCGTTCACAGCGAACTCATCGTCGGGATCGGGAGCGTTACGGGTCACGAGCGTCTCCTTGCTGTCGGTTGGGTCCAGCCTAGCCGTGCTGAGGCCGACTCACGATCGCAGCCGCAGCGGTGTCCGGCCGGGCGGGTGCGAGGGGGTCGGTGCGACCGGCCGGGCGCCGTTCCGACGCACCGGAATAGGGTGGGCAACGTGAGCGCGACGCAGAAGACTCCGGTGGTGACCCTGATGACGCGGGCCGGCTGCCCCTCGTGTGCCACCGCACAGACCGCCCTCGAGGCGATCCTGGCCGACTACGGGCTGACCCTGCAGGTGCACGACGTTGATCAGCTGGCCGGCGACGGTGATCCGCAGCCGCGTGCCGAGTACGGAGACCGGGTGCCGGTGATCCTGCTCGACGGTGCCGAACACGGCTATTGGGAGGTCGACGAGGACCGGCTGCGGGCCGATCTGCATGCCCGCCGCTGACCGTCGATGACGGCCGGAGCTGCCGGGGTGCTGGGCGCGCTCAGGTGCTGTGAACTAATCTGTGGAGTACATGCGCCAGGCGCGTGCGACTGAGGAAACGGTGTCAGCGTGAGTCTTTTGTTGTTCGGGGTCTCCCATCGGAGCGCTCCTGTCCCGGTGCTCGAACGTCTCGCCGTCTCCGAATACGACCGACCCAAACTGGTCGACACCCTGATGCAGTCGCACGTGATCAACGAGGCGATGCTGGTCTCCACCTGCAACCGCATCGAGTTCTATGCGGTGGTCGAGGCCTTCCACCCGGCGCTGGAGGCCGTCGGCGAGGTTCTCGGCGAGCACTCGGGCATGAACTTCGGTGAGATGACCGATCACGCCTACGTCCACTACTCCGAAGCCGCGGTGGAGCATCTGTTCACCGTCGCCGCCGGACTGGATTCGATGGTGGTCGGCGAACAGCAGATCCTTGGCCAGATCCGGTCGGCCTACACCTCCGCCGACTCGACCAGAGCTGCCGGCAGCACCCTGCACGAGTTGGCGCAGAAGGCGCTGCGCGTGGGTAAACGCGTGCACAGTGAGACCGGTATCGACCGGGCCGGGGCCTCCGTGGTCTCGGTCGCGCTGCAGCGCGCCCGCAACATCCGCGGCGCCGGGCGTCCCCCGATGCGCCGGGCCGTGGTGATCGGCGCCGGGGCGATGGGCTCGCTGGCCACCGCCGAACTGGCCCGCGAGGGCATCACCGAGATGATCGTGGTCAACCGCACCGCCGAGCGCGCCGGGGAACTGGCCGCCGGGGTGGCCGAACGGTACGGCATCGCCGCCCGCGGGGCGGGCATCGGCGACGTCGCCGAGGTGATGGCCGACGCCGACATCGTGGTGACCGCGACCGGTTCGGTGACCCCGATCCTGCAGGTCGGCGATGTGCATCAGGCGCTGGTGCGGCGTGCCTCGATGGTGCCGCTGATGATCTGCGACCTGGGTCTGCCCCGCAACGTCGACCCGGCCGCCGGCCGACTGCCCGGCGTCGAGGTGATCGACATCGAGAGTCTGCGCGGCGACAGCGGCACGGTGGCTGCCGACGACGAGGCGGCCGCCGCGCGCAGCATCGTCGCCGCCGAACTGGCCGGCTACCTGGCCGCCCAGCGGCAGGCTGCGGTGACCCCGACGGTCGCCGCGCTGCGCCAGCGCGCCGCCGATGTGGTCGAAGCCGAGGTGCTGCGGCTGCAGGGCCGGCTGCCGGATCTGGATGCGGCCCAGCGCGAGGAGGTCGCCAAGACGATCCGCCGCGTGGCCGACAAACTGCTGCATGCCCCGACCGTGCGGGTCAAACAGCTTGCTTCCACCGGCAACGGCGACCATTACGCTGCGGCCCTGCGCGAGCTCTTCGAGCTCAAGCCGGGGACCGCCGAGCAGGTGGTGGCCCCCGATTCCGGTCTGGGGGAGCCCCGCTGAACCGCGGTCCCGCTGAACGACAATATCGCTGAACGTCAATATCGCTGAACTTCGATTCCGCTGAACTTCGATTCCGCTGAACTTCGATTCCACTGAACCCCTGAGAAAGGAACGCAGTGTCCGACGCTGCCCCCATCCGTATCGGCACCCGCGGTTCGCTGCTGGCGACCACGCAGGCCGGCGGTATCGCCGACCGTCTGCGGGCTGCCGGCCATCCGGCCGAGTTGGTGATCATCACCACCGACGGCGACACCTCCACCGCCCCGGTCGCTCAGATCGGCGTCGGGGTCTTCACCACCGCGATCCGGCAGGCTCTGCGCCGGGACGAATGTGACGTCGCGATCCACTCCTATAAGGATCTGCCGACGGCACCGGAACCGGACCTGGCGATGGCCGCCGTTCCCACCCGGGTCGACCCACGAGATGCGCTGGTCAGCCGGGATGGGCTGGTCCTCGGCGAGCTGCCGCCGGGCTCGACGGTCGGCACGTCTTCGCCCCGGCGGGCTGCGCAGCTTAGAGCACTGGGTCTCGGTTTGGAAATTCGCCCCCTACGAGGCAACCTTGACTCTCGGTTGGGCAAAGTCGCGAACGGGGAACTGGACGCGGTGGTGGTCGCCCGAGCCGGCCTGGTTCGCATCGGTCGTACCGACGCGGTTACCGAGGCACTTGACCCGGTGGTCATGCTGCCCGCGCCGGCGCAGGGAGCCCTCGCCGTCGAATGCCGTGCCGACGATGCCGAACTGGTGAGAATCCTCGCCGAGTTGGACGACCCGTCCACCCGCGCGGCGGTTGACGCCGAACGTGCGGTGCTCGCGACCCTGGAGGCCGGGTGCACCGCGCCGCTCGGTGCGATCGCCGAGGTGGTCGAGTCGATCGACGAGGACGGGCGCATCTTCGCCGAACTGTCGCTGCGTGCGGCGGCGGCGGCCGAGGACGGATCCGAGGTGATCCGCGCTTCGGCGGTGGGCCCGGTCGATCGGGCCGTCGAGCTCGGTAGGAATCTCGCCGCCGAACTGCTGGAGCTCGGTGCCGCGGCACTCGTCAATCCATCAGGTGCGTAGCGCGCCTGAACCTGACGGCTCCCGCACAGAACGAACTGAGCCCCGTCCGCGGGGCAGGAGAGTGCGAACCCATGAGCCGTACCAAGAAGGCTAATCCCGGCCGGATTCTGTTCGTCGGGTCGGGTCCAGGTAACCCGGATCTGCTGACCGTCCGCGCCCTGGAGGTCCTGGTCAACGCACAGGTGGCCTTTGTCGACCCCGATGTGCCCGCACCGATCGTGGATCTGGTCGGCTCGGCGCACCTGCCGCCGGTGCCGGCGCCGCAGAACGGGCGCAGGAACGCCGAACCCGCACCGGCCGAGGATCCCGAGGACCCCGCGGAGCAGGTGGTGCGTCCGGCACTGGGTGATCCGGCGCAGGTCGCCAAGACACTGGTCGCCACGGCGCGTACCGGCACCGATGTGGTGCGCGTGGTTGCCGGGGATCCGATGACCACCGACGCGGTGCTCGCCGAGATCACCGCCGTCGCCCGCACCACCGTCGGTTTCGAGGTGCTGCCGGGTCTGCCGCATGCGGCCGTCGTGCCCGGGTTCGCCGGTCTGCCGCTGGGCTCGGGCCACACCGTCGCCGACGTCCGCGGCGACGTCGACTGGGCGGCACTGGCCGCCGCCCCCGGACCGCTGGTGCTGCACGCCACCGACAGCCATCTGGGTGAGATCGCCAGTGCGCTGACCGAACACGGACTGGCCCCGCAGACCCCGGTCGCGATCACCGTCAACGGCACCACCTGCCAGCAGCGCACGGTGGAAGCCACCCTGGCCACGCTGGCCGAGCAGAGCCTGGGGCTGGTCGGTTCGCTGATCGTCACCGTCGGCAAGCTGGTCGGCCAGCGCACCAAGTTCTCCTGGTGGGAATCGCGCGCCCTGTACGGCTGGACCGTCCTGGTGCCGCGCACCCGTGATCAGGCTCCGGAAATGAGCGAGCGACTGGTCGGTCACGGCGCCATCCCCAGCGAAGTGCCCACCATCGCCGTGGAGCCGCCGCGCAGTCCGGCGCAGATGGAGCGCGCCGTCAAGGGCCTGGTCGACGGCCGCTACCAGTGGATCGTCTTCACCTCGACCAACGCGGTGCGGGCGGTGTGGGAGAAGTTCGCCGAATTCGGTCTTGACGCCCGCGCCTTCTCGGGCGTGAAGATCGCCTGCGTCGGGGAGGGCACCGCCGCTCGCGTGCGGGCCTTCGGTGTGGAACCGGAGCTGGTCCCCAGCGGCGAGCAGTCCTCTCTGGGTCTGCTCGAGGAGTTCCCGCCCTACGACGAGGTCTTCGATCCGGTCGACCGGATTCTGCTTCCGCGTGCCGACATCGCCACCGAGACCATCTCCGAGGGGCTGCGGGAACGCGGCTGGGAGATCGACGACGTGACCGCCTACCGCACGGTGCGCGCCGCACCGCCGCCGGCCGAGACCCGCGAGATGATCAAGACCGGTGGCTTCGACGCCGTCTGCTTCACCTCCAGTTCCACGGTCCGGAACCTGGTCGGCATCGCCGGTAAGCCGCATGCCCGCACGATCGTGGCGTGCATCGGCCCCAAGACCGCCGAGACGGCGCTGGAATTCGGACTGCGGGTCGATGTGCGACCGGAGGATGCGTCCATCACGGCGCTGGTCGACGCGCTCGCCGAACACGCGGCCACGCTGCGTGCCGAGGGGGCGCTGCCGCCGCCGCGGAAGAAGCCGCGCCGCGCCCGATCCTGAACGGCAGGTGGCCCGCCGCCGGCTAGAAGTTCCAGGTGAAGCGGTACCAGTCCCCGCTGATGTGCCGGTAGGAATACCGGCCGTCCCGGTAGTCGGACTCCGGTGGGGCGGCCGCGGGGGGCACGTAGGCCCAGCCGACCCGGTCGATGAAGCTCGCCGGTGAATAGAACAGGCAGATGCCGTTCGGCAGACGTTCGACCTGTTCGGCGCGGATCAGGCGATGCCAGGAACCCCCGGTTGCGGTGCACTCGCGGGCATGGCTTTCCAACGCCGGCCGGGAGGCGGCGAAACCTGCCCGCGCGGGAACCGAATACCAGAACAGTGCGGCACTGAGGATCACCGCAACCGGCGCGATCAGCGACAACCGCCAGGTTCGGTAGCGCACCGCGCCGAGGATCGTCAGCACCAGCCAGGCGAGTCCGGCGACCGGAAACAGCCAGAAAGTCAGTAGCCAGGCGCCGAAGCCGAACCACTCGGCGTCGGCGGCCAGGAGCACCGCGCACAGCGCGACCGTGATCGTCGACGTGGCGATCGTGGCGATACGCCACCAGCGGGGCGGGTGTGCGGCGGTCTCGCCCGGTTCCTCGAGTTCGGTCATGCCCGCCGACTCTACCGACCGGCGAAAAGCCGGTCCGGTCCGCGGCGCCCGTACCATCGGGGCATGGATCATCCCGTGAACCGCCCTCGCCGCCTGCGCACCAGCGCTGCGATGCGCCGCCTGGTGGCGCAGACCCGCCTGGATCCGGCGCAACTGGTGCTCCCGATGTTCGTCGCCGACGGCATCGACGTCCCGCGGCCCATCACCTCGATGCCCGGGGTGGTCAATCACACCCTGGATTCGCTCCGGCTCGCCGCCGCCGAGGCCGTCGCCTCCGGTGTCGGCGGGCTGATGCTGTTCGGTGTGCCCCGCCCCGAGGACAAGGACGCCGACGGCACCTGCGGTGCCCGCCCCGATGGCATCCTCAACCGGGCGTTGACGATGCTGCGCGAGGATCTAGGTGATTCGACCGTGCTGATGGCCGATACCTGCCTGGACGAGTTCACCGATCACGGCCACTGCGGAGTCGTCGACGCGGCTGGACGCGTCGACAACGACGCCACGCTGGCGCGATATCGCGAACTGGCGGTGGCCCAGGCCCGTGCCGGCGCGCACGTGGTCTCGCCCAGCGGAATGATGGACGGTCAGGTCGCCGCCATCCGGGCGGCCCTGGACGAAGCCGGTTTCCCCGAGGTGGCGATCCTGGCGTACACCGCCAAATACGCTTCGGCCTTCTACGGGCCGTTCCGCGAGGCCGTCGGCTCCTCGCTGGAGGGGGATCGTCGTACCTACCAGCAGGATCCGGCCAACCGCACCGAAGCGGTCCGCGAATTGCTGGCCGACCTCGACGAGGGTGCCGACATGGTGATGGTCAAACCGGCGATGAGCTATCTGGACATCGTGCGGGAGGTGGCCGATCTGGCCGACCGCCCGGTGGCGGCCTACCAGATCAGCGGTGAGTACTCGATGATCTGCGCGGCGGCCGAACGCGGCTGGATCGACCGGGACGCCGCCCTGGACGAGGCGGTGCTGTCGATCGTGCGGGCCGGAGCCTCCATCGTGCTGACCTATGCGGCCGTCGAGATCGCCGCCCGGCTGCGTCGCGTGGACCCGGCGGGCTGAGCGGTGGCCGCCGGGCTGACTAGGGTGGAGCCATGACTGTCCCGTCGTTGCCGCCGAGGGCACCGGCCGCGCTGCCGCCATCCGCCGAACCGGGGGACAAGCCGAGCCGGCCGGAGAGCGTGCTGATCCTGATCCAGCTGACGGTGTTCGCGGTGCTCTGCTGGGTGATCGCGATGCCGGGATCGTACTCTTCGGCACACAAACAGGCCCTGACGATGGTCAAGGACCAGTCGGAGAAGGGCACGAGCCTAGGCGACCCGGATGTGGTCGCCCGGATGGTGACGATCGCCGGTATCGCCGTCTCGGCGGTGGTGCTGGTGGCGCTGGTGGCCGGTCTGCTGGCACTGTTGCTGCGCGGTAAGGGCTGGGCCCGGTTCCTGCTCGGCTGGATCACCGCCCTGCTGACGGTGATGATGGTGTTCGACGTCATCGCCGTGGTCTTCGGCGACGGCGGCGAGACCGAAACGCTGCCCGCCTGGGCGATGGTGGCGCGGATCATCGGCGGTGTGGCTGCACTCGGCGCGTCACTGGCCGCGATGCATCCGGATACCCGAAAATTCGTCGAACAGGTGGCCGCATTCCGCTCGCGGTCTGCCGGTACCCGTCAGGGGAGGAACCGATGACCAAACCGCCGTGGGGGTTCAGCCCCGATCTCGCGACCCGGCCCCCACTGGTCCGCTGGGCCTTCCGGCTCTGGCTGACCTCCGGTGTGCTGCTGGCCGCCCTGGGCGTGATCTCGATCGTGACCAGTGCCTTGGACGCAGGGTGGCCTCTGGGTGTCTTGGCGGTGGCGGTGCTGATCCTTGCGGTGGGTCTGACCTACATCTCGCTGATCCGTAAAGCGTGCCGGGGGCCCCAGGCGCGGGGCATCATGGCCGCGCTGACCATCGTGGTGACGGTGATGATCCTGGTGCTGACCATCGGTTTCCAGTCCGGCCCGCTGGCGGTGGTGCTGGTGGCCGCGGTGATCGGGCTGATCGGCACGATCCTGGCCTACCGGCCGTCGGCGGACGACTGGTTCACCGGCAAAGACTCCGACCCCGCGGGCGAATCGCTGAGCCCGGCCGGAGACGGTCGATGAGCCGGCGGCCCGATCCCGACGCCAACGATCCCGCGCCGACCGAAGCGGCGGACGGGCCTGCGGCGGAGTCCGGAGCGCAAGACAGTGCCGGCCAGGCGGCGGCCCCTGCTCAGGAGACCACCGAGGAGACCGCCGCGGGCCGGGTGCTGTTCGACGAGCCCGGCGGCAGTACCGCGGTGATCTGGATCGGTCCACTGATGATCGTGGCCGTCCTGATCCTGGAGATCGTCGGGCAGGGACGCATCCACTGGGAGATCCTGACGATCTTCGCCGTGATCCTGGTGGGCTTCGGCATGCTGCAGTTCGCCGCTGCCCGGCGGCATGTCTCGGTGGTGCTTACCGAGACCTCGCTGCGGCAGGGCGCCGAAACGGTCGAGCTGGCCGACATCGCCGAGATCTACCCGGAGAACCGCACGCACGAACATCAGAAGTGGGAGAGTGCCCGGGCGCTGGGTGAGTTGCCCGCGGTCCCGCGCCGCCGCAAAGGGGTGGGCGTGCGATTCACCAACGGCAGACTCGCCCAGGCCTGGGCCCGGGACGTGGACCGGTTCCGCAGCGAACTGACCGATGCGCACTTGGCCGTCAAAATGGGCCTGACCGGCGAGCCGGGGACCCCCAAGCGGCGGTGACGCGGAGACGGGCTGCCGCTGCGGCGCTGATCGCGCTGCTGCTGGCCCTGGTGAACAGCGGGTGCACGCACACCCAGGCGCCGCCGCACCGGCATGTGCACCTGGGCGACAGCTACGCCTCCGGGATGGGGCTGTCTCCGGTGGTGCCGGACTCGCCGTTCCTGTGTATGCGCGGCCAGGACAACTACGGGCAGCTGGTGGCCCGGCACTATCGCTGGGATCTGACCGACGTCTCCTGCGCCGGCGCCCGTACCGGGAATCTGACGGACGAGCAGTATTTCGGCGTCGCCCCGCAACTGGACGCCCTCGACGATCAGGTGGCGGTGGTGACCCTGACCCTGGGCGGCAACGATGCCGATGTCTTCGCACTGGCCACCGGGGAATGCCGGCGGCTGGGCCCGACCGACCCCGACGGCGCACCCTGCGCGGCGGCGCTGCGCAGCGAGCTGTTCGACCGGATCGATCATCAGACCCGCCCGGCGCTCGTGCGCGGCTTGGCACAGATCGCCGAACGGGCACCTCGGGCGCGGATCGTCATCACCGGCTATCCGTGGATCCTGCCGGCCACGACGGGCTGTTTCGACCAGGTGTCCATCGCCGCCGGTGACGTGCCCTTCCTGCGCGGATTGCAGCGCAGACTCAACGGCGCAGTCCGTGCCGCTGCCGGCTCGGCGGGGGCACGGTACGTGGATCTGGCACAGGTGTCGGCCGGCCACGATGTCTGCGCCGGCAGCCAGCAGCGCTGGATCGAGCCGACCGGAGCCGGCCCGGGAGCGCTGCATCCGAACGCCCGCGGCCAGCGGGCGATGGCAGATGCGGTGCAAGCGGTCATCGATCGTTGAACAGCGGTCGGTCCGGACCGGCACGCAGGTGTGATCTACCACGCGCCGCCGCCGACCGGCGGGCTTTCGCGGCATCGCGATTGGGCGGCAGCGCTCGGATTTGGAACACTGGTGGACATGGTCCGTCCTCCCGCTGTTTCCGCGGAACTCTACGAGCGCGCACGCAGATCGATCCCCGGTGGCGTGAACTCGCCGGTCCGGGCTTTCTCTGCAGTCGGCGGCACCCCGCGTTTCATCAAAGAGGCGAAGGGTTCGACCCTCACCGATGTCGACGGAAACCAGTACGTCGACCTGGTGTGCTCCTGGGGTCCGATGATTCTGGGCCACGCCCATCCCGCGGTGGTCGACGCGGTCCGGGAGGCCGCCGTCCACGGCTTGAGTTTCGGCGCGCCCACCGAGGCGGAGATCGCGCTCGCCGAGGCGATCGAGGCCCGGATGGAACCGGTGCAGCGGGTCCGGCTGGTCAACTCCGGCACCGAGGCCACCATGTCGGCGGTGCGACTGGCCCGGGGATTCACCGGCCGCAGCAAGATCATCAAATTCGCCGGCTGCTACCACGGCCACGTCGACGCATTGCTGGCCGACGCCGGTTCCGGTGTTGCGACGCTGGGCCTGCCCACCTCGCCGGGCGTGACCGGTGCCGCCGCCCACGACACCCTGGTGCTGCCCTACAACGATCTGGACGCGGTCGCCGCCGCCTTTTCCCAGCACGACGACATCGCCGCAGTGATCACCGAGGCGGCCGCCGGCAATATGGGTGCGGTCGCACCGGCACCCGGTTTCAACGCCGGCCTGCGTGAGCTGACCGCCCAGCACGGGGCTCTGCTGATCATGGACGAGGTGATGACCGGCTTCCGGGTCAGTGCCTCGGGTTACTACGGGATCGACGGGGTCGCCGGCGACCTGTACACCTTCGGCAAGGTGATGAGCGGCGGTCTGCCCGCCGCGGCCTTCGGCGGCCGCGCCGACATCATGGACCATCTGGCGCCGGTCGGGCCGGTCTACCAGGCCGGCACGCTGTCGGGTAATCCCGTCGCGGTAGCTGCCGGACTGGCGACGCTGGAGTTGGCGACCCCCGCGGTCTACGCCACCCTCGACGCCAACGCGGCGCGCCTGCAGCAGTTGCTGACCCAGGCGCTGACCGGGGCCGGGGTGCCACACCGGGTGCAGGCCGCCGGGAACCTGTTCAGTGCGTTCTTCCTCGACGAAGACGCCGATCCGGCTGCCCCGATCCTGGACTACGCCGCGGTCAAGGCCACTCAGACCTGGCGTTTCGCCCCCTTCTTCCACGCCCTGCTCGACGCCGGGGTCTACGCCCCGCCGAGCGCCTTCGAGGCGTGGTTCGTGTCCACGGCACTGGACGACGACGACTTCGAACGTATCGCCGCTGCCCTGCCGGTCGCCGCCGTCGCGGCCGCCACCGCGCTCGCCCCCGGGGAGGACTAGACCCATGACCAAGACGATCGTCCACATGATGCGCCACGGCGAGGTGTACAACCCCGACGGCATCCTCTACGGGCGGCTGCCCGGGTTCCGCCTCGCCGACAACGGCCGGGCACAGGCACAGGCCGTCGCTGATGTCCTGGCCGACCACCACATCGCCGCGGTCTTCGCCTCCCCGCTGCAGCGGGCCCAGGAGACCGCGGCCCCCATCGCCGCCTCGCACGGTCTGGAGATCATCACCAACGACGATCTGATCGAGGCCGACAACCAGTTCGAGGGCCTGAAGGTGGCCGTCGGCGACGGTGCGCTGGGCAAACCTCGGCACTGGACCAAACTGCGGGATCCGTTCACCCCGTCGTGGGGAGAGCCCTATCTGCACATCGCGCACCGGATGCTGTCGGCGGCGACCAAGGCGCGCAAGGAGGGGGCCGGCCACGAAGTCGTGTGCGTGAGCCACCAGTTGCCGGTCTACACGCTGCGGCGCTTCCTGGAGGGTCGTCGCCTGTGGCATGACCCCCGTGTCCGCCAGTGCTCGCTGGCCTCGCTGACCAGCTTGATCTACGAGGGCGACGAACTGGTCGACATCGTCTACTCCGAACCGGCCGGCGCCTCCGACCCGCGGATCACCGGGGCGTGACAGCGGTGCGATCGCGTTTTCCGCGGCCGGCGGCACTCACCGGTGCTCTGGCACTGATCGGGGTGTTGCTGCTCACCGGTTGCGCCACCGGCGACGACGCGGTGGTGCGGGGCCAGGGCAATGTGATCGTCGCACCCGGCGGGCAGACGGTGATCCACTATCCGGTCGACGAGCGCAAGCCGATCGGCCCGGTATCGGGGGAGCGACTCGACGGTGACGGCACCGTCGACCTGAACTCGTACAAGGGGCAGGTCGTGGTGGTCAACGTCTGGGCCTCCTGGTGCCCGCCGTGCCGCAAGGAAGCCACCGAACTGGAGGCGGTCTATCAGCAGACCAAAGACCGCGGGGTGGCCTTCGTCGGCATCAACTTCCGGGATAACCGCAGTGCGGCAAGCGATTTCGCCACCGACCGCGGTCTGACGTATCCGTCCATCTACGACTACGGCGGCCGCAATCTCAAGGCGCTGGGCGTGCCGGTCGGTGCGGTGCCGACCACGGTGATCCTGGACCGGCAGCTGCGGCCGGCGGTGGTCTACCTCAAGGCCATCGGGGAGAAGGAACTGCGCGAGCAGGTCCTGCAGGTGGTCGCGGAGGGTGATTCACCGCAATGACCGTCATGCCGATGGCGAGTGTCGCCGAGACCTTCGCCAACACCGTCTCGTCCGGGCCGCTGCTGCTCGGCGTCGGGGTGTGCCTGCTGGTCGGCCTGATCTCGTTCGCGTCCCCGTGCGTGGTGCCGCTGGTGCCCGGCTACCTGAGCTACCTGGCCGGTCTGGTCGGCGCCGAAGCGCCCGCGGTCAGCCCCGATGAGCCGCCGAAGAAGGGCCGGATGCGGGTGCTGGGTGCGGCCTTCCTGTTCGTCCTCGGCTTCACCGTCGTCTATGTCCTGGCCACCGCGGCCGTCTTCGGGGCCACCTCGGTCTTCTACGACCAGTCGCGCATGGAACTGCTCCAGCGCATCGGCGGCGTGGTGACGATCCTGATGGGCCTGATCTTCCTGGGGACCATCTCGGTCCGCGACTACCGGATGTCACCGCTGCGCGTCTCCAACTGGGTCGGTGCCCCGCTGCTGGGCGCAGTGTTCGCGGTCGGCTGGATCCCGTGCAGCAGCGCGACCCTGGGCGCGGTGCTGGTGGTGGCCACCAACACCGAGGGCATGACCGCGGTGCGCGGAGTGGTGCTGGTGGTCGCCTACTGCATCGGCCTGGGTCTGCCGTTCCTGCTGCTCGCGCTGTCTTCGGCGTGGGCCGTGCGCAGCCTGGGTTTCCTGCGACGTAATGCCCGCACCATCCAGGTGATCGGTGGTGTCCTGATGATCGCCGTCGGTATGGCACTGCTGTTCGGCTGGTGGAACGACCTCGTCGATTGGTTGCGGATTCATCTGATCTCGGATGTGGAGTTGCCCGTATGACCGGTTCCAAGTCGTCCGGCCCGTCGCCGCTGAACCGCTGGGTGGTGGGGCCGGCACGGAAGTTCTGGCGTGAACTCACGTCCATGCGCACCGCGCTGGCGCTGCTGTTCCTGCTGGCGATCGCGGCGATCCCCGGTGCCCTGCTGCCGCAGCGTGATCTCAACGAGGGCAAGACCGCCGACTACATCGCCGACCGCGGCGAGCTGGGCATCTGGATGGACCGGGTCGGTCTGTTCAACGTCTTCTCCTCGGGCTGGTTCACCGCGATCTACCTGCTGCTGTTCATCTCACTGGTCGGCTGCATCACCCCGCGCGTCTGGGAGTACGTGCAGGCGCTGCGCACCCAGCCGGTGCGCGCTCCCCGCAACCTCAAACGGCTGCCCCGGCACATCACCGAGACCGTCGACGGCACTCCCGAGGAGCTGGCCCAGCGCGTCAGCGCGAACCTGCGCGGCTGGCGTCGCACCACGCGCACCACCGACGCCGGTGTCGTGGAGGTCTCGGCCGAGAAGGGCTACCTGCGCGAATTCGGCAATCTGGTGTTCCACCTGGCGCTGGTGGCATTGCTGGTGACCATCGCCATCGGCAAACTCTTCGGCTACGAGGGCACCCGCACCCTCGTCGCCGACGACGATCAGGTCCTGTGCAACACCTCGACCGCCGTCTACGATTCGTTCCGCTCCGGGGCGATGGTCGACGGCACCGACCTGAGCCCGTTCTGTATCAAGGTCGACGATTTCGAGGCCACGTTCCTGCCGAACGGGCAGCCGGACATGTACACCTCGCAGGTCTTCTACACCACCGACGTCAGCGCGCCGGAGAACGAGTGGGAACACGACACCATCAAGGTGAACCATCCGCTGCGGGTGGCCGGAGACCGCGTCTATGTGCTCGGCAACGGTTTCGCCCCGACCTTCACGGTGACCTTCCCCAACGGGGAGAAGCGCACCCAGACCGCGCCGTATCTGCCGCAGGACACCAACACCATGCTCTCGGACGGAGCGATGCGCTTCGACACCCCGGCCCGCATGTACCCGGACGAAGACGAACGACGCAAACACCAGGTCGCCATCGACGGACTGTTCGCCCCTGATCCGACGTACCACGGCACCCTGCTGCTGTCTCAGTCGGCGATCGTCGACAAACCCGCCGTGGCGGTGCGGGTCTACGTCGGCGACACCGGACTGGACACCGGCCGGGCCCAGAGCGTCTACACCCTCGACCGCGACCTGATCGAACAGGGCCGGTTGGTGCGCAAGGCCTCGGTGAATCTGGACCTGGGGCAGAGCACCACCCTGCCCGACGGCACGGTGATCTCCTTCGACGGGTACAAGCGGTGGGTGTCCATGCAGGTCTCCCACGATCCGGCGCAGAACGGCGTGCTGATCTCGTCGATCATCATGCTGCTGGGTCTGCTGGTGTCGCTGCTGGTGCGCCGCCGCAGGATCTGGATCCGGTTGACTCCGGCGTCGACCGGCGACGTTGACGCCGGCGGCGGTCAGCGACGTACTGTAGTAGAAGTGGCTGGCTTGGCTCGTACCGATCAGGCCGGCTGGGGAGAAGGCTTCGACGATCAGGCGCGCGCGCTGCTGGTCGACGGGGGCCGCTTGAAGCCGGGCAGGCTGTAGAGCCCGCACACGCGAGAGAACTAGAGGACCGAACACGTGAACACGGATATGGGCGCCTACGTCAACGAGACCCTGGGCAGGCTGTCGGATGAGTTCTACACCGCCGCGGTGATCCTGTACGCCGTGGCGATGGCGCTGTTCCTGGTGGCGCTGGCCATGCAGGTCAAGGCCAAGACGGTGGTCGGCGCGGCCGCACAGGAGCAGGCCCGCGAACTGGTGGCCGCCGGGGCCTCGTCCACGCCGGAAGCCGATCCCGCACCCGCCCTGGATGCGCGGACCCCGGGCAAGATCAGCGGCCCGCCGGTGCGCCGTCGCCCCCGTTCGGCTCGGCTCAGTGCCGCGGTCTACCCGGTGGTCTTCCTCGGGTTGGCCGCTCATATCGCTTCGATCGTGCTGCGCGGATACGCGACCGATCGTATGCCGTGGGGCAACATGTACGAGTTCATCTCGCTGACCTCGGCAGCCTGTGTGGCCGGCGGGCTGGTGGCTCTGCGGAAGACCTCCTACCGGCCCATGATGAGCTTCGTGCTGCTGCCGGTGGTGCTGATGATGTACATCGGCGGCACCGCCTTGTACACGCAGGCCGCCCCGGTGGTGCCGGCGCTCAAGTCGTACTGGCTGGCCATTCACGTCTCGGTGATCTCGATCTCCTCGGGCATTCTGCTGGTGTCCGGCGTCCTGAGCGTCCTGTTCCTGATCAAGCAGCGCTGGCCGGAGAAGAGTTCCATGCTTCCGTCGAGCGAATCGCTCGACCGCGTGGCCTACAAATGCGTCGTCGTCGGTTTCCCGCTGCTGGGCCTGGGCATCGTCTTCGGCGCCATCTGGGCGGAATCCTCGTGGGGCCGGTACTGGGGCTGGGACCCCAAGGAGACCGTCAGCTTCATCTCCTGGGTCGTCTACGCCGCCTACCTGCATGCGCGGGCGACCGTCGGCTGGCGGACCGCCGCGGCGTGGATCAACGTCGCCGGGTTCGTGACCCTGCTGTTCAACCTGTTCGCCATCAACCTGGTGGTATCCGGCCTGCACTCGTACGCGGGACTGTGAGCCGGCCACCCAGCGATCCTCACCTGCAAGGACCCTAAGGAGTAAGTGTGAAGAATGTCGGAGTGATCGGCGGCGGCACCATGGGTGCCGGTATCGCCGAGGTGATCGCCCGCGCGGGCTCGGTCGTCCGGGTGCTCGAACGTGCCGAGGCCGTCGACGCCGCCCGCGAGCGCATCGCCAAGAGCCTGGCCCGCGCGGTCAAGTCGGGCAAGCTCAGCGCAGCCGATTCGGCGGCCACCCTGGAGCGGATCACCGTCACCACCGACCTGGACACCTTCGCCGACAGCGACCTGGTGATCGAGGCGATGCCCGAGATCGAATCGCTCAAGCTCGAGTACTTCACCAGACTCGATGAGATCGTCCGCCCGGATGCGATCCTGGCCACCAACACCTCGTCGATCCCGGTGATCCGGCTGGCCAACGCGACCAAGCATCCCGAGCGTGTGCTGGGCATGCACTTCTTCAATCCGGTGCCGGTGATGGCCCTGGTCGAGATCGTCACCACCCTCAAGGTGGATCCCGAGGTGGTCGCGAAGGTGGCCGCTTTCGCCACCGACCAGCTCGGCAAGGTCACCATCGAATCGAAGGATCAGGCCGGCTTCATCGTCAATGCCCTGCTGATCCCGTATCTGACCAGTGCGATCCGGATGTACGAGAGCGGTTTCGCCTCGGCCGAAGACATCGATGCGGGCATGGTCCACGGCTGTGCCCATCCGATGGGCCCGCTGCGGTTGTGCGACACCGTCGGTCTGGACGTGTGCCTGGCGGTGGCCGAATCGCTGTTCGCCGAATTCGGTGAACCGCACTATGCGCCGCCGGTGCTGCTGCGCCGCATGGTCGACGCCGGTTATCTGGGCCGCAAGACCGGCCGCGGCTTCTACGATTACAGCACGTAGACCGCCGCCGAAGACGACGGAGAGGGCGCCCTGATCAGTGATCGGGGCGCCCTCTCCGTTGTGCGCTCGGGCCGGTGGGCGTCAGAGGCGGCGCAGGAACTCCGGGTCGTCATCGGGTCCGCGCGGCGCATCTCGCCGGGAGGTGGGTGCGGGCGGGTTCTTCGGGGCCTGCGAGATCTTCCACACCACGAATCCAACCGCGACGAGGATGATCAGCAAGTACAGGTAGGCCATGGCTCCACGGTACCCGGCGCACTCGGCGGCACCGCCGGGTTCGGTGCCGTCCGCCGAGCACCGTCGTGCGACGGGTCGGTCGCCGGCCACCGATCATCCGCCGGACACCGGTCAGCGGTTGAGCAGCGCCACCACGTCGGCTTCGCGGAACCGGCGGTGTCCACCGGGGGTCCGGATCGACGGTAGGACGCCGGTACTGGCCCAGCGTGCGACGGTCTTCGGATTCACGTTGAACATCTCGGCGACCTGGCCCGGCGTCAGATTGTGCTGGCGAGCCATGCTCGGGGTGATGGTTGCGGCCTCGGGGGTCGTTGTCATGCTTCCTCCACTCGGTGCGTCGTCCCGGATCGGACGATTCCATCCATACACCCCGAACCGTCAGGTGCTCGAATGGTCAGGTAACGGTAAAGAGTCGGTAATGCCGGTCTCGTCCGGTTCCGGCGGGGGTGAAGGGGCCCCGGAGATGCCCCGGTACGGTGTCGGCGGTTTTCGGCGAGGACGTAGGCTGTCCCCATGACTGATGACCTGGGCGGATCAGCAGAGAAGAAGGCCACCGCAGCCTCCCTCACCGGCTGGGTGGCGCTGTACACCCTCGTACGCATGGGGCTGGTGGTGGTGGTGGCGGCTCTCATCATGGGAATCGGTTACCTGTTCGGGGTGACCGTCCCGCTGCTGGCGGCCGCACTGTTCGGTGTGGTCATCGCCCTGCCGATCGGTATGTTCCTGTTCAAGTCGGTGCGACTGAAGGTCAACGAGCAGATCTCCCTGCTCGACGCCGACCGCGCCGCCCGCCGCGAGGATCTGCACGCTCGGCTTCGCGGCGATCAGGAGTAGCCGGACATGGCGCTGGTGGAGGCCCGGGATCTGGTCCGCGAATACCGGATGGGAGAGGAACGCGTCCGCGCCCTCGACGGCGCCAGTCTGACGCTCGACGGCGGGCAGTTCGTCTCGGTGATCGGTCCCTCCGGCGCCGGTAAATCGACGCTGCTGCACATCCTGGGCGCCCTGGACACTCCGACGTCCGGCACGATCACCGTCGACGGTGTCGATCTGGGCACTCTCGACGACGATGCGGCCTCCTCGTTCCGGCGCCACCGGGTCGGTTTCATCTTCCAGTTCTTCAACCTGGTGCCGACGCTGTCGGCGTGGGAGAACGTCGCACTGCCGATGCTGCTGGACTCCAAGTCGCTGGGCTCGGCCAAACCGCGCGCGGTGGAGCTGATGGAGCGGGTCGGGCTGGGCAACCGGATCGACCACCGGCCCTCCGAACTGTCCGGCGGGCAGATGCAGCGGGTGGCGATCGCCCGCAGCCTGATCATGGATCCGAAGATCCTGCTGGCCGATGAACCCACCGGCAACCTGGACTCCAAGACCGGCGCCGACGTGCTGGCGCTGCTGGCCGAGGTGGCCCACGACGAACCCGACCGGCTGGTGCTGATGGTGACCCACGCCGATGACGCCGCCGATTTCAGCGACCGGGTGATCACGGTGCGAGACGGCAAGATTCACGACCCGGGCAACGTCGCTGCGGCCGGCCGAGAACCGCAGGCGCCGACCGCAGGACAGGCACCGCCGTCGCGGCCGGAGATCCCCGGACCCCCGCCCATCCCGGGCCGGCCCTCCGCTCGCCCGGTGCCCGGAGCGCTCTGGATGACCGGGCCGATACCGCGGGTCGGCGATGGCGGCCGCCATCGGGCGCAGTGAAGGCGGGCCGGTGAATCTGGGTGCCCTCGGCGCGGGTCTGACCCGCGTACGGATCCTGAACCTGCGTGAACTGGCGAGCCATCGCCTGCGCGTGATCACCTCGCTGATCGTGGTGATCGTCGCCTCCGGGCTGCTGATCGCGGTCCTGGGTGCGTACGGCTCGATGACTGAGACGGTCCGCAAATTCAATGCCGCCATCTCCGGCGACGCCACCTTGGAAGTGGCCGCGATCGCCGACACCGGGGTCGAGGCAGACCTGATCGGCCAGCTCCGCAGCGACGTCACCGGCGCCAAGGCGGTCGTGCCGCTGGTGCGCGGCGTGGTCCTGCTCGACGGGACGCAGACCACCCTGCTGGGCTCGGATGCACGTGTCGGGGCGTTGTCGCCGCAACTGCGGTCGGCGGCGGCCGGCGCCGATCAGCCGATCGATATGGAGCGGCTGCGCGACGGCATCTTCGCCGGAGCGGGCACCGGATTGACCAAGGGGCAGACCGTCGACGTGGCCGGCCGCCAGGTCCAGGTGCTCGAGGTGATCGACGACCCGGCCACCGACGTCCTCAACGGGGGACGGTTCATCTTCGCGTATCTGACGCTGGCGCAAGAACTGGCCGGGCTGGACGGGCCCGACGGCCGCGCCGTCGATTCGATCATGATCGTGCCCAACGGGCAGGTCTCCGACGCCGAACTGCGCCGGCAGGTCGATCAAGTGGTCGACGGCCGGGCGAGCGTCGTGGACCCGGATTTCCGCGTGCGCCAATCCGAGGTGGCCAGCGCGGTGACCCGCGACTCGACGCTCCTGGTCTCGATGGTCTCGTTGGTGATCGCCGCGTTCCTGGTGTTCAACACGATGAACATGGCGGTCGCCTCGCGCCGCCAGTCGCTGGCGATGATCCGGGCGCTGGGTGCCCGGCGCCGGCACCTGGTGACCGATCTGCTCGCCGAAGCCACGATCTTCGGTCTCGTCGGTGGTCTGATCGGCGTTCCGGTGGGGATCGTCGCCGGCCGCTGGGCGGTGGGACGACTGCCGTCCACCGTCGGCTCGACCGCCCTGGAGGTCTCCTACCATCTACCCGGCTATGCCGCTCCGCTGGCGGTGATCGCGTGCGTACTGGCCTGTGTGGCGGCGACGGCTTTGGCGGCACGGTCGGTCTTCGCGGTGGCACCCGTCGAGGCCATGGTGCCGGGGGAGGCCTCCGACGCACAGCCGCCGCAGCGGATGCTGCTGTGGCTGACCGGCATCGCGGGTGTGGCGCTGGTGATCGGCGCGGTCGTCATGGTCGGCACCGTCGAGGGCCGCCCGGCGTTGCTGGCGGGGGCCGTCTACTCGATCGGCGCGATCCTGGTGTGTTTCGGCATCACGGTGGCGCTGGTGCGCGCGGTGGTCGTGGTGTCCCGGCGGTTCGGTGGTCCGGGCCGGCTGGCCGCGATCAACAGCGACCGCGCTCCGCGCCGGGTCTGGGCCACGGTGATGACCGTCGGGGTGGCCATCGCCGTCGGCATCGGCACCTCCGGAGCGTTGAGCAATATGGTCGACTCGATCGCCAACTCTCTCGACGGGCTCAGCGACCCGGACATCTACGTCTCCGCCCGCGCCGAAGACGATATTCCTGTCGGGCCGGTGCTGAACCCCGAGATCGCCGAACGCGCGGCCGAGGTTCCCGGTGTCGAGCGGATCGCCGGGGGCCAGTGGGCCGCTGTCAACATCGGTGATGCGCGAGCGATGCTGCAGGGTCTGGAACCGGGCGCGGCGGCACCGTTCCTGAAGAAGGCGACCCCGGAGGCGGCGGCCCAGACGCTCGACGGAGACGGGATCCTGTTGTCGCGGGTTCTGGCGCGGACGCTGGGTGTGCGAACCGGCGACACCCTGCGACTGGCCACGCCGACCGGCTATCACGAGCTCGTGGTGCGCGACACGGTGAACTACGTGACCATCGATTCGGGGACCGGCGCGATCTCGGCGGACCTGATGGCGGAGTGGTTCAAGCGGCCGGGGCAGACCTACCTGCAGATCTTCACCGCGCCCGGAGCCGATCTGGCTCAGGTCCAGCACGACCTGGCCGAGATCGCTGCAGAGTACCCGGGCGCGGGCAACCGCCCGGTCTACGTCTACACCGGCAACGCGGCGCTGCAGGCGACGCAGAGCACCGTCGAGCAGGCGGGCGCCTTCACCGTTGCGATCCAGTGGATCGTGGCTGCCGCCGCCGCGATCGCGTTGCTCAATACGTTGCTGCTGTCGGTGCTCGAGCGCCGACGCGAACTCGGGGTACTGCGGGCGATGGGCGCCTCGCGGCGGTTCGTCGTCCGGATGGTGCTCGCTGAGGCCGGGTCGGTGGCGATCGTCGGTGCGGTGGTCGGCATCGTGATGGGCAGCGGGCTGCACTATCTGGCCGACAAGATCCTCACCGAGACGACGTCGATCGACATCCTCTACCGGCCGCTGTGGTCGTCGACCGGATATGTGGTGGCCGCGGCCGCGCTGTGTCTGTTCGGTGCGCTGGTGCCGGCGGTGCGGGCGTCGCGGATGAACATCACCGAGTCCATCCTGTCGGAGTAGCCGCGGACGATCGCCGCGCCACGATGCCGACGTCGCGACGCGAACGCCACCTGCCGCACGCCGCGCCTCGATGAGGATCATGCGCGTGCAGTGGTTCAGGCGTATTTGGCGTAGATCTTCTCCATCTGGGTCAGATAGGGGGATCGGACATCGGACGACCGGGTGACTTTGAGTACCTCGCGAAGATTCGCCCGGTTGCAGTCCGCCGGTTGGGGGCGGGCGAAGTAGGACTCGTGCTCGGCCATGTGCACGACATCTTGGACCTGGCTGACCCCGCCGGCGGTACCGATCAGCAACGGCTCGCCGACATCGGGGACGAGGCTGATCTTCACAGCCATGATGTTCGGTTTGACGAACGAAGAGTTCTGAGTCTCTGGGCCGAAGGTCACTTCCATCCGGCCTACGGACCCCGGTTCGACGACGAAGTCGGCGGGCATGGCGATCTGCGTGGTGGTCGGCTTTCTTGCGTCGTCCCGGAAAGTCGTGGGGATGACGAGACCGAACGAGGCGGAGAGTACCGCGGGGCCGCCACCGAAGCGTCCGCAATCGGGAAGCTCCGCGAAGTGCAACACCTCCCCGCGGATCTCTTTGACGATGATGGGCATCGAGCAGGTGTTCTTCAGGGTGATGTCCACCGGCACGGTCTTCTGCGGAGTGCTGATCGGTGCGTTTTCCCCGCGTGTGGCAGTGCTGCGGGTCGTCGCAGGAATTTCGACGACCGAGTCCATAGAAACGGCGGCGACTTCGAGACCGCCGTTCGTCGTGCCCGGTCCGCCCCCGAAGTAGACCCAGCTGGCCACGACCAGGGACAGCGCGCTCACCACGGCGGCGACGGAGATCCACGCGCGGCTTGTGAGTGCACCGGTGAGTCGTGCTCGCGCTTCCGGCCGGGGTACATGAGGTGGCTGCGGCGAGGCCGGTGTTTGCTGGGGTGCGGGAACGTCGTGCATCCACAGTGGCCAGCCGGTCGGCGGGGGACCCCAGCGGGGATCGGGTCGCCAGCCGGGTGGTGGCTGCCATCCCGGTTCCGGGGGCGGTGGCCAGTTGGGCGGCGGGTTGAAACGCATCGTTCGTCCTGGCTTCGGTCGGTTCGGGGTCAGCCTGCTGCGGCCTGGTAGGCCGAGCGTAACTCGTCGAGCACCCGGGAGCGGGTGGCCTGGATCGCGAACATGGTGTCTAGCTGCTCCAGGTTCTCCTTGGCGCACTGGCGGCCGGCCGCGGTCGCCGGGGTTCCGCCGATCTGGGCGTTGGTGGCGGCGACGGTCGTGACCAGGGAGACGGTGCCGATCTCCTTGGTCTGGTTGTGGTCGTGGATCAGAGCCAGTTTCACCGACATCACCATCGGCTGGATGGCGAAGGCGGGTTGCTGTTCCGGTCCGATGGTCAGGACCATGCGGTCGGCCGCATCGGGTTTCACCTCGAAGCGGATCTCGTTCGAGAAGGTTTTGGACGACGGTGCGGTGTCCGTCATCGGGATCTTCAGCTGGTACTGGCCGGCGGCGCGTGCGGGGGTCGCCGGGGCGGCCGTGCAGTCCCGCAGCTGTTCGAAGAAGACAACGGTCGCGTCGATCCGGGTGATGAGCGACGGTTCGCCCCCCTTGTTCTGCAGGGTCAGATCGATCGGTGTCGCTCCGACCGAACCGTTCCCGGCAGTCCGGCCGCCGAGGAGGTGGGCCGGGATCGTCTGCTCGCCGTCGAGGGTGATGGAGGCGACCTCGAGGTCGACCGGCGGCGTCTGCATCGCCTGGTAGATCTGGATCACCGAGACCACCAGGCCGACGATGCCCACGAGGGCGCCGAGGGTGGTCCACAGGGGGTTCTCGACGGCCTTCCGAGTGGCCTTCCCCCAGCGGCCGACTCGCTTGGGCTTCTTCGCCGGCGTTGCCGGATCCGGGTGGGGGTGCGGCGCGGTGCCGGTCTTCTTCTCGCCAGCCGCTGCGTGGTCGGTCGGACCCGACTGCGATGCGGGCGTTTCGGGCAGCCAGAGCGGCCAGCCGTGCGGCGGCGGTCCCCACGCGGGGTCGGGCTTCCATCCCGAGGGTGGCGTCCAGCCCGGCGGCACGGGTGGCCAGTTCGGCGGGGGGTTGAAGCGCATCGATACGACTCCGGCTGTGGAACGGGCGAGAAGGGATGGGGCGAAGGGGATTCTTCCAGACGACCCGCTTCGGAGCGCACACCACCGCGTAGTGTCAATAAATGTTGACAACACGGTAAGTGTCAAGATAACCTGACATCATGCACGACGAAGGGAAACCGACAATCGATCCGAACGACGGAGCTTCCGGTGGCGATCAGGTCGCAGGAGCCGCCGCCAGCAGCGACCCCGGAGTGGGGCTGGCCGCGATTCGGGCATTGAGGACTCTTGCCGACCGTCTGGAGGACGTTCAGGTCGCCAACGCCCGCTCCCACGGGTGGAGCTGGCAGGCGATCGCCGAGGTCCTTCAGGTCAGCCGGCAGGCCGTGCATCAGAAGCACTCGTTCCGCGAGGGCGCCCGCCCAGACAAGGGTGCGGCGGCACGCGGAACCGATTCGGCCGACGAGGCCGGAAAGGACGGCAATCATGTTTGACCGTTTCAATGCAGACGACCGCGTCGTGATGATGTTCGCGACGCAGGAAGCTGACGACCTCGGACATCGGGGTTTGGGCAACGACCACCTGATCCTCGGCATACTCGGTAATGCGCGCAGTCCGCTGTTCGCGTTGTTTGGTGAGCAGGGCCTGACCTTGGAAGGGGCACGGGAGAGTGTGCGGGCCTTCCACGCCGAACACGGCGACAGCGTCGACGATGCCGACGAGGCCACCGCCGCCGACCGGTACGAGGCCGACCGCGCGGCACTGGCCGCCATCGGTATCGACCTGGACAGGGTGCGCTCAGCCGTCAACGACCACTTCGCTGAGGACCTGGCCGACGACTGGGGCGAACGGCCCGAGCGTGGTCGGGGCCGCGGACGGGGGCGGGGGCGGGGGCATCACCGCGATCATGAGCCGGTCTGCGGTCCGGAGCACGACGGCGACCACGGTCAGCGGCACCGGCGCCGACGGGGTCACGGCCGCGGTCGTGGCCGCGGACGCGGTGGCTTCGGTCCCGAAGGCTTCGGTCCGGAAGGCTTCGGCCCCGGGGGGCCGGGTGCCGGTCCGGACGGTGCCGGTCCGGACGGTGGCGGCCCCTGGGAGGGCGGTCGCGGCCGGCGCGGACCGCGCGGCCGGGGTGCCCGTGCCCGGATGGGGTCGTCGACCCGCGAAGCCGTGCGTGCGGCGATGGAACTCGCCCGCGAACGCGGTGACCAGTCGATCCGGCCCGAGTACCTGCTACTGGGGATCCTCGACGTGGGTGACCCGGCCTCGACCGCACTGATCGAATCGGCGACCACCGCCGATGCCCTGCGGAACGCGGTGCTGGCAGCCTTGCCCGAGGCACCGGCCACCGCCTGATCCGGCGATCGACGAAGACCGCAAACCTCGAGTGCCCGCCACCGTCAACCGGTGGCGGGCAC
>NZ_BANT01000015.1 GCF_000333015.1 Gordonia hirsuta DSM 44140 = NBRC 16056 | reverse complement strand
CCCCGGAACAACCCCGCCCGAACCCGCCTCGAATGATCAATCGACCGGTACTGCAAGAGGTCGACGCAGCGACGCCGCCGCGGGCCGGCTGAACCCCGGCAACCAGTGCCTCAGCGGTCGCGAGGGTCCAGGCGCTGCACCAGGTCGAGCACCCTGATCGCGTGGGCCTTGTCCAGGGGCTCGTTGCCGTTCCCGCACTTGGGAGACTGAATACAACTGGGGCAGCCGAAGGGACAGCCACAAGCGGAAACGGCCTCTCCGGTGGCCCGGATCCACGTCGGAAAGGCGTCGTAGCCGCGTTCGGCGAAGCCGGCGCCACCCGGGTACCCGTCGTAGACGAAGACGGTCGGCAGACCGGTTCCCGAATGCAGATTGCTCGACAATCCACCGATGTCCCAGCGATCGCAGGTCGCGACCAAGCCGAGCATGCCGATGGCCGCGTGTTCGGCCGCATGCAGTGCTCCGGGGAACTTGTCGACGGGCACGCCGGCGGACACGAGCGCTTCGGGTTCGACGGTGTACATCACCGCCTTGGTCTCGAGTACTTCTTCGGGTAGGTCCAGCGGCACCGAGTCGAGGATCTCGCCGGAGAGCGCCTTGCGCAGATAGGCGACGACCTGATCGGTGACCCGGACCTCGGCCAGTGCGATCGTGAGCGGTCCGAAGGTCTCAGACCGCACGGTACGCAGGATCTCGACCTCGCTGTCCTCGCGGACCGAGGTGGTCCAGTCGGGCTCTTCCGGATGCGTCAATGCCAGCCCATCGTGCAGGTCCAGTTCATCGACCACGAAGCTCTCGCCTTGATGCAGGTAGACGGCACCGGGATGGACGGTGCGGGTGGCGCGGCCACCGTCGACGGTGCCCAGTAACCGGGAGGTGGTGGTGTCGACGATCAGGATCTGGCCGCCGATCCCGCCGCGGATATCGATGTCGGCGTGCGGGTCGAGTCCGGGCGCCGGATACCAGGCGGCTTTGCGCCGTCGCAGGAGCCCGTCGGCGGTCAGCTGGTCGACCAGTTCGGTAGCGTCCCAGGCTGTGACCTCGGCGCCGGTGAGGGGGGCTTCGGTGGCAGCACAGAGCAGGTGGGGGCCCAGAATGTACGGATTGGCCGGATCGGTCACCGTCGCTTCGACGGGACGGTCCAGCAGTGCGGCGGGGTGGTGGACCAGGTATGTGTCCAGCGGGTCGTCGCGGGCCACCAGGACGACCAGTGAACCCGCGCCGCGGCGGCCGGCCCGGCCGGCCTGCTGCCAGAATGAGGCGACCGTTCCCGGGTAGCCGGCGACGATCACCGCATCCAGGCCGCTGATGTCGATGCCCAGCTCCAGCGCATTGGTGGTGGCCACACCCAGCAGATCACCGTCGGCCAGTGCCTTCTCCAGCCGGCGCCGGTCGTCGGCCAGATAGCCCGCACGATAGGCCGCGACGCGATCGACGAGGGCCGGTGCCGCATCGGCCAGCAGCTGCTGTGCGCGCAGCGCCGTGACCTCGGTGCCGCGGCGACTGCGCACGAAGCACAGTGTCCGAGCGCCTTCGATGACGAAATCGGCGAGCAGGCGAGCGGCCTCGGCTCCGGCCGGCCGGCGGAGCGGAGTCCCCTGATCGCCGTGGCTGTTGTCCACGAAACCCGGCTCCCACAGCGCGACGGTCCGTTCGCCGTGCGGGGATGCGTCTTCGGTCACTGCCACCGCAGGCTCGCCGATCAGGCGGGACAGGGCCTGTTCCGGGTTGGCGACGGTCGCGCTGGCGCCGATGACGACCGGATCGGCGCCGTACCTGCGCGCCAGTCGCAGCAGGCGCTGCAGCACCAGGGCGGTGTGGGAGCCGAACACGCCTCGGTAGTGATGACACTCGTCGACCACGATGTAGCGCAGCCGGGCCAGGAACTGCCGCCATCGGGCGTGTGCCGGGTTGATACCGATGTGCACCATGTCTGGGTTGGTGAAGATCCACCGTGAATGCAGGCGGGCCCACTGCCGCAACTCCTGCTCGGTGTCGCCGTCGTACATGCACGGTTGCAGATGCGAAAAGTCCTTCCGCCCCGTGATCAACCGGGAGACCGCCCGTAACTGGTCGGTGCCCAGGGCCTTGGTCGGGGAGAGGTAGAGCGCTGTCGCGTTCGGATCCTCTAGGAACGTGGTCAGGATCGGCAGCTGGTAGGCCAGCGATTTCCCGGAGGCGGTCCCGGTGCAGATGGACACGTGCCGCCCGGCGACGGCGTGGTCGGCGGCCTGGACCTGGTGCTGCCACGGCTCGTTGATGCCGTGGTCGTTCAGCGCCTCACGCACCCGCGGATCGACCCAGTCGGGCCAGCGGCCGAATCGCGCCGTCTGGGTGGGGATGACGGCCAGATGCGTCAGCGGACTCTCGGTGTCCGGGTGTTCACCGGCGAGGGTCCGGCCGAGAAGTTCAGTACCGTAGGTGGTCTGTTCCATCACACCCCCTGGTTAGCGTCACGACCGAGTATCCATTCTAGGTCGCTGCGCCGACCGTCTGCCCCTCCCGCGTATCGTCAGGAGGGTGAGCCAGATGTCGCTGTTCTCCGCTGAGACGGAAGACGCCTCGATCGACGACCTGGCCGGTTTGCTTGCCGCACAAGGACAATCGGTTCATACCCCGGTCGGAGCACGAATCTCGGTCGTAGTGCCCGACACGTGGCGGGCACAGGCCATCTGCCTCGATATCGAGGAGACGGGGATCGAGGCCGAGGTGGGTCGTTCCGACGAAGGGTCGCCCCTGGCGCGGACCGAAGCCAACCCTCGGCTGACGGCCCTGCACCGCCGGTGGTCGGCCGGTGCGGTCAAAACCGTCCCGGACGGCTGGACACCGTCCCCGCGAGCCCTGCGGCTCTGGGTCCTGGCGTCGGGACGGCCCGAAGGAGTGCACTACGTCCTGGGCCTGGACCCGCACGCGCCGGACACCCACGGGCCGCTGGCCACGGCCTTGATGCGGGTCGGGATCGCCCCGACGCTGGTCGGTGCGCACGGACGGCATCCCGCGCTGCGGGTGACCGGTCGCAAACGGCGCAACCGGCTGTTGGAGACTGTCGGTGGGCCGCCGCTGGATCCCGATGCCGAAGCGGCGTGGCCGACGCAGGCGTGAACACGGCGGCCTGCCCGTCGGCAGACACTGCCGCTGACCTGTGATCCAGCCCGCATACCGGGAAGTTTGGCGGTGTCGGAACACATTCGATGTGCAGAAGACCCTAGACATAAGGTACAACGGCAACGAATAGCGATTCTTTTTACCGAAGGGCACCCGTGGCCGCCACCGACACCGCCTCCCCCGCCGTGCGGCGACTCGTCATCGTCGAGTCCCCGACCAAAGCCCGCAAGATCGCGGGCTACCTCGGCGCCAACTACATCGTGGAATCGTCCCGTGGCCACATCCGTGACCTTCCGCGCGGGGCAGCCGATGTGCCGGCCAAATACAAGGGTCAGCCGTGGGCACGTCTCGGGGTCAACGTCGACGAGGGGTTCGATCCCCTGTACGTGGTGTCGGCGGACAAGAAGTCGACCGTCTCCGAGCTGAAGGCGCTCCTTAAAGACGTCGACGAGCTCTACCTGGCCACGGACGGTGACCGCGAAGGCGAGGCCATCGCCTGGCACCTGCTCGAGACGCTCAAGCCGAAGGTGCCGGTCCGGCGGATGGTCTTCCACGAGATCACCGAACCGGCCATCCGTGCTGCCGCCGAGAATCCGCGCGACCTGGACATCGATCTGGTCGACGCCCAGGAGACCCGGCGCATCCTCGACCGGTTGTACGGCTACGAGGTCTCCCCGGTGCTGTGGAAGAAGGTCATGCCGAAGCTGTCGGCCGGCCGCGTGCAGTCGGTGGCGACCAGAATCATCGTCGAGCGTGAGCGCGAGCGCATGGCATTCGTCTCGGCGGACTACTGGGACATCGCCGCCACCATGGATGCCGGTGCCGAGGCGAGCCCGCGTACGTTCGCCTCCCGGCTACTGTCGGTGGACCAGGCGCGGGTGGCCACCGGCCGCGACTTCGGCTCCGACGGCAAGCTGCGGAAGAACGACGGCGTCGTCGTTCTCGATGCGGCGAAGGCCAATGCGCTCGTCGCCGGACTGCAGGGAGCTCAGCTCACGGTCAGCTCGGTCGAGGAGAAGCCGTATACCCGCCGTCCCTATGCGCCGTTCATGACCTCCACCCTGCAGCAGGAGGCCGGCCGCAAGCTGCGCTTCTCGTCGGACCGCACCATGCGCACCGCGCAGCGGCTGTACGAGAACGGCTACATCACCTACATGCGTACCGACTCGACCACGCTGAGCGAGTCGGCGATCACCGCCGCCCGCACCCAGGCGCGGGAACTGTACGGCCCCGAGTTCGTACACTCGAGCCCCCGCCAGTACAACCGCAAGGTCAAGAACGCGCAGGAGGCGCACGAGGCGATCCGCCCGGCCGGAGACGTCTTCAAGACCCCGGGGCAGCTGGCCTCGTCCCTGAACACCGATGAGTTCCGGCTGTACGAGCTGATCTGGCAGCGCACCGTCGCCTCCCAGATGGCCGACGCCAAGGGCACCACGATGAGCCTGCGGATCAGCGGCACCGCCAGCACCGGGGAGAACGTCGTGTTCTCGTCGTCGGGACGCACCATCACCTTCCCGGGTTTCCTGTCTGCCTACGTCGAGGGCGTGGAGGACTCGGCCGGCACCAAGGCCGACGACGCGGAGAACAGGCTGCCGAACCTGCAGGAGGGCCAGGCGCTGACCGCTTCGCAGCTGACCCCGGACGGTCACTCCACCAACCCGCCGGCCCGCTACACCGAAGCCTCGCTGGTCAAGGTCCTCGAAGAGCTGGGAATCGGTCGCCCGTCCACGTACGCCTCGATCATCGGCACCATCCAGGACCGCGGCTATGTGGTGAAGAAGGGCAACGCCCTGGTGCCGTCGTGGGTGGCGTTCGCAGTGATCGGACTGCTCGAAGGCTACTTCGAGAGCCTGGTGGACTACGATTTCACCGCGGCTCTGGAGGACGACCTGGACCTGATCGCCAGCGGTGACGCCGACCGCACCCGCTGGCTCAGCGAGTTCTACTTCGGCGACGCCGGCAACGAAGACGACGGCGCCGCCCACGTCATCGCCCGCCTGGGCGGGCTCAAGAAGCTGATCGGCGTGAACCTGGAGGGCATCGATGCGCGCGAGGTGAACTCGATCAAGATCCTCGACGACCGGGAGGGCCGCCCGGTGTTCGTCCGGGTCGGCCGCTACGGCCCGTACCTGGAGCGCAACGTCGCCGCCGAGGGAGCCGAACCGGATCTGCAGCGGGCGAACCTGCCCTCGGACATGACCCCCGACGAACTGACCGTCGACGTGGCCGAGAAGCTGTTCTCCACCCCGCAGGAGGGCCGGGTGCTGGGCGTCGATCCGGTCACCGGGCACCAGATCGTCGCCAAGGAGGGCCGGTTCGGCCCGTACGTGACCGAGGTCCTGCCGTCCGAGGACGAGGACGGCGACGACGATGCGTCGGCGCCGGCCACCATCCCGCAGGGGCCGACCCCGCGCGACGGCGGCGAGACCGTGCCCACCGGTGGCCCGGCGGGCGAAGAGATCGTCGCCCTCGACGATGTGCCGGCCGCAGGCTCGGTCGCCACCAAGGCTCCGGCCAAGAAGGCGGCGAAGAAGACCGCCAAAAAGGCGGCGAAGAAGGCCGGGCCCAAACCTCGCACCGGTTCGCTGCTGCGCACCATGGACATCGCCACCGTCACGCTCGAGGACGCGCTGAAACTGCTCTCGCTGCCGCGGGTGGTCGGGGTGGACCCCGAAAGCGGGGAGGAGATCACCGCGCAGAACGGCCGCTACGGGCCGTACCTGAAGAAGGGTGCCGACTCGCGTTCGCTCACCACCGAGGAACAGATGTTCACGGTGACGCTCGACGAGGCGCTGAAGATCTACGCCGAACCCAAACGCCGCGGTCGTGCCGCGGCGGCACCGCCGCTGCGGGAGCTCGGCGTCGACTCGGCCAGCGGCGAGAACATGGTGATCAAAGACGGCCGGTTCGGACCGTACGTCACCGACGGCACCACCAACGCCAGCCTGCGCAAGGGCGACGAGGTCGCCACCATCACCCCGGAACGGGCGATGGAACTGCTGGCTGACCGCCGTGCCCGCGGACCGGTGAAGAAGGCTGCCAAGAAGACGGCGAAGAAGACCACCGCGAAGAAGACGGCGGCGAAGAAGACCGCGGCCAAGAAGACGACGGCCAAGAAGACGACGGCCAAGAAGACGACGGCCAAGAAGACCACCGCGACCAAAACGGCGGCGAAGAAGACCGGCGCCAAGAAGACGGCCGAGTAGACCGAGACCGAGTGACCTGCTGCGGTGATCCGCAGCAGGTCACTCGTCGTGGGAATCGCTCTCGCTGACGAGCACGACGTCGTCGACATCGGCGATGACGTCCGGAGCGATCTCGATGAGGTTGGGCCGGGCCAGCAGCGTCTCGATACCGCGCCCACGCAGTTCCACTCCTTCACCGATCGTCCAGTGGTCGGCCTCGTCGTCTGAGGCCAGGAACACCGCGCGCGCCGAGCCCAGCACCCGGGTCGGCTCGTCCTTGGCCAGCTCGGTCAGTCGCGCGGCCTCGTTGACCGGATCACCGATCACCGTGTACTCCAGGCGCGCCTGTGCGCCGATGTGACCGGCGACGGCTTTGCCCGCCGAGATCCCGATGCCCATGTCTACATCACCCAGGCGACGGGCCAGTTCGATTCGCAACTCGCGGCCGGCGGCCAGCGCGGCCCCGGAGAAGTCCGGCAGATCCAGCGGCGCCCCGAAAATCGCCAGGGCCGCATCACCCTGGAACTTGTTGACGAAGCCGCCGTGCCGGCCGACCACCTCGACGACCACCTCGAAGAACTTGTTGAGCAACTCGACGATCTCGCGTGGTGGGCGGTCCACCGCCAGCCGGGTGGATCCGACGATATCGACGAACAGCACACCCACGTAGCGTTCCTCGCCGCCCAGTTCGGTCCCGGTCTCGATGGCCCGCCGCGCGACGTCTTCGCCGACATAGCGGCCGAACAGGTCGCGCAGCTGCTGCCGCTCCCGCAGATCGTCGACCATCTCGTTGAATCCGGCCTGCAGCAGACCGATGTCGGTGCCGTCGTAGATCTTGACCGCGACGTTGAGGTTGCCGGCCCGGATCTGGTTGAGCGCCATCCGCAGTTGTTTGATGGGGTCGGTGATCGACCTGACCAAGCGGAAGAACGAGAGCAGACCGAACAGGATCGCCGCGCCGGACAGCCACAGGATCGGCCGCTGAAGTTCCAGTGCGCTGGCCTCGATCACCGAGGTGCGCTGCAAGATGATCAGCACGATGATCACCGCCATCGGCATCGCGACGCCGACCAGCCAGAACACGAGAATCCGCAGGGCGATACCCGGTGCTTTGGCCTTCTCCGGTTCATTGGCCATCGCCGCGACGCTGATCGGGCGCAGGACCTTCTCGAACTGCTGATAGCTCATGACGGAGGTGACCACGGCGCCCGCAAAACTGGCGATGGCGACCACGATCGCGTCTTTGAACGATTCGCGCAGGTTCAGCACGGCCAGCAGCGCGCCGCCGATCAGCCACAGTCCTCCGTTGACCAGGGTCAGCAGCATCGGTAGCTGCAGTGCACGCCGCCGCGCATCTTCGTCGTCGAGCCGGGAGCGGCGACGATGCCACAGCAGCACCGGCATCGACAGCTGCACCGACGCCCACATGCCCACCACCAGCGCGATCGCCAGATAGACGGCGAAGGCGATCTGATTCTGGGTGTTGATCTCGTTGAGCACCACGCTGTCGGTGGTGGGCATACCGAAGCGCAGGAATCCGAAGGTGAACAGCGCTCCGATCAGATTCGAGCGCAGCATGTCCAGGACCAGTATCGGCCAGGGTGTGTGCGCCAGCCAGCGCAACGTGTGCGTTGCCCTGGTGAACTGCGACCGATGCTGGACCACATGACAACGGTACCGGGGTGCTTGCAAGAGTTAAACGTTTTGCCGGGAGTGTGCGTGTCTGAACTGCGCCTTACTCTGGGTGCTGTGACCAAAGTCTTTGAGGGGCTGATCGGGCAGGAGGCGCTGGCCGCCGAATTGACCGCCGCAGCCGGTGCGGCGCGTGGTGTGGCAGCCGGACTCGACCATGCCGAGTCCGGGGCGATGTCGATGTTCGGTGACGAGGCGCCCGAGGTGGGGAGCGGATCGGCGATGACCCACGCCTGGCTGTTCACCGGTCCGCCGGGCAGCGGCCGGTCGGTGGCCGCCGCCAGTTTCGCCGCGGCGCTGCAGTGCACCGACCCGCAGGTGGTCGGCTGCGGCGAATGCCGCTCGTGCACCACCGTGCTGGCCGGCACTCACGGCGATGTCCGGCACATCGTGCCCGAAGGACTGACCATCTCGGTCGCGCAGATCCGCGAGATCGTGCAGCTGGCCGCACGCCGGCCGACCACCGGCCGATGGCAGATCGTGAGCGTCGAGGATGCGGACCGGCTCACCGAACAGGGCGCCAACGCGTTGCTCAAGGCGGTCGAAGAGCCACCGGCTCGCACGATCTTCCTGCTCTGTGCCCCCTCGGTATCGCCGGAAGACATTTCGGTGACGCTGCGCTCGCGCTGCCGTCACGTGGCGCTGACGGCGCCGGCGGTCGAGGCCATCGCGCAGGTGCTGACCGTGCGCGACGGTATCGAACCCGATCGGGCCGCCTGGGCGGCTTCGGTGGCCGGCGGGCACATCGGGCGGGCGCGGCGGCTGGCCGTGGACGAGACCGCCCGTGCGCAACGGGAACAGGCGCTGTCGTTAGCTCGGGCGGCGGCTCGCGAAGGCGAGATGTACGCGGCCGGGGAACTGCTGGTCAGCTCCGCGAAGAAGGCCGCCGACGAGATCGCTGCAGAACTCAACGCTCCGGAAGTGGAAGAGCTGATGACGGCGCTGGGAGCCGGAGGCACGGGTAAGGGCACTGCCCGCCCGCCGCGTGGGACGGCCGGGGTGGTGAAGGAACTCGAGAAGCGGCAGAAGGCGCGGCACACGCGGATCATGCGAGACACACTGGACCGGGCGCTGGTGGATCTGGCGGCGCTGTTCCGGGATGCGCTCGTCCAGTCGATATCCGCGCCGGTGACCATGATGCATCCGGACAAGACGGAGACGCTCACCGCACCGATGGCCTCCTATGCCGCGCCGGAACGATTGCTGGGATGTGTGGAAGCGGTCCTGGAGTGCCGCACGGCGCTGGACAAGAACGTCAAGCCGCGGTTCGCGGTGGACGCGCTGATGGTGCGGTTGAGCAATGAGCTCTCGCGCCGGTCTCGGCCGGCGTGACAGGCCGCGCGGCGGCTCTGGAAACGGGCATCCCAGCCTCTGCGGATCCGGTTCTGCCGATATCGTCGTCGTCTGCGCTCGAGGTGACCGGATTAGAGTTGTGCCATGACCTCGCAGATTGATGGACCCGTCGAGGCTCCCGCACTCTTCGATCCAGACAAGCTGGGGGTCACACCGCAGACAGAACGTGGTCGCCGGACCCGCGCGGCGCTGATCGCCGCGGCGCGGCGAGTCTTCGAGCGAGACGGCTTCGTCGACTCTCGGCTGGTGGACATCGTCGCCGAGGCGAATTGCTCGATCGGGAGCTTTTACACCTGGTTCGAGAGCAAGGACGAGATCTTCGCTGCCGTCCTCCAGGAAGCACAGAGCGACATGATGCATCCGGGTACGGGCCGCATAGCAGCAGCGGCAGATCCCGTCGAGATCATCGCGGCGAGCAATCGCGCCTACTTCGAGGCGTACCGCCGGAATGCGCGACTGAACCATCTGCTTCAGCAGGTCGCCGCCGTCGATCCGCGGTTTCGGGCGTTGCGGATCGCCCGCAGCAATGCCTTCGTCGAACGCAACGCGCGGGCGATCGCGGACCTGCAAGCGCGGGGACTGGCAGATCGGGGTGTCGAGGCGACGATGGCGGCCAAAGCGCTCTCGGGAATGATCTCCCGCCTGGCGTATGACACCTACGTCATCGAGATCGACGCTGCTGTCGGGGCGCCCGATGCGGAGGCCGTGGCGACGACCACTCGGCTCGTGGACACAGCCACCCGGATGTGGACGAATGCGCTGGGCCTGACGACACCGGACCTGCGCGCCGACTGAGGCCGCCGGGCTACTCAGCGCGCGAGGTTCACTCCGCCGTCGACCACCAGCGTGCTGCCGACGACGTAGTCGCCGGCATCGGAGGCGAGGTAGACCGCGGCGGCGGCCATGTCCTCGTCCCGGCCGATTCGTCCGGCCGGAATACCGGCCGAGACCTCGTCGGCGTTGTCGCGGGCATCCTTGTTCATCCTCGAGGCGAAGGCCCCGGGTGCGATGGCCGAGACGATGATGTTCTCAGGCGCCAGGCGCACCGCCATCCGTTTGGTCAGGTGAATCAAGCCGGCCTTGCTCGCGTGGTAGCTGTAGGTTTCCAGCGGATTGAGGGACAGCCCGTCGATGGAGGCGGTGTTGATGACCTTCGCCAGGTGCCCCCGGCGGCTCCCTGCGCGGAGGAGCTCCTTGGCCGCCTGGGTCAGGAAGAAGGGCGACTTCACATTGAGGTCCATCACCTTGTCCCAACCCGCCTCGGGAAACTCATCGAAATCCTGACCCCATGCGGCGCCGGCGTTGTTCACCAGGATGTCGAGGTGACTCTCGTGCTCGCCGAAGGCCTCGAGGAGCTGGGTGATTCCCTCAGTAGTGGACACATCGGCGGGGAGAGCCACGCAGTGCCCCGAGGTCGAGAGCTCGCGTGCCGTCTGCTCGCACTCTTGCGCCTTGCGGGAGGAGATGTAGACACGGGCACCCTGGGCCAGGAATCCCTCGGCGATCATTCGGCCGATGCCGCGCGACCCGCCGGTGATCAGGGCGACGCGGCCGTCGAGTGAGAACAGAGAGTTGATATCCATCGAGTTCCTTCTCCTGGGCGGCCGGGAGGTGCCGCCGCGACTATGTGCTCCCACGATCCTAACCTGAATTCAGATTCAAGTTGTGGGCAGCCGAGCGTTGCGTGCCCGAGTGGGGCTGATCGTGCAGGTGTTCGCGGCAGCGTCGTTCTCTCCGGCGCCGATCGCTCAGTCGTCGTTCTCGCCGGTGGCGCCGGCATCCTCGTCGGAGGTGTGGTGAGCCAGAGGGTCGTCGCCCCCGGCCCCCTCCAGGACGGTCAGTTCGTTGTCGACGGCGGCCGAAACGGCGTGGGCGGCGTCTTTGATCTTGTCGGTGAAGTCGGACATGAGTCCTCCTGACTCGGACGTCGGTGGCGCCCACGCGGCGGGGCGGTCTCCTCGACTATAGGGAGTGTCCGGTCCGGTCGGAGTCGGTCACCACTCGTCGAGGGTGGTGTAGCCGTCCTGGATGGCGCGGGCGAACAGGGACATCTTGCGTTTGGCCGGACGGCCGGCTGCGCGGTACTTCGCGCGGATGCGAATGATGTGGGTGCTCACGGTCGACGGACTGATGAACAACTCCCGGGCGGCCTCGTCCTTCGACTCGGCACGCAGCCAGGCCAGCAGGACCTCGACCTCGCGGTCGGACAGTGCCGGACGCGACGGCGCGGCCGATGCGGAGGGGTGCGCCGGGATCGAATGCAGCCGACGCGGGAGTGTCTGATTTACCGGGTTCTGAACCGGCTGATGATCAGCGAGCACAATGGACTCCTGCAGACGAAGGGGCGAGGTAGTCTCATCCTGGTGTGCAGGCCGACAGCCGGCGCATCAAAACTGCACCGATCGGTAAGTCGATACACTTTTCGATACGCTGACCTGGGGCTATGGCGAGAGGGTCGATGGTCGCGGTGAAGACTCCGGACGCTGTCCACACCCGGGAAGACCTCGGAACGGCACTGACCGAATTGCGACTGACCGGCGATCTCAGCGTTCGCGAGGTGGCCGCCGAAGCCGATGCGCTGCTTGGGACCGTGGCCGGCTGGTTCGCCGGGCAGCATGCGCCCACCAGGGCCAGTCGCGAGATGTTCGAGCGTGTGCTCGCCGTCTGCGGGGTGACCGAGAAGGCCGAGCAGGAGCAGTGGTGGGCGGCCGTGGAGCGGACCGGGCGGCGGCGCGGACGCCGCCGGACGCCGACGCCCGCCCCATACCGGGGGTTCGACGCCTTCACTGTCGAAGACCATGACCGTTTCTTCGGTCGCGACGATGTCGTCGCCCGGGCGGTGAACCTGGTCCAGCGGCAATCGGCGGCCCGCCGTGCCGATCTGGCCGAGGACCCGAACGCCGATCCGTTGCGCCGGGCGGTGGTGATGGTCGGTGCGTCCGGGGCCGGCAAGTCTTCGCTCGTGCGCGCCGGGCTGCTTCCGCTGACCGCCGACGGCGAGGCGCTGGCCGGAATGTCCGCGGTACTTCTGGTCCCCGGCGATCAGCCGTTGGCCGCCCTCGAAGCGGCCCTGACGGAGCTGCGGGCGGCCGGTGGCGGTTCGCCGGCCGACGCGGCCGCAGGCGGATCCGAGTCGACCGCAGGGCTGCTGGTGATCGACCAGTTCGAGGAACTGTGGACCCAGAGCTCGGCGCAGACCCGGAGGGAGTTCCTGGTCGGGCTGACCACCGGGCTGGCCGGGCTGCCGGTCGTACCGGTGATCACCCTGCGCGCAGACTTCTATGCCCAGGCCACCGAGTTCGGGGGATTGGCCGAGGCCTTCGCCGAGGCGCAGGTGGTCATGCCCAGGATGACCGAGGCCGAGCTGCGCGAGGTGATCGTGCGTCCGGCCGAAGCCGCCGGAGCCGCCGTCGACGATGAACTGGTCGGCATGCTCCTGGCAGATCTGGCCGCCCCCGGTTCGGGTGGGCGCGTCGATGCCGGCGTCCTGCCGCTGCTGTCCCATGCGCTGCGCGCCACCTGGGAGGCCTCCGACGGACGGCGGCTGACCGTCGGTGATTACGTCAAGACCGGCCGGATCGGCGGGGCCGTCGAACAGACCGCCGAAGAGGTCTTCGCCGAGCTGCCCGCCGATGAGCAAGAGATCGCCCGCGAGGTGCTGCTGGCGCTGGTGAACGTCGACGAGGACACGGTGACCCGCCGACCCCTCTACCTGGACGAATTGGCCGGGGGGCCGGCGGACCGGGTGGTGGAGACCTTCGCCGATGCGCGTCTGCTGACCGTCGAGGCCAGCCGTGTACAGGTGACGCACGAGGCGCTGCTGACCGCGTGGCCGCGGTTGACCGGCTGGATCGACGCCGATCGGGAACGGCTGCTGCTGCGGCGCCGGCTGCGGGCACTGGCCGAGCCGTGGGAGGCCGACGGCCGCCCCGACGACCTGCTACCGGGCCGGGTCCGCCTGGAGATGTTCGCCCCGCTGGACGAGGACGACGACTCCGAGGCGGTCATCGACCGGTCCGGCCGGGAATACCTGGAAGCCGGCCGGGCGCAGGTGGCCGCCGACGTGCAGGCGGAACGACGACGGGCCCGGCAGCTGCGCCGGTTCGCCTGGTCGGCAGCCGCCTTCGGTCTGGTGGCGGTGCTGGCAGCGGTCGCGGCGGTGGTGGCCGGCGCCAACGCCGTACAGCAGCGCAACGATGCCGAACGCTCCCGGAACGAGACGCTGAGCCGGCAGCTGGCCATCCAGGCCGGGCAGATGGCGCCACGCGATCCTCTGCTGGCCGGCCAGCTGGCGATGATCGCCTATCGGCAGGCACCGACCGTGGAGGCACGTTCGGTGCTGATCGACACACTGGCCGACGGAGTGCCGAACCGCTTCAGCGGCGACGGCGGCTCGTTGCTGTTGGCCCGGGCCGGATCGCTGATCGCGGCAGCCAGTAACAGCGGCCAGGTGCGACTGTTCCGGGTCTCGGCGGACGGCATCGAAGAACAGATCGCCGACTTCCGCGGTGCCGAAGGCGCGGAGACGTACCTGGGCGGAGTGGCGTTGAGCCCGGACGGTTCCCGGCTGCTGCTGGGCGGTCACGGGCGGATCGACGTCTGGGACATCACCGATCCGCAGCAGCCGCGCCGGCAGGGTGCCGTGCCTGGGGTCCGCGGGGATGCCAATGCGCTGACGATGAGCCCGGATGGACAGTATCTGGCTGCCGCGGAACTCGGTGCCGGTCTGCAGGTCTGGCGCGCCGCCGGCGACGGCTGGCTGCCGGTGCGGGTGGACGGGCCCGTCGGTGATCTGGCCGGTGCCGTCGCCTTCTCCCCGGACAGCCGGGCGCTGGCCAGCAGCACCGTCAACCAGCAGATCGACCTGTGGGACGTCGCCGGGGACACGCTCACCCCGACCGGCCAGATCGGCCTGGGCTGGCGCGACAACCAGCTGGCGCAAGGCCTGGTCTACACCCCGGACGGCACCCGCCTGATCGCCGCCCTGCGCAGTCGCAGCGTCGACGTCTTCGATGTGGCCGATCCCGCCGCACCGCGACAGGTGGAACAGCTGACCGGGCACACCAGCTATGTCTCGGCGGTCGCGCTGTCCGAGGACGGCAGATCGCTGGTCAGCACGGGGGCGGACAACACCATCCGCCTCTACCGGCTCGATGATCCGGGCGCCGCACCCCGGGTGATGCCGACGGCGGCGAACTCGTCGTCGGTGCTGATGGTCGGGGACCGGGTGATCGCCGCCAGTGACGACGGCCGCGTGCAGGATTGGCCGCCCGCGACCGAGCGGACCGTCGTCGGGCGCAAGACGGTGTTCCAGATCCCCGTCGACGAGGCCGCCGGGCGCCTGCTCGCCGCCGACACCGAGATCGACGGGCGCATCACCCAATGGACGATGGGCTCCGGCGGGTTGCAGCGCGCCGGCCCGGACCTGCTTCCGCCGCCGGGGACCGTCTTCTCCGGGGCGGTGGTGCAATCGCCGGACGGGCGCTCCGCCGCCCTCGGCTCGGTCTCGGGCACGGTGTACTTCGCTGACTACAGCGATCCGGGGCACCCGGCGCTGGTCGGTTCACTGGCCGGGCATCCCGGACTCAACGAGACCGTCGCGTACAGCCCCGAGACGGGTCTGGTGATCACCGGCGGTACCGATCAGCGGATCCTGACGATCATGGATGCCTCCGATCTGCGAGCCCCGCGCATGGTGGGGACCTTCGATCCCGGTAGCGGCGTCTGGTGGGCCTCGTTGAGCCCGGACGGCAGACGGGCGGCCGTGGCCACCAATGCCGGTCAGGTGCGGTTGCTGGATCTGAGTGATCCCGCGGCACCGCGCGCCTTCCCCAATCCACTCGACTTCGACGGCTCGGCCCTGGCCGTACGCTTCGACGCCTCGGGCGACCGCCTGGTCGCCACCTCCGAGGACAAGACGGTGGCCGTGGCGGACATCTCCGACCCCGAGCGGCCCCGCCGGATCGCGACGATGTCCGGGCCCGCCGGGCAGCTCTACAGCGCCGCCTTCTCCCCGGACGGCACGCGGGTGGTGGCCGGCGGCGGCAACTCGGAGATCTGGGTGTGGCGACTGACGGATACCGGTGCGATCGACGAGGTGGTCCTGCGTTCCTTCCCCGGCACCGTTTTCGACGTCCGCTTTGTCGACGACGACCGGATCCTGGCCGCCGGTGAAGGCGGTCTGGTGGAGGCGTGGCAGCTGGATCCGGCGGGCCTGGTGGCGCATGAGTGCGCGCGCCCCGGGGATCAGATCAGCGAAACCGAGTGGGCCACCTATGTGCCCGGGGTCGCCTTCAACCCGCCCTGTTGACGGCCGCCCCCGGGAATCGGCGATCGTGGGCCGGAAGCCGCCGATCAGAAGAGGGTCAGAGCCGGTTCGGTGATCGCCGGCGGCCGTGACCGGCTGACCAGATCGGCAGGGGCGGTGCGGACCGGCCGGGCCAGGCCGTGCCGGGCGACCAGCGGCGCCATCTTCTCCCGCAGCCGGGCCGAATACTCCGGGCGCACGTAGCCGCCGCGGCTGTACAACGAGCGATAGTGACGCAGCAGGGCCGGGTGGGTCCGGCCGAGCCAGTCGAAGAACACCTCCCGGGTGGCTCCGCGCAGATGCAGGGGCAGTGCGGTCACCCGGGCGGCGCCGGCGGCGGCCAGCGCGCCGAGCAGCTCATCGAGCTGGGCGGTGTCGTCGGTCAGATACGGCACCACCGGTGCGACCATGACGTGCGGAGCGAAACCGGCCTCGGCCAGCGCCCCGACCAGTTCCAGCCGGGCCCGCGGCGACGGCGCCCCGGGGTCGAGCTGTGTGGCCAGGGCGTCGTCGAGCATGGCCAGGGAGACGCCGAGCTGGACGTCGACGGCCGCGCGGGCGGCGCGCAGCAGCGGCAGATCGCGGCGGAGCAGGGTTCCTTTGGTGAGGATGGAGATCGGGGTGCCCGATTCGGCGAGCGCCGAGATCACCCCCGGCATGAGCCGGTAGCGGCCCTCAGCCCGCTGATAGGGGTCGGTGTTGGTGCCCAGCGCCACCGTCTCCCGGCGCCAGGACCGTCGCCGCAGCTCTTTGCGGAGCACCGCCGCCACGTTCAGCTTCACCACCAGCTGGGAGTCGAAGTCGCCGGCCGGATTCAACTCGAGGTACTCGTGGGTGGGCCGGGCGAAGCAGTACCGGCAGGCATGGCTGCAGCCGCGCATCGTGTTGACGGTGTACTTGAACGGCAGCTGCGCCGCCTCGGGCAGCGCGTTCAGGGCGCTGCGCGCGAGGACCTCGTGAAAGGTGATGCCCTCGAAGTCGGGCGTGGTGGTGGTGCGCACCAGCCCGGCCCGGTCCAGACCGGGGAGTCCGCCATCGTCGGCGTCGGCCGTTTGCGCCGCCCATCGCATAGCCTCAATCCGAACATACGTTCGCATTGAGGTCAAGCGTCTGTGCTCGCAGCCGCCTCGCCGGGTGCGCCGGTGGGCTGGTGAGCGGCGTTCCCGAAGCACTGGACGACGCTGTCGTCGTTGGTAGCCTCGCATCGTATGGCCGCCACGACTGTCTCCCCGCACGGAATCGTCCGGGTGCCGCACTGGCACTTGACGCCGCCCGGCACCGCCTCCGGGATCGGGAGCGTGGCCGACCGCGGCCCGGTGGCGGTTCCGGACGCGCGGCAGCGATTTGCGCTCGGCGGGCTCTCCCGGTCGCTGCACTTTCTGCGGCATCAAGGTGATGTGCTCTTCGCCGATGCGGTCCGCGCCGGTGAGCGGGACGACGGTGTCCTGCGCTACGCGCTGCGCGGCGCGCCCCGGCCGATCGCCGTGCTCTACCGCCCCGATCACATCAAGCAGCTCATGACCGCCGACGAGGCCATCACGCCGTCGTCGACCCGGCTGTCGCCGCTGGCACCGATCGTCGGGCCGGACTCGGTGCTGACCGCTGTCGGAGAGCGGCACCGGCAGCAGCGTGCGCTGCTGCTGCCCCGCTTCCACGGGAAGGCTGTGGCGGCCTACCAGGCCAGTATCGAGCGGGCGACCGAGGCGGGTCTGCGGGCCTGGCCGACCGGCACGCCGGTGCCGCTGACCGGTATCGCCCAGCAGATCACCCTCGAGGTCATCATGTCGGCGATCTTCGGGATCGCCGACCCCTCCGAGGTGACGCCGGCCGAGAAATCGATGGGCGCGGCGATCCTGCGGCTGATGCGCCTGTCCAGCACCCCGCTGGGCACGATGACGCAGGTGATCAATATGCGCAGCAGCAGGCCGCTGGGCCTGCTCAAGCTGACGCTGGCACTGGTGGACCGGACGATCTACCGGGTGCTGGCCGAGCGTCGGGCGGCCGGTGATCACGATTCCCGCGACGACATCATGGCGCTGCTGCTGTCTGCGCAGACCGCCGACGGCGAACCCCTGTCCGACAGTGAGATCCGCGATGAGCTGATGACGCTGCTGCTGGCCGGGCATGAGACGACGTCCAACACGGTGGCGTGGATGTTCGAGCGCCTGACCCGCAATCCGGCCGTGTACGCCCAGGCCCGGGAGGCCGCGCGCGACGGTGACGACGCCTATATCGAGGCCCTGGTCAACGAGACCATGCGAGTGCGCCCCGTGGTGCCGTTCGTCGGCCGCGAACTGCTGGCGCCGTTCGACTTCGGCGGCCACCGGGTTCCGGCCGGGCACACCGCACTGGTGAGCATCCTGCTGCTCCATCACCGCGATGATCTATACGCTCAGCCCTTCGACTTCCGCCCGGAGCGCTTCCTCGGTGTCCGGCCGAACCCGCATGAGTTGATGCCCTTCGGCGGCGGGGTCCGCCGGTGTCTGGGTGCGCCGCTGGCGGTGGCCGAACTGCAGACCGTGGCCCGCGAGATCCTGCGGCGGGTGCAACTGCGGACCCACGACCGTCCGGGTGAAACCCCGCGGTACAGCAACGTCACGATGATCCCGGCCCGGGGTGGACTGGTCTACGCAGAGTCCATCGACTGAGCCGCATTCATCGATCGAGCCGCATTCATCGGTCGAGGGGCGGAACCGCGCAGCATGGTCAGGACGGGCACCAGCCGGCGAGGCTGCCCCCGGCCAGCGGCCCGATCGGACGTCCGTCGGTCATGTCGCCGACGCACAATTCCGAGAACCCGGGCGATGCATAGGTCACCGGATCGACGGGGATGATGTGACCGGTGCCGAGCCTGGGCGACGACGGATTCGCGATCGGCTGCGTGGTGAAGGCCTCCGGCAGCGGGGAGCCAATGAAGCCGTACCGCAGGGTGCCGGGCTTACCGTCGCGCGGAGAGTGCAGCCTCTTGAGCACCGGCAGATAGAAGATCGTCGGCCGCGGCGAGTTGACCAGTTCCTTCTTCACGGTCACCCGCTCGTAGACCTGCACTCCCACGGCGAACAACTGGTCGTAGACGAAGTCGCCGAGTTGGTCCACCTGCTGCGGCGGGGCGGCGGGTAACGGCGGCTGGGCGGCCGCCTGGGGGCTGCCGCTGAAAGCCACGCTCAGGGAGACTGCGGTGGCGGCTACGCCGACAACCGCGCGGCGCCGGGCTGCTGCCATCATCAGAAGATCCCTCGTCGTTGCTTCTATTTCACCCTCGACCCGATGGTGGCATCGACCCTACGCCGAAGCCCGGCCGTTCGCAGGGGCGGAAGCCGACGCCCACCGACGCCGTGGTGAAGCCGCATTGTCCGGCTCGAACCGTGCCCATAGTGTGCCCGGCCGACAAATAGAGCCGGTTTTCCGAACGAGGAAAACCGGCTCTAGCTGCATTGATCTGAGCCGCCTAGGAGAATCGAACTCCTGACCTATTCATTACGAGTGAATCGCTCTACCGACTGAGCTAAGGCGGCGTCGCCGTCGCGCACGACAGCGCTCACGATGGTACCGAGCCGCTGCGGGCTGGGGCAAAACGGGGTCGTCGCCGGTCAGTCGGAGCGGGCCATCCCCTCGGCCCGTGCGGCCCGGGCGACCGCCTGCGCGACCGCCGGGGCCACGCGTGTGTCCAACGGGAGCGGGACGATGTGATCGGCGGTCAGGTCGTCGCGCGCCACCTCGAAGATGGCCTCGGCGGCCGCCAGTTTCATCCCCTCGGTGATCCGCGCCGCGTCGACGTCCAGGGCGCCGGCGAAGATCCCCGGGAAGGCCAGCACGTTGTTGATCTGATTCGGGAAATCGCTGCGGCCGGTCGCCACCACTGCGGCGTATCGGGCGGCCACATCCGGATGGACCTCCGGATCCGGGTTGGACAAGGCGAAGATCACCGCATCGTCGGCCATCCCGGCGAGAGCCTCCTCGGGCACGGTGCCGCCGGAGACCCCGATGAAGACATCGGCGCCCTCGAGCGCCTCGCGCAGACCCCCGGTCAGCCCGCGGGGATTGGTCCACCCGGCCAGTTCCACCTTGTGGGCGATCAGGCCGGTGCGGTCGGGGCCGAGGATGCCCTGGGAGTCCAGCACGACCAGGTCGCCGACGCCGGCGGCCCGGAGAATGTCCGCACAGGCGACGCCGGCCGCGCCGGCGCCGGAGATGACGACTCGCAATCCGAAGGTGCTGCGGTCCAGGAGCGTCAGCGCCCCCTTGAGGGCGGCCAGGACGACGATGGCGGTGCCGTGCTGGTCGTCGTGCATCACCGGACAGTCCAGCGCCTCGATCAGTTGCTGTTCGATCTGAAAGCAGCGCGGGGCGGAGATGTCCTCCAGGTTCACCGCGCCGAAACTGGGGCGCAGCCGGATCACCGTCTCGACGATCTCGTCCGGGTCGGTGGTGTCGAGGACGATCGGGATCGCGTTCAGGCCGGCGAAACTGCGGAACAGGGCGGCCTTGCCCTCCATCACCGGCAGCGCCGCGCGCGGTCCGATGTCGCCGAGGCCGAGGACGGCGGTCCCATCGGAGACCACCGCGACCAGCCGGCCGGTCCAGGTGTAGCGGTCGACGAGCGCAGGATCGGCGGCGATGGCGCGGGAGACCTGGGCGACGCCCGGCGTATAGGTGATCGACAGATCACGTTTCGTCTCGATCGGAGCCGCGAGCTCGACGGTCAGTTTACCGTCGCGGTGCGCCTGGAAGATCTCGTCGTCGGTGATGGAAACACCTGCTCGGCCGGTTCCGGTACTGGTCAAAGCTTCCTCCCTCGGCGGCGGCGCCGGACGCTAACGGGCGGCGCCGGACGCTAACGGGCGTCGTCGGACGTCTCGATTCTTTCACCGCCGCGACGATCTGGGCCGGGGTTGCGCGGGAATGGACTGGACGAACGCCCTCCGGGCACGTAAAAATACATCTTGTGTCTAAGACGTATTCTGCCGCCGAGCGAGTGTACGACGAGGTCAAAGAGGCCATCTTGACCTGTGAGCTCCCCGGCGGCGAGCTGATCAGCGAGGGCGAGGTGGCCGAGCGCTGCCAGGTCAGCCGCACCCCGGTCCGCGAAGCCTTTCTGCGGCTGGCCGCCGAGGGCTGGATGCGGCTCTACCCCAAACGGGGAGCACTGATCGTGCCGGTCGGCGAGCGTGAATCGCGCGAGGTGCTCGAGGCGCGTCTGCTGGTGGAGTGCCACGCGGTGCGCGACATCGTCGCCAGGCCCGCCGCGATCGGACCGCTCGTGGATCGGTTGCGCGCCAATCTGGCGTTGCTCGAGGGCGCTTCCGGCGACGATTTCGCGCGGATCGACACCGAATTCCATCAGCTGATCGTCGAGGCCGGGCGCAACAGCATCCTGCAGGACTTCTTCACCTCCCTGGGGGAACGGCGCCGCCGGATGACAGCGGCCAGCATGCATCGGGACGCCGGGGTCACCGCGCGGATCCAGCGTGACCACATCGCGCTGGCCGATGCGGTCGCCGCCGGTGACGCCGACCTGTTCGCTCGGCTCCTGCGTGAACATCTGGCCGGAGTGCACGAGGTTGTCGAGGTGGACCGGTGAGCCGGCTGCGCGGCTGGTCCGCGGTCGCCCTGGCGGTGTTCACCGCAGCCTGGGGCGGGAACGAGTTCACACCGCTGCTGGTGATGTACCGGCAGACCGACCACGTCTCCGGGGTGGTGGTCGATGCCCTGCTGTTCACCTACGTGCTCGGCATCGTGCCGGCGCTGCTGGTGGGCGGTCCGCTCTCGGACCGGTTCGGGCGCCGCCCGCTGATGCTGCCGGCTCCGCTGTTCGCGGCGCTGGGCTCGGCCCTGCTGGCCGCCGGGGCGAACTCGGTTCCGCTGCTGGCGATCGGCCGGGTGTGCAGCGGCATCGCGATCGGCCTGGCGATGGCCGTGGGCGGCAGCTGGATCAAGGAGCTGTCCGACCGCGACGGGGCGGGAGTGACCGCCGGTGCCCGTCGCGCCGCACTGAGTCTGACGGCCGGCTTCGGGCTGGGCGCCGGAGTGGCCGCACTGCTGGCGCAGTGGGCGCCGTGGCCCAACCAGCTGGCCTACCTGATCAATATCGCGATGTCGACGGTGGCCTTCGTCCTGCTGCTGCCGATCCCGGAGACCCAAACCGGCACCCGTGAGGGGCGGCTGCGTGACGATCTGTCCATCCCGTCGGTGCGCAAGCCCGCCTTCTGGTTGCAGGTCGCCCCGGCCGCACCGTGGGTGTTCGGGACCTGTGCGGTCGCCTACGCGGTGATCCCCGCGTTGCTGACCCCGCACACGGATGGGTGGCAGATCGTCTTCGCCGGAATCTGCTGCGTCGTCGGGCTCACGGCGGGCTTCTTCGTCCAGACCCTGGGCCGCCGCATCGACCGGCCGGGTTCACCGCGGGCGATGGTGGTGGCACTGGTGCTGGTGGCGGTCGGCATGCTGCTGGCCGCCTACTCCGCGCAGATCCTCACCATCCCGATGGGTCTGATCGCCGCCGCCGTGCTGGGCACCGGATACGGCATGACCCTGATCTCCGGACTGCTGGCGACCCAGCGACTGGCCGGACCCAATGATCTTGCGGGCCTGACCGCCGTCTTCTACGGGCTGACCTATCTGGGCTTCGCGAGCCCGGCGATCCTGTCCTGGCTGCACCAGAGCTACGGCTTCGGCTACCCGGCGATGCTGACCTTCGGGGCCGTGGTCGCGTTGGTCGGGCTGGTGGTGGTGCTGTTGGCGCCGCGCCGGGCACCGGTGGCTGCACCGCTGGGCAGCGGACGCTTCCATGAGGAGGACGTGCTCGAACGGGCGCCGGCCTCGTCGTAGTCCCGGGGTGCGATCAGTCGGGGTATCCGTCCGGGTTCTGCGACTGCCACCGCCACGAGTCGGCGCACATGTCGTCGACCGTCCGGGTCGCCTGCCAGCCGAGTTCGGCGTTCGCCTTGGCCGGATCGGCCCAGTAGGCGGCCTGGTCGCCGGGCCGGCGCGGGACGATCCGGTAGGGGATCTCCCGTCCGCTGGCCCGGACGACGGCGTCGGCCAGCTGCAGCACCGACACCCCCTGACCGGTGCCCAGGTTCCACGCCGACCAGGCGTCCTGGATCCGGCCGAGCCGATCGAGGGCCGCGATGTGCCCGGCGGCCAGATCCTCCACATGGATGTAGTCGCGCACGCCCGTGCCGTCGACGGTGTCGTAGTCGTCGCCGAACACCGAGAGTTCCTCGCGCCGACCGACGGCGACCTGGGTCAAAAACGGCATCAGGTTGTTGGGGAATCCGCTGGGATCCTCCCCGATGCGCCCGCTGGGGTGAGCGCCGACCGGATTGAAATAGCGCAGCACCGCGATCCTCCAGCGCGGATCGGCAGCGGCCAGATCCGCCAGCACCTGCTCGATCATCACCTTGGTCCAGCCGTACGGGTTGGTGGCACAGGTCGGCATGTCCTCGGTGCGCTCCCGGACCGGATTGTCGCCGTAGACCGTCGCCGAAGAGGAGAAGACGAAGGTGCGCACCCCGGCGGCGTCCATCGCCTGCAGCACCGACAGGGTGCTGTCGAGGTTGTTCCGGTAGTAGTCCAGCGGCCGGGTCACCGATTCGCCGACCGCCTTGAAACCGGCGAAGTGGATCACCGCATCGACGGCTTCGTCGGCGAACAACCGTGTGGTGGCTGCCGCATCGGTGAGGTCGATCCGGTGCACCGGGATCGACTGTCCGGCGAGTGATTCCAGACGCCCGATCACCGAGGGTTTGGCGTTGCTGAAGTCGTCGGCGATCACCGCCTGGTGACCGGCCTCGAGCAGTTGCAGGACCGTGTGCGAGCCGATGTAGCCCGCTCCGCCGGTGACCAGAACTCGCATGTGTACTCCTGACAGAAAGACGCTAGGGCAGAGCGGGACTAGAGGGTGTGCTGGGTCTTCGCGTACGAGGCTTCCACGCCGGCCTTGACAGGCTCCCACCACTGCCTGTGCGTTGCGTACCAGTCGATCGTGTCGGCAAGGCCGGACCGGAAGTCGGTGTAGCGCGGCGTCCAGCCCAGTTCGGTGCGCAGGCGGCTGGCATCGATGGCGTACCGCCGGTCGTGCCCGGGCCGGTCGGTGACGAAGTCGAAGGCATCGGCGGGCCGGCCCATCAACTCCAGGATGTCGCGCACCACCGTGAGGTTGTCCACCTCGCCGTCGGCACCGATCAGATACGTCTGCCCCAGTGCGCCGCGGTCGATGATGGTCCACACCGCATCGTTGTGGTCGTGCACGTGGATCCAGTCGCGGACGTTGTGACCGTCCCCGTACACCTTGGGCCGGATGCCGGTCAGCACATTGGTGATCTGCCGGGGAATCAGCTTCTCCACATGCTGGTAGGGCCCGTAGTTGTTGGAGCAGTTGGAGATGGTCGCGGCCACCCCGAACGAACGCACCCATGCCCGCACCAGCAGATCGCTGCCGGCCTTGGTGGCGCTGTACGGACTGGAGGGGTCGTAGGCGGTGGCCTCGGTGAACCGGGCCGGATCGTCCAGGTCCAGGTCGCCGTACACCTCGTCGGTGCTGATGTGATGCAGCCGCACCCCGTGTCGTCGTACCGCCTCCAGGAGGGTGAAGGTGCCGACCAGGTTGGTGTCGACGAACGACGACGGGTCCTCCAGCGACCGGTCGTTGTGGGATTCGGCGGCGAAGTTCACCACCAGATCCGCAGCGGCCACCAGCGGATCGACCACGATCGCGTCGGCGATGTCGCCGCGCACCACCCGGATCTGTTGCGCCACCGGATCCAGGGTGTGCGGGTTGGCCGCGTAGGTGAACTTGTCCAGCACCGTGATCTCGACGTCGGGCCTGGTCGCCAGGGTGGACAAGACAAAGTTCGCCCCGATGAAACCGGCTCCGCCGGTCACCAGCATTCGCATGGTCCCACCTTCTGTTCGCGTGCTCGGATCCGGTGCCCGACTCTACCGATAGGCTTTGCCCATGCGCGGAATCATCCTGGCCGGCGGTACCGGGTCGCGGCTGTACCCGATCACCCAGGGGGTGAGTAAACAGCTGGTCCCGGTCTACGACAAACCGATGGTCTACTACCCGTTGTCGACCCTGATGCTCGCCGGCATCCGCGACATCCTGGTGATCACCACCCCGCACGACCGCCCCGCCTTCGAGCATCTGCTCGGCGACGGTTCCCGGTTCGGGATCACGCTGTCGTATGCGGTGCAGGAACACCCCGAAGGGCTGGCGCAGGCCTTTGTGCTCGGTGCCGAGCACATCGGCGACGATTCGGTGGCGCTGGTGCTGGGGGACAACATCTTCTACGGTCCCGGGCTGGGCAGCCAGCTGCAGGGGTTCGGCGACGTCGACGGGGGAGCGATCTTCGCCTACCGGGTCGCCGACCCGTCGGCGTACGGCGTGGTCGACTTCGACGCCGACGGCACCGTGCTGTCGCTCGACGAGAAGCCTGCCCAGCCCAAATCGAACTACGCGGTGCCGGGTCTGTACTTCTACGACAACGAGGTGGTCCAGATCGCCCGGTCGCTGACCCCCTCCGGGCGCGGTGAATACGAGATCACCGATATCAACGCCGAATACCTGCGCCGGGGAAAGCTGCGGGTCACCGTGCTGCCGCGCGGCACCGCCTGGCTCGATACCGGCACCTTCGATTCGCTGCTGGATGCGGGTAACTTCGTCCGCACCGTCGAACAGCGGCAGGGACTCAAGATCGCCGTGCCCGAGGAGATCGCCTGGCGGCTGGGCTATCTGTCCGACGACGAGCTGCGCACCCGGGCCCGGGAACTGGCCAAGTCCGGGTACGGCGGCTACCTGCTCGACATCCTCGACCGCGGACTGGAGCTCTGAGGATCCGGTGCAGATACGCGAACTGTCCATCGCTGGCGCGTGGGAATTCACCCCGGCCCAGTACGGGGATCCGCGCGGGGTCTTCCTGGAGTCGTTCCAGGCCGGGCCCGTCGCCGAACTGACCGGGCACCGGTTCACCCTGGCGCAGGTCAACACCTCGGTGTCGGCGGCCGGGGTGATTCGCGGGGTCCACTTCGCCGACGTCCCGCCGGGGCAGGCCAAGTACGTCACCTGCGCGAGCGGGGCGGTCCTGGACGTCGTAGTCGATCTGCGGACCGGCTCACCGACGTTCGGTGCCTACGACGCGGTCCTGCTCGACGACGCCGACCGCAAGGCGGTGTACCTGTCGGAGGGCCTGGGCCACGCGTTCTGTTCCCTGCAGGACGGGTCCACGGTCACCTATCTGTGTTCGACCGCCTACAACCCGGCGGCCGAACACGGCGTCCATCCGATGGACCCGGATCTGGCGATCGCCTGGCCGACCGTCGGACGAGACGGTGCTCCGCTGGAGTTCGAACTCAGTGCCAAGGACCAGATCGCGCCGTCGCTGGCCGAGGCCGCCGACAGGGGGATTCTGCCCCGCTATGGGCAGGTCACGGCGTATCTGCGCGGACTCGCCGACGACGACTGAGAGCGATTCGGCACCGGCGACCCCGGAGCAGAGACCGGTCGATCAGAATCAGGGCGCCGGGTACGGCGGCAGCGTGGGGACAAAGACCCAGTCGCGCCAGAACTCGGTCAGCGACTCGTCGGTGTACGTCCCGGCGAGGGCGATGAAGTCCTCGGTGGTGACGCAGCGGTACCGGTATTTGTCGGTCCAGCGGTGCAGGAGCTGGAAGAAGGCCCCGTCGCCCAACCGCAGCCGCAGCGCATGCAGGGTGACGGCGCCGCGTTTGTAGACCCAGTCGTCGAACATCTCGCGGGGACCGGGGTCGGTCAAGGGCGTCGTGACCGGTTCGGACTGCAACTTTTCGTAGTAGTGCCGGGCCCATTCGTCGGCGGAACGACCGCCGCTGCGCTGACTCCACAACCATTCGGCGTAACATGCGAAGCCCTCGTTGAGCCAGATGTCGCGCCAGCGGGCCAGGGTCACCGAGTTGCCGAACCACTGGTGCGCCAACTCGTGGGCGATCAGCCGTTCGCTGTCGCGGGTGCCGTCGCAATGGTTGGCGCCGAAGGTGGCGAAGGTCTGTGCCTCCAGCGGGATGTCGAGGTCGTCGTCGACCACCACCGCGGTGTATCGGGGGAACGGATACGGGCCGAACAGTTCGCTGAAGACCTCCATCATGGCCACCTGGGCGGCGAAGCTGCGATCGAACTGCTCGGTGAGCCTGCGCGGATGCAATGCGCTGATCGGGACCGGCCCGGCCGCCAGTTCGCGCCGGGTGTACTCGCCGATCTGGATCGAGGCGAGATAGGTGGCCATCGGCTCGACCTGTTCGTAGACCCAGGTGGTCTGTGCGGCACTGCGCTTCTTGTCGATCAGCACCCCGTTGGCCAGCGCGTAGTACGGGCTGTCGGTGGTGATGGTGATCTGGAACGGCGCTTTGGCCTCGGGGTGGTCGTCACAGGGGAACCACGACGGTGCGCCGTTGGGCTGATTTCCGCACAGCACCCCGTTGGACAGTTCCTCCCAGCCGACCTCTCCCCAGGGGCTGCGGACCGGCCGCGGGGTGCCCCCGTAGCGGACGGTGACCGTCATCGCCGCACCCGGCGGAATCGCGACGGCCGGGGTGACGGAGAGTTTGCCGCTGCGATGGGAGTAGCGGGCGGCCTTCCCGTTCACACCGACGCGGTCGACGCGCATGGCGCCGGCCAGATCGAGGGTGAACCGGTCGAGCTGCTGATACGAGGTCGCCGTGATCGTCGCCGTGGCGCGCAGCCGATTCGCATTGACCCGGTAGTCCAATTGCAGATCGTAGCGAGAGACCCGGTATCCCAGGTTGCCGTTGCGGGGCAGATACGGATCGAGTTCGTGGGAGGTCCCGCTCAGGGTGGGGGTGTGCGCGGTGCTGCGACGGGATCTGCTGGGCACGGCCCAACCGTACCGGGGTGTGGCCGGGCCGGAGGCGTCTCGGGGCTGCCCTGGGGGTCACCCGCGCCGAACCGGACCGCTACCGCGGCCACGGCGCGATCGGATTGCCCTGCCAGCGCGTGTGGGCGGGCACATGGTCCCCGCGCATCACCAGTGACCCGGGACCGACCGTCGCGGCCTGCCCGAGCCGGGCGGCCGGCAAGGCGACGCTGTGCGGTCCGAGGGTCGCCCCCGGTTCCACGATGACGGCGTCGATGGCCATCACCCGATCGTGGAACAGGTGGGTCTGCACCACGCAGCCGCGCTGCACATTGGCCCCGTCGCCGAGTTCCACCAGATCGGCCTCGGGCAGCCAGTACGACTCGCACCACACGCCGCGACCGATCCGGGCGCCCAGGGCGCGCAGCCACAGGTTCAGGACCGGCGTTCCGGTGGCGGCATTGGCGAACCAGGGGGCGGCGACCGTTTCGACGAAGGCATCGGACAGTTCGTTGCGCCAGATGAACGAGCTCCACAGCGGATGTTCGCCGGCCCGCACCCTGCCGATCACCAGCCACTTGGCGGCGGCCGCGACGATGCCGGCCACGATGCCGGCCGCCAGCAGAATCAGGCCGCTGACGGCGGTGGCCACCGCCGCGTTCTGGGCGGTCGCCACCCACTGCAGCGCGAGCAGCACCCCGGTGCCGATCACGAACGAGGTCCACACCGCGGTCAGGCGCAGGGTCTCGACCACCGACCGGGCGATCCGCAGACGCAGCGACGGGGCGAAGGTTCGGGCGTCGTCGGTGGTCTCGGCGGTGCGGCGCAGCCGCTGCGGAGGACTGCCCAGCCAGCTGGAACCGGACTTGGCCTTCTCCGGTGCGGCCGACAGCACCGCCACCAGACCGCCCTTGGGGACTTTGCGGGCCGGGGCCACCATGCCGGAGTTACCCAGGAAGGCGCGTTTACCGACGCGGGCCTGCCCGATCCGCATCCAGCCGCGGCGGAGCTCGTAGGAGGCGACCATGGTGTCGTCGGCCAGGAACGAGTCGTCGCCCACGACGGTGAACTTGGGGACCACCAGCGCGGTGGAGATCTCGGCGCCCTTGCCGATCCGGGCACCCAGGGCGCGGAACCACCACGGAGTCAGCAGGCTGGCGTACAGCGGGAACAGGTAGGTGCGGGCCGAATCCATCACCCGCTCGGTCAGCCACATCTGCCAGCCGATCCGGCTGCGGACCGGGTACCAGCCCGGGGCCAGGCCGATCGATGCCAGCCGCACGACGAGCAGTGTGCACAGCGCGAAGGCCGCCAGAGCGGCCAGAACGCCGGCCGGACTCAGGGCCAGTGCCCGCAGGGCCGCCGTACCCAGGTCGCCGGCGCCCAGCGCCCAGGAGAAGGTGACCACCAGACCGGCGGCCAGGGCCAGCAGCGGGATTCCGGCGATCAGCAGCGCGCTGAGCGCATAGACCGGAACCCAGCCGCGGCGGGCCGGCGGCGGATCCGCGGGGCCGCGAGAGGGGGCTTTACCGATCCGGGTGGCCGGGGATCCCGCCCAATGCTGTCTGGCCTTCACCTTGTGCAGCACCGTCGAACCCGGGTCGACGACGGCGCCGCGGCCCACGACCGCCCCGGGCAGCAGCACCGAACGGGCACCGACGGTGGCCGCCGATTTGATCTCGATCGTGCCCACCTGCAGAACATCCCCGTCCAGCCACCAGCCCGACAGGTCGACCTCCGGTTCGATGGCGGCCAGGTCGCCGATCGTCAGCAGCCCCGTGACCGGTGGCAGTGAATGCAGGTCGACGCCCTTCCCGACGGTGCCGCCCAGCGCCCGGGCCAGCACCGGCATCCACGGTGCGCCCGACATGTTGTGCACCCCGCTGGCCTCCATCAGCCGTTCGGCGGTCCACAGGCGCAGATGCATCGATCCGCCGCGCGGGTAGGCGCCGGGCCGCACATTCGACAGGAGCAGCCGGGCGCCGCCGGCGGCGATCAGCAGCCGCCCGAACGGGGTGACGAAGAGCCCGAACGCGACCGCCAGGAGCCACCAGGGGATCGCCACCAGCCACGGTGCCGGATATCCGAGGGCGTCGGCGACGATGCGGCCGATGTTGTTGGCCACCCCGAGCCAGGTCATCCAGGCCACACCGGTCAGGGTGGCCAGCGGGAGGGCGGCCGCGGTCTGCACCATCCCGGTCCAGGGCGGGATGGGTGTCACCTCGCGGACGGAGACCTGGGCCGGCGGGGCCAGCGAGTCCAGCAGCTCGGCCAGTGACCCCAGGCGAGGATGGTCGTACAGTTCGGCGACCGTGATCTCCGGATGCCGGGTACGCAGGGCGCTGACCAGCTGCGCGGCGGCCAGTGAGCCGCCGCCTTCGGTGAAGAAGTCGGCGTCGGCGCTGTGCACCGGCATACCGAGCACCTCGGTCCACTGCGCGGCCAGCCAGGCCTGGGTGGGGGTCAACTCGTCGGCCGGCGCGCCGTCGGGGGCGGCGGGCGATTCGGCACCGGGCACCGGCCACGGCAACGCGTCGCGGTCCACTTTCCCGGAGGTGCGGGTGGGCAGGTCATCCAGCAGCACCAGGCGGGGCACCATCGCCGCGGGCAACTCGTCGCGCAACCGGTGCTGGGCAGCGGTCAGGTCGAACGCCGAATCGGTGGACGCCACATAGCCGATCAGCATCGCGTTGCCGGCGGCGTTCTTGCGGACCGCGCAGGCGCCGCCGCTGACACCCGGCAGGTTCTGCAGCGCGTTGTCGATCTCACCCAGTTCGATGCGGCGTCCGCCGATCTTCACCTGATCGTCGGCCCGGCCGACGAACAGCAGGCCCGCGCGATCCAGCCGCACCACATCGCCGCTGCGATAGGCGCGGTCCCAGCCGAGGGATTCCAGGGGGGCGTACTTCTCGGCGTCTTTGGCCGGATCAAGGTAGCGCGCCAAGCCCACGCCGCCGATCACCAGCTCGCCGGTCTGCCCGATCGGAACCGGTTGCCCGTCGGCGTCGACCACGGCCAGGTCCCAGCCGGCCAGCGGCAGCCCGATCCGCACCGGTTCACCGCGGCGCATCTGCGCGGCCGAGGCGACGACGGTCGCCTCGGTGGGGCCGTAGGTGTTCCACACCTCACGATCGCCGGTGGCCAGGCGGTCGGCCAGCTCCGGCGGGCACGCCTCACCGCCGAAGATCAGCAGCCGCACCGCCTCCAGCGCCTCGGCCGGCCACAGGGCCGCCAATGTCGGGACCGTGGAGACCACGTTGACATCACGCATCACCAGCCACGGCCCCAGATCCATACCGCTGCGGACCAGGGCGCGGGGCGCCGGAACCAGGCAGGCGCCGTTGCGCCAGGCCAGCCACATCTCCTCGCAGGAGGCATCGAAGGCCACCGACAGACCGGCCAGCACCCGGTCGCCGGGACCCAGCGGAGCGTCCTGCAGGAACAACAGGGCTTCGGCGTCGACGAAGGCGGCGGCATTGCGGTGGGTCACCGCCACACCCTTCGGGGTGCCGGTGGAACCGGAGGTGAAGATGATCCAGGCGTCGTCGTTCAGGTGCGCCGGGGACTGGTTCAACGGCGCCCCCGAACCCAGCGCGCGGTGCCGGCCCGCCCGCGCGTGGATACCGGCGCCGTCGATGATGGCGTCGACCTGGGCTTCGCCGAAGACGAGCTGGGCCCGCTCATCGGGATCGTCGGCATCGACGGGCACGTAGGCGGCGCCGGCGTACAGGGTGGCCAGGATCGCGATGTACAGGTCACGGTGGCCCGAGGGCATCCGGATCCCGATCCGGTCGCCCGGGCCGATCCCTTCGGCGCCGAGCCGGCCGGCGAGCCGGCGCACCACCGCGACGAGTTCGTCGTAGGTCAGGACCTGGTCGCCGTCGTCGATCGCCGGGGCGTCCGGGTGCGCGGCGGCCGTGGACAGCAGGATGTCGACGAGGGTGCGCGGGGGTGTCGCCGCATCGGCGAGCAGGAACTCCCTGGGTATGGGCACAGCGTAGATTCTGCCCCACCGCCGCGGCGTGACCGATGCCGACCGGCGGGTGCACCGGACGGATTCGGCATGGACGTCGTCGCCGCGGCCGGGGCGAGTCGTAAGGTGGGTCACATGAGTGAGCGCAGGAGTGTTGAGCAGCTGTTCGGCGTCGATCGATTGCTGGACGACGACGAGCGTGCGATCGCTGCGACCGTCGCCGACTTCGGCGCCAAGCGGCTGCGGCCGCACATCGCCCAATGGTTCGAGGACGGCGCTCTGCCGGTGCGTGAACTGGCCGTCGAACTCGGCGAACTGGGACTGTTCGGCATGCACCTGGACGGCTACGGGTGCGCCGGTACCTCGGCCACCGCGTACGGGATGGCCTGCCTGGAGGCCGAGGCCGTCGACAGCGGGCTGCGCAGCTTCGTCTCGGTGCAGGGTTCGCTGTCGATGTTCGCCCTGCACCGGTGGGGCAGCGAGGAGCAGAAGCAGCAGTGGCTGCCGGCGATGGCCAAGGGGCAGGCCCTGGGCTGCTTCGGGCTGACCGAACCGGACTACGGGTCCAACCCCGCGGGCATGCGCACCCATGCCCGCCGCGACGGCGGCGACTGGATCCTCAACGGCGCCAAGATGTGGATCACCAACGCTCCGGTCGCCGATGTGGCGATCGTTTGGGCCCAGACCGGCGAACACGGCGTGGGTCGCGGGGTCCGCGGGTTCGTCGTACCGACCGACACCCCCGGTTTCAGTGCACCGGAGATCACCCACAAGATGTCCCTGCGCGCCTCGGTGACCGGGGAGATCGTGCTCGACGATGTGCGCCTGCCCGCGTCGGCGCAGCTGCCCCGGGCCGAGGGTCTGCGCGGTCCGCTCAGCTGTCTCAACGAGGCCCGCTTCGGCATCGTCTTCGGCGCCGTCGGCGCGGCCCGGGACTGCCTGGAGACCGCGATCGACTACGCCGGCACCCGCGAGGTCTTCGACAAACCGCTGTCCGGCTACCAGCTGACCCAGGCCAAGATCGCCGATATGGCGGTGGAACTGGGCAACGCCTATCTACTGGCGATCCAGCTGGGACGCATCAAAGATGCCGGCGGTATCGCCCCGGAACAGATCAGCCTGGGCAAACTGAACAATGTGCGCGAGGCCATCGCCATCGCGCGCCAGTGCCGCACCATCCTCGGCGCCAACGGCATCACCCTGGAGTATCCGGTGATCCGGCACGCCAACAACCTCGAATCGGTCCTCACCTACGAGGGCACCAGCGAAATGCACCAGCTGATGATCGCCAAGGCGCTCACCGGCCAGGACGCCTTCCGCTGAGGCTCGGTCCCGGCCCTGCCGGCCAACACCGACGAATCCAACCAGCGACGAACAACCAGCGACGAAGAGGTATCCCTATGCCCGCAGGACTCAAACTCGGACTCAAAGCTTCGGCCGAACAGTTCGGCCCCCGAGAGCTGGTCGAGATCGGGTGCGCCGCCGAAGAGTTCGGCCTGGACTCGGCGACCGTCAGCGACCACTTCCAGCCGTGGCGGCACAACGGCGGCCACGCACCGTTCTCGCTGGCCTGGCTGGCTGCGGTCGGTGAGCGCACCGAGCGGATCCAGCTGGGCACCTCGGTGCTGACCCCGACCTTCCGCTACAACCCGGCGGTGATCGCGCAGGCCTTCGCCACCCTCGGCATGCTGTATCCGGGACGGATCATGCTCGGGGTGGGAACCGGTGAGGCGCTCAACGAGTACGCCACCGGCTTCCAGGGGGACTGGCCGGCCTTCAAGGAGCGGTTCGCCCGGTTGCGGGAAGCCGTGCGGCTGATGCGGGAACTGTGGACCGGAGCCGAGGTCGAGTTCGACGGCGAGTACTACTCCACCCAGGGCGCCTACATGTACGACGTGCCCGCCGACCCGATCCCGGTGTACGTCGCCGCCGGTGGACCGGTGGTCGCACGCTATGCCGGGCGGGCGGGCGACGGCTTCATCTGCACCTCCGGGAAGGGGATGGACCTGTACACCGAGAAGCTGATTCCGGCCGTGCGTGAGGGCGCGGCCAAGGCCGACCGGAACTTCGCCGACCTGGACCGGATGATCGAGATCAAGATCTCCTACGATCCGGACCCGGCCCGGGCGCTGGAGAACACCCGGTTCTGGGCGCCGCTGTCGCTGACGGCCGAACAGAAGCATTCGGTGAACAGCTCGGTGGAGATGGAACGTCTGGCCGACGAGCTGCCGATCGAGCAGGTGGCGCAGCGCTGGATCGTCGCCTCCACCCCGGAGGAGGCGATCGCGCAGATCAAGCCGTACATCGACGCCGGCCTCAACCACTTGGTCTTCCACAATCCCGGCGCCGACCAGCGCCGGTTCCTGGAGGCCTTCACCGCCGAGGTGGTGCCGGCGCTGCGCGACCTGCCGGTCGTGGAGCGATAGCGCCGGCGGGATCCGGCGCCGGGACGCCGCCGCCGAGGCTACTCCTCTTCGGGTGCGTCCGGGGTCAGGGTTTCCGTGGTGGTCACGGTCCTGGTCGCGGTGCGGGTGCTGGTCTCGGTGACCGTGCTCGTCTGGATCTGTGTCTCGCGTTCGGTCTGCGTCACGGTCTGGGTCTGCCACTCGGTGCGCACCGCGGTCTCGGTGGTGTCCGCGCCCTGGAATTCGGTCACCTCGGTGATCGTCGTGGTGGCCGGGGCGGCGCTGGAGCCGCGGCCCTGGAGACCGACCAGAACCAGACCGACGATGCTGAGCACGGCGGCGGCCAGGGCCAGTGCGGCGATGGTCTGCCAGCGGCGGACCGCACGACCGGAGGGCTGCGGGGTCAGGGTGGTCGCGGCCTCGTCGTACTCGCCGGTGTCGTAACCCGGACTCGGATATCCGGCGTTCGGTGACGTCCCGTAGTCGCTGACCGGCTGGGGCTGGGAGTAGGCGGCCGATGCGGACTGGTCGGACTCGGAATACGGCGGGTAGGCAGGTCCGGCGGACTCGTCCGGCGGTTGCGGAGGTTGCGGCTTGCTCACGTCAGTCAGGCTACAGCGCCGACCGGATCGGCCCGGTCGTCGCGAGTCATTCGTGACGAGTTACTGGCAATCCGTGTCATTTCTGAGGTATCGGAGCCGAGTCGCATCCGAGGAGCATGCCGACCTGGTTAGCTACCCTTCATGGACTTTCGCTGGACCCGTTCACGGCGTGGCCGCCGTCTAGCCTTGGTGACGGCCGCCGCTGCACTGATTCTTCCGCTCGCCGCCGCACCGACTGCTCCGCCGGCCCGCGCCGACGACGTCGTCTCCGTCGGGATCCCGAATTGGTCGGGACTGGACGTCAGCGACTACGCCGGGCCGATCCCGGCGCGTGCCGGCACCTTGATGGCTCAGGTGCCGCTGGCGTCCTCCCTGACCCTGCCGGCCGCCGGTGACGCCTACCGCGTGCAGTTCTCCAGCCGTAACCAGCACGGCAAGATGGCCTCGAGCACCGGCGCGGTCTTCCTGCCCAAGGGCCAGGCTCCCGCCGGCGGCTGGCCGGTGATCTCGTGGGCGCACGGCACCGTCGGTATCGCCGACCAGTGCACGCCGTCGGCCCATCCGCGCAGCGCCCGGGACATCGAATACCTGGGGCACTGGCTCGAGCAGGGATATGCGGTCGTCGCCAGCGACTACGTCGGGCTGGGTACCCCCGGGCTGATGGCCTACCTGAACGGGAAGACTGCCGCGCACTCGATCGTCGACGTGGTGGTCGCCTCACGGCAACTGCAGTTGCCCGCCGGTGCCAAACTCGCCAAGCGCTGGGCCATCATCGGGCAGTCACAGGGTGCGGCGGCAGCCCTCAACGGGGCCCGGTACGCCACCGAGTTCAGCCGCGGCCGCGGGCTGGACTACCGCGGGGTGGTCGCCACCGGCATCCCGGCGAACCTGGAGAACCTGTATCAGCTGATGGGACCGGCCGTGCCGCCGACCAAGCTGCCCGGTGCCCTCAACGCCTACACCGGGTTCATCCTCGCCGGACTCAACAACACCCGCCCGGACCTGCACCTGACCCGGGTGCTCACCCCGCGCGGAAAGCAGCGGATCAAGCAGGCCGTGACCACCTGCTATCCGCAGTTCCGTCAGCAGCTGACCGGGGAGGACATCCGGACCTGGTTCAGTGCGCCGCTGATGTCGATCCCGGGTCTGCCCGAGGCGATGCGCCAGTACATGCAGACCCCGTACAAGGGCTACGACCGGCCGATCTTCCTGGGTCAGGGGCTGCGGGACGTCGACGTCCCGGCGCCGTCGGCACTGTCGCTGTATCTGCAGATGAAGGCGAACAACCAGCCGGTGACGCTGCACGTCTACCCCGATGACGACCACTCCAGCGCGGTGCTCTCCTCGATGCCGGACTCGACCCCCTGGCTGGCGCAGATCCTGCGTTGAGTCGCCGCGTGCCACCGATCGGATCGGGCCCGATAGCGGCCGGGCGTACGATGATCGGCGTCGGCTCCGGCTCGGTCGCGTCCGGCGATACTGATGCGATCTGTGGTGGGAACCCCCCGGCGGACAACCGACAGCAACAAGGAGGAACTGCAACCTGATGGCAACGACCGAACCTTCGACCGGAGCGCTGCCGGATCCGGCTACCGCACCGCTGACCGTGGGCGGGGACGACGTCCTGTTGACGGCTTCCGGGATCGGGGTCAACGCCTCGTGGGGCCACATCTACGGCCCGGTGGATCTGCGGGTGCGCCGCGGCGGAGTGACCGTTCTGGTCGGCTCCGGCGGTCGTGGCCGATCCGCACTGCTGCTCACGCTGGCCGGCCGGATGAAACCCAGCAACGGCACGCTGACGGCCTTCGGGAAGACCAACGACGCGCAGCACCTGTTCGGGCATGCGGCCCTGGCCTATATCGACGAGGTCGACAAGATCGGCCAGACCATCCGGGTGCGTGATGTGCTCACCGAGCAGCTGCGCTGGCGGGCTCCCTGGTACAAGTTCGTGGGACTGGGGAACGAGGACGATCTGGAGCGGCTGTGTCGCCCGGTCTTCGGTCCGCTGACCCTGCCGAGTCTGGATTCCTTCGTCGAAGAGCTGCCGGAACTGACCGCGGCACTGCTCCGCGTGGCCATGGCCAATCACCGTCAACCGGAGTTGCTGGTGGTCGGTGGCATCGACAAGCTGACCCGCATCTCCAGCAGTCACCGATTCCTGGAGCGACTGATCGACCTGGGCCGGCGGCAGACCGTCATCACCTGTGACATCAACGGAGTGGTGCCGCAGGAGGGCGTCACCGATGTCATCGAGGTGGACAATCTGACCGACGGCGAGTTCGTCCGCATCGAGCGGGAGGACCGGAAGCTGTGAAAATGCTGGCGGCCTTCTCTCCGGGCAGTGACTTCAAACGGTATTACCGGGGGCGTATGCCCCGACTGGCGCTCGCAGTCATCATCCTGATGCCGCTGCTGTACGGCGCGCTGTACCTCTGGGCGTTCTGGAACCCGTTCAACGAGGTCAACAAGATGCCGGTGGCTTTGGTCAACGTCGATCAGGGTGCCACCGTCGAGGGGCAGCGGGTGGAAGCCGGCCGGCAGGTCGTCGACGGCCTGGTGGCTTCCAAACAGCTCGATCTGCATGTGGTCTCCGAACAGGAGGCCGCCGCCGGGGTCTCCGGCGGTCAGTACTACTTCTCGATCACGTTGCCCGCCGACTTCAGCCAACGGCTGACCTCGGCGACCACCGGTGACCCCAAATCGGCAGACCTGATCTTCACCTACAACGACGCCAACAACTACCTGGCCACGATCATCGGGCAGGACGCCGCCTCCCAGGTGGTCAATCAGGTCGGGGCACAAGTCGGTGCCAACACCTTCGACGTGATCTTCGAGCAGGTCGATCCGATGCTCGGCAAGGTGACCCAGGCCGCCGACGGCGCCGGGGAACTGGCCGCCGGCCTGCAGCAGGCCAAAAGCGGTGCCGATGAACTCAACGGTGGTGTGCAGCAGTTGGCCGGCGGGGTCCTGAGCGCCACCGACCCGCTGCTGGACGCGGCTCGCGCACACAGTCAGAGCGGTCTGAATGCGGCACAGCTCAATGCGATGGCTGATCGTCTCGGCACCAACATCGACACGGTCAGCAGCCGGCTGGATTCGGCGGCGACCGCGCAGTCGCAGGCCTATCAGGCGGTGACGGCGCTGAGCGCGCAACTCAAGGCCAGCCCGGACGCCAACATCCGCGCGCTGGGTTCGGCCCTGGATCCGGTCAAGCACTTCTTGCAGACCGAGGGCCTGGGCCCCGATGCACACGGTGAACTCGCCGGAATCCAGCAGGATTCGGCGCTGCTGGCTGGGCAGTTGAATGATCCGAACAGTCCATTGCGCACGCTGCTGGCACTGATGGAGTCGGGCGGTCTGGTCACCGACATCGAGAAGGTGCGCGGGGCGGTCACCGAATTGAGCAACGGCACCGCGCAGCTGGCAAGCGGTCTCGGTGAGTTGAGCAGCGGCGCCGACGAACTGGCAGCGGGACTCCAGGAGGGTGCGGACGCGTTGCCGCACTGGAGCAAGCAGCAGCAGGAGCAGCTGGCCAAGGTACTCGGCCAGCCGGTGGCGCTGCAGGAGCGCTACGAGAACCGCGCCAGCACCTTCGGCGAGGGTTTCGCACCCTTCTTCTTCGGTCTGGCGCTGTTCGTCGGCAGCATCATCGCCTGGATGCTGTTCACGCCGCTGCAGGCGCGACCCATCGCGCAGGGCCTGAACTCGTTCCGGGTCGTGCTCGCCTCGTACGTGCCGACGCTGGGCATCGGCATCCTGCAGGCGGCGATCCTGTATCTGGTCACGGCCGTCGGACTGGGACTGTCACCGGTGCACCCGTGGGCGACCTTCGGTTTCATGGTGCTGATGGTGGCCACCTTCCTGGCGATGATCCAGATGTTCAACGCCGCTTTCGGTTCGTCCGTGGGGCGCGTGGTGACCTTGGCCTTCCTGATGCTGATGCTCACCTCGGCGGGCGGTATCTATCCGGTGCAGACCACCGCCAAACCGTTCCAGTACATGCACTGGGTCGACCCGATGACGTACACGGTCAACGGACTGCGTCAGCTGCTCGTCGGCGGTGTCGACGACCGGCTCTGGATCGCCACCGCGGTCTTGATCGGGCTGACGGTAGCCTTCCTGGCCATCTCGACCTGGGCGGCCCGCCGCAACCGGCAATACAACATGGATCGTCTGTATCCGCCGATCGAAGTCTGAGCTACGAGTCGGAAGTCAACCCACCAGTCACAACCTGTGAAACGGAGTCAAGATGACATACAAGAGTGATCGCATCGAGCTCGGCCCGGTGTTCACCGAGTCCGGCGAGGCCACGTCCCTGCCGCGCAATGAGCTGGCGACCCACATGCTGCCCCCGGCTGTGGCCTACCAGGTGGTGCATGACCAGGCGATGCTCGACGGCAACGCCCGGCTGAACCTGGCGACGTTCGTCACCACGTACATGGACAAGGAAGCCAAGCTCCTGTACGCGCAGACCGTCGACAAGAACATGATCGACAAGGACGAGTACCCGGCCACCGCGGCCATCGAGGAGCGCTGCTGGCGGATCCTGGGCGATCTGTGGCACGTCCCGGATGTCAACGACACCATCGGCACCTCGACCATCGGCTCCTCGGAAGCCTGCATGCTCGGCGGCCTGGCACTCAAGCGTCACTGGCAGGAGAAGCGCAAGGCCGCCGGCCTGTCGACCGAGAAGCCGAACATCGTGCTCTCGACCGCAGTCCAGGTCTGCTGGGAGAAGTTCTGCAACTACTTCGAAGTGGAGCCCCACTGGGTCCCGGTCACCGAGGAGCATCTGTTCCTCGACGGCCACGAGCTGGAGAAGTACGTCGATGAGAACACCATCGGCGTGGTCGCCATCATGGGCCAGACCTACACCGGCGCCTATGAGCCGGTGAAGGAGATCGCCGCCAAGCTCGACCAGATCGAGAAGGACACCGGCCTGGATGTGAAGATCCACATCGACGGCGCCTCCGGTGCGTTCATCGCGCCGTTCTGCCAGCCGGAACTGGAGTGGGACTTCCGCGTCGAGCGGGTCGCCTCGATCAGCACCTCGGGCCACAAGTTCGGATTGGTCTACCCGGGTGTGGGCTGGATCGTCTGGCGCAACAACGAGCGCCTGCCCGAGAGCATGGTCTTCCACTGTGCCTACCTGGGCGGCGATATGCCGACCCTGGCGCTGAACTTCTCGCGTCCGGGGGCACAGGTGCTGCTGCAGTACTACCAGTTCTTGCGTCTGGGCCGCGACGGCTACCGTGCGGTCCAGCAGGAATGCCTGGACGTGGCGCAGTACCTGTCCGCGGCGATCGCCGACATGGGCCCGTTCGAGTTGATCAGCAAGGGTGACACCATCCCGGTGTTCGCCTGGCGGCTGAAGAAGGACGCGAGCCCGAACTGGACCCTGTACGACCTGCAAGACCGGCTGCGGATGAAGGGCTGGCAGGTGCCGGCCTACCCGCTGTCGGACAACCTCTCCGATGTCACTCTGCAGCGCATCGTCGTCCGGAACGGCGTGAGCCGGGATCTGGCGGGCAAGCTGCTGGCCGATATCGAAACCGAGGTGAAGTTCCTGGAAGGGCTCGACGGTCCGATGCCGCACGGGGACGCCGCCTTCCACCACTGAGCCTTCCCTCACCGAGTCGATGCCGGGACAGACCCGCGGGCTTTCGCTGCGCCGCGGGTCTGACCCGCAGGAGACATGAATCTTGATGACGACCGACGTTTCGCACCCAGATCAGGCCGGGGACCATGATCCGCGTGCCCTGCCGAGCCGTATTCTGACGCCGACCCTGGCCAAGCAATGCTGGGGTTTCATCATCGGCTCGGCGCTGTTCGCACTGGGCTCGGCGCCCGGCTTCGCCGAAGCGACCAGCGCGAACATCGCCAACCTCTGTTATTTCGTCGGTGCGTGGTTCTTCACCGGCGCCGCCCTGATCCAGCTGGTCCTCAGCGGCAAGATGACCGTGCCGGTCTCCTATGCCCCCGGGGTGATGTTCCGGGCCGAATGGCTGGCCGGATCCATCCAGTTCTTCGGAACCTTGCTGTTCAACGTCAGTACCACCGCAGCGCTGATGGCGCATACCGTCAAGGGTGAACAACGCCTGGTCTGGAACCCGGATGCGGGCGGGTCGGTGGCGTTCCTGCTCAGCGGCGGCTTCGTGCTGCTGGCCTTCGTACGGGCCGGTAACGACTTCCTGTCGCCGCGGAAGGTGGATTTCTGGTCCGGCCAGATCAACTGGCTGGGCTGCGTGGCCTTCGGCGTGGCCGCGGTCGGCGGCTTCGTCAGCAACACGGGCACGGTGATGGACAACACGCTGGCCAACTGGGGCACGTTCATCGGCGCCCTGTGCTTCCTGGTCGCCTCGGCCATCGCTCTGCCGCGTCTGCCGTGGAACAGAGTCGATGGGTCCGGCGCAGGTGCCTGAGCAGCGACCGAGCGGACTGAGCAGCGACCATATCCGGGACTGGCAGCGGCGGCTGCGTGCACTCGGCGGCGCCCCGGCCGCCGAGCCGCATCAGCGCCTCGCCGGCGCCCGGGCCCGGCGGTTCTACGGCCTGGCCGAGGGTACCAGCGTTCTCGGCGACGGATTCGAGTTGTACATGTACTCCGGTGCACTGACGGTAATGGATTCGGCCGTCGCAGTTCTGCACACCGCGGTGCGCCCGGCCGATCGACCGGTCCGCGACCGCCGAGCCGTCCCGAAGATGAACGACGACCTGGTGGTTGCCGCGCTGATCAACAGTCCCAGCCGTACCCTGCTGGTGGGCAGCCACGCGATCGGTCCGGCCCGGGAGTCGGCGAAGCCGCAGGAACTGGCCGGGCTGGTGATCCCGCGTGATGCGTTCGGTGACCGGCGTCTGGCCGACGGACCTCCCGAGGGGTTGACGATGGTCGCCGACACGTTGCTGACCAACGCAACGGCGGCGTTTGTGGCCCGTTCGCGGTGGGTGCGGCCACCGGCGCCGATGTGCACCGCGATGCGGTCGGCGAACAGGCCGCCGTCGACCTGATCGCCCAGTCCGTCGGTGATCCGGCCGGTGCCAGGGCGCAGTTGCGGGACAGCCCGGTGCTGCTGCGCGAGGCGGTCCGCGACAGCATCGAACGGCGCTACCGGGATCCGGGGTTCGACGTCGATGCCGTCGCTGCCGAACTGTTCCTCTCGCGCAGACATCTGTATCGCGCCTTCGAGGGGGCCGAACAGTCGATGGCCGGACTGATCGCCGAACGACGCATCACCGCCGCTCAGGAGCTGTTGCGAACCGAACCGCAGACATCGCTGGCGATGGTGGCGCGCCGTTGCGGGTTCGCTTCGGTGGAGCCGGACCCAGTGACTACCGCGCCGCGATCCTGGCCGGCGAACAGATCAGCGAACGCGCCACAGCGGACTGACCGGGCCGTGGCCGGCACCCAAGGGATAGGCCGCGGCCAGGGCGCGGGTGACCCACTCCTTGGCGAAGGCCACCGCCTCGGGGAGGCTGTGGCCGTGGGCCAGTGCGGCGGCCGCGGCCGCTGCGAGGGTGTCGCCGGCGCCGTGATCGTGCGGTGTGTCCATCCGCGGGCCATCGAAACGGTGGAACTGCTTCCCGTCGTACAGCAGGTCGGGGCTGCGGTCACTGGTGCGCAGATGCCCGCCCTTGATCAGCGCCCACCGTGCGCCCAGCCGGTGCAATTCCCGCGCGGCCGCCTGCTGGGTGACCTCGTCGACCACGTCGATGCCGGTCAGCAGGCGCACCTCGTCGAGGTTGGGGGTCACCAGGGTTGCGCGGGGGAACAGCACCTCCACCAGCGTGCTGCGGGCATCGGCGGCCAGGAGGGCATCACCGTGCATCGACGCGCACACCGGATCGACCACCAGGGGCAGTCCGTCGCCGCCGATGCCGGCCGCATCGAAGGCGGCTGCGACGGCGTGGATGATCGGCGCCGAGGCGAGCATGCCGGTCTTGACCGCCTGCACACCGATATCTGAGGTGACCGAGTCGATCTGCGCGGCGACGATCGGCGGTGCGATCTCCTGCACATCGGACACGCCCACCGAGTTCTGCACCGTCACGGCGGTGACGGCCACGCAGCCGTGCACGCCCAGGAGCGCGAAGGTGCGCAGATCCGCCTGGATGCCGGCACCGCCGCCGGAGTCGGAACCGGCGACGGTCAGCACCCGGCGCGGGGCGGTGCCTGCCGGGGGAGCGGTCAGCATCACAGCGCTTCCAGCGGCAGCGTCATTGAGGCCGGGTGCTTCTGGGCATAGGCGCGCACATCGGCGGAGATCCGCATGGAGCAGAACTTCGGGCCGCACATCGAACAGAAGTGCGCGGTCTTGGCCTGCTCGGCCGGCAGAGTCTCATCGTGGTATTCGCGGGCGGTGTCCGGATCCAGGGCCAGATTGAACTGGTCGGTCCACCGGAACTCGAAGCGGGCCCGGCTCAGGGCGTCGTCACGCTCCTGCGCCCGCGGATGTCCCTTGGCCAGGTCGGCGGCGTGCGCGGCGATCTTGTAGGTGATCACCCCGGTCTTCACATCGTCGCGGTCGGGCAGGCCCAGGTGCTCTTTGGGCGTGACGTAGCACAGCATCGCGGTACCGGCCTGAGCGATCATCGCCGCCCCGATCGCCGAGGTGATGTGGTCGTAGGCCGGTGCGATATCGGTGGCCAGCGGTCCCAGCGTGTAGAAGGGGGCCTCCTCGCAGAGCTCCTCTTCCCGGCGCACGTTCTCGGCGATCTTGTCCATCGGAACGTGTCCGGGCCCCTCGATCATGACCTGCACGCCGTGGTGCTTGGCGATCTTCGTCAGTTCACCGAGGGTCTCCAGCTCGGCGAACTGAGCTGCATCGTTCGCGTCGGCGATCGATCCGGGACGCAGGCCGTCGCCCAGCGAGAAGGTGATGTCGTAGCGGGCGAAGATCTCGCACAGTTCGGCGAAGTGGGTGTACAGGAACGATTCGCTGCGGTGGGCCAGGCACCAGGCCGCCATGATCGAGCCGCCGCGGGAGACGATGCCGGTGACCCGGTCGGCGGTGAGGGGGACGTACCGCCACAGGACACCGGCGTGCACGGTCATATAGTCCACACCCTGTTCGGCCTGCTCGATCACCGTGTCACGGAAGATCTCCCAGGTCAGGGCTGCCGGATCGCCCTTGACCTTCTCCAGCGCCTGATAGATCGGGACGGTGCCGACCGGGACCGGCGAGTTACGCAGGATCCACTCCCGGGTCAGGTGGATGTCGTTGCCGGTGGACAGATCCATGATGGTGTCGGCGCCCCAGCGCGTGGCCCACACCATTTTCTCGACCTCTTCCCCGATCGAGGAGGTGACCGCCGAGTTGCCGATGTTGGCGTTGATCTTCACCGTGAAGGCCTTACCGATGATCATCGGCTCGGATTCGGGGTGACGATGATTGGCCGGGATCACCGCACGCCCGGCGGCGACCTCGCTGCGCACCTTTTCGGCCGTGCAGCCTTCGCGGGCGGCGATGAAGCGCATCTCATCGGTGATCAGGCCGGCGCGGGCCCAGGCCAGTTGGGTGGCGGCGGGATGGCCGGCCGCGGTCTGGAGCGGCTCGGGCCGCGGCCACTGTGCGCGGACCGGCGGCAGTCCGGCGTGCACATCGATGTCGGCGGTCTCGTCGGTGTAGGGCCCGGACGTGTCGTACAGGTCGAGATGTTCGCCATTGGTCAGGTGGACCCTGCGCTGTGGAATCCGCAGGTGATCGACGTGCAGATAATGTTTGGTGCTGCCGGCGATCGGGCCGCGGGTCACCGCGCCGGCGGCGACGTCGTCGGCCGAACGGCTTGCTGAGGACAGATCAGTGCTCATAAGAGTCTCCCTACGCCGGCATTATCCGGACAGGTTCGTACGGTCGGCGACCGCCTGTCGCCCTCTCAGCCCTCGGTACGCGAGAGCCCCCGTGTGTGTGGTTGTCAGCTGCACCCTACCGGTCGCCGACCCGATCCTGTCGAGGGTGGGGTCAGGACGCCCGTGCCAGACGCGGATGCGATTGCAGGTGGTGACGGGTGAAACTGCACACCGCCACCACCGTCATCCCCTGGCTGCGTAACTGTCCGACGGCGTCGGCGCTCAGTCGCGTCGCCAGGCCGTGGCCGCTGTATTCGTCGTAGAGAACGGTGTGCAGCACCGTCGCGGTCGGCCGCACGCCGGGGTCGATGCGGTAGCCCAGAACGCCGACCAGGTCGCCTGCCACCCACAATTCGAAACGTTCGCGGACGGGGTTGTGGACGACTTCGGCGATCTGATGCAGGATCGCTCGCGCCGACTGCGCGGGCCTCTGACGGCGGCGTTTGCGGCGCATGAGATACCTCCTGTGAATTACCTCACATCAGGTATAGCTCGATTCCCTCATGGAACACAAGCAACTTCAGTCACAGCCGTGTCACGGTGTGTCGGCTCGGCTGTCACGGTGACCTACGGCACGCACTTAAAGTAAGGCTAGACTATCCTTCTCTCGGGCTGTTTCAATGAGCGCATGAGCAACCAAGACGAGGAGACCGTCGAGTTCGGCATCGATGCGGCGCAGGCCGGCTACGACGAAGGGCCGGCGGCCGGCGGCAGCATCGAAGTGTTCCACGTCGGCGAGAGTCTCGCCGACGCTGCGCCCGCGGTGGAGGGTCGGCCCGCGGTGGCGGGTCGGCCCGGGGCGGTGGATCCGTCCGGCGGGATCAACTGGCCCACGGTCGCGGTCGCAGCGGGGATCTCGGCCGTCGTCTCGGCGGTGGTCCTGGCGATCGGCATGGGCGGGCTGCTGATGGCCAATGCCGCCGCCGGTGACGCTGACGCGCCCCAGCCCACGGTGGTCAACCTGGGGGCGGCGGCC
>NZ_BANT01000016.1 GCF_000333015.1 Gordonia hirsuta DSM 44140 = NBRC 16056 | reverse complement strand
CCGGCGGGTCAGCGCGTGGTGCAGGCCCAGGCGCGTACCCGCGAGCCGGGTCCGGCCTTCTTGCGGGCCGCCGACTTAGCGGCCGCCGCAGTGGCGTAGCCGCGGGCGGTGCCCACGCGGGTGCGGCTGCTGGTGAACTTGTAGGCCACCGCACCGCACGAGTTGTAGAAGGTGAAGTAGCCGCAGTTCGCACCGCACAGCCGCTTGGCCTTGTTGCGGGCGGCGGCCTGGCTCGGATAGTCCACGGCGTAGGCGGTGCGGCCCTGGTAGTTCCAGGCGATGGCGCCCCAGTTGTAACCGGCGGCCTCGGCCGGCGCGGTGGCGGCCGGGAGCAGGGTGCCCGTGGTCGCCAGGGAGGCGGCGATGCCCAGGCCGGTGAGGAATCGACGTGCTTTCATGGACGAATCTTAACGGAACCTAAGAGTCGCGGACCTCTTGTCGTTCGAACAGCGGACAGCGGCCAGTCGAACAGGCGGCAGATCAGGACCAGCCGTACTGCGCGCGCAGCTGGTCGGCGATCCGGTCGAAGCTGCGCCGATTCAGGATCGACCCCTCCCGCCGGATCCCGTGCTCGGCCACCACGATGACCCGGTCGAGCCGCACATAGCTGACCCGCCCGTTGTAGTCCCAGGCGCCGGTGCCTAGACGCAGCCAGTTCTCCTCGTCGCGGTGGTACTCCTTCGACGAGAGCATCAGGCCCAGCAGCGTCGCTCGATCGCGTCCGACCACCAGGACCGGACGGTCCTTGCCCTGTGCGGGATCGTCCTCGAACGGCACCCACATCCAGACCACCTCGCCGGGGTCGGCGGCCCCGTCCAGCTCGGGGGAGTAGGCCAGCTGCCGGGCGAGGCTGCGGCTGGGCTGGGTGGCGAAACGAGGCCGGCGGTAGTCCTGACTCATCGCGTGCCGCCCAGAAAGAACTCGTCGACGGCGGCGGCGGTGAGCGCGCCGACCCCGCTGCGTTCGGGCCGCAGACCGTGATCGGCCCGGTCGATGTGGATCACCTCGACCGGGCCGGCGAACAGGGTGGCGGCCTCGGCGATCTCGTCGACGGTGGCGAAGGCATCGCTGCGGCCGTGGATGATCAGGGTGGGCGTGACGACCTGTCCCAGATGCGCCACCCGCAGCTTCTCGGGTTTCCCCGGCGGATGCAGCGGATACGACGTGAGCAGCAGACCGTCGGCCAGGCCGGGATCCTGTGCCAGGAGCATCGAGGCCTGTCGGCCGCCGTAGGACTGGCCGCCGACGATCAGCGGGCCGCCCGGCGCCAGGGGTGCCAGCACGGCGATCGCCGCGGCGATGCCCGCGCGGTCGGCGTCCGCCTTCGACGGTGACGGCGGCCCCGTGGGCCGCTGCTGCCGGTAGGGCAGATCGATGCGGGCCACGGTCAGTCCGCGGGCGGTCATCCCGGCCGACAGGGTGCGCAGCAGCACCGAGTTCCGGTCGCTGCCGGCGCCGTGGGCCAGAAGCACCAGTGCGCGCGAGGCGCCGACGGCGGGACGGTCCAACTGCGCGACGACTCCGTCGGCGCGGATCGATTCGGTATGGACCGGTGCGGGGGCGTCGTCGTTCGTCGCGGGGACATCGTCGTTCATGATGGGTGAAGCCTAATCGGGCTTGTGTGGCCGCCGCTGAATCGTGCTTGTACCCCGGTTCGTGAGAAAGTAGAGACTGACCTGTGGCCGGGACCGCCGCCACCGTGCAAGGAGCAGTAGAGATTTCCACCTTCGCTGACAAGACGTTCACCGATCCCTCCCGGATCCGGAACTTCTGCATCATCGCCCACATCGACCACGGCAAGTCGACGCTGGCCGACCGGATGCTGCAGCTCACCGGCGTGGTCGAGGATCGCGATATGCGCGCCCAGTACCTGGACCGCATGGACATCGAACGCGAGCGCGGCATCACCATCAAGGCCCAGAACGTGCGGTTGCCGTGGAGGGCGCCCGACGAGAACGGTGTGGAACAGGACTATGTGATCCACCTGATCGACACCCCCGGGCACGTCGACTTCACCTACGAGGTCTCCCGCGCGTTGGAGGCCTGCGAGGGGGCGATCCTGCTGGTCGACGCCGCCCAGGGCATCGAGGCGCAGACGCTGGCGAACCTGTACCTGGCCATGGACAACGATCTGACCATCATTCCGGTGCTCAACAAGATCGACCTGCCGGCCGCCGATCCTGAGCGCTACGCCGCCGAGATCGCCCACATCATCGGCTGCGAACCCGAGGACGTGCTGCGGGTATCGGGCAAAACCGGCGAGGGCGTCCCGGAGCTGCTGAACGAGGCGATCGCGCAGATCCCGGCGCCGGTCGGGGATTCCGACGCCCCGCCGCGGGCGATGATCTTCGACTCGGTGTACGACACCTACCGCGGCGTGGTGACCTACGTGCGCGTGGTCGACGGCCGGATCACCCCGCGCGAGAAGATCGTGATGATGTCGACCGGAGCGACCCACGAGCTGCTCGAGGTCGGCATCGTCTCACCCGAATCCAAACCCTCCGCGGGACTGGGCGTCGGCGAGGTCGGCTACCTGATCACCGGCGTCAAGGACGTGCGCCAGTCGAAGGTCGGTGACACCGTCACCACCGCGAAGAACGGTGCCCCCGAACCGCTCACCGGTTACCGCGAACCGCAGCCGATGGTCTACTCGGGCCTGTACCCGGTCGACGGCTCGGACTATCCGGTGCTGCGCGAGGCGCTGGAGAAACTCCAGCTCAACGACGCCGCCCTGACCTACGAGCCGGAGACCTCGGTTGCCCTGGGCTTCGGTTTCCGGTGCGGCTTCCTGGGTCTGCTGCACATGGAGATCACCCGCGAACGCCTCGAGCGCGAATTCGATCTGGACCTGATCTCCACCGCACCCAACGTCGTCTACCGGGTGGTGATGGACGACGACACCGAGCACATCGTCACCAACCCGTCGGACTGGCCCGAGGGCAAGACCGCGCACATCTACGAGCCGGTGGTCAAGACGACGATCATCGCCCCCAGCGAGTTCATCGGCGCGATCATGGAACTGTGCCAGAGCCGGCGCGGGGAACTGGGCGGCATGGACTATCTGTCGGAGACCCGCGTGGAGATGCGGTACACCCTGCCGATGGCCGAGATCATCTTCGACTTCTTCGACGCCCTCAAATCGCGCACCCGCGGATACGCCTCCCTGGACTACGAGGAGGCCGGCGAGCAGGAAGCCGAACTGGTCAAGGTCGACATCCTGCTGCAGGGCGAGGCCGTCGACGCCTTCAGCGCGATCGTGCACAAGGACGCGGCCTACGCCTACGGCAACCGGATGGCCCTCAAACTCAAGGACCTGATTCCGCGTCAGCAGTTCGAGGTGCCCATCCAGGCCGCCATCGGCTCGCGCATCATCGCCCGCGAGAACATCCGCGCCATCCGCAAGGACGTGCTGGCCAAATGCTACGGCGGCGACATCAGCCGTAAGCGCAAGCTGCTGGAGAAGCAGAAGGAAGGCAAGAAGCGGATGAAGACGATCGGCCGCGTCGACGTCCCGCAGGAGGCCTTCGTGGCCGCCCTGAGTACCGAGGCCGGCGACAAGCCGAAGGGCAAGTGAGTCCCGTGGCCGACAATCCCGTGGCCGACAATCCGGTGCTCGCCGATTCCGGTCTCCCGTACGACCTGCCGGACTTCGCCGCGATCGGCGACGACGACTTCCTGCCCGCCTACGAGCTCGCGCTGACCGCGCACCTGGCCGAGGTCGAGGCGATCGCCACCGACCCGGCCGAGCCCACCTTCGCCAACACCGTGGCGGCACTGGAGGCCTCCGGCCGGCTGCTGGCCCGGGCCAACGGCATCTTCTTCAACCTGGAGGGTGCCGACACCAACCCGCAGCGGGCCGCCATCGCCCAGGAGCTGGCGGTGCGGCTGACCGAACACCGCAACACCATCGCGCTGGATCCGCGGCTGTTCGCCCGGATCGAAAGCGTCTACGAGCGCCGCGACGACCTGGCACTGGCGCCGCCGCAGCGCCGGCTCACCGAACGCCGCTACCGCGATGCGGTGCGCGCCGGAGCCGGACTGGACGCCGACGGACAGGAACAGATGCGGCAGATCTCGGCGCGGCTGGCCACGCTGACCACCGAGTTCTCCCAGAAGCTGCTCGAGGACACCAACGCCTCGGCGGTGCAGGTACTCGACGCCGCCGACCTCGACGGGCTCTCGGCCGGGGAGATCGCCGCCGCGGCGCGCGCCGCCCAGGACCGGGGACTGCCGGGCTACCTGATCACCCTGGAACTGCCGACCAGCCAGGCGTCGGTGGCCGCACTGACCGAGCCGGCCGTGCGGCAGCGGGTCTTCCAGGCGTCGGTGCAGCGCTGTGCGCGCGGCGGCGCGAACGACACCCGGGCGATGATCCTGGAGATCGTGACGCTGCGGGCCCGCCGGGCCCGGCTGCTGGGATACCGCGACCACGCCGACTACGTGATCGCCGAGGAGACCGCCCCGGATCCGGAGGCGGTCGCCGAGCTGCTGCGCGAACTGGGGCAGGCCGCGATGGCCGCCGTCGACCGGGACCTGGCCGCCGCGGAAGCGGCCTACGGCACGCCACTGAACCCGTCCGATGTCACCTATGCCCTGGCCCTGGCGCAGGCCGGTGCCGACGACGAGGCGTCCGGCCAGGCAGATCCGCCGGGCCAGAAAGAACGCTCGCCGCGGTCACCGGTCGAGGAGTTCACGGCGTACTGCGAACTGGACAATGTGCTCAACGACGGTGTCTTCGCCGCCGCCGGCGCACTGTACGGGCTCACCTTCACCCCGCGACCAGACCTGCGCGGCTACCACCCCGACGTGCGGATCTGGGAGGTCAAGACCGAGGCCGGTGAGGGGATCGGACTGTTCCTCGGAGACTTCTACGCCCGCCCCTCCAAACGCGGCGGCGCCTGGATGAACAGCATCGTCGACCAGTCCCGTCAGCTCGGGTCCCGCCCGGTGATCGTCAATGTGCTGAACCTGACCGAGCCCGAACCGGGGCAGCCCTGCCTGCTGACCCAGGACCAGCTGGTCACCGTGTTCCACGAGTTCGGCCACGCCGTCCACGGGCTGCTCTCGGCGGTGGACTACGTCTCCCAGTCCGGGACCAGCGTGCCGCGCGACTTCGTCGAGTTCCCGTCCCAGGTCAACGAGATGTGGGCGCTGCACCCGCAGGTGGTCTCGGGCTACGCCCGGCACTGGCGCACCGGAGAGCCGGCCCCGGCCGAACTGATCGAGGCCGTCCGGGCCGCCGGCGACGTCGAACCGGCCCACGCCACGGTCGAATACCTGGCCGCAGCCGCCCTGGATCTGGCCTGGCATCGGCTCGGGCCCGATGAGATCCCCGACGATGTGCTCGAGTTCGAGGCCCAGGCGCTGGCCGCGGCCGGGCTGGCGCATCCGCTGATCCCGCCGCGCTACCGCAGCACCTACTTCAACCACGTCTTCGGGGGTGGCTACTCATCGGCCTACTACAGCTACATCTGGTCGGAGATCCTCGACGCCGAAACGCAGCAGTGGTTCCTGGCCGGGGGAGGCCTGCAGCGCGCGCTGGGCGCGGCCTTCGCCGAGGCGGTGCTCTCGGTCGGCGACAGTGTCGATCCGGTCGCCGCGCACGCCGGAATGCTCGGCCGGACGGCCCGGATCGAGCCGCTGCTGCGCCGCCGGGGCCTGGTCACCGCCGGGCAGCAGCGCCCGGCAGCCGAGTAGCCTGGTTTAAGTCAGCGTGGGATTAACAGTGCGGCGCAAAGGAGGCCGGCGGTGAACGCGTTCCTATCGTGGTGGGACGGGATCGAAGAATGGCTCACCGGCCTTCCGTTTGTGCCGCAGCTGCTGGTGACCATCGTGGTGCTGATCCCGCTGGCCACCGGAATCGCCTGGTTGGTGAATTTCCTGGTGGTGTGGGTTTTTTCGCTGTTCGATCGCCGTGATGTCTCCGACGAACACGGAGTAGGGGTGTAGAGGAATGTTCCGTTCGAAGGTCACCTGGGCGCTGGCCGCGCTGCTGATTCTGGTGCTCGTTGTCTGGCTCATCAGCGGCTAGCACACGCTGGCGGCGATTCCCGACCGAGCGCCGACGCGCGGGCCGGGTGCGTTGAGCCGCTGGCCGCGGTGTAGTTAGCTTTCTGCGTGCTGACCAACCGCTCCCTGCCGCGACTGCGCCGGACACTGACGGCGATCCTCGTCGCCGGTGTGACCGCCACCGTCGCGGCATGCGGCGCCGGATCCACCGACACCCCCGGCGGCATCGACATCTCCAGCGGCGACCGGCACCTGAATCTGGTGGCCTACGCGGTACCCAAGACCGGTTTCGATCTGGTGATCCCGGCATTCCGGGCGACCCCGGCCGGCCACGGCATCGGTTTCTCGCAGTCGTTCGGGGCGTCGGGGGATCAGGCCCGCAAGGTGGCCCGCGGGCTGCCGGCCGATGTGGTCAACTTCTCCCTGGCCCCGGATGTGACGCGCCTGGTCGACGCCGGTGTGGTGGACCGTCACTGGCGGTCCCAGGCGCCCAACGGTTCGGTCGCCTTCGGCTCGGTGGTCGCACTGGTGGTGCGCGCGGGCAACCCGAAGAACATCCGCGACTGGAACGATCTGCTGCGCCCCGGTGTCAGCGTCGTCACCCCGAATCCGGGCAGTTCCGGTTCGGCGAAGTGGAATCTGCTGGCCCCGTACGCCGCAGCCAGCCGCGGCGGCGCCGACCCGCGCGCCGGGCAGGAGTATGTGCGGGCACTGGTGCGCGATCATGTGCAGGTGCTGCCCAAATCGAGCCGGGAGGCCACCACGGCCTTCGAACAGGGCCAGGGCGATGTGCTGATCAGCTACGAGAACGAGGCGATCATGCTGTCCCGGCACAACGCCGCCGCCCGGCCCGAACAGCGGGTGGACTATGTGATCCCGCCGCAGACGATCAAGATCGCCAATCCGGTCGCGGTGGTGCGCACCGGCGGCGACCAGGCCGCCGCCCGCGCCTTCGTCGACTACCTGTTCACCCCGCCGGCGCAGCGGCTGTGGGCCCGCGCCGGGTTCCGCCCGGTCGACCCGGCGGTGCTGGCGGAGACCGCCGCCGACTTCCCGGGCCGCATCGACGCGCTGTGGACCGTGGAGGACCTGGGCGGCTGGGAACGCATCGACACCGAACTGTTCGGCCCCGACGGGACGATCACCGCGATCTACGATGCCGAGGCGGGCCGATGACGCGGACGCAAGAACCGGCCGTCGTGCGCGGCGCCGGTGCCGCCGAGAAGCTGCCGGCCGCCATCAGCCGCCGTTGGCGCACCGACAATCCACTGACCCTGGGGGTGGCGGCGCTGTGGCTGACGGTGATCGTGCTGCTGCCGCTGGCGGCCATCACCACCGGCGCCTTCGAACAGGGCTGGTCCGGTTTCTGGAACGGAGTCACCGCCCCGGCCGCCCTCGACACCCTGCGGATCACCGCGCTGATGTCGGTGGGAGTGGCGCTGATCAACGTCGCCTTCGGCACCGTCATCGCCTGGGTGCTGGTGCGCGACCAGTTCTGGGGCAAGGGCTTCGTCAACGCGATCATCGATCTGCCGTTCGCGCTGCCCACGATCGTGGCCTCGCTGGTGCTGCTGTCGCTGTACGGGCCCAACAGCCCGATCGACATCCACCTGGCGGCCACCGAGCCGGGAGTGATGCTGGCGCTGACCTTCGTGACCCTGCCGTTCGTGGTGCGGCAGGTGCAGCCGGTGCTGATGGAACTGGACCGCGATGTGGAGGAGGCCGCCGCGGTGCTGGGCGCCGGCAACGCCGTGATCTTCCGGCGCATCGTGCTGCCGGCGCTGGTTCCGTCGATCCTGACCGGGATGGGGCTGGCGTTCACCCGGGCGATCGGCGAATTCGGTTCGGTGGTGCTGATCGGCGGCAATATCCCGGGTAAGACGCAGGTGGCCTCGCAGTACATTCAGCAGCAGATCGAAGTGGACCAGCCGGTCAACGCCTCGGCGGTCTCGGTGGTGCTGCTGCTGATCGCCTTCGCCGTGCTGTTGCTGCTGCGGGTGGCCGGCCGGTTCCAGCAGCGCCGGGAGGAGGCCGCCGAATGATCCTGTCACGCTGGACCCGCTACGGCCTGCGCGCCGTGGCGCTGGTGTACCTGACGATCCTGCTGATCATTCCGGTCGGCCTGATCTTCTGGCGAGCCCTGGAGCCGGGGCTGGGCCAATTCTGGGAGTGGATCACCACCCCGGCGGCCATCGCCGCACTGCAGCTGTCGCTGCTGATCGTGGTGATCGTCGTGCCCCTCAACGTGGTCTTCGGCGTGCTCACCGCCCTGGCACTGGCCCGCGGGCGATTCCGCGGCAAAGGCATCATGCAGGCGGTGGTGGATCTGCCGTTCGCGGTGTCGCCGGTGGTCGCCGGTGTGGCGCTGATCGCCCTGTGGGGCAGCCACGGCTGGTTCGGCGGGATCGAATCGCTGGGCTTCAAAGTGATCTTCGGGGTGCCCGGCATGGTGCTGGCCACCATCTTCGTGACGCTGCCGTTCGTGGTGCGCGAGGTGGAGCCGGTGCTGCACGAGATCGGCACCGAACAGGAAGAGGCCGCGGCCACGCTGGGCGCCAACGCCTGGCAGATCTTCTGGCGGATCACCCTGCCGGCGATCCGGTGGGGCCTGACCTACGGCATCGTGCTGACCGTCGCCCGCGCGCTGGGCGAGTACGGCGCGGTGACGATGGTGTCGTCGAACATGCCGGGCGTCTCCCAGACGCTGACGCTGCTGGTGCATTCGCGCTACACCGACGACCACAACGAATACGGGGCCTATGCCGCCGCGACGCTACTGATGCTGGTGGCGATCAGTGTGCTGGCGGTGATGACCGTGATCGAACGACGATCCCGCGGCCAGGTCGACGATGCGGCGGCACTGACACCGCTGAGCGCTCGGCCCGACAGTGCACCTGAAGGCCCCGACCACGCCCGCGCAGACCAGGAGAAGTAGATGTCCATCTCGGTGATCGGTGCCAACAAGCACTACGGCGACTTCGCGGCCCTCGACGATGTCTCCATCGACATTCCCGCCGGTTCGCTCACCTCCCTGCTGGGCCCGTCCGGCAGCGGCAAGTCGACGCTGCTGCGCGCCATCGCCGGCCTGGACAGCCTTGATTCGGGGGTGATCGAGATCAACGGCCGCGATGTCTCGCAGGCCTCGCCGCAGCAGCGCGATATCGGCTTCGTCTTCCAGCACTACGCCGCGTTCAAACAGATGACGGTGCGCGAGAACATCGGCTTCGGCCTCAAGATCCGCAAGCGGCCCAAGGCCGAGGTCCGCAAGAAGGTCGACGAGCTGCTGGAGGTGGTGGGCTTGGAGTTCGTACAGAAGCGCTATCCCTCCCAGCTCTCGGGCGGGCAGCGGCAGCGGATGGCGCTGGCCCGCGCGCTGGCGGTGGACCCGCAGGTGCTGCTGCTCGACGAGCCCTTCGGGGCCCTGGATGCCAAGGTGCGCGACGATCTGCGGCGCTGGCTGCGGCAGCTGCACGAGGAGGTCCACGTGACCACCGTGCTGGTCACCCACGACCAGCAGGAGGCCCTGGACGTCTCCGACCGGATCGCGATCCTGAACAAGGGCCGCATCGAGCAGGTCGGCACCCCCGACGACCTGTACGACCGCCCCGACAACGTCTTCGTGGCCTCGTTCCTGGGGTCGGTCTCCCGGCTCAACGGGCAGCTGGTGCGTCCGCACGACATCCGGATCGGCCGCACCCCGGAGATGACCTATCCGCCCGAGGACCCGTCCCTGGACACCGGCGTGGTCCGGGCGACCGTCAACCGGGTGGTGAACCTGGGCTTCGAGACCCGGGTGGAGCTGACCGCCGCGGCCACCGGCGAGGAGTTCATCGCCCAGATCACCCGCGGCGACCAGAACGCGCTGGAACTGGCGGCCGGGCAGACCGTCTACGCCCGCGCCACCGTCGTTCCCAAACTCGCCTCGGGTTAGCCGATCAGTCGTCGGTCACCATGATCACCGCGAGCCCGTCTGGGCATCGGGTGAAGGCGGCCGGCTTCGGCTCGGTCACCGCGCCGCCGGGGACCAGACCGGCGAGTCGACCGGCGGCCTGTTCGTCGCCGATTTCGTAGAAGACGACGTTCTCGGTGATGGAGCCGGTCACCAGGTTGCCGGAGCCGACGACGGTGTAGCCGGCGGCGCTGAGTTGCTCGGCGGTGGTCGTGCCCAGACCGGAGACCGGGCCGGCGTTGAATACGCACACCGACGGCACAGCAGATTCGGACGGGATAGACGGGGCGGACGGGCCAGCCGAGGAGGCGGCGGGAGGTGCGGAGGCGCCGGGGGCCGGTGAGACGGACGAAACCCGGGAGACGTCCTGGGCGGCGGCCGCCGAGGACGCCGCGGACGTGCTGCCGGGATCGTCGCTTCCCGGCAGGAGCGCGTAGATGAGGACCGCGGCGGCCCCGACCGCGACGACGACGCCTGCGGCCACGACGGCGATCGGTGTGCGCTGATTCGTGGTGCGGGCAACGTTGTGCGTTCGGGCCTCCACCGCCCCGGCCGGCGGATAGACGCCGGCATGGTGCGCCTGAGCGGCCGGGAGCGTCTGCTGCGCGGCGGCATCCGGCCGCGGCGCGGCCAGTGCGCGGCCGATCGCGTCGGCGAAAGTCGTGCAGTCCGGATACCGCTGAGCGGGGTGTTTGGCCAGAGCGCGCGCGAAGACCGCATCCAGCGCGCCCAGTTCGGGCCGGTGCCCGCTCACGGCGGGCACGTCGGCCGCGGCGTGGGCGCCCATGACCGATACCGGGGAGCCGGTGTAGGGAGGTTGCCCGGTGAACAACTGATACAGCGTGCAGGCCAGCGAGTACTGATCGGCGGCGGGCGTGGGCTCCCGGCCGTCGATCGTCTCGGGAGCGCTGTAGGAGAGGGTCCCGATGAACGAGCCGGTGCCGGTCAGGCCCTGACCATCGGCCAGGCGGGCGATGCCGAAATCGAGCACGGTGACGGTATCGAGCCGGCCGGTGCGTTCGTCGCGGGTGACCATGAGATTGGCGGGTTTGATATCGCGGTGAATCACGCCGGACCGGTGTGCGGTGTCCAGTGCGGACGCGACGCGGCGGCCGACCTCGGCGATCTCGGGGTCCGGTAATGCCGCGCCGCTCAGATCGTGCCCGTCGAGGTAGGCCATGGTGAACCACGGCACGCCGTTCTCGACACCGTACTGATGGACGGTGATGATCGACGGATGCCGCAGATTCGCCGCGGTGCGTGCCTCGCGGGCGAAGCGTTCGGCGAACTCCGGGGTTCCGTTGCCGGCTTGGGAGACCACCTTGAGCGCTTCCCGGCGCGAGAGATTCGTATTCTCCACCAGGTACACCTGGCCCATACCGCCCTGGCCGAGCCGAGCGAGAACGCGGTAGCCGGCGAAGATCGATCCGGGGGACAGGTCCACGCTGCGTCCTCCTTCCCATTCGTCACCGGTGTCACGGTCGTCGACCGATCCGGCTGATCATATGCCGACCGGTGACCGCCGGTCGCAGGACGGCAGCCGTTCGTCGCACAGTCACCGGAAGCGACATGGCACGCAGTGCCATGCGGGGTAGAGTGAGGTGGACCACTGAATCCGTATGGCTGCAAGGAAGATCACTGCGATGACCATGTCCGATGGACTCGACACCCCGCTCTCCCCGCTGCACTTTCTGTACCGATCGGCGCAGGTGCACCCGACCAAGCTCGCGGTGATCGACGGCGGCCGCCGCCTCAGCTATGCCGAACTGGCCGCCGATGTGCAGCTGCTGGCCGATGCGCTGGCCGCCTCGGGGGTGCAGCCCGGCGACAAGGTGGCGTATCTGGCCACCAACTCCCTGGAACTGCTGGCCGCGCACTTCGCGGTGCCGCTGGCCGGCGGGGTGCTGGTGGCCATCAATACCCGGCTGGCACCCGATGAGGTCCGCTACATCTGCGATCACTCGGGCGCGGTGCTGCTGATCGGCGACGGTCCGCTGCTGGCCGGTCTGGGCGAGGTCGAGTTCGCGACCGTGCGCGAGATCGTCGAGACGCCCAGTCAGGAGGGGGAGTACCTGGGTGCCCAGGGCCGTGAAGGCGTCGTTCGGTACGACGCGCTGATGGCACGGGGCGACGGCGGCGCCCAGCGCGCCTGGGAGGTCGCCGACGAGAACACGGTGATCTCGCTGAACTACACCTCCGGCACCACCGGCCGTCCCAAGGGCGTCATGTACACCCATCGCGGCGCCTACCTGGCCTCGCTGGGCAACGTGGTCACCCAGGGCTTCTCCATCGACACCAACTACCTGTGGACGCTGCCGATGTTCCACTGCAACGGCTGGTGCGGTCCGTGGGCGCTGACGGCGGTCGCCGGAACCCACGTCTGCCTGCGGGCGGTGCGCGGGGACGATATGTGGCGGCTGATCGACGGGGAGAACATCAACCAGATGTCGGGAGCCCCCACCGTGCTGACCACTCTGGCCACCGCGCCGGAAGCCCATCCGATGCGCACGCCGATGGCCATCGCCACCGCCGGGGCTCCGCCGAGCCCGACGATCATCAAGGCCATCCATCACCTCGGCATCGAGATCGTGCACGTCTACGGTCTGACCGAGACGTACGGTCCGTATGCGGTCTGCGAACCCGATCCGAGCTGGTCGGAGCTCTCGGCCGATGAGCTGTCGGTGCGGATGGCCCGCCAGGGCGTGGGCATGCTCACCGCCGACCGGCTGCGCGTGGTGCTGCCGGATCTGGTCGACGGCCAGCTGGTCGACGTGGCCGCCGACGGCGCCCAGATGGGCGAGATCGTGATGCGCGGCAACGTGGTGATGAAGGGGTACTACGAGGACCCCGAACGCACCGCCGAGGCCTTCGCCGGCGGCTGGTTCCACTCCGGCGATCTGGGGGTGATGCACCCGGACGGCTATGTGCAGCTGCTCGACCGCGCCAAAGACGTGGTGATCTCCGGCGGCGAGAACATCTCCACGATCGAGGTGGAACAGGCCGTCGTGAGCCACCCCGAGGTAGCCGATGTGGCAGTCATCGGCGTGCCCGACGACAAGTGGGGCGAGCGGCCCAAAGCCTATGTGGTGCTCACCGAGGGCTCGACGCTGAGCCAGGACGAGGTGATCGCGCACGTCAAGAGCAAGATCGCCTCCTACAAGGCGCCGCGCGAGATCGAGTTCGTCGCCGAACTGCCCAAGACCTCCACCGGGAAGATCCGCAAAAACGAGCTGCGCGACGCCGCCTGGGGTGACACCCGCACCCGCATCCAGGGCTGATGCGGGTGCGGGGCCGGACCTGACGGCCTCGGGATGAGGCGGCCTCAGGAACGCGAGCTCACGCGGGTACCGGGTGTTCGCGCCGCAGGACGTCGACCAGGTTCGCGCAGAACGCCGGCAGGTCGTCGGGGTTGCGGCTGGAGACCAGGGTGTTGGGTCCCTTGCGGCACACCACGACCTCCTGGTCGACCCAGTCGGCGCCGGCGTTCTTCAGGTCCGTCGCCAGGCTCGGCCACGAGGTGATGTCGCGGCCGCGGACCACTCCGGCGTCGATCAGGGTCCACGGGCCGTGGCAGATCACCGCCACCGGCAGACCCCGGTTGAAGAAGTCCTGCACCAGCGCGACCGCTCCCGGAACGGTTCGCAGGTAATCGGGGTTGGCGACGCCGCCGGGCAGGACCAGGGCATCGAACTCGGTGGTATCGAGTTGATCGACGGTCTGGTCCACCGGGAAGCTGTCGCCGCGGTCGAGGTGGTTGAACGCCTGGATCTTGCCGGACACCGTCGACACCAGGACCGGCTCGGCCCCGGCATCGCTCACGGCCCGCCACGGCTGGACCAGCTCGACCTGCTCGACACCCTCGGGAGCGACCAGGAAGGCGACCTTGCGCGCGCCGGTCAGTGGCGCGTCCGGGTCGGGAGTCGCGGTGATGTCTTCTCGGCGGCCGTCATCGCTGAGCATGGGTGGCTCCCTGCTGCTCGGTGTGGGCAGCGGCGGTGTTCAGCTCACCGCCCGGTGTCTCCAGGTGGGCGCGGACCATCCAGTGGATCTGCTCCAGGTCGCGGGTGTGGCCGACGAGCAGGTCCTGGGTCACCTCGTCCAAGTCGCCGGTCGCATCCAGTGCCCGGCGGTAGCTGTCTAAGATCCCGTCGTAGACCACGTCGAGTGCGCCCAGGTGAGCGATCGCATCGGCGCGGCCCAGTTCGTAGTCGTCCCAGGAACGCTCGGCGACCAGCGCGCCGGGGGTGCCCACCGGTGATCCGCCCAGGGCGGCGATGCGTTCAGCGGTCTGGTCGACCATGGCGCGCACCGTCTCGACCTGTGGGTCGAGCATGGTGTGCACCGCGATGAAGTGCGGACCGACCACGTTCCAGTGCACGTGCTTGAGCGTCAGTGCCAGATCATTGAGCGCGTTGAGCCGGTCCTGCAGGACGGTGATCACCGCAGTGGCATCGCGCCGGGCTACACCGGGAAGAGTGAAATCGATCGAATCGGTATGGGTGGTACTTAAAGTCATTGTGCTGCTCCTTAGATCGTGGTGGCCGCCGCCACGACGGCCGGCCGGAAGGGGCCGGCCGCCGCAGGGGGGTCTACCTACCGCGGATCGGCCGGGTCAGCGTTCCTCGCGCAGATCGGCTTCGGTGTGCTTCGCATCGGCCTGCGCCTGGTGCTTGTCGGCTTCGGCGGCATGCCTGGCGCTGTCACGCTTGGCAGCCGCGGCCTTCTGCTCTTCGAGGCCCTGGCCGGTGACCTCTTCGTCGCCCATGACCTTGCCGGTCATCTCCTTGGCTTTACCCTTGACGCCCTCGACGACGCCGGCCAGACCTGTCTTTGCCTCGTCCTTATCCATGGCGAGTCTCCTTTCTGCTCCCGGAAAACGGGATGTGTCGGTCTTGCTCGGGTTTTCCGATCGTGCTCGTTCATTCAGCAAGAGGCACTGAGGACCTCTCGTGCACAGGGCTACCCGTCGCCGGTGGTCGCTAAACGCGGTGTCGTCGATGGTGTGCGGTGAGCCGTCGACGGTGTGCGGGCGACGGCCCCCGGACGGAAGGGCCCGGCCGGGAGGGCATGAAAAAGAGTCGTTCGGGGTATCCGGTGGACGTACCAGGCACGTTCACCACCACCGGCCGAGAGGCAGGAAGGAACGATGAGGATGCTGACCACGATGCGAAACCGGCCCGGAATGCTGCGCGGGGGCCTCGTGCTGCTGCCGGGGGCGACCGGCGCAGGACCCGATCGTCCGGCTCCGCCGCCGCCCGACCCAGAACCGGGCGCGCCGATGCCCGAACCCGAGCCGGTACCTGATCCGATGCCGCCCATCGCGCCGCCGGGTGCGCCGATCCCGCCGACCGAGCCGCCGGGCAAGCCCGGTGCTCCGCCCGCAGGCCCGGAGATCGATCCGCAGCCGCGCCCGGACCTGGTGTAAGCCGCCGGCGTCAGCCGAGTCCGGCCGGGGCCGGTGCTCCGACCTGCATTGCGCGCGGCACCGCGTCCCGGTAGAGCCGGGCGATCGCGGCGATCAGTGAGGGGTGCTCGCCGATGGGGCCGGCCACCGTGGCGCCGGGCCATACCGCATCCAGTTCCCGTTCGACCCGCTCGGTGAGCAGCCCCGCCGACAGGAACAGCGGGGAGGCGACGAGCTGGCGGGCCCCGCAGGCGCGCAGGTAGTCCGTGGCCGCGGCCATCACCGCGCCGTCGCGGCCCAGGCGGGTGGCGAAGACGGTGTGCACCGGCACCCCCAGCACCGCCGCCAGTTCCCGGCCGCGCTCGTGGATCGAGGCGTCGCTGGCCGGATCGGAGGAGCCGACCGCGTACAGCAGGACACCGTCGCCGGTGTGCGCCGACGGTGTCCGGCCCAGCGCCTGCTCGAGGCGCTCGATCAGCGCCGGCACCGGGGAATACCGCCCGACGATAGGGGTCTGGACCGGACGCAGCCGCGGGTTGCGCAGCCTGGCGGCCTCGAGCATCGCCGGCAGGTCGGTCTTGGAGTGGAAGCCGTCGCCGAACAGCAACGGAACCACCACCACCTCGCCGTCGAGGGCATCGAGCACATCGTCCAGGAGCGGGACGTTCAGGTCCAGGTAGGCCAGTTCCACCCGTACCCCGGGCAGGGCGCGCCGCACCGCATCGGTCACCCGCTCGGAGGTGGCCGCGAAGCGGACGTCACGGCTGCCGTGGGCCGCGAGCACCAGCACCGGGGAGTCCGTCGTCGGCAGACCAGGGCGCGTCGGCAGACCGGGGCGTGCCATCAGAGCAGGGCGGGCTCGAGCGGAGCCAGGTCCAGTGGGCCGAGGGCATCGCCGATCAGTCCGGCGCCCAGGGTGTTGCCGCCCTGCGGATCGATCAGCAGGAAGCTGCCGGTCTCCCGGTTCACCTGGTAGTCGTCGGCCGGGATGGGCTCGGCGGTCATCAGCGCGATACGGCCGATCTGGTTGAGCTCCACGGTCTCGGGGGCCTCGATCAGCGCCAGGTTCTGTTCGTCGAACAGCGCCTGCAGCTCGCCGATGATCACCTGGGTGGTCTTGGTGCCGTGCTTGAGCAGCAGCCGGGCACCCGTGCGCAGCGGCTTATCGCCCAGCCAGCAGACGGTGGCGGTGAACTGCTGAGCCGCCTCGGGAGCGTCGGCGGCCGCCGCGATCAGATCCCCGCGCGAGATGTCGATGTCGTCGCTCAGCAGCAGGGTGACGCTGCGGCCGGCGTGCGCGCTGGCCAGTTCACCGTCGGGAGTGTCGATCTTGGCGATCCGGGACCGCTGCCCGGAGGATGCCACCACGATCTCGTCGCCCACGCTGACGGTGCCGGCAGCCACCTGACCGGCGTACCCGCGGTAATCGGGGTAGTCGGCGGTGCGCGGCCGGATCACGTACTGCACCGGGAACCGCAGCCCCATGTCCCCGCGGCGGGCGGCGGCGCCCTGCTCGTTGGGCACCGACTCCAGATGCTCGATCAGCGTCGGCCCGGTGTAGAACGGGGTGCGCGCCGAGCGGTGGGCGATGTTGTCCCCGTGCAGCGCCGAGACCGGGATCTCCAGCACCTGCTCGTCGGCGTAGCCCAGCGACCGCGTGATGGCGGCGAACTCGGTCGAGATCTCGGCGAACACCGCGGCCGGATCGTCGACCAGATCGATCTTGTTGACCGCCAGCACCAGCTGCGGAACCCCCAGCAGGGCCATCACCGCGGCATGGCGGCGGGTCTGCGCGACGACGCCGTTGCGCGCATCGACCAGCAGGATCACCAGCTGGGCGGTGGAGGCACCGGAGACGGTGTTGCGGGTGTACTGCACGTGCCCGGGGGTGTCGGCGAGTACGAAGCTGCGCGCCGGGGTGGCGAAGTAGCGGTAGGCCACATCGATGGTGATGCCCTGTTCGCGTTCGGCGCGTAGGCCGTCGACCAGCAGCGACAGATCCGGGGTGTCCATCCCGCGGTCGACCGAGGCCTTGGTGACCGCGTCGATCTGGTCGGCCAGCACCGACTTGGTGTCGTACAGCAGGCGGCCGACCAGGGTCGATTTGCCGTCGTCGACGCTGCCGGCGGTCGCGATGCGCAGCAGGTCGCCGCCATCTGTCAGGGTGGGAGCGGTCATCAGAAGTATCCTTCGCGTTTGCGGTCTTCCATGGCGGCCTCGGAGACGCGGTCGTCGCCGCGGGTGGCGCCGCGTTCGGTCAGTCGGGAGGCGGCGACCTCGGCCAGGACGGCCTCGTTGTCGGCGGCCTCCGAGAGCACCGCACCGGTGGTGGAGCCGTCGCCGACGGTGCGGTAGCGCACCGTGCGGGTCTGCACCGCCTCGTCCTCGCGGGGGCCGCCCCACGGGCCGGCGGTCATCCACATGCCGTCGCGCTGGTACACCTGGCGTTCGTGGGCGTAGTACAGCGGCGCCAGCAGCACCTGTTCGCGGGCGATGTAGCGCCACACGTCCAGTTCGGTCCAGTTGCTCAGCGGGAACACCCGCACATGCTCGCCCGGGGCGTGCCGGCCGTTGTACAGGTTCCACAGCTCCGGGCGCTGCCGCTTGGGATCCCACTGCCCGAAGGCGTTGCGCAGGGAGAAGATCCGCTCCTTGGCGCGGGCGCGCTCCTCATCGCGGCGGGCCCCGCCGAAGACCGCGTCGAACCGGTTCTCGCCGATCGCATCCAGCAGCGGGATGGTCTGCAGCGGATTGCGGATGCCGTCGGGCCGCTCGGACAGCCGGCCGTCGCCCAGGTACTCCTCGACACTGGCCACATGCAGCCGCAGATTGTGGCGCTCGACGATCTCGTCGCGAAAGCGCAGGATCTCCGGCAGGTTGTGCCCGGTGTCCACGTGCAGCAGCGAGAACGGCAGCGGCGCCGGCCAGAAGGCTTTGAGCGCCAGATGCAACAGCAGAGTGGAGTCCTTGCCGCCGGAGAACAGGATCACCGGCCGCTCGAATTCGCCGGCCACCTCGCGGAAGATGTGGATGGCCTCGGACTCCAGGGCGTCGAGGGTGGTGAAGCCGCCGGCCGGGTGCGCGGCGGCGTCGTTCCCGATGGTCAGGTCCAGGGATTCGGTGGTGATACTCATGAGGCGTGCAACCCGCATTCTGTCTTGGTGCGCCCGGCCCAACGGCCACTGCGCGGATCGGCTCCGGGAGCTGGTTTGGCGGTGCAGGGGGCGCACCCGATCGACGGATAGCCGTCATCGACCAGCGGATTGACCAGGACACCGTGGGTGTCGATGTAGTGCTGGAACTGCTCATCGGTCCAGGCGGCCAGGGGATTGATCTTGACCAGACCGAACCCCTCGTCGAAGGAGATGAGCGGGGCGTCGGCGCGGGTGGGCGATTCGGCCCGGCGGATCCCGGTCACCCACGCGCGGTAGGGGGCCAGGGCGGCCTGCAGCGGCACCACTTTGCGCAGCCGGCAGCATTCGGCGGGGTCGCGGGCGAACAGATCCTTGCCCAGCAGCCGGTCCTGCTCGGCGACGGTGTGCTCGGGTGTGACGTTGATCAGGTCCAGGTCGTAGACGTCGACGACGGCGTCGCGGGTGCCCAGCGTCTCGGCGAAGTGGTAGCCGGTGTCCAGGAACAGCACCTTGAGGCGTTCGTGGTGGACGGTGGCCGGGTCGATGGCCTTGCTGGCGACGTCGATCAGCACGGCGTCCTGCATATTGGCCGCGATCACGAAGTCGCTGCCGAAGATCTCGGCGGTCCAGCGCAGCAGCTCGTCGGCCGAGGCGTCCGGCCCCAGGAGGCGGGCGCCGGCGGCGGCGATCTCGCGCAGGTGGGCGGTTTCCAACGTGGTGGGCATATCAGTCACCTCTCACTGGAGTTCGGCGTCGTCGGCGCGCACGGCCCACTGGGCGAAGCGTTCGCCCGGGTGGCGGCCGGCGATGAAATTGCGGACCAGGCGCTCGATGTAGTCGATCGAGTCGTCGGCGTAGATCTTGTGCTGGCGCAGCTTGCGGCCGAAGCCGCTGTCGAAGCCCAGCGCCCCGCCCAGGTGAACCTGGAAGCCCTCGACGGCGTTGCCCTCGCCGTCGTCGATCAGCTGGCCCTTGAGGCCGATATCGGCCACCTGCACGCGGGCGCAGGAGTTGGGGCAGCCGTTGAAGTTGATGGTGATCGGGACGTCGAGCTGCTCGTTGAGCTCGGCCAGCCGCGATTCCATCTCCGGTACCAGCGCCTGGCTGCGGCTGCGGGTCTCGGTGAAGCTGAGCTTGCAGAACTCCAGGCCGGTGCAGGCGATCAGGTTCCGGCGCCAGCGCGAGGGCCGGGCGGTCAGGCCCACGGCCTCCAGATCCGCCTCGAGCCCGGCGATGGCGTCCTCGGGCACGTTGATCACGACCAGCTTCTGATACGGGGTCAGCCGCACCGCGTCGGCGCCGGCCCGCTCGACGGCGTCGGCCACGGCCAGCAGCGCCGTATCCGACAGCCGCCCGGACACCGCCGAGAAACCGACCGCGAAGCGGCCGTTGGTCTGGGCGGTGATGCCCACGTGGTCGATCGGCTGGGTGGGGGCCTCCGGCGCCGGGCCGTCCAGGAGCGGACGCTTGAGGTATTCGGTCTCCAGGACCTCGCGGAACTTCTCGGTGCCCCAGTCCTTGATCAGGAACTTCAGCCGCGCCTTGGACCGCAGGCGGCGGTAGCCGTAGTCGCGGAACGCCGCCACGACGGCCTCCCAGACGTCGGGGACCTCCTCCAGCGGCACCCAGGCGCCCAGGCGCTGGGCCAGCATCGGGTTGGTCGACAGACCGCCGCCGACCCACAGGTCGAAGCCGGGACCGTGTTCGGGATGGACCACGCCGACGAAGGAGACGTCGTTGATCTCGTGGCACACGTCCTGCTGGCCGGAGACGGCCGTCTTGAACTTGCGGGGCAGGTTGGCATAGCTCGGATCGCCGATGTAGCGGCGTTTGATCTCGGCGATCGCCGGGGTCGCGTCGATCACCTCGTTGGGCGAGAGCCCGGCCAGCGGGGAGCCGAGCATGCCGCGGGGGCAGTCGCCGCAGGCTTCGGTGGTGTCCAGGCCCACCTCGTCCAGGCGCCGCCAGATCTCCGGGACGTCGCCGATCTGGATCCAGTGGTACTGGATGTTCTGCCGGTCGGAGACATCGGCGGTGCCGCGGGCGAAATCGCGGGAGATCCCGCCCAGTGCGCGCAGCTGGCGCACATCCAGGTGCCCGCCGTCGGTGCGCACCCGCATCATGAAGTAGGGGGCCTCGAGCATGTCGATGTTGTCGTCGCCGGTGAAGGTGCCGTCGTAGCCTTCGGCGCGCTGGGTGTACAGGCCCATCCAGCGGAAGCGGCCGCGCAGATCGGTCTTGTCGATCTGGTCGAAGGTGCCGTGGGAGTACAGGTCGATGATCCGGCGGCGGACGTTGAGCGGGTTGTCGTCCTTCTTGACCTGCTCGTTGGGGTTGAGCGGCTCGCGGTAGCCCAGGGCCCACTGGCCTTCGGTGCGGCGCTTGGCCGGGCGGGCCCGTGTGCGGGCCGGGGCGGGGGTGTGCGCTGCCGGAGGCGGGGGTGTCTGGGTCGCCGCGGCGGTGCCGCCGAGCTCGTCGGGGGTGGTGAGGGTCATGGGTGTCTCCTCGCGTGCGGTGCGATCACCGGCACGCGTCGTGGGGGCTGGCCAACTCGGGGAACGGGGTTCGGCGGCGGCATCGGTCGATCACACGTGCCGGCGGGGGCCGGGACGGGGAGATCGGGAGCCTGAGGGGGAGCCGAACGGACTAGGGCAGACACGATGCGCTGTCGCAGCGCATGAGGTCGATGTGCCGCCGTGCGATGAGGCGGACGCCCGTAGTAGTCACGCAAGCCATGCTGCCACGGGGCCGGGGCGCGGGCCTAACCTGGACGCATTTATATGCAGCCTGATTTTAACTGCGGTCGTGCGCATCGGACACAATGGAGGCATGTCCCTGCGCGCGCCGTCGATCCCGTTGTCCGAGGAGGCCGCGGCGCGGCTGGGCCAGACCGACCCGCAGCGCCCGTTCGGGCTGTACCTGCACGTCCCGTTCTGTGCCACCCGCTGCGGATACTGCGATTTCAACACCTATACCGCCGGGGAACTGGGCAGCTCGTCGTCGCCGGAGAGCTGGGCGCAGGCGGTGCGCCGGGAACTGGAGGCGGCTGCGGCCCGGCTCGCCCCGGCCCGTCCGGTGGAGACGATCTTCGTCGGCGGCGGCACCCCGTCGCTGCTGGGGGCGCCCGGACTGGCGCAGCTGCTGGACGCGGTGCGCGCCTCGTTCGACCTGGCGCCGGATGCGGAGATCACCACCGAATCCAATCCGGAGTCCACCTCGCCGGAGTTCTTCGCCGGGCTGCGCGAGGCCGGCTACACCCGGATCTCCCTGGGCATGCAGTCGGCGGCCCCGCATGTGCTGGCGGTGCTTCAGCGCCGCCACACCCCCGGCCGGGCGCTGGCCGCGGCCCGCGAGGCCGCCGCCGCCGGATTCGAGCACCTGAACCTGGACCTGATCTACGGGACGCCGGGGGAGACCGACGAGGACCTGGCCGCTTCCCTGGACGCGGTGCTCTCGGTGCCCGTCGACCACGTCTCGGCGTACGCCCTGATCGTGGAGGACGGCACCGCCTTCGCCCGCAAGGTGCGCCGCGGCGAGGTCCCGATGCCCGACGATGATGTCCTGGCGGCCCGCTACGAACAGATCGATGCGCGGCTGCGCGCGGCCGGACTGGACTGGTACGAGGTGTCCAACTGGGCTCGCCCGGGCGGACAGTGCAGGCACAACGAGGCCTACTGGCGCAGCGACGACTGGTGGGGCATCGGGCCGGGCGCGCACTCGCACATCAACGGTGTGCGTTTCTGGAACCAGAAGCATCCGGCCACCTATGCCGCGTCCGTGGAGGGCGGCGGCCTGGCGATCGGCGGCTTCGAGATCCTCGACGCGGAGGACGCGCACACCGAGTCGGTGATGCTGGCGCTGCGGATGCGCGACGGACTGCCGGCGGAGGAACTGTCCGGCGGCGAGCGCCGGCGCGCACAGCGGGCCGTCGACGACGGGCTGCTGACCGTGGACGGCGGCGCCTATGTGCTCACCGATCGGGGGCGGCTGCTGGCCGACGGGGTCATTCGCGACATCTTGGTGGACTGAGCTCGCGGTGGGGTCAGATCGCGGTGGGCTGAGCAGGCGCGGCGCTTGCTTGACCTGTCAACGCGGCGCTCGATTCGCAGACGCGGCGTTCCGGGCGCGGACGCGGCGCTCGGCTGCAGACGCGGCCTTCGCGGGGGCCGCGTCCGGATCCGGCGCCGCGTCTACCCGACGAGGGCCGCGTTCAGGTACCCAGGGCCGCGTCCGTGCAACCAGCGCCGCGTCCGAGCAGCGAGCGCCGCGGCCGAGCGGGATCAGTCGGCGCGGTGGCGGGCGGGGCGGGCGCGCCGGGGGTTCACCGGGCGCGGCGGCGGACCGCCGGCGGTGGGGTAGAGCGGGCCGGTGACGGCGATGTCGGGGACCTCGTCGTCGTCGACGGGCCGGGCCACCGGGATGGTGCCCCCGCTGCCGATGATCTCGTCGAGGTCGAGCAGCCGGGCGTGCACGAGGGTGCGGTTACGCAACGCCGAGCGCACCGCCCGATGCAGTCCGTTTTCCAGATACAGCTCGCCGCGGTAGTGGACCACATGGGCGAACAGATCGCCGTAGAAGGTCGAATCCTCCGACAGCAGCTTGTCCAGCGCCAGCACCGAGGTGACGGTGATCAGCTGATCGAGGCGGAACTGGCGCGGCGGGATCTGGGCCCAATCGCGGGCGGTCAGGCCCAGGGCCGGGTACGGCCGGCCGTCCTGAACGCCTTTGAAGATCATCGCGACTCGGGTCCTTTGCATCGATTCACTAGAATTGTGTCGACTCACTGTAAGCACAAGGCCCGATAGGAGGTGTCCAAGAGTGTCCAGCACCGACGATCGCCGCTTCGAAATCCTGCGCGCGATCGTGACCGACTTCGTCGCCACCCACGAGCCGATCGCGTCGAAAGCGCTGGTAGACCGGCACAATCTCGGTGTCTCCAGTGCCACGGTTCGCAACGATATGGCGGTTCTCGAGGCCGAGGGGCTCATCATCCAGCCGCACACCAGCTCCGGCCGGGTGCCCACCGACAAGGGGTACCGCCTGTTCGTCGACCGCATCCACGAGGTCAAACCGCTGTCGGCGCCCGAGCGCCGCGCGATCCTGAGCTTCCTGGACACCGGCGTCGACCTCGACGATGTGCTGCGCCGCAGCGTCCGGCTGCTGTCGGAACTGACCAATCAGGTCGCGGTGATCCAGTACCCGGTGCTCTCCTCGGCGCGGGTACGGCACCTGGAGGTGGTCGCGCTGGGCGCGACCCGCCTGCTGCTGGTGGTCATCACCGACACCGGCCGGGTCGAACAGCGGATGGTCTCCCTGAGCGATCCGCTCAACGACGACGAGCTGTCTCGCGTGCGCCATCTGTTCGGGGCCGCCCTGGACGGCAAACGCCTGGCTGAGGCCAGCGCCGCCGTGGCCGTCCTCACCGATGATGCGCCGCCGGAGGTGCAGCGGCCGATCCTGGAGATCGCGACCGTGCTGATCGAGACTCTCGTCGAACGTCCCGAGGACCGGCTGGTGCTGGGCGGGACGTCGAACCTGGCGCGCAGCGCCGGTGACTTCGCTCCGGCGACCGGCGGAATGGACTCGGTCCTGGAGGCGTTGGAAGAGCAGGTGGTGATTCTGAAGCTGCTCACGCATGCGCGCGAGAGTGACAGTGTCATCGTGCAGATCGGCGAGGAGACGCTGGTGGAGAACCTGCGCAGTACCTCGGTGGTCTCGACCGGGTACGGTGCTTCGGGCACCGTCTTCGGCGGTGTCGGCGTTGTCGGGCCGACCCGGATGGATTACCCGGGCACCATGGCCGCGGTGGCCGCGGTGGCCCGATACGTCGGCGAAGTACTCGCCGACCGCAGTTGAAGTGTTGAGCAAAGGAAGTCTTTCGCGTGGCGCGTGACTACTACGGAATCCTCGGGGTCGCCCGGGGTGCCTCCGACCAGGACATCAAGCGGGCCTACCGGCGGCTCGCCCGGGAGTTGCATCCCGACGTCAATCCGACGCAAGAGGATCGCTTCAAAGAGATCACCACCGCCTACGAGGTGCTGTCGGATCCGAACAAGCGCCGCATCGTCGACGCTGGCGGCGATCCGCTGGCGGGCCCGGGCGGAATGGGCGGTTTCGGCGGCGGCGACTTCGGCGGCCTCGGCGACATCTTCAACACCTTCTTCGGCGGGGGCGGCGGTGGTTTCGGCGGCCGCGGCCCCCGCGGGCGGGTGCGTCCGGGAGAACGCGGCTACGCCAAGGTGACCCTGGATCTGGACGAGATCGCCGCCGGTGCCGAACGCGAGATCACCATCAACACCGCGGTCCTGTGCGAGATCTGCGACGGCGACGGCACCCGCGGCGACTCCACGCCCACCAGCTGCCCCACCTGCAAGGGGCACGGTGAGATCCAGACGGTGCAGCGTTCGATCCTGGGCAATGTGATGTCGGTGCGCGAATGCCCCGAATGCCGCGGCGCCGGTGAGGTGATCACCGATCCGTGCCTGAACTGCGGTGGCGACGGCCGGGTCCGCGCCCAGCGCAGCCTGACCGTGCAGATCCCCGCCGGGGTGGAGCACGGGATGAACGTGCGCCTGGCCGGCCAGGGCGAGGTGGGTCCGGGCGGCGGCCCGGCCGGCGATCTGTTCGTCGAGATCCACGAGCGCCCCAACGATGTCTTCGTCCGCGATAAGGACGATCTGCACTGCACCGTGCGCGTGCCGATGACCGACGCCGCCCTGGGCGCGCAGATCGAGATCGACACCGTCCTGGACAGCACCGCGACCGTGCACATCGATCCGGGCACCCAGCCCGGTGAGGTGATCACCGTCAAGGGCAAGGGCCTGCCGCACCTGAACACCGGTCTGCGCGGGCACCTGCACGCCCACCTGGAGGTGGTGGTCCCGGCCAAGCTGGACTCGACGCAGAGCGATCTGCTGCGCCGGCTCAAGGAGTCCGGGAACGACGAGGTCGAACTGGTCACCGCCTCCTCCAAGGGCGATGCGAAAAAGGGCGTCTTCAGCAAACTCCGCAACGTCTTCGCCGGCCGATGACACCGCCGGTCTTCTGGGTCGACGAGGTCCCGCGCGCCGGTGAGAGCGTGACGGTGACCGGCCCGGAAGGCCGCCACGCGGTCACCGTCACCCGGATCAAAGCCGGTGCGCCGGTGATCCTGGGGGACGGCCGCGGCACCCGCGCCGACGGCACCGTCACTGGGATCGACGGCAAGGACCGGTTCACCGTCCGGGCCGGACGGGTGGAATTCCAGGCGCGCCCCACCCCGCTGGTGACGGTGGTGCAGGCGCTGCCCAAATCCGACCGCGCCGACCTGGCCGTGGACCTGATGACCGAGGCCGGTGTCGACGAGATCGTGCCCTGGCAGGCCGCGCGCAGTATCGCCCGCTGGTCGGGCAGCCGTGCGGCCAAGGGCGTCGACAAGTGGCGCACCGTCGCGGCCACCGCAGCCAAACAGGCCCGCCGGCCGTGGATCCCGCAGGTGCACGAGCTGTCCACCACCATCGGCGTGCGGGACCTGTGCGCGCGGGTGCACGCCGACGGCGGCGTGGTGGCCCTGCTGCACGAAGAGGGGGCCGTGCCCTTTCGCAGTATCGATTTCACCGAGGCCGCCGAGGTGGTGCTGGTGATCGGCCCCGAAGGCGGCCTCACCGACGAAGAGATCGCCGACCTGACCGCCCTGGGTGGGCGTTCGGTGGTGCTCGGACCGGAAGTGCTGCGCACCGCCGCGGCCGGAGCGGTCGCGCTGGGCGCCCTGGGCGCGGTGACCGACCGCTGGAGCCGGTGACGCCGATGCCCGTGCGCCGCGTCAAGATCGCCTACGGCCCGAACCCGGACCAGTTCGGGCACCTCTACCTGCCCGACCGGCCGCTGACCGAGGCGCCGGGCACGCCGCTGGTGGTGATGATCCACGGCGGCTCCTGGTCCACCGAGTTCTCCCTGACCATCAACACCGCGGTGGCCCGCGACCTGGCCGGCCGCGGCGCGGTGGTCTGGAACATCGAGTACCGGCGCGCCGATCCGGCCACCGGCGCCCCGGCCGCCGGTGACGCCGCGGCAGCGTCGTCGAGCGTGTGGCCCCGGTGCGGCAACGATGTGATCGCCGCGCTGGAGGCGCTGGACGGTCCGGTCGCCGACGCGCTGGCCACCGCCGGAATCGGCGTCGACCGCCGCGAGGTGGCCGCCGTCGGGCATTCGGCGGGCGGTCACCTGGCGGTGTGGGCGGTGGCGCAGCTGGGCGGACGCACGGCGCGTCACCGGATCGGCACCGTCGTTCCGCAATCGGCGGTGCTGGACTTCACCTTCCCGGGTGTGCGGGACAAACCCTCGGTGCGCCGGCTGCTGGGGGCGACCTACGAGGCCGCCCCGGGCCGCTATGCACAGGCGTCGGCGGCGCAGGCGCCGGTGGTCGATGCGCTGATCGCGCTGGTGCACACCGGCCAGGACGAGTCGGTGCCGGTCGAGCTGAGCCGGCACTATGCGCAGCAGGCCGCCGGCCGCGGTCAGCGCGCCACGCTGGTGGAGGTTCCCGGCGATCACGCCGCCTTCCTCGACACCGGCAGCCCCGCGTACCGGGCGACGCTGCGGACCCTCGGCCTGTGACCGGCGGCCGGGATAGAATCAACGCAATCGCCCCGCGGCACGCGCCCGCGGAGAACAAGGAGCTGAACGCCTTCGTGAGTGACGACAATCCCGCGGTCCGCGAGGTGACCTCGACCATGGAGATCCCCCAGGAACTGGTGGTGGGGCTGCTGGGGACGGTCGATGTGAACCTGCGGACCCTCGAGTCACAACTGCCGGCGCAGGTGCATGTGCGCGGAAACCGGCTCTCGCTGACCGGTACGCCGCCGGAGGTCGCCTCCGCCGAACGGGTGATTGCCGAGCTGGTGAAGCTGGTGCGCACCGGCACCCCGCTGACCCCGGACCTGATCCGCGAATCGATGACGATCCTGCAGGACGAGGCCGTCGCCGATTCGCCCGCGCAGGTGCTGAGCCTGGACATCATCAGCCGCCGCGGCAAATCGATCCGCCCCAAGACGCTCAACCAGAAGCGCTATGTCGACGCCATCGACGCCAACACCATCGTCTTCGGGCTCGGCCCGGCCGGCACCGGCAAGACCTATCTGGCGATGGCCAAGGCCGTGCAGGCGCTGCAGCACAAAGACGTCTCCCGCATCATCTTGACCCGGCCCGCGGTGGAGGCCGGCGAGCGCCTGGGCTTTCTGCCCGGCTCGCTCAGCGAGAAGATCGACCCCTATCTGCGGCCGCTGTACGACGCGCTGCACGACATGATGGAACCGGAGACCATCCCCAAACTGATGGAAGCCGGCGTGATCGAGGTGGCGCCGCTGGCGTATATGCGCGGGCGCACCCTCTCCGATGCGTTCATCATCCTCGACGAGGCGCAGAACACCACCGGCGAGCAGATGAAGATGTTCCTGACCCGCCTGGGTTTCGACTCCAAGATGGTCGTCACCGGCGATGCCACCCAGGTGGATCTGCCCGGCGGCGCCCAGAGTGGACTGCGGACGGCCACCCGCATCCTCGAGGGCATCGACGACATCCACTTCTCCCATCTGACCAGCGCCGATGTGGTCCGGCACCGGCTGGTCGCCGATATCGTCGACGCTTACGGGCGTGATGAGGAGAGCGGCGGTGGCAACCGGGCCCAGCGCCGCGCCGGCGGCGAACGCCGCCTCGGCCACGGAGGCCACCGGCGATGACCATCGAACTGTTCAACGAATCAGGTGTGGACGCCCCCGACGACCAGATCATCGAGGTGGCCCGCTTCGCCCTGGGCGCCATGGACGTGCACCGGGGTGCCGAGCTGTCGATCCAGCTGGTGGATCTGGACACGATGGCCGATCTGCACGTGCAGTGGATGGACCTGCCCGGGCCCACCGATGTGATGAGTTTCCCGATGGACGAGCTGACCCCGGGCGGACGCCCGGATGCGGCCGAACCGGGCCCGGCGATGCTCGGCGACATCGTGCTGTGCCCCGAATTCGCGGCCGATCAGGCCAAGAAGCAGCGGCACTCCTACGAACACGAGCTGGCGGTGCTGACCGTGCACGGCGTGCTGCATCTGCTGGGTTTCGATCACGCCGAGCCTGCCGAAGAGGCCGAGATGTTCGGGCTGCAGAACCAGATCCTGCGGGACTGGTACGACGCCCGCGAAGCGCGGCTGCAGGCCCGCAAACAGGCGGAGAAGGACCGTCGCCTGATGCGGGACCTGGGCTTCGACGCCGACGCCGGCCGCGACTGAGCCGATGCTGCGCGACCTCGTCCTGCTGCTGCTGGCGGTCCTGTTCACCTTCATGGCCGGGCTGCTGGCGGCGATCGATACGGCGTTGAGCACCGTGTCGGTGGCCCGCATCGAAGACCTGGTGCGCACCGATCGCGGCGGCGCCAAGCGGCTGGCCACCATCGTGGAGCAGCGGCCCACCTACGTCGGTCTCACGGTGCTGCTGCGGATCGGTTTCGAGACCGCCTCGACGGTGCTGGTGGCGATCATCGCCGTCGAACACCTGGGACTGACCTGGGGTGTGGTGACCGCGGTGCTGGTGATGATGGTGGTCACCTTCGTGGCGGTCGGGGTCGGACCGCGCACCCTGGGCCGGCAGAACGCGTACACCATCTCGCTGATCGCCGGACCGTTCCTGACCGCGACCGGGGTGCTGCTGCGGCCGGTCACCCGCCTGCTGATCCTGCTGGGTAATGCGCTCACCCCCGGCGGCGGCTTCCGGAACGGCCCGTTCGCCACCGAAATGGAGGTGCGCGAGGTGGTGGACCTGGCGCAGTCGCAGGGCGTGGTCGACGACGACGAACGGCGGATGATCCAGTCGGTCTTCGAGCTCGACGAGACCAATGCCCGCGAGGTGATGGTGCCGCGGCCGGAGATCGTGTGGATCGAGTCGGACAAGTCGGCCACCCAGGCGCTGAGTCTGGCGGTGCGGTCGGGGCATTCGCGGATTCCGGTGATCGGCGAGAACCCCGACGACATGCTCGGGGTGGTGTACCTGAAGGACATCGTGCAGCGCATGCTGCCGCAGGGCACCGTCCAGACCGGTATGACGGTGGCCGAACTGATGCGTGAGCCGTGGTTCGTCCCCGACTCCAAACGGCTCGACGACCTGCTCGAGGCGATGCAGGCCGAACACAACCACATGGCGCTGCTGGTCGACGAGTACGGCGGTATCGCCGGGCTGGTGACGATCGAGGATGTGCTCGAGGAGATCGTCGGGGAGATCGCCGACGAGTACGACGTCGATGAGCGCGCCCCCATCGAGCAGATCGAGGAGGACGTCTACCGGGTCTCCTCGCGGCTGCCGGTGGAGGATCTGGGTGAGCTGTTCGGGATCGAGATCGACGACGACGAGGTCGAGACCGTCGGCGGCCTGATGGCGCTGAAACTCGGACGCGTGCCGCTGCCGGGCACCCGGGTCAAGACGGAGGGACTGCTGCTGACCGGTGAAGGCGGCCCCAACCGGGTCGGCCGCCAGCGCATCACCTCGGTGCTGGTGCGCCGCACACGCGAGGACGCCGGTGCCGAGCAGCCCGAGAAGTCTGCCAAGCCCGAGAAGCCGGACGGCTCCGGCAGGGGCGCGGAGGCGAACCGAGATAAGACCGGAACCGGGCAGGGCGACGCCAGGGAACGGAAGAAACGCGGAGCGGACGAATCCGCGGAGCGGACGAAGGAGACCAGCGGTGAGTGACGAACGACGGGGAGAAGACGTGCCGGGGGAAGACCTGCCGGGTGAGGACGAGTTCCGGTCGGGGTTCGTCTGCTTTGTCGGCCGGCCCAACACCGGCAAGTCGACGCTGACCAATGCGCTCGTCGGCGACAAGATCGCGATCACCTCCAACCGTCCGCAGACCACCCGCCACACCATCCGCGGCATCGTGAACCTGCCGGCGGCCCAACTGGTGCTGGTCGACACCCCCGGTCTGCACCGCCCGCGCACCCTGCTGGGCAAGCGCCTGAACGAACTGGTCCTGGACACCTTGTCCGAGGTCGACATCATCTGCCTGTGCATACCGGCTGATGAGGCGATCGGGCCCGGCGACAAGTGGATCATCGAGCAGATCCGGCCGCTGGAGAAGCGCACCAAGGTGGTCGGCATCGTCACCAAACTCGACAAGGTGGGACCCGGGAAGGTCGCGCAGCAGCTGATGGCGCTGTCGGAGCTGCTCGGCCCGGCCGCCGAGGTGATCCCGGTATCGGCCAAGTCCGGTAAGCAGCTCGACGTGCTGACCGATCTGCTGGTCTCGGCGTGCGAGCCGGGACCAGCATTCTACCCGGACGGGGAGCTGACCGATGAGCCCGAAGAGGTGCTGATGGCCGAGTTCATCCGCGAAGCCGCCCTGGAGGGTGTACGCGATGAACTGCCGCATTCGCTGGCGGTCACCATCGAAGAGGTGATCGAACGCGAGGACTCCGATCCGCCGATGGTCGACGTGCACGCGCTGCTCTACGTCGAACGGGACAGCCAGAAGGGGATCATCATCGGGCACCGCGGTGCGCGCCTGAAGGAGGTCGGCACCGTCGCCCGCCAGCAGATCGAGAAGCTGCTGGGATGCCGGGTGTACCTGGATCTGCACGTCAAGGTGGCCAAGGACTGGCAGCGCGATCCGAAGCAACTGGGCCGCCTGGGTTTCTAACGGGGACCGGTGCCCGTTTCCTGCCCACCGAAACGGCGACGGCGGGGCAGAATGAGACGACAAGGTGCGCGCCGAAGGTGCGTGCACCGATGAGGAGAGCAGGTCATGGTGCGGTTTCTGCTGAGTGTGTTGGTCAATCTGGTGGCCGCGGCGCTGGCCTTCCTGTTCACGTCGTGGCTGGTGTCCGGTTTCAACCTGTCGGTGGGCGGCTTCTTCCTCGCCGTGGTGATCTTCGCCGCGCTGCAGTCGGTGCTGAGTCCGCTGATCTTCAACGTCGCCCGCAAATACGCCTCCACGGTGCTCGGCGGCGTCGGCCTGATCGCGACCCTGCTGGCGCTGTGGATCACCACGCTGGTCAGCGGGGCGCTGAGCATCAACGGGGTGTCGGCGTGGATCTCGTCGATGGTGGTGGTCTGGCTGGTCAGCGTGCTGGTCACCTGGCTGCTTGATTTCGTGGTGCTGCGCAGCTGGTGGGATCGTCGCCAGTCCGCCCACGCCGAGAACGCGGCCGCCGATGCGGCGCTGGCGCGACGTGAGGCCAAGAAGAAGTAGTGACCCGCCCGGTGGGTCGAGGCACCGTGATGTCGCCGGTCGGTGAGAGAATGTCGCGGTGAGGAATTACCAGGACGAGGCGGTGGTGATCCGTCAGCACAAGCTGGGCGAGGCCGACCGCATCATCACCTTCCTCACCGCCGAACACGGCCTGGTCCGGGCCGTGGCCAAGGGGATCCGCCGCACCCGCTCCAAGTTCGGGGCGCGGCTGGAACCGTTCGCGCACGTGGACGTGACCTTTTATCCCGGACGCAATCTGGACATCGTGACCGGAGTGCACACCCTCAACGCCTTCAGTGAGGCGATGGCGCAGGACTATTCGCGGTACACCACCGCCTGCGCGGTGCTGGAGACCGCCGAACGGCTGGCCGGTGAGGAACGCGCTCCGGCGCTGCAGCTGTACCGGCTGACCGTCGGTGCGCTCACCGCCCTGGCCGAGGATCGTCGCGACCGGCAGTTGATCCTGGACGCCTTCCTGCTGCGGGCGATGAGTTCGGCCGGCTGGGCGCCGGCGCTGAACATCTGTGCGCGCTGCGCCAATTCCGGTCCGCACAAGGCTTTTCATGCCGCCGCCGGCGGGGCGGTGTGCGTGTACTGCCGTCCGGCCGGCTCGGCGACCCCGTCGGTGGGGGTGCTGGAGGTGATGGAGGCGCTGGCGTACGGGCATTGGGACCATGTCGCCGAGGCCACCGAATCGCAGCAGCGTCAGGCCACCGGGCTGATCGCCAACCACCTGCAGTGGCATCTGGAGCGGCGGCTGCGGACGCTGCCGCTGATCGAACGTCAGGCAGCCGTCTCGCAGTGACGCCGGCGGGGCCGTCGGCCCGCCTGGACCGTCGGCCCCGGCCGGACCGTCGGACCGGTCTGGAGGCGACAGGTCCGACGGGGCCGGTGATCTCGGTCGATCAGCGGTGCTGGAAGTCCGGGTCGCGCTTCTCGACGAAAGCGGCCATGCCCTCGGTCTGATCCTGGGTGGCGAAGGTCGAGTAGAACAGGCTGCGTTCGGTGCGCACGCCCTCGGTGAGTCCGGATTCGAAGGCGCGGTTGACGGCCTCCTTGGCCAGCGCCGAGGCGATCGCCGACTTGCCGGCGATGGTGCCGGCGACCTCCAGGGCCGCGGGCAGCACATCGTCGTCGGCGACCATCCGGGAGATCAGCCCGAGGCGGTCGGCCTCGTCGGCCTTCATATTGCGGCCGGTCAGGATCATGTCCATCGCCTTGGCCTTACCGATGGCGCGGGTCAGCCGCTGTGAGCCGCCGATGCCGGGGATCACACCGAGGTTGATCTCCGGCTGACCGAAGGTGGCCGATTCGCCGGCGATGATCAGGTCGCACAGCATCGCCAGTTCGCAGCCGCCGCCGAGCGCGTAGCCGCTGACCGCGGCGATGGTCGGGGTGCGCAGGCTCGCCAGGCGGTCCCACCGGCTGAAGAACTGCTCGGTGCTCATCTCGCTGAAGTCCTTGACCGACATCTCCTTGATGTCGGCGCCGGCGGCGAAGGCCCGCTGCGAGCCGGTGATCACGATCGCGCCGATCGCGGGATCGGCGTCGAAGGCCTCGGCGGCGTCGACCACCTCGTTCATCAGCTCGGTGTTGAGTGCGTTGAGGGCCTTGGGCCGGTTGAGGGTGATCAGGCCGGTGCGGTCGCGGACCTCCACCAGAATCGTGTTGTAGTCAGTCATGCGATCTCCTTGGTTCGGTGCGTTCAGCACGTGCGAGTGGTCTCGGACGTTCGGGTGCTCTGGGGGCGGTCAGTCGGTCAGGTCGAGTTCGAGGCCGTCGGGCAGCGCCCGGGTGAACGACTCGACGTCGGCCGGGCTGATCTGGTCGGCGGTCCGTGCCCACTGCGGTTGACCGTCCTTATCGATCACCTTGGCACGGATCCCCTCGGCCAGGTCGGGGTACTGCAGGCAGCGCAGGGACGTCCGGTACTCGCGGTGCAGAGACTCGCGCAGGGAGCGGTCGCTGCGGGCGGCACGCAGGGCGTGCAGAGTCACCGCCAGCGCCATCGGGGAGCCGCCCGCGATCGCGGTGGCGGCCTTGTCCAGCTCGGGCACATCCGAGCCGGTGAGCCGGTCGACGATCTGGGCGATGTCGTCGCCGGCGAAGGCGTGGGCGATCTGCGGTGCCAGTCCGGCCAGCGCGGACTCGGGGGCCGCTTCGGCGTGGGCGGTCAGTGCCTCGTCGACGGGCTGCTGCGCCAGTGCGGACAGCAGCCCGGGCAGCGACTGGGTGGGCACATAGGCGGTGGCCAGACCCAGCGCGAGGACATCGGCACCGGACAGGTTCTTCGAGGTCAGTGCCGCGTAGGTGCCCAGCTCGTCGTCCAGGCGGGAGAGCAGCCAGGTGCCGCCGACGTCGGGGACCAGGCCGATACCGACCTCGGGCATGGCCAGCCGGGTGCGCTCGGTGGCGATGCGGTGGGAGACGTGGCCGGAGATGCCCACGCCGCCGCCCATCACGATGCCGTCCATCACCGCCAGGATCGGCTTGGGGTAGTCGGCCAGCCGGGCGTTGAGCCGGTACTCGTCGCGCCAGAACTCGGCCGAGGCGGTGGCGGCTGCGGCGGCATCGTCGTCGTTGCCGGCCAGTGCGGCGGCATCCCGGTGGATGGCGACGATATCGCCGCCGGCGCACAGACCGCGCTCGCCGGCACCGGTGATGACGACGGTCTGCACCTGCGGGTCGTGCTCCCACTCGTCGAGGGCGCGCGCCATCACCTGAACCATCTGGTGATCGAGCGCGTTGATCGCCCGCGGCCGGTTCAGCGTGAGCCGTCCCGCCCGCCCGTCGACCTCGACGATCACCGATGCATCCTGGCCTGGATCCGCACTCATCTACCGCTCCTTTTCACGCCGCTGTCGTACCGACGGGCGTCCGCCGGTGGACACGGTTGTGGTCAAGTCTGATCTGTGCCCATCGTGGTGCGTGCGGCGCCGGGGGTCAACGTGCACATTCGCACCGGCGGGGAGCGCAAATGCCCCGCGGGGTGTAGGGAGGCTCGGCGGGCGGCCGGCAGGCTTGGCGCAACACGCGGTCGGCGGGCGGCGAACTGTTACCGTCATACCGATGGCACGACTGACTCGCCGACCGCGCCCGGTGACCACCACCGCGCGCCCGATCCGGCCTCCCGACCCGCACCCGTCCGGCGCGACGCCGCCGGCGATTCCGCCGGAGTTCGTGCCCAACCATGTCGCCTTGGTGATGGACGGCAACGGCCGCTGGGCGCAGGAGCGCGGTCTGCCGCGCACCGAAGGCCACAAGCGCGGGGAAGCGGTGCTGATGGACACCGTGTGCGGTTCCATCGAGCTGGGCGTCAAGTGGCTGTCGGCGTACGCGTTCTCCACCGAGAACTGGTCGCGCAGTCCCGAAGAGGTGAAGTTCCTGATGGGCTTCAACCGGGATGTGATCCGGCGGCGACGCGATGAGATGAACGAGATGGGTGTGCGCGTGCGGTGGGCGGGGCGCCGGCCGCGACTGTGGCGCAGCGTCATCACCGAACTCGAAGTGGCCGAGGAACTGACCAAAGACAACGATGTGCTCACCCTGGTGATGTGCGTCAACTACGGCGGGCGCGCCGAGATCGCCGACGCCGCCCGGGAGATCGCCCGGCGGGCCGCCCGCGGCGAGATCGATCCCGAACGGGTCAGCGAAGCCAGTTTCGCCCGGTATCTGGACGAGCCGGACATGCCCGATGTGGACCTGTTCCTGCGTCCGTCGGGGGAACAGCGCCTCTCCAACTTCCTGCTGTGGCAGTCGGCGTACGCCGAGATGGTCTACCAGGAGAAGCTGTTCCCCGACTTCGATCGCCGCGACCTGTGGGACGCCTGCCTGGAGTACGCCAAACGCGACCGCCGGTTCGGCAGCGCCTGACCCGCGCGGACCGAGAGTGAGAAACGATCCCGTGCCGAGCAGGACAGGGTGGGCGGCTGTGGCCGTGCTGGTCCTGGTGTTCGGGTTGAGTGCGTGCGGTGAGTCGGCCGAACCGTCCCCATCGGCGGGCGGCACGGCGGCGGCATCGTCGTCGGACCCACAGGTGATCGCGCCGGTGACGGTCAGTGTCGATGATCTGTCGGGTGCGACGGTGCAGCTGCTGGTCGGGCAGGTGCTCAACATCAATACCGGTTCGGTGCCTGTGGACGGTTATCGCGGCCAGATCGAGAACGGTGCCGTCGCGACGTTCTCTCCCGGGCACGACGACGGAAGCGCCCGGTTCAATCCCGGTGTGGTCGGTGTGACGCCGGGGAGCACTTCGGTGACGATGACCGACGACCAGGGCGGCGGCTCGCCGGTGACGTTCACCGTGGTGGTATCGCCGCGGGGCGACTGAGCCCGGATCCCGCCGGTTCTCGTTCGGATCCCGGCGTTCAGTGCTGCGGTGGGCGCTTTACTTTCTCCGGCCGGAAGGCCGGTCGAGGAACCGGAGGTGACACGTTCCGGTCTGGCGAACGCTGTGGAGAGGAGTGACCGTCGGTCCGAGTGTGCAGGTCGATCTGGGCTCTGGTGTTCACCGGTTGCATCCGGCCGGCATCGTCGATGGCTTCGTGGACATCGTCCGGCAGAGCGATAAGGCTGAGTGTGGTCTCCTGCGCCTGCTCTTGGAGTAGCTCGAATGCCTGCGCCCGAAGAAACCGCTTGGCCAGAGCTGCGGCGACCGAATCGTGCCAATGCTCGGCCTGCCGCAGCTTTTCGATCAGGTTCTGGGTGGTGCGATGGTCCGCACCCAGATCCGATTTCGCGTGCCGAACCGCAACCGAGAGCGAGCGGATCGACTCCTGTGCCTCTGCTCGGCGACGAACGCGTTCGCGCTGCGGGAGAGTGAGACGGTCCCACCACGTGTCGGCGGGCATCGAGGCGATCAAATTGGAGACTGCGTGTTGCCACTCCCAATTGTGAAATCGCGTTACGGCGCCATCACTGGTGGTCGCAAAGCCCTTTTCGTGCGCTGTGGCCAGGCTCTGCGACATCTCGGAAAAAAGGTCGGCGGCTTCACGTGCATGTCCGCGGGCTTGGTCATGTCTGTTGAGCCGGTGGTGCGCCAGAGCGATCTGGCTGGCGCGGTAGGCGCGGGGGTAGGGCGCCAGGATTCTTGGGAACACCATGGCGTCGCCGCTGGCCGGCAGCGGTACCAAGGTGAGTGCTCCTTCACCCCAGTAGACGATGGCGCTCTGGCGCGCACACGCGGCCTCGAATGCGCGCAGGATCGCACGATCGGATACGGGGTCGTCGACCACCCAGCGATGCTTCTTCTCGGAGAGCCAGTGCTCGATTTGCCATGCACGTAGATTCAGATAGCGGTTCAGGGTTTCGATGCCGGCGACCGGACTCTCGGCGTCGCGTCTGGCCGGGGTGACGGCTGCGGCGATCAACGGTCCGCGGACATCGGGACTCACCAGCTGGCCGATCTCGTGGGCCGCCTGAGCCAAGCCGGAGTCGCCGCGGTACTGCCAGTCGTGTTGCCGCGCGGAGTAGCGGTAGGCGTCCAGGAACTCGCGGTGTGCGGTGGCTGGGTTGCCGGGCAATGCCGCGTAACCCCGATCCATCGCTGCGGCCGGATCGAAGTTCTGCGGCAGCGGTGGTAGTCCCGGCGTCGACACGACGGCCTGCCGGCGAGTCGCGCGACGGATTCGGTGTGCAGCCGCGTCGTCGACCGCCATCTGTCCGAAGACCCGGCGTTGCTGTCCGAATGTCCAGATGTTGTTGCTGAGCCAGTACAAGAGGATGGCGATGGGAAGAAACACCCCGGTGACGATGATTCCGAGCGGGAACACGTAGAGCGCGAGGCGGTTCATCACTCGAGTCTGCGGATCGTCCATGGCGGCGCTGTTCTGGCGTGCCACAGCCGCCCGCGAGTTCAGGTGGGTTGCGATCGCCGCCAGGATCATCAGGATGGTGGCGACAGTGATGATCTGGGCTCTGGTGAAGTCGATGGCTTCGCCAGGTTCGACGAAGGCTGCGAACTGGGCCGTAGGCTCGGTCACATACGCGGAGAGCGGAACACCGAACAGCCTGGCGTCGAGAAAGTTCTGCACCTGCTCGGCGCTGAAGGCGTAATTACCGGTGTTGCGTGTCTCAACGACGGACATGCCCGTCCCACCCAAGCGGGTTCGTGTTCGGTTGAAGCTGTGCAACACATGGAACAGGCCGATGAACAGCGGGACCTGCAGGAGCAGCGGCAGACAACCGAGAATCGGACTGAAACCGTGCTCCTTCTGCAGCTTCTGCATCTCTTCGGTCATCCGCACACGATCGTTGGCGTACTTCTTCCGGAGGGTCTGTATCTGCGGATTGAGCTCCTGCATCTTCTTGGTGGTGCGGACTTGGGCGACGAAAGGCTTGTACAGGACGGCGCGAACGGTGAAGACGAGGCAGGCGACCGAAAGTGCCCAGGCGATACCGGACCCGTTGGGTGTGTCGGGCAGGAGGTGAGCGAACAGCCAGTGCCACGCCGACATGACCCAGGAAACGGGGTAGTAGATGAAGTCCAGCACGGTGTCCCTCGGCTCTTGTCTGTCCGTTCCTCGGACACCCTTACGTTGTTTCGAGCTGCATCAAAGTATCGCGTTCGTCTGCTGGTGTCGCGGAAAGGGGCACGGTGCTCAGGCGGCGCAGGCGGGGCAGAGGCCGAAGATCTCGACGGTGTGCGCGATGTCCTGGAAGCCGTGGGTTTCGGCGACCGTGGCGGCCCAGGTGTCGACGGTCTCGGCCTGGATCTCGACGGTGGAACCGCATTTCCGGCAGACCAGGTGGTGATGGTGGCCGTCGGAGCAGTGCCGGTAGCGCGTCTCGCCGGAACCGTCCCAGATCGCGTCGACCTGGCCGGCGTCGACCAGAGCCTGCAGGTTGCGGTAGACGGTGGTCAGGCCGATGGAGTCGCCGCGCTCGACGAGTAGGTCGTGCAGTTGCTGGGCGGAGAGGAACTCGTCGCTGCGGGTCAGCAGATCGGCGATCGCGGCGCGCTGGCGCGTGGTCCGCTGGCCGGTCAGCGGTTTGCCTCGGGTCATGCCGAAGCCTGTGGCCAGCCCTCGGTGGCGTGGGTGAGGGCGTCGGTGACGATGTGGGCGATGTGGTCGTCGACCAGGGTGTATTCGACCTCGCGGCCGCGGCGGTTGCCGGTGACCACGCCGGAGTTCTTGAGTACTTTCAGGTGCTGGCTGACTTGTGGCTGGTTCAGGTGCAGGGCATCGACCAGCTCGTGCACGCACATGGCGCGCTCCCGCAGGGACAGCACGATCGCGACCCGGGCCGGGGCGGCCAGGGCCCGCAGCAGGTCACCGGCGGCGGCGATATCGGCCGTACTGGGGCGCGTGGGTGCGGTGTGGGCGTGATCCATGCGGGGAGCCTTTCGGTCGAACTCCTCGCTATCTTATTAGCAATCGTTCCCAATCGGCCAGTGGTGCATCTCCGTTCGGGGCCGTCGAGTGATCCCGAAACCACGTGTGGGCGCGGGCCGGGCTACCCTGTAAGCGATGTGTCGCGCGCCGCGCAGGTGTGCGTGTGACCAGTCAGTCCCACCCCTCAAGCCTGGAGAGCAGTCAGTCGTGGCCGTGCAGTCCAATGTCGAAGCCGTCGTCAACCTCGCGAAGCGTCGCGGTCTGGTGTTCCCTTGCGGTGAGATCTACGGCGGTACGCGTTCGGCGTGGGACTACGGCCCGCTGGGCGTGGAGATGAAGAACAACATCAAGGATCAGTGGTGGCGGAGCATGGTCACCTCGCGTGACGATGTGGTCGGGCTGGATTCTTCGGTGATCCTGCCGCGTCAGGTGTGGGTCGCCTCCGGTCACGTCGAGGTCTTCACCGACCCGCTGATCGAGTGCACCAACTGTCATCACCGGTTCCGGCAGGACCACCTGCAGGAGGCCTACGCGCTGAAGAAGGGGCTGGACAATCCCGACGATGCGCCGATGGCCGAGATCGTCTGCCCGAACTGTGGGGTCAAGGGGTCGTGGACCGAGCCCAAGAGCTTCTCGGGTCTGCTCAAGACCTTCCTGGGGCCCGTCGACGACGAAGAGGGGCTGCACTACCTGCGTCCGGAGACCGCCCAGGGCATCTTCGTGAACTTCAAGAACGTGATGACCACCTCGCGCAAGAAGCCCCCGTTCGGCATCGCTCAGATCGGCAAGAGCTTCCGTAACGAAATCACCCCGGGCAACTTCATCTTCCGCACCCGAGAGTTCGAGCAGATGGAGATGGAGTTCTTCGTCAAGCCGGGCGAGGACGAGCAGTGGCACCAGTACTGGATCGACGCTCGCATGGACTGGTACACCGACCTGGGGATCGCCCGGGAGAACCTGCGCCTGTTCGAGCACCCGCTGGAGAAGCTGTCGCACTACTCCAAGGGCACCACCGACATCGAGTACAATTTCGGGTTCTCCGGCAACCCGTGGGGTGAGCTCGAGGGCATCGCCAATCGGACCGACTTCGACCTGTCGACGCACAGCAGGGAGTCCGGCGAGGACCTGAGCTACTACGATCAGGCGACCGGCGAGCGGTACACCCCGTTCGTGATCGAACCGGCAGCCGGCCTGGGCCGCTCGCTGATGGCCTTCCTGTGCGATGCGTACACCGAGGAAGAGGTGCCCAACGCCAAGGGCGGCACCGATGTGCGCACCGTGCTCAAGCTGGATCGCCGGCTCGCCCCGGTCAAGGCCGCGGTGCTGCCGCTGTCGAAGAAGGAAGAGCTCGCACCGACCGCCCGCAACCTCGCCGACGAGCTGCGCAAGCACTGGGCGATCGAGTACGACGACGCCCAGAGCATCGGCAAGCGGTACCGCCGCCAGGACGAGATCGGCACGCCGTTCTGCGTCACCGTCGACTTCGACACCCTCGACGACCAGGCCGTCACCATCCGCGAGCGCGACAGCATGACCCAGGAGCGGGTGGCACTGGACAAGGTCAGCGAGTACCTGGGCGGCAAGCTGCTGGGCGCCTGAGCCCCGCCGTGATCGTCGCAGTGCTCGCCGGGCCTGTGCCCGTGCCCGGGACGGTCGGAGCCGTGCCGATGGCGATCGAGCCGTCGTGAGCCCGAGCTTCGTGGCGATCTTCAGCAGTGTGCTGATGGTGATCGCCGCCGCGATGATGATCGGGCAGCGGCAGTGGACGATGCTGGCCATCGTGCTGCCGCTGTGGCTGGTGGTCCTCGGTATCTGGTGGTACCGGCGGCAGACGCGATAGCTGCGGCGGATCGATGGCCGGGGCAGAGCGATAGCCGGTGCGCGCCGGGCGACCCGGCGTGGACGGCCCGCACCGGACTGCCGCCGGGCAGTCGGGTCCGTCACGCGGCCGGTCACCGGACCGGGCGTGAGGGGGGCGGGCCATCCGTGCCCGCGATCTTCTGTGTGGAATTCTCAAACAACGCATCGCACCGGACGACTGCTCCGGCACTGGACTGAAAGTTCTTGCTCGGCTGAAAGTTCTTGCTGGGCGGGAAGTGCTTGTTGGACTGAAAGTTCTTGGTCGGTCAGGCGGCCGTGGGCAGGCTGGTCAAGGTTCTTCGGTTGTCGGCGCACATCGGTTCGCGGCGGCGGTCCGGATGGTCCGGGTCGGCGGGCGGGATGAACCAGGGATGACGGTCGTGGCCGATGAACACCTCCCAGCCGCCGTGGTGGATCAGCGTGTGGTGCCGGCGGCAGAGCAGGACGCCGTTGTCCAGACAGGTCTTTCCGCCGTGCTGCCAGTGCTCGACATGGTGGGCGTCGCACCAGCTCGGCGGCAGTCCGCACCCGGGGAATGCGCAGCCGCCGTCGCGGATCGCCAGGGCCTTGCGCAGCCCGGGCGGGAAGAGTCGATGCTCGTCGTGGACGTCCAGGGGCACGCCCTCCTTATCGAGCAGCGCCAGGGCGACGGCGACGTCGCACATGATCAGTTCGGTGGTGCGCGCCGAGATGGGACCGGTGAAGCCGAGCGACGGGACCTGGCCGGCGAGCCGCTCCAGGTCGGCCAGCGGCACTTCGACGGATTGTCCGGCATCGGCGGGAACCGGGCCGTCGATCTGGCGGCCGTTGATCGAGACCGTCGCCGGTACCAGCAGTGTCACGTGGGGCAGGACCCCGCCTGATTCGGGGCGGTCGGACCGGGAAAGGTAGGTCCGCACCAGCTGGGTGAAGCCGTCGGCGCGACGTCGTCCCACCGACCGGGTGTCTTCGGAGCCGTCGGGCTCGGGCCGGGGGCGGGTCAGCGGGTCGAGGGCAGCATAGAGCTGTTCCCCGGCGACCACGTCCAGATCCATCGTGACCTGCACGCGGCCGTCGTCGGTGCGGACCACCTCGACGTCGTTGAGATCGTCGCGTTCGGCGATGGGTACCGCGTCCTCCCCGGCCTGGTCGGCGGCGGGAGCCAGGGCGATGGCGAAGGAGCGCGCCTTGTCCTTCACGCGGCTGGGCGTGGTCTGCACCAGCAGCGAGGTGACCAGCCGGGCCTTCGCCTCGTCGGTCAGCTCGACGCGGCCCGTGACATGGTGCAGCCCGCGCACCACGGCGTCGCCGAGTTCGGCAGAGACGGCACCGTCGCGCATACCGCGGGTGACCGGACCGGCGGCCGGCTCGTTAGTCGCGGTTCCCAGGCGCACGGCCCGGTGTGCCACCGCGGGTGCAGCGCCCAGAGCAGCCAGGAGCGACGACGCGGAGCGTACGCGTTTGCGGCCGGGCAGTCCGACGCGGGCGATGACGTCGGCGGTCCGGGCAAGAGCGTGGTCGGTGATCGTGCGAATGCGCAGCAGGGAAGCGGTCAGAGCCAGGAGTTCGCGATCGTCGTCGACCGGTCTGGCGCTGGTCAGGAAAGCGGCGAGCGTGCGCTCGTCACCGGGTCTGTCGGTCAGGTCGTCGGCCATTCGGTCGGCGAGCTCGGTCAGGGTCGATGCGTCCATCACGTGCTCCTTCGCTCGGCGGATCGAACGGTTCGAGGAGGCGGAGGACCGGCGCTGCGGAAGCGCCGGATCCTACCGCTATCTCGAATGTTTGTTCGATGACTCCAGTGTACGCGAAGGGTGTGACATGTGCCATAGTTGATCGGGATGGCGCCCCGGTCGGCTCAGTCGGTGATGCGAAGCTCGCTGACGACGGGTGTCTGGTTGACGGTCAGGTCCAGGACCGGGCAGTGCGCCTCGACGAACTCCTGCAGCGCCTCGTAGCGGTCGGCCGGCTCGGGACCGGAAAGCTCGGCCACCACGCGCACCTGGGTGAAGCCCGGGCGCACCGAGCTGTCCAGGCCGAAGAAGCCGCGCACATCCAGATCGCCCTCGGCATGGAGTCTGATCGAGTCGACCTGGATTCCCAGGCGCTGGGCCCAGAAGCGGTAGGTGACCACCTGGCACGACAGCAGTGCGGCCAGGTAGTACTCGACGGGATTCGCGGCGGTGTCGGCGCCGCCGAGGGTGGCCGGCTCGTCGACGGTGACGCTGAACTGGCGGGCCGAGACCTGTGAGGCCACCCCGGAGGTGGCGACCGCCTCGGCGGCGAAGACCACGGAGGCGTTCTTCGGGTCGGCGCGGACGGCGTCGTCGGTGGCCGCGGTGATCGCGTTGAGCGGGGTGGTGGCGGTGGGGGCGGGGATGTCGATGAGATCAGCAGTCGTCATGGGATCCGACGGTAGAGCGGCCCCGTCGTTCAGACGAGGGTTAGACCCGCCGCGGGTCGAACCCTACCGACAGCGAGGGGTCGGTGGTCAGTCGCGGCGCTTCGGGCGGCGCAGGCGGCTGAGCAGGTTGACCTCGGCCAGGTCGAGCAGCTCGTCGCCGCGGCCGGACAGGACGGTGCGCAGACCCCAGAGGGTGAAGCCCTTGACCTGCGCGGCGGTGATGGCCGGCGGGATCGTCAGCTCCTGACGGGCGACGGTCACATCGAGCAGGGCCGGGCCGTCGTGGGCGAGGAACTCGGTGACCGCCTGGCGCAGCTGCGAGGAATCGGTGACCTTCCAGCCGGCGATACCGACAGCTTCGGCGACGGCGGCGAAGTCCGGATTCTCCAGGTCGGTACCGAAGTTGACGAAGCCGTCGGCCTTCATCTCCAGTTCGACGAAGTTCAGCGACGAGTTGTTGTAGACGACGATCTTGACCGGCAGCTTGTTCTGCACCAGGGTCAGCAGCTCGCCCATCAGCATGGCCAGGCCGCCGTCGCCGGACAGGGACACCACCTGCCGGCCGGGTGTGGCCGCGGCGATACCGGTGGACATGGTCAGCGCATTGGCCATCGAGCCGTGGCTGAACGAGCCGAGCAGGCGTCGTCGTCCATTCATGGTGAGATAGCGCGCGGCCCAGATGATGGGGGAGCCGACATCGGGGACGAAGACGGCGTCGTCGTCGGCGAGCTGGTCGAGCAGCCGCGTCAGATATTCGGGACGGATGGGGATGTCGTCGTTTTGCACCGCCCACTCGTCCAGGAGCGTGCGGGTGCGGGCGTAGTCCTCGCGCGCGGTGTCCAGGTGTTCGGGGTCGCGGCCGTCGTCGATCAGCTCGGTCAGGGCGGGCACGGTGTCGGCGACGGAGCCGACCAGCGGCAGGTCGACGGCGGTGCGGCGGCCGATCTGACTGCCGCGGATATCGAGCTGGATCACGCGGGCGTGGGCGGGCAGGAACTGGTTGTAGGGGAAGTCGGTGCCCAGCATGAGCAGGGTGTCGCAGCTCTCCATGGCGTGGTAGCCGGAGGCGAAACCGACCAGGCCGGTCATGCCGACATCGCAGGGGTTGTTGTACTCGATGTGTTCCTTGCCGCGGTAGGCGTGCACGACGGGGGCCTTGAGCTTCTGGGCCAGGGCGACGACGTCGTCGTGCGCTCCGGCACAGCCAGCTCCGGCCAGGATCGTGACCTTCTGCGAGTCGTTGAGCATTGCGGCGGCCAGATGAACCTCCTCGTCGGACGGGCGTACGACGGGGCTGGCGGCACGGATCCGCGGAACCCGCTGCGGCTCATCGACTTTGGCGACGAACAGTTCGCCGGGGATCACCAGGACGGACACGCCGCGGTCTTCGACGGCGGTGCGGATCGCGATGTTGAGGATGCGCGCGAGCTGCTCGGGTGTGCGAGCCACCTCGCAGTAGCTGCTGCACTCGCGGTACAGGTTCTCCGGGTGCGTCTCCTGGAAGTAGTTGGTGCCGATCTGCTCGCCGGGGATCTGGGAGGCGATCGCCAGTACCGGCACGCGCGAACGATGCGCGTCGTACAGGCCGTTGATGAAGTGCAGGTTGCCGGGGCCGCAGCTGCCGGCGACCGCGGCTAGCTCCCCGGTCATCGCGGCCTCGGCGCTGGCGGCGAAGGCGCCGCCCTCCTCGTGCCGCACGTGCATCCAGGCCAGTTCGGGCCGGGTACGCAGCGCGTCGGTGAAACCGTTGAGCGAGTCGCCCGGAATGCCCCAGATGCGCTTGACCCCCGCCGCGGCGATGGTGTCGACGATCAGATCGGCGGCGGTGTAGCTCATGGTTCCTCCTGTGCGACGGGGTGCGTCTTCCACGCTAGCGCCGAACGGTTGCGCGGGGTGGGGTGTCGTGCGGCTCTAGTCATCGGTCAGCGGAACGAGGATTCGCCGGAACACCGGGTACAGGGTGTCGGGCACCGGTTCGAAGGAGCCGAGGTCCGGGCCGGAGAAGGCCGAGGCGTTGTTCCACTGATCGGGTGTGACGGCGAGGAAGTCGAGATCCCAGCCGTACTGGCGAGCCAGTTGCTGCACGAAGAGTTTCGAGGTGCGGCCGTTTCCTTCGCGGAATGGATGGGCGGTGTTCAGGTAGGCGCAGACGTGCGCGAGCCGTGTCGCGAACTCGCCGTGGTCGAGGTGATCCCAGTCGGTGCGGTCGACGACGCTCTTCGCAGCCGTGAGGTAGTCGGCGATCTCCGCAGGTGCGGCGAAGGTCGTCATCCCTTTGGAGGTCGGGTACGTACGGACGACGCCTGCCCATGGGTACAGGTCGCCGAAGAGATGACGATGGATGGCTTGCAGGTGTTCCGAATCGTAGTCGAGGGGCAGCTCCACGGTTCCGCGGATGATCTCGCGCTGACGCGCATACACGAGGTCCTGCTCGACCGCGTCGAGCGCAGCTGAGTCGGTGATGCCGAGCCTGTTCTTCAGGACACGTGTCCCCGGGATGAAGGTCGCTTCCCACGCCTCATTCGCCATGATGTCGACCGATTCGGAGGACCTCTTTGACGGCAGCGCTCCGGCCGCTGAAACACGGAAGAACGAAGACGCCTTCTGCGTCAGCCGGCCTGGCGCGCAGCGCGGGTTCGATCGCGGAGTTCGCGGCTGCGATCCAGAAATTCCTCGGTGGTGATGTCGCCGCGGGTGAGCAGGATGCGGAGCTCGACCGATTCGCGGCTGGGAATCCATCCCTCGTGAAGAGCGCTCCCCATCGCGCTGCGAGCCTCAGCCCGCTGGGCGGGAGTGAGAGTGTCGAACAGATCCGCGTACGTGGTCTCGAAGTCGCTCGCCATGGGTGGTCCTTCCGTGAACGCTGCCCTGATTGTACGGGAAACGGGCTGGTCACCGTGGGTTCATGAGTGCTGTTCATAGCTGATCCCCGATCGATGACGCCGCGCCGGTAGCGGCGGCGAGTTCAGTACAGCACGGGGGTCCGACAAACCTGATCGTCAGGGAAGCTGCGCCTTGAGCTCGTCGATCTGCTGCTGCAGGGAGGTGATCTCGTCGATGTACGGCTGCACGCGTTCGCGAACCTGTTCGGCGGTGTACTGGGGGACCAGGGCGCGGCTGCAGTTCCAGTCGAAGGCCTCCACCTCGATCACGATGGAGCGTTCGGCCCGGGTCGACAGGCGGCCGTCGCGGACGGTGTGCAGCCACTCGAACAGCTCGGGATCGGCATCGGGTTCGACGACGACGGCGCGGCCGAACACCTTGAGCCGGCGGCGCCGCGGGTAGTCGGCGACGAACAGGGCCACCCGCGGATCCTCGGACAGGTTGCCGACCGAGACGTACTGCCGGTTGCCGGTCAGGTCGGCGAAGGCCACCGTGTTGCCGCCGAGATGGTGGACGAAGCCGGGCGGGCCGCTGCGGTATTGCAGGTAGGGCCAGCCCTGTGGGGTCACCGTGGCCATCTGGAACTGGAACGCCTCGGTCAGCATGCGCAGCTCGCGGTCGGACAGCTCCTGCGGGCCGTCGTCTGTGGGCGGCGCACCGACGTCGGCGGCGGTGCCGCGGGCCAGGATCTGGGCGGCGTGACTGTAGGTGAGGTGCTGGTAGCGGGTGGTCATGCCGCAGTCAGAACGCGTCGACGGCTCATGGTGGATCCTCCCATCGGTAGCCGACCCTACCGGCCGGCGTGCGCGGGGCGGATTTCCGCGGGCATAGCAGCGGGCATAACCGTCACGCACAACCATCACGACCGTGCACAGGTGTCACCGATCACCGGGTTCGGTGCCGGTTGGGTCCGCTGGTGACGGTTGTGCGTGACGGTTATGTCCGGCGAGACGGTGCGGCAGCCGCGGCTGCAGCGCCGGCAGCAGCGGTGGTAAGTCACTTCTTCACGTAGTCAGAACCATTCCACACGAAGGTCTCCTTGGTGATGGTGCCGCCGGCGCAGTCCGGTGTGCAGTCGTTGGCGCTCTGCTCGATCGCATAGCGCCCGTCGGCCCCTGGTCCGATCAACTCTGCGTAATAGAAGTTGCGGACACCGGTGGTCGGCTTCTTGTACTCCTGCGCGGTGAGCGGCTGGAAGCCTGTCTTGGTGGGAACCAGGATGTAGACGCCGTTGTAGCGGCCGGGGTTGTAGTTCACGAAAGCGTTGCCGGTCGAGTCGGAGACGGGGTCGGCGACGTCGAGTGAGTCCTCGTAGACGCTCATGCCCTTGAGCACGACCGGTGCGCCGTCGGCGGGGACGGCGACGATGCAGGCGTTGCCGTCGCTGCTGCCGGCGTTGCCGCGGGTCAGGGTGAACAGCCGCATGGGGCCCAGGTGCGGGTGCGTGTAGTCGGCCTTCGAAGTGACATGGGTTGCGCTGCACAGTCCGGTCGGCGGCGTCGCGGGCAGATCGGCCGCCTTCTTGGGCAGGCAGCGGCAGACGACGATGTGCTTGATGGTGGCGCCGCCGTCGGTACCGGTGGTGGTGACCTGGTAGGCGGCTTCGTTGCCGCCGGCGTCGAAGGTCAGCGTGTAGGTGCCGTCGCTGTTCTTGGTGGTGGCCAGCGGGTCACCGTAGAAGCGGATGGCGTCGTCGACGGTGCTGTCGCGGCCGACGCCGTCGATGGTGCGCACCGAATCGGCGGGACGGATGCTGGTCAGGGTTCCTTCGCTGGTGAAGCCCCAATCGCAGTCGTGCCAGTGGTAGATCACCAGGTCGCCGTCGCGTTTGCCGTCGGCGGGGAAGTCGCTGTGCTGGCGACGGATATCGGCGAGCGAGGTCCCCAAGTCGATGCCGTCCAGGCCGGCACCGTTGATCTTGCTGGCACCGGAATCGTCCTGGGTGGCCAGCAGCCGGGCGGCGAGCTGGGCCTCGTTGGCGGCTTCGACGAACAGTCCACCGGTCACGTCGGCGATGCACCGCAGCTGGTTGGACGCCTCGCCGTCGGTGCGGAAACCGACCGTCGAGATCTGCAGCTGGTCGTTGGCGCGCTTCAGGTCGCCGGCGACCTCGCAGGGCGGGGGCTGGCAGGTGTCCTCGCCGTCGGAGATCAGCACGATGGACGCCTTGCCGTTGGCCGGCAGTACTTCGGCGGCTGCCCGCAGTGAGACGGAGATCGGGGTGAAGCCGCGGGGCGTGATCTTGCCGATCGCGTCGTTGACGGTGGTGCGGTCGAGCGGGCCCAACGGGACCAGGGTGGTGACGTCCTGGCAGCCGGCGGCGTGCTCGGCCGGTGCCGTTCCGGTGCCCGTGCCGTAGGTGAGCAGCGCGACCTGCGAGCCGTCGGGCAGCGCGTTGACCAGCCCGGTCGCCGCGCGTTTGGCGGCGTCGATCCGCGGCCCGGGAGCGTCGTCGACCATCATCGAATCGGAGGCGTCGACGATCAGTGCGGTCGGCGCGATCTGAGTGATGGTCGGGGCGGTCGGCTGCGCTCGCGTGGCCCGACCGGTCTCCTCGGTGCAGGAAGCCACCAGCAGCATGGTGGACAGGAAGACCACGAGTAACAGGATCCGGCGCGGCAGACTCGTCATGGATAAAAGACTAAGGGGCGACGATGGGGCGGGCTTCGGCGCAGCGGCCGCCGACCGCAGGATCGTCCGAATGGGGGACAGGTGCGCGGTAGGTTCGCACCATGGGCGACGAGCGGGTCTTCAGCATCGACGACGACGGTGGGGCACAACCACTGACCGAGACGACCTTGGCCGAGGCTGGCTTGTGGGAGCGGCGGAACCTGCAGGAGGGGGTGATCGCGCACCCGCAGATCCTGGGGGAGAACATCAGGATCGTGGCCTTCGAGTTCGACCGTTGGCAGGCGGCCGGGGGAGACCGGCAGCTCGACCGGCTCGATGTCCTCGGCCTCGACAGCGACGGCTACCTGGTGGTCGCCGAACTCAAACGGGACCGCGCCCCGGACACCGTCCAGTTGCAGGCGATCAAATATGCCGCAATGGTCTCCCGATTCACCCTCGACGACCTCGCCGCTCACCACGCGCAGTACCTGCGGGAGCGGGGCAACGAGGTGACTGATGAGCAGGCACTCGAACTCCTCACCGAGCACGCACCGGAGATCGACGCCGAGTCGCTGCGTCGCCCGCGCATCGTGATCGTCGCCAGCGGATTCCGTGCGACGACCACGGCGACGGTCGTCTGGCTGACCGAGATGGGCCTGGACATCACACTGCAGCAGGTGCAGCTGTATCGCACGCCGGAGGCACGGCTGCTGCTGACCGTCTCGCAGCTGTATCCGGTGCCTGACGTCGAGGACTTCACCGTCGCCCCGCTCCAAAGCGAGAGTAAAGCGGGCAAGCGTGCCCGGCGGGAGAAGTCGACGGTGGTGCGACTGGCCGCCGCCGGCACCGTGAACGACGGCGAGCTGTTCCGGTTGCAGCCCACCAACGAGGTGACCGCCGAGGTGCGTGAGCAGATCCAGAACTGGCTCGGCCAGGACGAACGACGAGGCACCGCGATCTGGCACAACGATCCGGCCAAACCGCTGGAGTGGACCTACGACGGCGAACGCTACCGTCCGACGACGATCGTGCAGCAAGTGCTCGCCGAGGCCGCCGGCATTCAGCGCTCGGTGCGTGGTCCCGATTGGTGGGTGGACCAGAACGGGCAGAGTCTGTCGCAACTGGCCGGGCCGGCGCGTGGCGGCTTCGACTGGACGCTGCTGCACGAGGCACTGGAGGTGATCCCGCCGGGCAAGTGGACGGCGTATCAGGATCTGGCAGATCTGGTCGGCACGGCCTCCCAGCCGCTGGGGCAACACATCACCCGGTGCCCGGAGTGCGAGTTGGCCTATCGAGTGCTCTCGAGCAGCGGTGCACCGGCCGAGGGTTTCCGGTGGACGGATGTGGCGCGCACCGATTCTCCGCAGGAGGTTCTGGAGGCCGAGGGGGTGCGCTTCGTCAACGGCAAAGCTGATCCGGCGCAACGGATCTCGACTGCCGAGATCCGCGCGCTGATGTCCTGAAACACGGCTGCGCGCCGCGCGGCGGGAAACGTGTGTGAGCAGGTCCGATAGGGCATAGTGAGAACCAGCGTTTCTGCCGCACGGGCAAGGGGCCTGCAGGGACGGCGGCGCGGAGAGTGAGTTTGTGGTGAGTGTCAGCGGCAAGGTCGTGCATTACGACCCGAATCGTGGGTTCGGTTTCCTTTCGCCGGAGAGCGGGGGCGACGACGTCTTCTTGCACATCAACGACCTGCAGGGCATCGACGAGGGCCAGCTGCGTCCGGGCGCCAAGGTCGAGTTCGACGTCGAGGACACCGATCGTGGTGCCAAGGCCACCAACCTGAAGGTCACCGAGGAGGCCCCTCCGGGTGAGTCGCCGGCCGTCGAGCGTGCGCAGCGTCGCGAGGACAACCGGCGCAGCTTCGGCGATCGTGACGACCGTCGCGGGGGCCGGGATGATCGCCGGGGCGGGTTCGACCGCCGCGATGACCGTCGCGGTGGTTTCGACCGTCGCGATGACCGGGACCGTGACCGCGGACCGCGCCGTTCCCCGCACGCCGGGACGCCGCTGTTCAACGAGATCACCGAGTTGCTGCTCGATTCGGCGCCGGATCTCACCGCGCGCCAGATCACCTCGATCCGCAACAAGATGATGGACCTGGCCAGCACCCGCGGCTGGACCAACAACTGATCAGATTGTCGTCACGGGCGACCATCGGCGGCACTGTCCGCGGATGGTCGCCCGTCTCGTTCCGACTAAGTCGGACCCTCCCCGAACAGAACCGAAGTGATGACTGATCCGACCGACCCGCTGGTCGCCGCCTACGACGACCACGATCTGGAGCGCCGCGTCCCTGAAGCCCTCAAAGAGGTGGAACGCAGCGCACCGGCGACCGACCATCGCAGCGCGTTCGCCCGCGACCGGGCCCGGGTTCTGCACAGTGCCGCCTTGCGTCGCCTCGCCGATAAGACCCAGGTGGTCGGACCGCGTGAGGGCGACACTCCGCGCACTCGACTGACGCATTCGCTCGAGGTCGGGCAGATCGGCCGCGGAATCGCTGTCGGCCTGGGTGCCGATCCGGACCTGGTGGAGCTCGCCGGCCTGGCACACGACATCGGACATCCGCCCTACGGCCACAACGGGGAGCGGGCATTGGACGAGGTCGCCCACGACTACGGCGGCTTCGAGGGCAACGCTCAGAACCTGCGGATCCTCACCTCGCTTGAACCGAAGATCCTCGGCCCCGACGGGCAGAGTGCCGGCCTGAACCTGACCCGCGCCTCGCTCGATGCGACGCTCAAGTACCCGTGGAGCCGGAAGGCCCCGGGTACCAAGTACGGCGCCTACGTGGAGGACGAGTCGGCGCTTGAATGGATACGCCAGGGTGCACCCGAGGGACGACGCTGCCTGGAAGCGCAGATCATGGATTGGTCCGACGACGTCGCCTACTCCGTGCACGACCTCGAAGACGGTGTCGTCAGCGGGCGAATCGATCTGCGGCAGTTGGGATCTCGTAGCGACCAGGCCGAGCTGGCCGAGCTGGCGGTCCGCTACTTTGACGGCATCGACGCGAACTCGATGGTCGAGGCCGCGCAGCGACTGTCGGAGATGGAGATCTTCCGGTCGGTGGCCACGCACGATGGCTCCCTGCACGACCAGGTCGCACTCAAGCGGCTGACATCCGAGCTCATCGGGCGATTCGCCTCAGCGGCGATCACCGCGACGCGGGCTGCCGAAGGTGAACGGCCATTGCGGCGGTACGACGCCGACCTGTCGGTCCAGCCCGAGATCGCCGCCGAAGTGGCCATGCTCAAGACCGTTGCGCTGCGGTTCATCTTCTCCGACAAGCGGCACCTCGCAAAGCAGGACCGCCAGCGCGAGCGGATCCACCGGGTGGCCACTCTGTTGCTGAACACGGCACCTGGGGGGCTCGACCCCCTCCTGGTTCCCCGCTGGGAGGTAGCGGAGAGTGATGAAGCGCGGATGCGGGTCGTCGTGGATCAGATCGCGTCGATGACCGAGGGGCGGTTGGAACGGCTGGACAGGAGTAGTGCGGAGGTACAGGCACACCTGGGCTGAGCCAGGTGTGAGTCGACGTTGCGGCAGACGTCGAGGGCTGTGCGGCCGACTCGGTGCGGTACCCGCCGAGGGCCCTTGTCTCCAGCGAGAAATGTCGGAGGTCGTTGCTAGAGTCCGGACAAATCGGCCCGGCAAAGGTACGCAGGTGCCGGTACACACCTGACTATCGAACCGAAGGATAACCGTCTGTGCGCTCGACCTCCTGTGTCTACATCGACGCCGGCTACCTCCTGGCTTCGGCTGCCACCCGTGCGACCGGAACTCGCTTCGCAGTGGCATCCACGTGGAGTACGCCCAACTGATCGATGTTCTGTCGACTACTGCGACCGAGTTGTCTGGTCTGCCATTGTTGCGAGTCCGCTGGTACGACTCTGCAAAAGACGGCGTTCCGGATGCGCAGCAAGAGCGAATCGGTGAACTCCCCAAAGTGAAGTTGCGGCTTGGCCGATTCGGGATGGGTGGCGAGCAGAAGGGAGTTGATCTGCGGATCGGTCTGGATCTGGTGAACCATGCAAGGAATGCGGCATCTGATGTGTTCTACCTCGTATCCGGAGACGATGACCTGACGGAGGCGGTTGAAGAAGCTCAGGTACACGGAGCCCAGGTTGTGGTGATCGCGATACCAAATGCTAAGGGCGGTCCACACGGCATCAGTCGACACCTGCTGCGTGCGGTCGATGAGATGCATGTTCTCGACGGAGATCTGATCGATTCGTCGGTTATGAAGATCGAGCGACAGAGCATTCCACTGGACAATGAGTCCGCAGAAAGAACCCCGGAAGGTGTGTCAGCGGCAGATCCGGTGACGCGACCGGGACCTCCGAAGCTTAGTGCACGCTCGTTCAGTCCTGACAACTTCCCCGTCGTCGAACTGACTACGGTGTTTCGCCAGCAAGGTGACGACAACCTGGTGCGGATACTCAACGCGGTCCGCGAAGGCGAACTGCTCGATGGTGCGCGTGCTGAACTGAATGCCAGAACCGACCCGGACTTCGAGCCGCCGCACGATGAATTCTGGCTGACCCTGGCGGGCACCAATCGGATCGTCGCGGCCCGGAACCGCGCGATGCTCGAACGACTTCCCGACCCTGCCAAGAGGTTCACGGCAGCGATCACCGGGGATACCGACGGATTCGAGCTCCCCGCAGACGAGGAACTCGATCTCGCAGTCGGTGCGCAGGTCATGATGCTGAACAATGATTCGGCCGACCGCTGGGTCAACGGAACACTCGGCAGGGTCACCGCGGTCAATGCCGACGGTCCGGAGCCGCTGATCGAGGTGCGTTTCAGGGACGGGCGAACCGAGCAGGTGCGTGAATACACCTGGGAGATCACCCGGCCGACGGTTCAGGGTGGCTCACTTGTTCAGGAGACGGTGGGCACGTTCACCCAGCTGCCGATGAAGCTCGCCTGGGCGATCACGATCCATAAATCCCAGGGACAAACGCTCGACCGGCTCGTCGTCGATCTCACCGGCGGCACGTTCGCGAACGGCCAGCTGTACGTCGCACTCTCCCGATGTACCAGCCTGGAAGGGCTCGTGCTGAAACGAGAGGTCCGCCCGAACGATCTGAAGACCGATATCAGGGTTCGGCGCTATCTGGCCACCGGTACCGCCACAACTGAGAGCCTCGGCGAGGCGTACATCGCGGCACTCACCGTGGGAAGCGCCGGCAAGCAATGGCGGCCACGCCCGATCGAAATCGCCGTCGTCACCGATGACGGTGATGAGATCACGACAGTGATCAACCCGACCAGTGACATCTACACCGCCCAGGCTGACTTCGGACTGACCACCCGCGACGTGCAGCTCGCGCCGCTGCTGACCGAGGCGTGGCCGGCACTGGCACCGGTCTTGGCCGGACGAGTCCCGGTGGGCGTGCAGATCGATGAGCAGCTCGGCTACATCGACTTCGAACTGAAGCGCAACGGAATCGTCGAACCGATCCCGCTGGGAGTGGATGTGCCTGACCGCCTGCTCACCGCGGACGAACGGGACGAGGTGATGAATGCTCCGACCGCCCTGGCGCGCGCCCGGGCAGTCCGCGCCAGCGTCCATCGAATCCGGACGACCGGTGCCGGACGATTGGGTACCGGCACGGCGTTTCCGCCGACGGCACGCGGACACGGATATCTGCTTGCCCGCACTACCGGCACGACGGGAACCGTTGCGCCGGCCGGGTTCGTGGTGGGCGGCAACATCGGTGCCGGGGACGATCCCGCCCAGATACTTGCCGACCTGCTCTCCGCCGCGTGGGCCAGGATTCCGAACCCCGACGCCGAGACCGTCGAGCGCGTGCGGGATGCCGAACGGTACTTCGGTGTCAGTGTGCTGCCGGACGACTTCGAGGCAGCCGAACCCCTCGATATCGCTGCCGTACTCGGTCCGGAGATACGGGTCTGCTTCACCGGCACCGTGAACTCACCGGTCCACGGTGCACTCACCAAAGGCCAGCTGCATGATCTAGCCGCCGAACAAGGACTCGTTCCCGTCGACTCCATGACCAAGACGAAAACCGACGTGCTCGTCGTCGCCGAAGCGGGATCTCAGTCGGGGAAGGCGAAAGCGGCCGCCAAGTGGGAGAAGCCCGTGATCACCGCGGCGGAGTTCTTGGAATGGGTGCACCGGCGCTGACCGGCCATCGGGCGGGCGAGCACCCGGCAATGCCCCCATCCGTCCTAGTGCCCGCCGCTCAACTTTGTCAGAGGTCGACATCCCAGAGCAGCAGTCCCAATCCGGAGTTATCGAACCAGTCCCAGCAGCCCCAGTGTCGGTCTCACGCGATAGGGTGCTAGCGAATTCGATTGCCCCGCACGTCCCACGCCAACTCTGGCGGCGATTGCGTGCACGAGAGTAGGGATTGCGCGTGAGCGATCCGACGCCAGAAGTTGTTCCGATCTGGACTCTGACGACGACCGCGGAGATGGCTATGCCTCCAGTGAAGCTGGATGAGGCGATGTCGGCAGGGCGTCTGGCAGAACTGCGCAGCGTACTGGCGGTGCTCGCTGAGGCCCCGGTCACGACCCTGGAGGTGCGTCCCAAGCCCCGCGACATCGACACCTCGCGCGGACTGTCGTTCGGGAGTGCCAGCCCGATCGCACAGCAACTCTCGTCGTTTGCGACGCAGATTCCGGCGTCCGGCTCCGCTGCGAAGAGCAGCGAGGTGGTCTATCGAATGGTCGTGCCGGCAAAGGTCGCCTCTCAGGTCAGCGGCGGTGCACTCAATCCGATGCAGTCGAAGGCAGTGGCCGGGGGTGTGCACAGCGCCCTCGTCGGTAAGAAGGGAATCGCAGCCCAAGCGACCTTCGTGCCAGTCACCGCGAGTGCGGCAACAGCAGGGGCGATGGCTGTCGCCGCGCCGTTGATCCTGTTGACTGTGGCGGCCGGTGCCAGCGTGCACGCCGAGCAGCAGCGGAAGGCTGCCATCGAACGAGTCACCGCCCTGCTGGAGAAGCTGCACCAGGATAAGCTCGACGACGAACGCAATCGGCTCGACGGTTGCCGCAACGCGATCGACAAGGCGACAGCGGTGCTCCTGGACCGCGGGAACATCAGTTCGTCGTTGGGCTTGGGTCCAGCGGTTCACGTTATCGATACCGCGATTGCCGCCGCCGAGCACCGTGCTCAGGGCTGGCGGCAAGCCCTGGACGGGCTGCCGGAAGGCAAAGTGGAGCTGCCGGCTCTGACCGCGGCTATCGAAGGCATCGAAGACGCGGGCAGTGAGTTCTATGCGCACCTTGAGCTCGCCGATCTAGCGGTCGCGTTGAAGCGGCGCATCATCGTGCTGCAGGCCGTCGAGCATGCCCAGCAGGATGAAGGAAACGCCTTCGAGAACTTCGCTGCGGCGCTGAAGCTGGACGCCCAGAATCTGGAGAAGCTGATCAGTGACCTCGACGATGTTCGACTGCGCTTGTCCACGCTCCAGCTCGATCGGTCCCACGGATTCCGCGACTTCACGTTCAGTTCCAGCTCGGTGGACAGACTGTTGAACACCTCGCAGCGTCTCCGCGATCTCGGCGATGGCGTGTCCCGCCCGCTGGGGCAGTCCGATATCGCCATTGAAATCGTGCAGGACAGCGACGGCTCTGTCACAGTCCTGCCGCCGACGGCGGCGTCGTAGGTGAGGACGATGGATATCCAGTCGAGGGTGTCGATGACGCAGATCCGAAATGTAAGTTCTACCAGTGTGATTCGCACTGTCAGAATCTTGTGAAAGCGCATGGGTCGTAGCCACGACGGGCATGTCAGCGGCCTCAACCGCTGGGTCGATGGAGTCCGCGCCGACACGGGGGCGTCGATCCCGTACTTCGATCCTGATGCTGCCACCAAGGGAGTGTGGATCCTGATGCTGTTCCAGGATCCGTCGGGAGCGGCATAGGGGCGCATTGTCGTACGAGCCACCGATGCTGCTGACCGAGCTGGCGATCCCCGTCGCAGTGAGCGGCTGACCGTGGTGGATCGAGGTGTATGTGGCAACGCTGTCGTGGTGGTTGGCCAACCGGGAGGGATCGCCGTGGCTGTCGCGGCGTCGGGCTCGTATCGCTTGCCCGAACAGATGGCGCACGAAGTCGGCGGTCATTGTCGCGGCCGTTGCCCGACCAGCCGCCGTTGCCCAACCAAAGGTTAACCGGGGGCTGGGCATCGATGAGGAGCGCGATACACACGCAGCCAGAGAGAGTGTTGCGGTCGCGCGTATGAGGTTGACTCAGTGAGATTCGGTGATTCCGAACGACGGAAAGAAGACGTAGGTGGTGCGTCCACGTTTGACGGTGCCGTAGATGGCGCAGAGGACCAGTCCCGGACCGGTTTCGATGACGCCACCGCGGACTCCGTTCGACGGGACCACGGCGAGCGCACGCTTGAGTGCGCTGACCGGCGCGGAGTAGGCGGCTGCCGGAATCGGGGCGGCCTTGGCGTGACTGACGACGGCGTCGAGCACGGTGTCCAAGAGTCCACCCAGTGGCGCGTCGAGGCCGCCGCGCAGCGTATTGAGATTGAACCAGGCCACGTGGATGCCGGACTTGTCACCGAAGTCGGCGAAGATGCCGCCGACCGGGACGAAGCCGCACAGGATCTCGCCGCGCCGTACGGCGTTGAGGCTGAAACCCGCCACGTTCAGATTGCCGACACCGGGGGTGTACGGTCCGGCGACGGCGCCGCCTACCCCGATGGGCAGGGTCAAGTCGGTGCTGAAACCCAGCGTCGGAGTGAAGGCGTTGATGCCGAGTTGGCGCAGTAACCGGTTGGCGGCGCTCACCCCTTCGGCGGGGATCTGCGGCGGCTGCACGGGGGCTAGATTCCGTGCAGCGTCGAGTGCCAGGCTCGCCGGGCGTGCAGCCGCTTCGACCGTGGCCTCTGCGGTCCGGTTAACCAGGGCCGATGCTCGCCCGGCGACGCCAGAAAGGCGTCGAACACCCTGAGCGGCAACGGTAGTCATAGACTAAACAATACAACGCTCATTGTCATCGTCGGTAGTCGGCGACGCGCACGGGGCGTCGCCGAGACGAGTTTCGTCGCCGTGGCGAGGGATTCAGTGAGGGCCGGGAAGTGTCGTACGTGTGCTGCAGTATTGCGATTATGCCGACGAGTGAACGACAAAGGAGTTCGTGAGATGGTCACCAATACAGAACTGTTGAACCTGCTCGAGGCCGTCTGTGTCCTGCACGAGCGCGGGTTCGAGGGTGTCCGCGTACTGCCGCACTTCGGTGGTCCGGGGTACTGGCGGCTCGTGATCGCGCCGGGGGAGGGAATCGATGACCAAGCGGCGTTTCCCCGCTGGGATCCGGAAGTCGGACTTGCATACAGTGTCGCTGGTCAGCACGAGTTCGCGGACGGAGAGTTCGGTCCGGACACCACGCCGGAAGAGCTCGCCGACATGATCATCGCCGTACGCCCAGAGTTCGCAATCGAAGCTCGGGATCCGAGCTACACCGGCTGGCTGCGCGATCTGGTCACCGCATGCAGACGAACCGAATCGGTACCAATCGCATTTGATGAGTACTCCGAGCCAGGCGGACCGTGGACCATCTCAGGGACAGGTACGACGTACCGGCGGCCACCGCCACAGACTGATTCGGCGTAGTCGCAGATCCGCTGACGACGGTTTTTCGCCACACCGGACGCTCCACACCCCGGAGGCCGGGCCTGTCGCTCCGCGTCAGTTGCGGCGGGGCGGTTGACCGCCGGGAGATCCACCCGGACCACCGGGACCATCCGGACCGGCCGGTCGTGCGGCAGGTTCGGTGTTGATGTCGACGGCAGCGGCAAGTGAGCCGCGGTAGCCGGTGTCGGGGTCGCCGGTGAAGGTGCCCATCTGCAGCGAGTAGCCATCGCCGAAGACGTTGTCGTTCTCGATACGGCCGATCTGGGCAAGCGCTTTTGCCGAGCCGCTGTATTCGGTCCGGCGGTAAACGTCGTTGAGCATCTTGTGCGGGAAGGCAACCTGGGAGGTGGCGATGGCGTTCTTGACGTCGGTCGCCGATGCCAGGTCCGGGTAGACCTCGAAGTGCAGGTGGGTCCAGCGCCCGGTGTAGCAACCGGGAACGATGGTGGTGAATCGTGCGTTGCCGTCGCGCCCGACTTTCTGGATGCCGCGCAGGAAGGTCTCGTTCTCTACGCCTTCGGAGTACATGGAGTATCGCCCCTGCGCATCGCACTGCCACAGGTAGACGACCGCACCGGTGAACGGTTTGTTGGCGTTGGCCATATCGGTGACTTTGAAGGTGAACGTCAGCGGTACGCCGTCGGCACGGTTGCCACCATCGAGGCTGGTGGTGATGTCACTGCGCTCAATACCGGACTCCTGCAGGATGTTGACGTTGTTGCTGCCGTCAGCGGGGTAGGGACCGTTGGTCTCTTCGGGGATCTCCTCAGTCGCCGCGTCGATGGCTTCGGAGGCACCGGTCGACGCCGATGAGCTCTTGGACGACGATCCATCGGAGCAGGCAGCCAGCGCGAGGGTTCCTGCCCCGGCGCCGAGAAATGCGAGCATGCGCCGGCGGGTGAGCAGGGTGGCGACGTCGAATCCGGCGCCCTGGTCGACCACCTCGTCGTCCGGCCGGGCGAGCGGCCGGCCCTCATAGGTGGGGCCTTGGGGGCTCTGCTCGGGTTCGGGGCTGCGGATCATGGGCTGCTTCTCTCCAGGGAGTCGGGGCGTGAGCTGGTGGGATCGACTCTGACCGGTGACGCCGGGGATGCGCTGGGGAGAGCCTGCGAAATCGCTGTGAACCGACGGGTGACTGTTGCCGCGATTCACTCGGGCAGGACGGCGCCGCTGCGGGCGCGTGGCGTCAAGCGCTGCAGCTGGGTGACGTGCTGCGGTTCGAGGTCGGTGAGGGAGGCGACGCCGAGCAGGCGCATGGTGCGCTCGATCTGGGTGCGCAGGATGTCGAGGGCGCGGGTGACGCCGTCCTGTCCGCCGGCCATCAGACCGTAGAGGTAGGCGCGGCCGACCAGGGTGAAGTCGGCGCCCAGCGCGATCGCGGCGACGATGTCGGCGCCGGACATGATGCCGGTGTCGAGGATGATCGTCGTCTGGTCGCCGAGCTCCTCGGCGACGGTGGGCAGCAGGTGGAAGGGGATCGGGGCGCGGTCGAGCTGGCGGCCGCCGTGGTTGGACAGCACGATCCCGTCGACGCCCAGGTCGGTCACGGCGCGGGCGTCGTCGAGTGTCTGGATGCCTTTGACGACCAGCTTTCCCGGCCACTGCTGTTTGATCCAGGCGAGATCGTCGAAGGTGACCGTCGGGTCGAACATGCTGTCCAGCAGTTCGGCGACGGTCCCGGACCAGCGGTCCAGGGAGGCGAACGCCAGCGGTTCGGTGGTGAGGAAGTCGATCCACCACGCGGGGCGGGGGATCGCATTGAGCACGGTCTTGGCGGTGAGGGCCGGTGGGATCGACATGCCGTTGCGGGCATCGCGCAGGCGTGCGCCGGCGACGGGGACGTCGACGGTCACCATGAGGGTGTCGTAGCCGGCGGTCGCGGCGCGCTCGACCAGTGCCATCGACCGGTCGCGGTCTTTCCACATGTAGAGCTGGAACCAGTGCCGTCCGCCCGGTGCGGCCTGGGCGACGTCTTCGATGGACGCGGTACCCATGGTCGACAGGGTGAACGGGATACCGGCACCGGCGGCGGCGCGTGCCCCGGCGTACTCGCCTTCGGTCTGCATCATGCGGGTGAAACCGGTGGGCGCGATCCCGAACGGCAGCGCCGACGGGCCGCCGAGGATCTCGCACGAAGTGTCGACGGTCGAGACGTCGCGCAGGATCGCCGGATGGAACTCGATGTCCGCGAATGCCTGCCTGGCGCGGGCCAGGGAGAGTTCCTCTTCGGCGGCGCCGTCGGTGTAGTCGAAGGCGGCCTTGGGGGTGCGGCGCTTGGCGATGGTGCGCAGGTCGTCGATCGTCATCGCCCGGTCCAGACGACGTCGTTTGCCGTTGAACTGCGGTGTGCGGAACTGCAGCAGCGGGGCGAGGTCGGCGGGTTTGGGGATACGACGCTCCATCTGTTCAGTGTGGCACTCGAGCGTGCGGCGTTGCAGGAGTTCAGCTGCGTGCGGGTCCGGAGGATGCCGGGGGTGCGGCCGGGGCGGTGTGTTCGGTCCAGACGGTGCCGTCCCAGTACCGCTGCAATGCCGAATTCTGCGCATCCGGGTACCAGCCCGCCGGAACCGACGGCGGCGGTGGTGGTGGCGCCGGGGGCGACGATGGAGGCGCGCCGGCGGCAGGGTGGGCCGTCGTTTGTGGAGGGGTGGCCTGGTGTCTGGCGGCGCGGACACCGATGTTGTTGACGGCGGTAGCGAAGGCGCGCGCGGTGCCCTCCTGCGTCTTGGCACTGCCTTCGACGACGATGATCTGCCCGTCGGCAAGGGCTATCGAGACGTAGATCTTGGTGTAGTCCTTCTTGGCCCCTAGGGCGAACACGCCGATCAAGACCACCCGAGTGAGGGTGAGCCGGCTGTTGGGTGCACCCAGATCGACCTCGGCACGGGCGCCGGCGACCGGAACGGTTGTGCCCCGATAGTGGAGCACCTCGTTCGCCAAATCGAGCCGCAGACCGTTGAAGGCCATGGTCGGCGCCGCCCCATTGAATCTGGTTCCCGGTGAGGACTCCAGAGCCGCCAGCTTGGGCGGCGGGGCGGCGGTGACCGTACTGGGAAAGGGAAGTGCGGTCAGGACATCGTCGAGGATGGCGCGGTGCTTGTCGCCGTACTGATCGATGGTCCAGTGCACGTCAGCGACGTCCGGGGCAGGAACCGTGACGTGTGCGGTCACCTTGGCGCCCCAGCGGTTCTTGAGGATGGCGCGGGGAACCTCGGCGCGCATCGGATTGTCGACGTCCAGCACAGTGGCGTCGACCGCCGAGATCAGCGCCTCGTACAGCGCGCGGTGAACGTCAAATGCTGGCGCCTGCACGCGAGTAGTGAATTTCTCGATGGTCCCCATGTCCCATGACGGTAGACGGCGCCGGACGTATCCTCGAAGCACACCGCCGAGCCGGGAGGTCATCACGACCAGTAACAGTCCGTCCAGCGCAAATCGGCCGAGTACCGGGCGAACCGCCGACGCACTGCTGCGGCGGCTGCCAGCCGATGTCCGGCGCGACTGGGCCGCGCTGGCCCGGCCGACGGCGTCGTCGTCGTTCCATCCGAATCTGGTCGCGGCGCTGCCCGAGCCCGCCCGGCGCTGGCTGACGGCGGCGATCGCCCCGGGGACACCGCTGACCACGACCGTGGAACTGGTTCAGCACGGGCGCATCAAGATCGGATCGTGGCGGAGGTTCTGGGCGCACCAGATCATCTCCGGCGACGGCTATCTCTGGGCGTCGACGACGCGGGTGCTGGGGCTGCCGGTCCGCGGCTACGACCGGCTGATCGACGGACGCGGCGACCTGGTCCACCGGATCGCCGGGAAGATCGCGGTGGTCGATGAGTCCGGGCCCGACGTGAGCCGCAGTGCGGCCGGGCGCCTGGTGTGCGAGCTGTGCTGGGTGCCGGCGGCGACGCTGGGACCGGATGTGACCTGGAGTGCCGTCGACGACGACACCGCGCGCGTCAGTTTGGACTATGCGGGTGCGACCTACGACGCCGAGTTCACCATCGACGCCGCCGGAGGACTGCGCTCGGTGCGCACCCGCCGGTGGGCGAGTCTGGACGGCCAGCCCTATCGGCTGCACGAGTTCGGGGCACAGATCCATCGCAGCGGAACCTTCGGCGGATTCACCGTGCCGCAGCACGTGACGGTCGGCTACGGATTCGGCGGTTCCGAGTGGCCGGCCGGGGCATTCATCGAGATCGTGCTCGATGACGCGGTCTTCACCTGACCGCCTGCCCGTGGCCGGCTGCGCCCGACCGTCCGACCACCGGGATGGGGCAGACTCGAGGAGTGCGTTACTTCACCGCCGATCTGCATCTGCAGCACCCCAAACTCGCGGAGCTGCGCGGATTCACTTCGGTGGCCGAGCACGACGAGGCCGTCGTCGGGCAGCTGGCCCGGCTTGGCGCCGAGGATGAGCTGTGGGTGCTCGGCGACATCTGCTCGGGTGGGGTGGCCAGTATGGAGTCGGCGCTGGCGCAGCTGTCCGGGCTGGCGGTGCCCATGCATCTGGTCACCGGCAACCATGATCCGCTGCACCCGATGCGCCGCGGCGCCCAGCGGCACTTTCCGGCGTATGCGGCGGTGTTCGGTTCGATCCAGCAGCATGCTCGGGTCAAGATCGGGCCGGAGCCGGTGCTGCTGAGCCACTTCCCGTATGCGGGCGTGCTCGACCGGTATGACCGCGACGAGTTCGCCCAGTATCAGCTGCCGGATCTGGGGACGTGGCTGGTGCACGGGCACACCCACGCCGAGCAGCCGCGGTCGGGGGAGCGGTCGATCTGTGTGTCGCTGGAGGCCTGGGATCTGAAGCCGGCGTCGGCGGAACTGATCGGCGAGCTGATCCGCCAGATCTGAACGACCGGGTGGGATCAGTGACCGAGGCGGCGGAGGAAGTCGTCGATGGTCCACTGGCCCCCGACCTCCGGCATGCCCGGCAGGTGATCGGCCACGGTGATGTCGAACCCGAACTCGCGCGGATCGGTCTGCCCCGTCTCCGACGCCAGCCAGGTGACGCAGATGTCGGCGGCCAGGCCGGGGTCGTCGACGTAGATGGCGCCGTTGGTGCAGTCGCTGGTCGGATCCTCGTCGAACCACAGGTTCGGGGTGGCCGCGCCGGCATCGTGGTCGACGTAGCTGGTCGGCTCCATCACCACCTGGGAGCGGCGCACCAGATAGCGGCCGTGTTTGAGGACGACGATCTGGGCGCAGACGGCCTCGATCGGTTCCTCGAAGTCGTCGTCGAGGGCGTCGTCGTCGATCCGGAAATCCTTGGGGCCGAAGTCGATGGTGACGCCGGTGGGGATCTCCGGCAGCGATTCGCTGAGCCAGGCGGTCATCTCTTCCCAGGTGCCGCAGCCCACGAACTCTTCGTCGTAGTCCTCGCTCATACCCTTGAGTCTAGATCGAGTGCGGCGGACAAGCTCGTTTGTCAGTGCCCGGAGATTGTCGGTGCCCGGGGATACGGTGCGCCCATGTTCGCCACACCCGCTGATGCCATCTGCCCGGCCGCCCGCATGCTCGGATGGCACGACGTCGGCACGACGGTCACCCTTGTGGCCGCCGACGGTTCGTTCATCCGCCGCCGCGAAGGCACCTACCTCGATGCCCACGACCTGGACGGACCCGTCGTCCTCGGCGACGGCGTGGAGATGATGTTCCACGATCTGCAGATCCGCCTGCCGCGGGGTGAGTCGCTGTACGCCCTGATCGACGCGGTCACCGACGGGCTGGCCGAATCGACGTGGACGGCCGTCGAGGTGCCCGGCGGCGAGGGCGTGTTGGTGATCACGCTGACGCCGTGGCAGGAGATGCCCGGAGCACCGATTCCCGACGAACTCGACCTGGACTGAGGTGCGAAACCGTTCGGGGCTGTCAGACTGGGGGACATGATCTTCATCGTCGCCAAGTTCCTGGTCAAGCCCGAGCACGCCGACGCCTGGCCGGAGTTGTCCCGGGAATTCACCGAAGCCACCCGCGCCGAGCCGGGGAACCTGTGGTTCGACTGGTCGCGCAGTGTGGACGACCCCAATGAGTACGTGCTGGTCGAGGCGTTCAAGGACGACGCCGCCGAGGCGCACGTGAACAGCGACCACTTCCGTAAGGCGCAGGAGCAGTTGCCGCCGCTGCTGCAGGAGACCCCTCGGGTGCGCAATGTGGTGATGGACCGCGACGAGTGGGATCCGCTCGGGGAGATGGCTGTCGACTGAACTGCCTGTTCACCGGTGGTGCTGTGCGTGGTCACTCTGCAGGGCGGGACCGCACCAGCGGCGGCGGCGTCCAGGACGGCCAGGTAGAGCCGCCGACCTCGACACCGTCGACGAACCGGGCGGCCAGGCGCATGCGGCCGGCCGAGTTGTCGTAGACGTAGGCCAGGTCCGCCCGCGAGATCCCCTGCGCCGCCAGCGGCCAGACGCGCTGGTAGCGGGCGCGGATCTTCTCTTCCGGAACCGAATGCCCGCCCGAGGTGACCCGGAGCCGGACGCGGTGAACGGCGAGCTCCTCGGGGACCATGACCACGTGCAGGACGACTCGGAAGCCGTGGGCGTGCGCCGAGTCGAGCAGTTCGAGTTTGGAGGGATGCGAGAACACCGTCTCGGCGATGAAGGGCCGGCCCATCGTGATCAGCCCTGCCCGGGTTCGGGCAGCGATCTGAGCGGCGTCGTACGACCGTGCCTCCGGGTCATCAGGCCAGCGCTGACGGGCGATCTCGTCGGCGTTGACGTAGAACGAGCCGCTGAGGCGCGGAAGAAGCAGGTCGGTGATCAGCGTGCTCTTACCGGCACCGTTGCACCCGATCACCAGATCGAGGCGCGGCGTGCTCACCGAGCGATGATGCGTTCGGTGCCGTCGGGGAGGTGCTCGACGATCTCGCCGGCGTCGTTCAGCGTCACGGAGGTGTGGCCGGTCGCCGCACGGCGAGCGGCGAAGTCGATCTGGTCCAGACCGGATTCGATCGACGCGGCGATCTCGGCGTCGAAGACGACGGCCTCATCCGCGGTGAGGTGCTCGCTGGGGAGAGTCCCGGCCAATGCGGCCTCGATCCGTTTCCGGGCCACACTGCTGCGGTCGGACACCGCACGGCCGACGCGAGCCCAATGCTCCAACTGCTGCCGGGCCGATCGCTGCGACTCCTGGCCTGCCACGGTCGCGTCGTCGAACAGGTCGAGGGAAAACCGTGTCACCTTGTCGGCGCTCGTCATGACGACCTCCTGTTGCAGTCTGCAACACCAGTGTAGTGCCGCCGGACCGACCGGGCAACGGGCTGCCGGTCAGCGGGCGTCGTCGGTGAAGGCCTCTTCGGGCACCACGTAGGTGATGGTGATGTCCCAGGGGGCCACGCCCCAACGGCTGATGGCCTCCACGGCCAGGGCGCCGGCCCCGCGCAGCGCGTCCTCGCTGGCCGGGGCGCTGATGGTCTGACCGGTGGTCTCCTCGGTGGCCGGCCACAGTTCGCTGCCGGTCGGGGTGGGGACCGTCTCCAGGATGATCTGATCGGCGCCGCCGTCGTGGACGGCGACCACCAGGCAGTAGCGGCCGTCGGCGTCGTCCCAGCCGCCGGGTTCCACCACGATCAGCTCGCCCCGGGAGAAGGCTCCGGCGGCGGCGCGGAAGATCGCCGAGTTCAGGTCTTCCCACGGATCACCGAAGACGTCACTGGGCGGTTTGGAGTGGAACACCCGCCCGCCGACCTGGGAGCCGTCAGCGCTGCTCTCGACGGCCTGGCGTTCCTGCAGCATCAGGGTGCCGGTCTCCTCGTCGAACAGACACAGTTCGCGGTACCGGCCGGCGCGCACCCGATGCCGCGACAGACTGCCGCCGCCGACCGCGTCGGCGAAACCCTCCGGATCAGCCAGGTGCCAGACGGTCGGCTTATCGGTCCACACCTGAATCAGGCCGCCGACCGGGACACCGAAGACGGCGGTGGTGAGCGTGGCGCCTTCGTCCAGGGGGGATCGGTCCGACATGAGGGGCTCTCCTTTGTCTCGCAGATGTGCCTGTCTCCACTATGCAGCACCGGCAATCGACGCGCCGCCCGCTTCTGCCCGGCGAGCCGCTGCCGGGCGCTACGGTCGAGGCCATGGTGCAGATCGAAGTGGTGCACGCCGATATCACCACGCTGGACGTCGACGCGGTGGTCAATGCGGCCAACAATGCGATGCGCGGCGGTGGCGGAGTGGACGGGGCCGTTCACCGGGCCGGTGGGCCCGCGGTGCTGGCCGACTGCATCGCCCGCTTCCCCGACGGGCTGGCCACCGGCGATGCCGGCTGGACCACGGCCGGCCTGCTGCCGGCGCGGTGGGTGATCCACACCGTCGGGCCCAACCACGCCGCCGGACAGCGCGACCGGACACTCCTGGAATCGTGCTACCGGCGCTGCCTGGAGGTGGGCGATGAACTCGGCGCCGCCTCGCTGGCCTTCCCGCTGATCAGCGGCGGCGTCTACGGTTGGCCGATCGACGATGCGGTGGCCGCCCAGGTCGATACGATCCGACAGACACCGACACGGGTGGAACAGGCGCTGCTGGTGGCGTTCGACGCCGATATCGCGCAGCTGCTGAACAAGCGAGTGGGGGAGCGATGAGTGTGATCACGAAACTGACCGTCCTGACGGCGCTGGCCGGGACGGCGATCCTGCTGGGCGGCTGCGCGGACAACGGTTCGTCGACGCCGATGGTGACCGAGGTGGTGACGGTGACCGCCGGAGCCGAGGACTCGGGTACCGGAGATTCGGGTGCCGGGGAGTCCCCGGGTGCGCCCGGCAGTTCCGCCGCCGGTGGGGACCAGAAGACCGAGGTGGTGACGGTGGTGGCGGTCAGCCGGGACGGGCAGCCCGAGCCGGGCTGGACCGTCGAATCCGGGGGCGGTGGCGCGCTCTCGTGCGATCCGCTGACTCCGAGTCCGTCGGCGGTGTCGGGCGATATCTACAGCTGTGCCCCGAGTGCAGCCGCCGCCCACACCTGCTGGCCGGCCGCGAACTCGCGTACCGCGTTGCTGTGCGCCTCGACCCCGTGGGACAAGACCCTGCGGTCGCTGACCTCTGATGTGCCGCTGACCGGGGTGAACAAACCGGCCGATCCGCGGCCCTGGGCGCTGGAGCTGGACAACGGCGTCCGCTGCGTGATCCGCACCGGTGGGGCGTGGGGTGGCCGCAACGACGGCTACCTGGGCGCCTACGGCTGCGCCGACACCCGCGATGTGGTGCTGGTCAAGAGCGGCGGCGAGGTGGTCGACACCTCGTCGGACCGGTGGAGCGTCAAACTCGGGCCGCTGGGTGTGAACAACGAGGACTTCCCGCCGCCGGCCACGGTCGGGGTGGTGCGGGCCTACTTCGCCGGCAGCGCGAGCTGAACCGGACCGGTCGGTGGTGGAGCGGCCGGTGGTGGACCGGTTCAGTGATGGGCGACGCGAGCCAGAATGATCTCGGCGAGCTTCTCGGCGTTGTGCTCGGGGATCCAGTGGCCCGCGTCCTCGAGGATCTCCAGCTGGAAGTCGGCCACGGCGAAGTCGGCGGCCAGTTCGGCGCCGCGCCGGGACAGGGCCGGATCGTGGGCACCCCAGACGTGGGTGGTCGGCACGGCTACCCGCCGGGCCAGCGAGGGCGGGGAACTCAACCCCATCGCGCGGTACCAGTTCAGGGCGCCAGGCAGGGCGCCGGTGTCGATCACCAGACGGTGCACGTCGGCGATCTGCTCGTCGTCCATCCCGGTGCGGCGCAGGACCTGATCGACGACGAACGGCACCTTGCTCATCAGCAGATCGGGCAGCAGGGGCGGCTGGAAGGCGGCCATGTACCACGACCGCAGCAGCTGGTCGCTGGAGAAGAAGGACTTGATGAAGGCGCCGGGGTGCGGCACCGAGACCGAGGTGAGGGTGCGCACCAGATCGGGCCGGCTGGCGGCCAGACCCCAGGCGACGGCCGCGCCCCAGTCGTGCCCGACCACGTGCACCGGGGCGGCATCCAGGCGGCTGATCAGGCCGACGACGTCGTCGATCAGCTCGCTGGACCGGTAGACGGTGCGCGCCAGCGGTCGTGCGCCGGGGGAGTAGCCGCGCTGGTCGGGGGCCACGGTGCGGTAGCCGGCCGCGTTGAGGATCGGGGTCACCTTGCGCCAGCAGTGGCTGGTCTGCGGAAAACCGTGCAGCAGAATGATGGTGCCGTTCTTGGCGGTTCCGGCATCGACGACGTCGAAGGTGAAACCCATATAGCTGTACTGATCCACGGTCTTGTTGCCTCCTGATCCGTGCGCGGCCCGATCGGCCACTGAAGAACGCTACCCAAGCGCGGGCGGGAACGGGAGAAAGCCGGCGGCGGCGTTTCGGCAGTTCGCGGGCGCGATAGAGTCGCGCCCATGGACAGTCCCCGGCCGGAGTCGCCGGCCGCCCCGGCCCTGTTGGGCATGGTCGGCGCCTGGGTGGGGGTGTTCGCCGGCGCCGCGGTGACCGCCCTGGTCTGGAAGTACCCGCTGCTGATGGTCGGCAACGAGGGCGGCAGCCTCGATGCGGCGCTGGTCGCCCTGCTGACGGTGCTGTTGTGGTTGGTCCTGGCCTCGATGGGGCTCGGGCTGGTGGTGGCGGCCGGGGTGATCGCGGTGCTGGTCGGCTGAGCGGCTCAGGTGTCGGTGTCGGTGACCAGGCGGCGCACATCGTCGGCGGTGAGCTTGCCGCTGAACTGTTCGCCGTCGTCGATCAGGGCATCGAACAGGGCGCGTTTGCGGTCCTGCAGCGCCACCACCTTCTCCTCGATGGTGCCGGTGGACACCAGCCGGTAGACGGTGACCGGACGCTCCTGCCCGATCCGGTGGGCGCGGTCGACGGCCTGGGCTTCGGCGGCCGGATTCCACCACGGGTCGGCGACGAAGCAATAGTCGGCGGCGGTCAGGTTCAGGCCGAAGCCGCCGGCTTTGAGGCTGATCAGGAAGATCTTTGTGCCGTTCTGGCCGCCGGAGGTGAACCTGTCGATCTGCGCCTGCCGCTGGGCGGCCGGCATGGAACCGTCCAGATAAGAGAACGGGATCTTCAGCCCGGTGAGGGCGTCGGCGATCAGCTGCAGGAAGCCGGTGAAGCTGCTGAAGACCAGGGCGCTGTGACCCTCGGCGATCAGCTGCGGCAGGTGCTGGGCAAGATAGTCGATCTTGGTGGAGGACAGGGACTGGTGCTCCTGGTCGACCAGCCCGGGATGCAGACTCAGCTGACGCATCCGGGTCAGGGCCTGCAGGATCTGGATCCGGTTCTCCTCCCAGTTGTCCAGCAACCCCAGCAGCTTCTGCCGTTCGCGCGCCAGGAAGACGTCGTAGATCTTGCGGTGCTTGGTGTCCAGGTCGATGTGGACCACCGACTCCTGTTTGGGCGGCAGATCGTCGGCGACCTGAGTTTTAGTGCGCCGCAACATGATCGGCTTGAGGCGGCGGCGCAGAATGTCCAGCCGCTCCGGTTCGGCACCTGATTCGATGGGGGCGGCGAAGTGTTCCCGGAACTTCCGGGGGTCGCGGTACAGGCCGGGGGAGACGATCGAGACCAGCGCCCACAGTTCCATCACGTTGTTCTCCATCGGGGTGCCGGTGATCGCCAGTTTGAACGGCGCAGCCAGTCGGCGGGCGGCCTGATGGGTCTTGGAATTGCGGTTCTTCAAGAACTGGGCCTCGTCGAACACCGCACCGTCCCAGTCGACCCGGGCGAAGGCGTCGTAGTCGATACGCAGCAGCGTGTAGGAGGTGATGACGATGTTGGCCGTCCCGATCTGCTCGGCCAGCGGCACCCCGGCCCGCTTCTCGGTCGAGGTGACGGTCGCGACCTGCAGCGACGGGGCGAAACGTGCGGTCTCGGCGGCCCAGTTGCCGATCACGCTGGTCGGGGCCACCACCAGGAACCGCACCTGCGGATTCTGGGCCGCGATCCGGGTGACCAGCGCCAGGGTCTGCACCGTCTTACCCAGACCCATATCGTCGGCGAGGATCCCGCCGAGCCCGTTGTCCCACAGGAAACTGAGCCAGGCCAGCCCGTCGCGCTGGTACCCGCGCAGTGCGGCCTGCAATTGCGGCGGGGTCTGGACGGGTTCGGGCGGCCGGGCCGCGGCCAGCCGCTGGACGCGGCCGTGCCAGTCGGCGAGCTGACTGTCGACCACCCCCAGGCTCAGCAGCTCCTCCCACATGGTGGCGTTGGGGTGATCGGCGGCGATCTTGGCGCCGTCCAGATCGCCCATCGCGCGGGCCTCGTCGAGCAGTTCCTTGAGCAGGGTCAGTTCCGGGGTCTGCAGGCTGAAATAGGTGCCGTCTGGCAGGACGAGCCAGTCGGCGTCGCGGGCCAGGGCGTCGATCACATCGGCCAGGGGCACTTCGGCGTCGTCGGCCTTCACGGTGACCGTCAGGTCGAGCCATTCGAAGGCGCCGGTGGTGCCGAAGTGCAGTTGCGTGTTCTCGGCTTCGCGGAACTCGCGCTGGGGCCCGGTGATCTCCACCTGCACCAGCCCCGGGGCGGTGAGGCGGTTGACCATCTCGCCGCACAGGATGGCGGTGTCGGGTAGATCCAGGCCCAGGGGGATGAGCAGGTCGGTGGTCGGTACCTGTGCGGCGACCTGCGCGGCCGGCCGCAACTCCAGCACGTTGAGCAGATCGAAGGCGGCCATCGGGGTGCGCTGGGCGAAGGGCCGCCGGTGGCGGGCCTCGGCGCGCAGCAGGGCCGCCAGCGCCTGCTTCCAGCGGGTGTTGCCGCTGCAGAACAGTTCCAGTTCGGGGCGGGCGCGCCGCCACATCTGCTGTTCGCCGTCCAGATCGCGGAATCCGACCTGGCGTTCGGGGACGGCCGGATCGAAGTGCCGCAGGACGCCGTCGACGCGGTAGCCGGCCCGCCAGCGGGTGCGCGAGCCGTAGTCCTCCATCTCGATCAGCAGCAGCGGGAACGGTGCGGAGATCTCCGGTGGGGCCAGCCCGCGGTCGGGCAGCTCGACGGTGCGGTGGGCGGTCAGCCGGGGCAGCGCGGTGAGGAAGTCGGTGTAGTCGGCGGTGGGGACGTCGAAGGGGTCGCCGGTGAGCAGCCGCGTCTCCAGCGGGGTGACCCGGGCCAGCGGACCCAACCGCAGGACGTCGCCGGCCAGCACGGCCGCACCGGTGGCCGGATCGCCCAGGATCACCACATCGTCGTCGGTGACCGGCAGCCCGTCGCGGGTCAGGTCGGCGATCAGGTGCGCCCCGTCCTCGTGCGGCGCCAGACGCAGGACGATGTCGAAGCCGTCGGTCAGCTCGACGGTGGCGGCCTCCCCGGAGGCCAGCAGCGGCATACCGGCGGTCACCGCCGAACCGAGCACCTTCCAGAAGGCGGCCGGGGCCAGTGACAGCTCCAGGCCGGCCGGCAGCCGCGGCCCGGTGCCCCGGACCCGGTGGGTGCCGCCGGGCGCGAAGATCGCCGCGATGGCGCTGATCCCGTCGAATCCGGCCGGTTCGTAGCCGTCGCCGCTGCCCTCCAGTGCCACCGCCCACGGCAGATGCGGGGTCCAGACGCCGGTGGGCTGGCGCACCAGGGGCCGCAGCGTCAGCACCAGGGCTCCCTGCGGATCGCGGCGGGTGGCCACCTCCAGGCCCACCGGGCGGATCCGCTCGATCTCGGTGGTGGCCGGGGCGTCGGCGGAGATCTCCTCGAGCAGGGCGCGCCAGGCCGGCACATCGTCGTCGTCAACGGCCGCCAGGATCAGGGCGGCGCAGTGTTTGCAGTCGGTGGCCACCGGACACGAACAGCTGCCGAAGGTGTCGGCCACCTGGCCGCCCTGGACCACCAGGGTGACGGTGCAGCGGTAGCGGTTGCGGCCCGAGCCGCGGCACACCCCGCGCAGCACGGTCGGGGTGCTCCATTCGATCCCGCTGATCCGGTCCTGCTTGGCGTAGGCGCGGCCGCGGAGCACGTCCGGGATCGGCAGGTGGCTCAGAGCCTGTTCTGCCTGTGCGGACGAGAAGTTGCGGGTAACCATCCCGGTCAGGTTATCCGTGTGCGCCGACGTGCCGCCGCGGCCCGTCCACAGGTTCGCCGTCGTGCGGACGCGAACCTGTGGACAGCGCCGCAGTCATCAGGCGGCGTCCGGGTGCGGGATCCCCATCAGCGGCTGCGCATCGCGGCTGTAGGCGTAGCCGTACTCCCACGGGAACCGGCCCGCCGAGTCCGGCCAGATCAGCTGCACGGCCCGAAAATCGGGGCCGTAGAGCAGCCGGGTCACCGTGAACTCGGTGGTGTCCATCGTCGGCAGCGAGGTCAGCGCATAGGGCGGGCGCACGATGCCGGTCAGGCGCGGGGCGTCGAACAGGTAGGGATCGTCGATCAGCCGCTGGGCGGCCCGGTTCAGGATGCCGCAGGCCTGCGCCGGATCGAGGCCGTAGATCACCAGCTCGGGGCGGGAGAACTCGGTCAGGCCGGTCGTGTAGGCGAAGGCCGGATTCAGCTCGTCGCCGTACACGCCGGTGACCGCCCAGCGCCCCGCTGAGATCTGGGCGAGCGCGTTGTCCACCAGACCATCGGAGCCCTCGCAGCGCGGGTCGAATTCACACATGGTTTCACTCCTTCTTCTCCACCGGCCCTCGGCCGAATATCGATCAGATGTTCGATATGGAGTGACGGTACGACGGGGGTCTGACATTGACGGCCGGCCCGGTCGGCGGGTGATCGGATTACGAGCGGCCGACCGCCTTCTCCTTGAGCCAGGGGCGCCATTGCTGCGCGTCGTAAGCCCGGTCCGAGATGTGGACGAGCGGACCGGTCATCGCATCGGTCTTGCCGCGCTCGTTCGCGCAGATGGTGTCGCTGACGGTGCCTCTCGGGTTTGTCCCGCACCAGGACAGCAGGCTCCCGGCCCACTCCTCGGGGAACAGCCGCTCCGGCCGCTGCCCGGAGAACGTATCGCCCATCTCGGTGTAGGAGATGCCGTTGAGCTCGACGGCACCACCGCGGTGGATCACGTTCGGGTCCGAGGGATACCGGTCTCCGTCGGCGATGAGGACGCCGATCGTCGAACCGTTGTTACCGGCGTTCAACAGCGCCCGGTGGATGACCATCGCGCCCTGCGAGTAACCCGCCGCCACGATCGTCGAGCCGGGGCACTGCTGCTGTGCATCCTTGATCATGGAAGTCGCGACCGCTGTGCCGGCGTCCGCCGAGGCGGGAAACTCGTCCGGGGCGCCCGGCTGCTGGCCCGTCTGGCTCTGCATATACGCCTGGATCGGTTGCGGTAGAAGAACGGTGACAGGTGCCGCGTGGTACTCGACGACACGCAGATCGACGTCCTTGCCGGCCGCACTGGCGTCCGCCAGGAGATTGCGATACGTCTCGTTGACGAACTCGCCCTGCCCGTCGTGTGCGGTCAGCTTGACCCCGGAACGCTCGCCAGAGCCCGCAGCGCCGATGAAGACGATGTCCTTGCAGTCCGCCGAGGTGGAAGCGGTGATCCCGACGGCGCCGATGACGATCACCAGCACCACGACCACAGCGGCGATCAGCGCCGCGAGCAGCTTCTTGCTGAACCGCTTCTTCGGCGCCGGCTGCGGAGGCAGCGCGCCGGTCTGCGGATGCGCCGGCTGCGGCTGCTGCGGTGCACCGGCGATCGCGTTGAGGGTCTCTTCGGTGACGGCGACCGTCGGGTCGGCGAGCAGGGCGTCGTAGGTCTGCTTCTTCGCCGGATCGCCGAGGATGAGAAGAGCCCGCTGCAGATACGCCTGATCCGGACCCGGCGGTGTCTGGGCGATGAGCTGCTGCAGCTGGCCGGCCAGTGCATGTGCCGGTGCACGGGGGTCGAGATCGAGGGTGCTGTACAAGGTCGGTGGTCGACTCATCGCTGCTCCTTGTGGTCGAAATCCTGGAGCTCGGAGTGCACGTGACTGTGCATCGTCGTTCCCGGTCGTCGTGTGGTTCGTCCGGTAGAGGAACGGTGGAGTGGAAAAGTTCCCGAACCGCAGAAGGTCGGTGCCGGTGCGGCGTGCCGCCGCGTAGCCTCGGTGCTGTTGAGCTCTGCACCGTAGGTGATGGCAAGGAAGGACCCGAATATGAACGAGGAGTCGCTGCGCGAGGACGTGCACCGCGATCTGCACGATATGAAGGTCGCCGCGATCACCGCCTCGGTGGTTGGACTGGTGCTGGTGATCGTCTTTGTGGTCCTGGCGGCCTAGGCCGTGCTGAGCATCGTGGTGCCGGTGGTCGCGATCGTGCTGGTGCTGCTGGCGTGCGGCTACCTGTGGTTCAAGGTGCGCCGGGAGATCCGCCGTCACGAGGGCAACCGGCGACAGTAGATTCCGGATCGGGGACCGGACACACCTGAACTGCGCCGCCGGAGTTATCCACCGGCGACCAGCGGAAAGCGGCCGGGTCACCGGTGACGGATAGACTGACCGGGTGGCAGGCAGAATCCCCGAAGGCGATATCACGGCGATCCGTGAGCAGACGCGCATCGAGGACATCGTCGGCGACTACGTCGCCCTGCGTCGGGCCGGCGCCGACAGCATGAAGGGCCTGTGCCCGTTCCACGACGAGAAGACGCCGTCGTTCCATGTGCGGCCCAACCACGGACACTTCCACTGCTTCGGCTGCGGTGAGGGCGGGGACGTCTACAGCTTTCTGCAGAAGCAGGAGCACATCACTTTTGTCGAAGCCGTCGAGCAGCTGGCCGACCGGATCGGCTACCGCATCAACTACGAGGGCGGCGGCACCACGATCGTGCGTGATCGCGGCACCCGGGCGCGGCTGGTAGCCGCCAACGCCGCCGCACAGCGTTTCTACGCCGAGCAGTTGCAGACCGCCGAGGCCCAGACCGCCCGCGATTTTTTGACCGAACGCGGTTTCGATGCGGCCGCGACCGAGCACTTCGGCTGCGGCTATGCCCCGGCCGGCTGGGACACGATGACCAAAACCCTGCTGTCCCAAGGGTTCACCTTCGCCGAATTGGAAGCGGCCGGCCTGGCCAAACAGGGCCGGATGGGCCCGATCGACCGGTTCCACCGGCGGCTGCTGTGGCCGATCCGCAACACCGCCGGCGATGTGATCGGCTTCGGTGCGCGCAAACTGTACGAGGACGACAACTTCGGCAAGTACATGAACACGCCCGAGACGATGCTCTACAAGAAGTCGCAGGTGCTGTTCGGTATCGACCTGGCCAAACGAGACATCGCCAAAGCGCACCAGGTGGTGATCGTCGAGGGCTACACCGATGTGATGGCCATGCACCTGGCCGGGGTGACCACCGCGGTCGCCTCCTGCGGCACCGCCTTCGGTGAGGACCATCTGGCGCTGATCCGCCGGCTGATGATGGACGACTCCTACTTCCGCGGCGAGGTGATCTACACCTTCGACGGCGACGAGGCCGGACAGTCCGCGGCGCTCAAGGCCTTCGAGGGCGAGCAGGCCATCGCCGGGCAGACCTTTGTGGCGGTGGCACCCGACGGGATGGATCCGTGCGATCTGCGTCAGCGCTCGGGCGACGGGGCGCTGCGCGATCTGATCGCCCAGCGCATTCCGATGTTCGAGTTCGCGATCAAGGCGCTGCTGGACAAACACGACCTGGACATCGCCGAGGGCCGGGTGGCGGCGCTGCGCGAGACCATCCCGGTGGTCGCGCGGATCCGCGATGTGGCATTGCGCGACGAGTACGCCCGCCAGCTGGCCGGCTGGATCGGTATGGACGATGTGGCCAGTGTGCTGGGCCGGGTGCGGCAGCAGGCCGGTCGCGGTCGCGGCCGGGGCGGCGGACACCAGGACCGCGGACGGCGACCCGGCCGGTTCGCCGCGCCCGAGGCCGCCTCGCCGCCGCCGACAGCCCGGCCGTTGCCGAACGATCCGCGGCTGTGGCCGCAACGCGAGGCGCTCAAAGCCGCCATCCAGCATCCGGGGCTGGCCGGCAGCGTCTTCGATTCGCTGCCGCCGGAGTGCTTCGACGAACCGGCCTACGCCCTGGTGCGCCAGGCCATCGCGAACCTGGGTGGCACCGCCAGCGGTATGAGCGGAGCCTCGTGGGTGGATGCGATCGCCCAGGCCGTAGACAACCCGGCGCTGACCCCGCTGGTGACCGAACTGGCCGTCGAAGACATTCCCGTCGACGAGGCCTCGCTGCCGCGCTACATCAACAGCGTCCTGGCCCGCTCGCAAGAGGTGTGGGTCGGCTCGCAGATCGCCGACCTAAAATCCAAGCTGCGCCGGATGTCGCCGGGCGGGGACCCCGACGCCTACAACGCGCTGTTCGGCGACCTGGTGGCCCTGGAGTCGTACCGGCGCAGTCTGCTCGAGCAGGCCACCGACGCCGGCGTCGAATCGCTCTGACCGCGGACCCGCGCGGTTCCACCGTCAGCAGAGGATCGACCCCAGGCCGATCCCGATGCCGTGCAGGTCACCTCGACCGGGACCAACCGGTGGACCGGCACCGGACGGATCGGTGATCGTACCCTGCACGTGGAACCGGCCGAGTCGTGCATCAAAAACCCGTCCTGACTGCCGCGGACCGATCGGCGCAGAAGTAAGGTCATCGCACGCGGTGGCGAGAGACAATCGCTGCGAGGTGCCGGGCACATCCGGTGGGCATTTCCGTGGCGGGCACGTCGGGTTCAGCCACGTCGGCACCGCAGCCGGTGTGCGACGCGGCCAGTGAGTTGAGCGAGGAGTGGTGATGGCGACCAAGAGTGCGACGGTCCGAGGGGGATCGTCGGTCCGGGAATTGACCCTGCGGGGTGTGATCCTCGGTGGCCTGATCACCCTGATCTTCACCGCCGCGAACGTGTACCTGGGCCTGAAGGTCGGTTTGACCTTCGCCACCGCCATTCCGGCCGCGGTGATCTCGATGTCGGTGCTGCGCTACTTCGCCAATCACTCGATCGTCGAGAACAACATCGTGCAGACCATCGCCTCGGCGGCCGGCACCCTCTCAGCGATCATCTTTGTGCTGCCCGGTCTGATCATGATCGGTTGGTGGACCGGATTCCCGTACTGGGAGACCGTCGCGGTCTGCGCGATCGGCGGACTGCTGGGGGTCATGTATTCGATTCCGTTGCGGCGCACGCTGGTGACCGGTTCGGATCTGCCGTATCCGGAAGGGGTGGCCGCCGCCGAGGTGCTCAAGGTCGGCGACAGCGAGGTCGGGGCCGAAGAGAACCGCGGCGGGATGGCGATGATCGTCACCGGCGCGCTGGCCGCGGCGGGGTTCGCGCTGCTGGCCAACCTCAAGGTGCTGGCCAGCAGTGTGGCCGGGGCATTCAAGGTGGGCAGCGGCGCCACCATGTACGGCGCGAGCCTTTCGCTGGCGCTGATCGGTGTGGGCCATCTTGTCGGCGTCAGCGTCGGCATCGCGATGCTGGTCGGGCTGGTGATCTCCTATGGGATCCTGCTGCCGGAGCAGTCGTGGAACGAGATCGGCACCGGCGATCTGCTGGGGCAGGTGAGCGGCATCTTCTCCTCGGAGGTCCGGTTCATCGGTGCCGGGGCGATCGCGGTGGCCGCGGTGTGGACGCTGGTGACCCTGCTGCTGCCGATCGGGCGCGGTATCGCCGAATCGCTGCGCAGCGCGCGCGACCGGCGCGACGGGATGGCCGTGGACATCACCGAACGCGACATCCCGTTCCAGTGGGTGGCGATCTCGGTGCTGGTGGCGATGATCCCGATCGGCTGGCTGCTGTGGGATTTTCTGCAGGGCACCGATATCGCCCACCAGAGCGGCGGCATGATCGCCGTGAGCGTCCTGTTCGTGCTGGCGATCGGTCTGATCGTGGCCGCGGTGTGCGGGTACATGGCGGGTCTGATCGGTTCGTCGAACAGTCCGATCTCCGGGGTGGGCATCGTGGTGGTGCTACTGGCGGCGCTGCTGCTCAAGGCTACCCACGGCACCGAAGATGCGCTGGCGATGACCGCCTACACCCTGTTCACCGCCGCCGTGGTCTTCGGCGTGGCGACCATCTCCAACGACAACCTGCAGGACCTCAAGACCGGTCAGCTGGTCGGGGCGACGCCGTGGAAGCAGCAGGTCGCACTGATCATCGGTGTCGGGTTCGGTGCGGTGATCATCCCGCCGGTGCTGCAGCTGATGAACACCGCCTTCGGCTTCCAGGGCGCCCCCGGCGCCGGACCGGACGCGCTGGCTGCCCCGCAGGCGGCGCTGATGTCGTCGTTGGCCGAGGGCATCTTCGGCGGTGACCTGGACTGGAGTCTGATCCTGCTCGGCTGTGTGATCGGTGCGGTGGTGATCGTGGTCGACGAGGTGCTCAAGCGGACCACCAACAGTCTGCGGCTGCCGCCGCTGGCGGTGGGCATGGGCATGTACCTGCCGATGGCCATCACGCTGATCATCCCGATCGGCGCCCTTATCGGCCGCGCCTACAACAGCTGGGCCGACCGCGATGACGCCGATGCCGACCGCCGCAAGCGCCTCGGCGTGCTGATGGCCACCGGCCTGATCGTCGGCGAGAGCCTGTACGGGGTGGTCTTCGCCGGGATCGTCGCCGGCACCGGCAGTGATGAGCCGCTGGCGCTGCCGTTCATCGGCGCGGGCTACGGCGACTGGGCGCAGCTGGTCGGTGTGGTGGCCTTTGTGGCGCTGGTGGTCTGGCTGTACCGCTATGTGCGCCAGACCGCGCGCAAACCGTACGACGGTCCGCCGGTCACGTCGGTGCTGTAAACGCCGGTCCTGTAGACCCCGGTCCTGTCGCCGGTCTGCGCCGGCTGAGCCCCTGCTCAGCCCAGCCTTTCCTTCGGTGCAGATACAAGCGTTATTTGACAGGGTGGAACCATGTGGAAGGTCTGGGCGCAGCTGCGCGGCTACCCGCTGGTGGTGGCCACCGTCGTGGTGGGGATCGTCGGATTGGTGTTGCTGGCCACCCCGGCCGGTCGTTACGCCGGACAGATCGTGGGGTTCTACGCGCTGGCGGTGGCCGCGTGGACGGCGCTGGACATGCTCCGCCAACTGATCCGCGGCCGCCCGGGTCTGGACCTGTTGGCGGTCACCGCGATCATCGCCGCGGTGCTGGTCGGCGAGCCGTGGGCGGCGCTGGTGGTGGTGCTGATGCTCACCGGCGGTGCGGCGCTGGAGGAGTTCGCCGAGAACCGCTCCAAACGGGAACTGACCACCCTGCTGCGCAAGGCGCCGCAGCAGGCCACCCGGCTGATCGGCGACGGCGCCGAGCAGGAGACCGAGACGGTGTCTGTCGATGCGGTCGCCCGCGGCGATCGTCTGCTGGTGCGCCCCGGCGAACTGGTGCCCGTGGACGCGGTGCTTCTGCACGCCCCGGCGGTGTTCGACGAGTCCTCGCTGACCGGGGAACCGCTGCCGGTGGAGCGGGTGGCCGGCGAGCGAGTCCCCAGTGGCGCGGTCAACGGCACCACCGCGATCACCATGCGGGCGGTCGCCGCCGCCCGCGACAGTCAGTATCAGCAGATCGTGGCCCTGGTGGAACAGGCGACCGGAAGCCGGGCGCGGGTGGTGCGCCTGGCCGACCGGTACGCGCTGCCGTTCACCGTGGCCTCGCTGGCCATCGCAGCCCTGGCGTGGGCGCTCAGCGGGGAGGCGGTCCGCTTCGCCGAAGTCCTGGTGGTGGCGACCCCGTGCCCGCTGCTGATCGCCGCGCCGGTGGCCTTTCTCGGCGGGATGAGCCGCGCGGCCCGCTACGGGCTGATCGTCAAGGGCGGCAGCACCCTGGAGCAGCTGTCGCGGGTGCGCTCGGCCGCCCTGGACAAGACCGGCACCCTGACCACCGGTCATCCCGATCTGCAGCAGCTGCATCCGGGCCCCGGCTTCACCGACGACGACCTGCTGCAGCTGGCGGCCTCGGCCGAGGTGTACTCCTCGCATGTGCTGGCCTCCTCGGTCGTGACCGCTGCCCGCCGCCGCGGGCTGGCGCTGCGCGAGGTCGACACCGCCACCGAATGGGCCACCAACGGGGTCAGCGCCGAGCTGGCCGACGGCGCGGGGATCGTGCGGGTCGGCAAACCCGCCTGGCTCGCCGGCTTCGTCGACGATCTGGTCCGGACACCGCTGGAGCCCGGCGAACTGGCGATCTACGTCGGGCTCGACGACTGCGCGGTCGGGGTGATCGTCATGCGCGATACGGTGCGGCCCGAGGCGGCGGCGGCGATCGCCGACCTGCGTGCCCTGGGCATCGTGCGCACCCTGGTGGTGACCGGTGACGTCGCCGCCACCGCCGAACCGATCGCCGAGCGGTTGGGGATCGACGAGGTGTACTCCTCGTGCGGGCCGGCCGACAAGGTCGACATCGTCGCCCAGGTGCGGCCGCGGCCGCTGCTGATGGTCGGCGACGGTCTCAACGACGCGCCGGTGCTGGCAGCCGCCGACATCGGCTTTGCGATGGGTGCGCGCGGCTCCACCGCCGCCAGCGAATCGGCCGATGTGGTCAACCGCTACGACACCCTGCTGGGTTTGCCGCGCGCGGTACGGATCGGGCAGGACACGGTCCGGATCGCCCTGCAGAGCATCTGGGCGGGCATCGCGATCAGCGCCGGGCTGATGGTGATCGCCGCATTCGGTCTCCTGCCGGCGCTGGCCGGCGCCTGGTTGCAGGAGGTGGTCGATCTGGTGGCGATCCTGGGTGCTTTGCGCGCTATGGGGCCGCGGTCCGAGCGGCGGCAGAAGGCGGTGACGGCCCCGGTGCACGCCGGCATGCCGGGCGCTCCTGACCGCTCGGCAGGCTAGTCGGCGGTGTGCGGGCCGGGGCCGTCGGTCGTGTCGGCGTCGTCAGCGACGGTGTCGGGGCCGGTGGGCTCGGTGAGGCCGTGCCCGCGGGTGAGTTTGTCGACCTCGCGGCCGAGGCCCGACTGGCCGACCGCGTGGCCGATCCGTTCGGCGTCGTCGACGATGCGCGACCCGTCGTCGACCACGAGGGTGCGCCAGCGTCGCCAGCGGCCGGCGAAGGTGCCGTCGGCGGGCTCGGTGCTGATCGGTCCGCCGGGGATCTCGGCCGGAATCTCCTTCGCGGCCAGCAGCCGGGTGTTGTCCACCGGATCGACCGTCGTCGATGGCGACCGGCGCAGATCGTGGACGAAGTTGGCCAGGTCGCGGCTCAACCCCGAGCCGACCAGCATGCCCAGGGCGATGGCGATGAAGGTGGCGACCACCTGCATGGCCGCGGTCGTGGAGGCACTGCCGGTGGACGCTGCTGCGGTCAGGCTTTCGAAGCTCGTCGCTCCGGGCACCAGCATCTGGAAACCGCAGTAGGAGGTGACCACCGCCGGCGGCGCGGGTTTGAACAGCGCCAGCACCCGGGCGACGGGCACCAGCACTAGGGCGCCGAAGAAACCGGACAACCAGGTCGCGTCGGGGACCGGTATCGCCACCTGCATCGCGTGGGCGGCCAACAGCGTCACGATGATCCACGGCAGCGACCACCGCGGCGCCGAGGAGAACAGGGCGAACCCGGCCGAGAACGCCAGAATGCCCACCCACGACGCCCACGCGCCCAGCGGCGCACCCGGGTGCGAGTGCGGCAGCTCACCGGCCACCGCCACCCCGGCGACCACGCCGAAGCTCAGCAGACTCAGCTGGGCGATCCCCGAGACGGTCCGGCTGGCACCGGCGATCATCTGGCCGTCGGTCAGCTCCATCGCGCCGATCGTCAGGGCACTGCCGGGCAGAAACAGCAGCAGCGGAGGTGCCAGCAGGACCAGGGGATTGGCGCCGGTCGCTTCGGCCAGATACTTGATACAGACAATCGTGACGATGAACGGGGTGAGGACCTGCAGCACCACCGCCAGGGTGGGCAGCCGGTTGCCCACCATCACGATCAGACCGACCAGCAGCCCCAACCCCACATAGGCCGGTAGCGCGCTGGCCGAAGTGTTGACCATCATGCCGAAGCCGACGGTCATCAGCATGTAGCCCACCAGCGCCACGACGCGGTTGAACCGCGGGGGCATGGTGGCGATCTTGGCGAGTTTGGCGATCACGTGAGCCGGTTCCGGCGGAGTGTCGGCGGTCAGGATCTTGTCGACCATCCGTTGCACTGCATCGGTCTGGTCCAGTCGCAGGGCGGCGCCTTCGACCGGGAACATGGCGGTCTGCGCGACGCCGTCGACCACGGTCTGCACGAACACCGCCGTCGGCAGCACCACGGTGACCACATTGGTGCGGTTGTAGGCGATGGCCAGGCGCAGCAGCGCCGATTCGACGTCGTTGGTGGGCTGGCTGGAGGAGATCATCGCCGTTCCCACGGCGCCGAGCATCTGGGCGAAGTCGTCGGCGGTGCCGGTGGCAGCGGTCACGACCGGACGGGCGACCGGCTGAATTGCGGTGAGGGCCTCCAGGAACCGCCCATGCATGGGTGCGGGCATAGTGCCCTAATCTACCGGCGCCCCGTGATCGGCGAGCCGTCCGTTGGTCGGGCCAGAGCCGGACCCGGGACTTCCCGCCCTGGTGCCGGCTCATCGGATTAATTACGGTAAAAGCCGTGAATAAGACTTCTGTGCCGCTGGGGCCGGTGCCGGAAACCGGGGTCTCGGCCGATGCGGCTCGGGGGTTGACCGCACCGCAGGCGAGCATGCTGTCGTGGTTGCGCGAGACCGGGGCCGATCAGACCGTGGCCACGGCCGCAACTGCCCGGGGGCTGCACCGCAATACCGTGCGCGAACACCTCGATCGGTTGGTGGAGGCGGGTCTGGTGGTGCGTTCGACGACGCCCACGGCCCGCCGCGGGCGACCGGCCTGGCGGTACCGTGCCCGGCCCGATGCCGGGGCCACCGAGCTGCGCGCCTACGCCGGACTGACCCGGATGCTGGCCCGTCAGCTGCAGCGCAGCGCCGCCGATCCGGGGGCCCAGGCCGAGGAGATCGGGCGCGAATGGGGTCGGGAGTTGGCGCAGAACGCCGCCGCCGCGGCACGGAACGACACTGCCGTCGCGGCGCAGGACGATTCTGCGGTGGTGGCGCAGGGCAGCGGGGCCCGCGAGCAGATCCTGGCGCAGCTGGCCGAGCTCGGCTTCGGCCCGGTCGACGCCGGCGGCTGCGGAGCGAGCGAGGGCCCGGTGACGGCGGTGGCGCTGACGCGTTGCCCGCTGCTGCAGGCCGCCCGCGAATGCCCGGAGGTGATCTGCCGGGTGCACCTGGGCCTGATCCGCGGGGCCCTGGATTCCTTCGGCGGCGCCGAACTGACTCCGGTGCTGACTCCGTTCGCGCAGCCGGGGTCGTGCACCCTGCATCTGAACGAGCCCGCCTCGTGAACGCGTCACCGCAGACCGCCGCCGAGACGGCCGCAGCAGACCGGCCGCAGGGCCAACGCACCGACGCGAGCGGTGCGGGCTCCTCCCCGGGGCTGAGTGACCGGCTCGGTGTGCGGTTGGCGCTGCTGCTGACCGGCGGGGTGTCGCTGCTGGCCGGACTCGACGCCGCATTGCTTCTGCTGGGCCTCGGCGCACCGGTGGGTGCCGGGCGGCTGGCCGACGTGCACGGGATGCTCATGGTCTACGGCTTCGTCGGCACCCTCGTGGCGCTGGAACGGGCCGTGGCCCTGGGTGCGGCCTGGGCGCTGGCCGCACCCGCCGGTTTCGGTCTCGGCGCGATCGCGCTGATCGGGGCGCCCGCCGTGGGGCCGGCCAGGGTGGCACCCGGTGGTGCGCTCCTGGTGATCGGGGCGGCGGCGCTGGTGGCGGTGTACATCCCGCTGTGGCGTCGCAACCACGCCACCGCCGTCCTGGTGCAGGCCGGGGGTGCCGTCGCCGCCCTGGGCGGGGCGATCCTGTTCGTCGCCGGCATCCCGGTCCCGTGGTTGCTGCCGTGGCCGGTTGCCTTCCTGGTGCTGACGATCGCTGGCGAACGTCTCGAACTGGCGCGCGTGGCCTTCCTGAACCCGCGGGTGGAGGCGGCTGTCGCCGGGGCCGCGGTTGCGGTCCTCGCCGGGGTGCTAGCCGCTCTGCTGTGGCCGACCGCCGGATACCGCGTCTTCGCGGCGATGCTGCTGATCCTGGCCGCGCTGTTGCTGCGGTACGACGTGGCCCGCGGCACCGTCCGCGGCCGGGGTCTGCCGCGGTTCAGCGCGGTCTGCCTGCTGACCGGCTACCTGTGGCTGCTGGTTGCCGGCGGCATCTGGGCGATCGCCGGACCGGTCCGCTCCGGCCCGGCCTACGACGCCTCGGCGCACGCGGTCTTCCTGGGCTTCGTGATCTCGATGATCTTCGCGCACGCGCCGATCATCCTGCCGGCGGTGCTGCGCCGACCGCTGCCGTACCGGCCGATCATGTACCTGCCGGTGGTGCTGCTGCACGGTTCGCTGCTGCTGCGGATCGCGGTGGGCGACGGAGCCGGGCAGCTGTGGGCGGTGACGCTCGGCGGTGTGCTCAACGTGGTGGCCGTCCTGGCGTTCCTGGTGATCGCGGTCGGCTCGGTTCTGCTCGGTGCCCAGAAATCGGCTGACCCGCAGCAGGGTGCCCCGAAACCGGGTGCGCAGGAGACGGGGGAGTCGGCATGAATCTGCGCACCTGGAATCTGCGGGTCGGGGTCGTGGTCCTGGCCTGGATGCTGGCGCTGCTGGGGGTGGCTGCGGCCAGTGGTTCGATCACGCAGTCGTCGTGGCTGATGATCCACTTGCTCGGACTGGGCGCAGCCAGTAACGCGATCCTGATCTGGAGCTGGTACTTCACCGAGGCGGTGCTGCGGCTGGGTCACGCCGATCACCGCTGGGTGCATGCGGGGCGGCTGGCACTGTTCAACGCCGGTGCGCTGGCGGTGGTCGTCGGCTACGGCAGCCACGGTCCCGGCAGCGGTGCCGCGTGGTGGACGGTGCTGGCCGGGGCCGTCGCCGCCTTCGCCGCGGTGATCTGGCACGTGGCCGATCTGCTCTACCGGCTGCGGACCGCGCTGCCGGCCCGCTTCGGGCCGATCGTCCGCTACTACGCGGCGGCCGGCGGATTTCTGCTCGTGGGCATCGGTTTCGGTGCGGCGATGGCGCGGGGGGATCTGCCCGGCGACTGGTCGGCGCGACTGGCGGTGGCGCACTCGAGTCTGAACCTGCTCGGCTGGATCGGGCTGACGGTGCTCGGCACGCTGGTGACGCTGTGGCCGACGATTCTGCGGACGCGGATGGCGCCGACGGTCGAGCGGGCCGCGCACCGGGGCCTGCCGATGCTGGCCGCCGCACTGGCGGTGATCGTCGCTGCGTCGCTGGCCGGCTGGCTCTATCTGGCGGCCGCCGGTCTGCTGGCCTACGCCGGGGTCGTGGTCTCTGTGGTGGCCGCCCATGCCGACGAGGTGCGCCGCAAGCCGCCGTCGGATTTCGCTGCGCTGTCGGTACTGGCCGGTGTGACCTGGCTGCTGGGTTCGCTGATCGCCGCGGCGATCGCCTACGCGACCGCCGGTGACTGGTACGTCGCGCACGACCGGCTGATCGCGCTGACGCCGGCCTTCCTCGGCGGCTTCCTCGCGCAGGTGCTGCTGGGTGCACTCAGCTATCTGGTGCCGGTGGTGCTGGGTAACAAGCCGTCGTCGACGGCCCGCGCGATGGACGTGCTGAACACCGCCGGGGCCGCCCGGATCGGTGCGGCCAACACCGCGCTGCTGCTGTGGGTGCTGCCCGGGACCGGCCTTCCGCACACGATCGCCGCGGTCGCGGCACTGGTCGCGCTGGCCAGCTTTGTGCCGCTGGTGATCCGGGTGGCGATCCTGTCGCGGCGGGCCGAACCGGCCGCGACCGAACGCACCCGGGAACGACGATTCCGGCCGGCACCGGAGCGGTCGGTGCTGGTGGGTGCCGCTGCTGCCGGAGCCGCGGTCGTCCTGCTGTTGAGTGTGACCGGGGTGGCGATCTCGCCGTCGTCGGTGGGTCTTCCGGGCCACGGTGACGATGGTGCGCCGGCCGGAGTGCACCCGACCGGGCAGACCACCACCGTGGACCTGCGGGTGGAGGGCATGCGTTTTGTTCCCGGGACGGTGGAGGTCCCCCGCGGGAACCGGCTGGTGATCAATCTGGACAACACCGGGGACACCGCGCACGATCTGGTGTTGCCGGACGGCCGGCGGACCCCGCGACTGGCCCCCGGGAAGCGTGCCACCCTCGATGCCGGGGTGATCGGGCAGAGCCTGCAGGGCTGGTGCTCACTGCCCGGACATCGGCAGATGGGCATGGTCTTGGACGTGGTGGTCGACGGCGGCCCGGTCGATGAGACCGGCACCGAGCACCACGCCGGGGGCAGCGGTGAGACCCCGACAGTGGATCTGGAAGCCGATCCCGGCGCGGACTTCGTCGCCCGCGATCCGCGGCTGCCGACCGCACCGGCGGCGCGCACGCACACCCTGACGCTGACCGTGCGTGACGTTCAGGCCGAGGTGGCCCCGGGCGTGCGCCAGACACTCTGGACCTACGGGATCACCGGCCCCGACGGCACATACCGCGGCGAGATGCCCGGCCCGACGCTGCGCGGGCGGGTCGGCGACGTCTTCGACATCACCCTGGTGAACGACGGCACCATCGGGCACTCCATCGACTTCCACTCCGGAGCGCTGGCGCCCGATAAGCCGATGCGGACCATCGAGCCGGGGGAGTCGTTGCAGTACCGATTCACGGCCGTGCGCAGCGGAATCTGGCTGTACCACTGTTCGACGATGCCGATGTCGTTGCATATGGCCAACGGCATGTTCGGTGCGGTGATCATCGATCCGCCCGGGTTGGCGCCGGTGGACCGCGAGTTCGTGATCGTCCAGTCCGAGGCCTACCTGGGTGAACAGGATGGAATCGCCGACGCGGTCAAGGTCAGCGAGAAGCGGCCCGACCTGGTGCTGTTCAACGGCTACGCCAACCAGTACGACCATCGGCCGCTGACCGCGAAAGTCGGTGAGCGGGTTCGGATCTGGGTTCTTGCTGCGGGCCCGAACGACGGCACCGCCTTCCATGTGGTCGGCGGCCAGTTCGACACGGTCTGGAAGGAAGGCGCCTATTTGCTGCGCCCGGGTAACGACCAGCAGGGCGGCAGCCAGACGCTCGACCTGGCGCCCTCGCAGGGCGGTTTCGTGGAGACGACCTTCGACGAGGCCGGCAACTATCCGTTCGTCACGCACTCGATGGCCGACGCCGAGCGCGGTGCGCACGGGATCATCGCGGTGCGGTGAGCGGCGCGGGCCGGTGCCAGCGGGCGACGTCGGGAACGCAGGATCGGCTAGGCTGCTGAACGGCCCGGCGTCACGCTGGGACAGGGGGCGATAGCTCAGTTGGTTAGAGCCGCGGACTCATAATCCGCTGGTCCCGGGTTCGAGCCCCGGTCGCCCCACCGTATTCCTCGACCGACGCCAGGGCCGTGTGTTTGGATGACGGGTGGTCCCACGTCTGGCGAGGTGGCGACGTCACTGAGTCCCCGCCCACCGTGGCTGGCCTCCACCGGCGCACTCTAGTAGCCTTGCCGTGTCCCTACCGTATCCAAAACGTTATCTAGACTTGAATGGACCGAAGACTGTGGCTCGACACCGTGTGACTCCTGACCGACTTTCGACCCGTGCCGCATTCGGCAGCGCCCCGCGAAACCGCCGGTCCGGCCGTCATCGGGTGGAGTCGCCGAACCGGGCGGCTGCGTCGGTCCGGTTCGGCGTCGTAGCGGCCTTCGCTGGCGCGATCGGGCTGGCCGCCGCCACCGCAGGTGAGGCCGCGGCCAAGCCTGCCTCGCCGATCACGCTTCCGGACGGCGTGCAGTTGCCCGAGAACCTGCAGCTGCCCGACAACCTGCCACAGGAGCTCGACGCAGCACTCAGTGGCCTGCTGCCGTCCGGTCTGGGTCAGGCCCGCGCGGCCAAGCCGGCCCACGGCACCGTCACCTCCCACTACGGCGCACGCTGGGGCACCCACCACAACGGTGTCGACATCGCCAACAAGATCGGCACCCCGGTGCGCGCGGTGACCAACGGGGTGGTCCTGGAGGCCGGTCCGGCCTCGGGCTACGGACAATGGATCCGGGTCCGGCAGGACGACGGCACCACGGGAGTCTTCGGTCACGTCGAGCAGATCTTCGTGCGCGCCGGCCAGAAGGTGAACGCCGGTCAGACCATCGGCACCGTGGGCAACCGCGGCGATTCCACCGGTCCGCACCTGCACTACGAGGTCTGGAACGCCGCCGGGACCCCGATCAACCCGCACACTTGGTTGCACAAGCGCGGCGTCCGGCTCTGATCGACTCGGCTGCCGGCGCGGGGCTCGCATTGCACTGTCGTTGAGCGGGACGGCCCGGCGCCGCCGGTAGCCGCCCGGCGGGGGAGCGGCCGAGATGGCGGCCCCACCGCCGGTACTTCAGTGCCAAGGATGCTCTCGGCTCCGCGTGCTCAGCTGCGCTCGGCCTTCTCCGGTTCGGGCGCACCCGGTTGGGCGAGGCTCTCCTCGGTGCTTCGCGGCGTGTGGTGAGTGACCGTCGACCGGGGATCGTCGTCGACCATCTCCAGCAGCTGCCCCTCGGCCAGGGACTCGGCGGTGATCTCGTCTTGCACCGAGGTCGACAGCGGCTTCTGTTCGACGAACAGCAACGCGATCAGAGCGATCGCCGCGATCGGCACCAGGAACAGGAAGATCGGCAGCAGGGCCTCGTTGTAGGAGTGGATGATCGGCTGGCGGATCGCCTCGGGCAGCGCATTGACGCCAGCCGGGGTCAGATGCTGGCGGAACTCGTCGCCGCCGCCACCGCTGGCCTGCTGCGCCAGCGGGCTGTCGGCCAGCTTCTCGGCCAGGATGGTGATCAGCCGCGAGGCGAAGATCGAGCCGACGACCGCCGAACCGAGCGTCGCCCCGACCTGGCGGAAGTAGTTGCTGGCGGCCGTGGCCGTCCCCACGATCCGGCCCGGGAAGGAGTTCTGCACGATCAGCGTCAGGATCTGCAGGGCCAGGCCGATGCCGATGCCGATGATCGCCAGATAGGTGCACATCAGCCAGGTCGGACTCTCCACTTGCAGGGTCGACAGCAGGCCCAGGCCGATGCCGAGCACGATGGAGCCGGCGATCGGGAAACCCTTGTAGTGACCGGTGCTGCTGACCAGCCGGCCCGAGACCACCGAGGCCACCAGCAGGCCGCCCATCATCGGGATCATCAGCAGACCGGCCACGGTGGCGCTGACACCGGTGACCATCTGGATGTAGGTCGGCATGTAGCCCAGCGCGCCGAACATCGCGATACCGATCGCCAGGGAGGCGATGGTGGTCAGGGTGAAGTTGCGGTCGCGGAACAGGGCCATCGGGATCACCGGGTACTCGGCGCGGAGCTCGGCCAAGCAGAAGGCGACTGCCAGCACCACGGTGGCCGCGATCAGGCCGATGATCTGCGGGGACGCCCACGCATAGGTGTTGCCGCCCCACGTGCTGACCAGCACCAGGGTGGTGGTCGCCGCACCGATCAGCGCCATACCCAGGTAGTCGAGCCTGGGCCGTTCAACCAGATCCGGCTTCGGCAGCTTGAGGAACACGAAGCAGGCGACGAGCGCCAGTAGGCCCAGGGGCACGTTCATCCAGAACGCCCAGCGCCAGCCGGGCCCCTCGGTGAGCCAGCCGCCCAGCAGTGGTCCGGCGACCGAGGCGACAGCGAAGACGGCGCCCATCGCGCCCATATAGCGGCCGCGTTCGCGGGCCGGAACGACATCGGCGATGGCGGCCTGCGACAGGATCATCAGACCGCCGCCGCCCAGACCCTGCAGGACGCGGGCAGCGATGAGAACCTCGATGTTGCCGGCCAGGGCGCCGACGACGGAGCCGGCGATGAACAGGACGATGGCGACCATCAGGATGGGGCGGCGCCCGAGCAGGTCACTGATGCGGCCGTAGACCGGCATCACCACGGTGCTGGCCAGAATGTAGGCGGTGATCACCCAGGTCATCTGGTCGACTCCGTCGAGTTCGCCGACGATGGTCGGCAGTGCCGTGGACAGCACGGTCTGGTTCAGTGCCGCCAGCAGCATGGCGATCATCAGGCCGATGAACAGATACAGGATGCTGTGGTCGGACTTGGTCTCCACCGGGGTTGCGGCGGTGCCGGTCTGGGTCATACGAGTTCTTTCAGAGCGTCACGGAAAGTGGTCATGGCGGCGGAGATCGCCGCAGGGTCGGGATCGTCGAGGATGTCCGGGTCGTCGCTGTAGGCGAAGCGCAGCACCGCACCGGCCAGCAGGATCAGCGCCCGGGCGCTGTCTGCGGCCCGCGGCGAGGCGGTGCGTTCGGCCAGCTGTTCACTCAACGCGGTGACCAGCAGTTCCTGGGTGGCATCCCGATGTGCGCGGACGCCGTTGAAGGCCATGGTCGTGACCGTCAGCTTCAGGGCGGCGTTGAAGCGTTTCTTGCCGGGCCCGGCGTCGTCGTCGTTCTCCGGTGCAGGGGTGTTCTCCGGCGCAGGATCGAGGAACTCCCGGAGGGCGCGCGGGGGGATCTGGGGCTCACGCATGCCCAGGACCGCGTCCTCTTTGGCGGGGTAGTAGTTGAAGAACGTCCGGCGCGAGACGCCGGCTCGCTCGGCGATCTCGTTGACGGTGGCGGCGGCCAGGCCGTCGCGCAGGGTCAGCTCCACTGCGGCCTCGTGGATGCGGCGGAAGGTCTGCGAACGTTTGTGTTCGCGGGTTCCTTGGAGCGGTTCGTCTTGCACTGGTGCATTATTGCACCAGTGCAAGATCAGGGTCAAGTGTCAGCTTTACTGTGGTGCCATGACCGCCCGTGTAGTCGCCGTCTGCGTCGTTCATCAATTGCTGTCCGATCCGGGGCCGGCCGGTGTCACGGCCATCGATAAGCGCCCGGTGGCCGGACCGGTGCAGGCCGGCGAGTACGGGCTCTACGCCGATGTGCAGGCCGACCGCAAGCGCCACGGCGGCCTGGAGAAGGCGATCTACGCCTACAGCAGCGCCGACGCCCGGCACTGGGCGCAGGAGCTGGGACAGCCCACCGAGCCGGGCTGGTTCGGGGAGAATCTGCGGATCGACGGGCTGGACGTCTCGGGGGCGCGGATCGGGGAATGCTGGCAGATCGGGGAGAGACTGGTGGTCCAGGTGACCGGCCCGCGAATCCCGTGCCAGACGTTTGCCAGACGGGTCGGGGGCGAGCACGAGCGAGGCTGGGTCAAACGCTTCCTGGCGGCCGGCCGGTCGACCGGGTGCCTACCTGCGGGTCCTCACCCCCGGACCGGTGGCCTCCGATGATGTGGTCGAGCTGCTGGAGCGGCCCGCGGACGCGCAGACGGTCGCTGAGGTGTTCGCGGGCCCCCGGGGGGTGAGTACGGCCGGGTTCGCTGGGCGCGCCGACGCGTTCGGAACGGCTTTGCGATGATCTACCGGTACGACGACGGTGCAAGCCGCACGATCGATGAACGCGAAAGGGTGCACTGATGACGCAACCCCCTGGTCCGCAACCCGGTCCCGGACAGCCCGACCCGCACTGGCAGGAGACGGTGGCAGGCCAGCTCGGATACCCGCCGCAGGGCTACGGCCAGCCCGGACAAACGCCTCAGGGGTACGGGCAGCCGGTCTACGGCCAGCCTGGGTATCCGCCCCAAGGCTACGGCCAGCCGGGGCCCGGTCAGCCGCCGGGATTTCCGCCGCAGCCGCCGAAGAAGTCCAATACGGCGTTGACGGTCGGCCTGACGGTGGTGGGAGTGGTGGGGGTGGCGGTGGTCGCCGCCCTGGTGGCCGGGGTCGTCTTCCTGATCGCCAACGACGACGAGGACGAGTCGACCGGCACCGCGGCCTCCTCACCGTCTTCGTCGGCGAGCTCGAGCGCGCCGAGTTCTTCGGCCAGCAGCGCTGCCTCCTCCCGTCCGCGCCCGGCGGCCGGTGAGCGCTTCACCTACACCGAGTTCGACGGTGACTGGAATTTCCGGCTCGGCGATGTCGCACTGCAGGCCGAGTGGGTGCGGGGCGAGGACTTCAGCGACTGCGGTCCGCTAGAGAGCGACGGCAAGCTGACCGCCCTGGGCTGCAAGTATGGGTCGCTGCTGGTCTGGAAGGCCGAGGGCGGCGACGTGATGCTCACTCAGTACGTGTTCACCATGACCGATGCCGCCGCCGCGAAAGCGGCCGCCGACAGTGACCTGAGCGATTCGGATCTGAAGGCCATCACGGGTACCTATATCTCCGGGTTCAAGACCGGTAAGTGGCGCAACGGCGACTCCCGCGAGTTCCTGGTGGCGACCATCGCCACGGGGACCGCCGCCGTGCCGGAGGCGACGGTGGAGGAGTACCTGCGCTATCGGCAGGCCGACAGCACCGGTGCGCTCTCGTTCCGGTTCTGACCGGCGTTGACAGGCTTTCGACCAGGCGTTTTGCTGCCGCCGAGGCGATGGGATAAAGTTCCATCTCGGTTCGGAAAGAGCCAGCCTTCCCCCATAGCTCAATAGGCAGAGCAGCCGACTGTTAATCGGCAGGTTATTGGTTCGAGTCCAATTGGGGGAGCAACGACGGAGGGCCTGCTGCATGCAGCGGGCCCTCCGTCGTCTTTCCATGATGTGTTCGTCGCCGGCCAGGCGTTGTGCGGGGCGGCTCACCCCCAGAGCGGCGTCGTCTCCAGATGTGCCAGCAGACGCTCGGCCCCGTCGGTGAACTGCACGGCGATCGCTGCGGCCGCGTCATCGGGATCGCCTGCCCGGTAGGCTTCGATCAGCCGCTGATGGCTGTCCAGGGTCACCGCGGCCCAGTCCGGATCGCTCGCATACAGTTGATGCGGGGTGTACCGGGTGGCCGCCAGCAGGAACCAGGCCAACTTATTGCTGCCGCTGATCCGGTTGTGGGTGCGATGGAACTCGAACTCGGCCTCGGTGATCGCCACGGCGTCGTTGCCGGCCACCGCGCCGCGCAGCCGATCGTTGGCGGCCACCAGCAGCGCCAGCTGATCGTCGTCGATCAGGCCGGCGGTGCGTCGGGCGATCCGGGTGGCAGCCTGTTCCTGCAGCCAGAAGACGTCTTCGACGTCGGTGCGCGAGAGCCCGGCGACGACGTATCCCCGGTGCGGCGCCGACTCGACCATGCCTTCACCGCGCAGGGTCAGCAGCGCCTCGCGCACCGGAGTGACGCTGACGCCGAGTTCCAGGGCGGTCTCGTCCATCCGGATCGGTGTGCCGGGCAGTAGCTCGGCGGTCATGATCTTGTGCCGCAGGATGGAAGCGACCTCCTCGGACAGCTGTGGCCGTCGACGGAGTCCCAGGGACTCAGAGGCCATAGGTCTTGCCGATGATGTCGCGCTGGATCTCGTTGGTGCCGCCGAAGACGGTCGAGATGATCGCGCCGCGCATCAGGCGCTCGGCATCGAACTCCTTGGCGTAGCCGTAGCCGCCCATCATCTGCATGCCGTCGATGGTCATCGCCTTGCTGACCTCGGTGGCCTTGAGCTTGACCATCGACGCCTCGCGGGCCATCATCTTGCCCGGATTGGCGTCGGAGGCCTGAGCCAGCGCGTAGATCAGCTCCTTGGTGGCGGCGATCTCGGTGGCGTGGTCGGCCATCCGGTGACGCAGGACCTGGAAGGTGCCGATGGGGCGGCCGAACTGCTTGCGGTCCTTGATGAACTCGAGCGTGTCGGAGAACGACCGCTCGGCCAGGCCCAGCTGCATCGCGGCCAGGATCAGCCGCTCGGTGTTCAGTCCGGCCATCAGCTGCGTCCAGCCGTTGCCGACCTGACCGACTACGGCCGAGTCCGGGACGAAGCAGTCAGTGAAGTAGATGTCGTTGACCTCCTTGCCGCCGAGGGTGTCGATCTGGCGGATCTCCATCCCCGGGGTGCCGGCCGGGATGTGAAACTGGGTCAGGCCCTCGTGTTTGCCGCCGGAGGAGTCGGTGCGGGCGATCAGCAGGATGGACTTGGCGAAGTGGGCGTTGGAGCACCAGGTCTTCTGGCCGTTGATCTTCCAGCCGCCGTCGACCTTGTCCGCCCGGCAGGTCAGGGCGCCCACATCGGAACCGGCCTCGGGCTCGGACATCGAGATCGACAGCGAATCACCAGCGACGACTCCGGCGAGCACCGCGCGCTTGAGGTCCTCGTCGGCGAACTTCTCGTAGGCCGCGGCGGTGATCAGCGTCGGACCGATGCCTCCGATGGGAGCCTGGCCGCGGATGGCCTCCTCGAGCAGGATGCACAGCTCCACATTGCCGGCGCCGGCGCCGCCGTACTCCTCGGAGATGTTGATCCCGGCCCAGCCCAGGTCGGCCATCTTCTTGTACAGCTCGACCGAATGGTTCTCCTGCCCGTTGTTGGTCCACGCGTCACGCTGGGCGCGGGTGCCGGTCTCGCGTTTGCAGAAATCGGCGATCGACTTGGCGAAATCCTGCTGTTCGGGGGTGAAGACGACCATGAGAGCTCCTACGGATCAGGGGAAACGTTCCTATCACATATATTTGATATGTAGGGTCGGCGCAAGCGTTCGGGAAAGATCGGATCGCCGCCCGTTACATTGGTGCCCATGTCTACGAGTGAAGACGCCGCCGAACCCGGCCGGAACGACGCCACCGACACCGCCGCCGACGACGCTGCCAAGGAGACGGACGGCGCCGCCGAGAACACGGACGACGCTGCAGAGAAGGCGACTGCCGAGAAGACGCCGCCGGTCACCGCGCTGACTGCCGATGAGCGGGCCGAGTTGCTGGCGAAGAACCGCAGCGCGCGGGAGGAAGCGCGATTGAAGGAGGCGGCGAAGAAGGCCGCCGGCACCGGCGCTGCCCAAGACAGCGAGGCAGCCGACGATGACGGGGGCGACGGCGACAGCAACGGCCACGGCGATGGCGACGGGGACGATACCGGCGATCGGACGCGGGTTCCCGGCCGGATCGCCACCGCCTCGCGCGCAGCCGGTGCCCGGCGGTTCCTGCCGATCGGACTGAGCGCCGTGATCGCCGGCCTGGTGGTCGCCGTGGCGGTGCTGGCCATTCTGCTGGTGCGTGCATCCGATGATGGGCTCGGACCCGATTCCGGGATCGGCGCACAGGCACTGACCGACGCCAAGGACTACGCCGCGGCGGTGGTGACTTACAGTCCCGACGACTACTCGGCCCTCGACCGGAAGATCCGCGAGATCTCCACCCCCGATTTCGCCGACCGCTTCATCACCTCCTCCCAGCAGGCGCGCGAGGGCAACGACGAGGCCAAGGCCACCTCGCGGGGCAGCGCCGTCGACGCCGGGCTGATGTCGATCAGCCGGGACCAGGCGGTGGTGCTGGTGGCACTCGATCACTCCGTGACCTCACCGGAACTGCCCAGTGCCGGCGAGGAGGGGCTGGAGTATCAGTCGCGCGTCCGGGTGACCCTGACTCGCGACGGCGATCGCTGGTTGCTGGGCGATCTGGTGACCTTCTGATCCGAGCCGGCAGGCGGCCCGGCACCCGGCTGGGGGCTCGGGGTTCCGGGCTCAGCCCGAGTAGGGGGTCTGCAGCAGGACCGCCAGAGCCAGGTCGGCGGCGGTGGCGGCATCGACCGGATGGGGACCGGCCGTGAGATCGGTGATCACATCAAGTGCGGCGTGGACCAGGAAACGTGTTGCGGCAGAAGGCAACTCCGGCCGGGCGTCCTGCAGCCACGTGGCCCACTCGTCGACGTTCATCCGCTGACGACGACGCAGTTCGGTGCGGCGTGCACCGTCGAGTGCGCCGAAGCAGCGCCGGTAGGCGGTGATGATCTCCGGTTCTGCCGCACACAACCGCGCATACTGCCCGGCCAGGTGGCTCAGCGCCTGATCGCGGGAGTCGGCCTGGGCCAGGCCGGCGGCGACGGCCGCGCTGGTGTGCTCGGCGGCCCGCTCCAGGGCCGCGGACAGGATCGCCTGTTTGGAGGGGAAGTGCCGGTACACCCCGGACGGCGGCAGACCCGCCGCCGAGGCGATCTGCTCGATGGTGACCTCGTGGAAACCGTGGTCGGCGAACAGGGTCACCGCCTGCGACAACACCGCCTCGCGGCGGGCGGTCGGAGTCAGGCCAGGCCCGGGCGGCGGGGCATCCGGGGACGGCAGTGCGGTGCCGGCGACCGCCAGTGCGGCATCGCGGATCAAACCGGCCGTCACCTTGCGCGACATGCTGACGCGGTGGCTGGTCGGACTGTTGGCGGTGGCGAAGACCGCGTCGGTGAGGGTGTCGGCCTGGCTCTGCGGCAGGTCCGGACGCAGCGCCGAGATCAACTCCCGCACCCGGCGGTGCGCGGCCTGCCGGATGGTCCGGGCCTGGGCCCGGTCGGCCGCGGGCAGCGAACGCGCTTCCCAGCGATACAGGTCACGATGCCGGCGGTTGTCCAGGACGTCGGCGAGGTAGGCCTCGAGTAGGTCTGACAGCTCGGTGCCCGGGTCGCCGGGGAGCGGCGGAACCGACTCCAGGCGCTGCCGAATCCGTTCGCTCATCCGGCGCACGACCGCACCGAGCAGATCGGACTTGGTGTCGAAATGCCGGTAGAGAGCGGGCGCGGAGATCCCCGCGGCGTCGGCGATCTGCGCCAGCCGGGTCCCGTGGAAACCGTGCGCCGAGAATGCCGTGACCGCGGCGTCCAGGATGTGCTCACGACGGTCCGGTGGGCGCACCCGGCCCGCGGGAGCGGCCCCGGCAGGCGGTGTCGGACTCATGAGCAGCGATCATAGTAGAACTCTGTTATCCGCACAGTGAATCTTCCGCTAGTGTCAAAATCCCAGGTGCAGACGCTGACAGGCGTAGGAAAGTTAATCAAGATTCGCGTGACGGAGGTCATGTTCGGTGCTAGCGTGTGGCACAACCCGACGTCGGAAGCAGAGGAATCGATGACTCAGGCGGAGTTCGTAGACGGGATCTGGAGTGGGATCGACGACACCGGTGTCGCGCGGCTCGAGATCGACCGTCCGGCGCAGATGAACGCCTTGGACGGGCCTGCCTCGCACCGGATCATCGAGGTCTGCGGGCACTGGGCCGGCGACGAGCGCGTGCAGGTGGTGGTCCTCAGCGGCCGGGGTGGCGCTTTCTGTGCCGGCGCCGATGTGGCCGGGATGGCCACCGACGCCGCTGCCAAGGGCGGGTTCGACGCCGGCGACTCGCGGGCCATCATCGAGAACGGCTCCCGGCTGGTCGGCGCGGTCCGCGCCCTGCCTATGCCGGTGGTCGCGGCCGTCGACGGCCCGGCGGTGGGTATCGGTGCCTCCCTGGCGGTGGCCGCGGACCTGATCTACGCCACCTCCTCGAGCTACTTCCTACTCGCCTTCGTCAAGCTCGGCCTGATGCCCGACGGCGGAGCCAGCGCCACCTTCGCCGCCTCGCTGGGCCGGGCCCGGGCCAATGCGATGGCGTTGCTGGGCGAGAAGCTCTTTGCGAGCGAGGCCTGCGAACACGGACTGATCAACGGGGTGGTCGACGAGGCCACCGCGCTCGAGGCCGTTGTGGCACGGGCGACGAGCAAACTCACCCGCACCTCGGCGTCGGCGCTGGCGTTGACCAAGGCGGCACTGAACGGGGCCACGCTGGACCGTTACGACGACGCGATCGCCGCCGAGATCGCCGGGCAGACCGAACTGCTGCAGAGTCCGCAGTTCCAGGCCGCCCTGGCCGCGTTCGCCGGCGCGGGCAAGTGAGCGCGCGTCGTCCGGTACCACCTGAATCCCCGTACCACCTGAATCCCCCCATTACGTACATCCCCGGAACAACCGCCATGAAGGAGAGATCGTGACCAACGCCCTGGGCCTGGACCTGAATTCGGAGCCGACCCGCTCGCGCCGCAACCACTGGAACAACCAGGTGCGCCGCCATTCGCAGATGATCCCGGACAACCCCGCACTCAAGTTCATGGGCAAGGTGACCACCTGGCGCGAGCTCGACGAGCGCGTCGACCGGCTGGCCGCCGCGCTGCGCCGGCGCGGCATCGGCTTCGGGGACCGCATCATGGTGGCCATGCTCAACCGCTCGGAGTACGTCGAAGTGGTCTTCGCGGCGAACCTGCTCGGTGCGATCCCGGTGCCGGTGAACATCCGGATGGCCCCGCCGGAGCTGGCCTTCATCGCCCAGGACTCGGGCGCGAAGATGATCGTGACCGAGTCGCTGCTGGCGCCGCTGGCCGATGCGGTGGCCGGGCTGACCGGGATCTCCGATGTGCTGGTGGTCGGGGACACCGACAATCCGGCGCACCTGCGCTACGAAGAACTGGTCGCCGAGGACGGTTCGGATCTTCCCGACCTGGACATCCCCGAAGAGACCGTCGCGCTGATCATGTACACCTCGGGCACCACCGGCCGGCCCAAGGGCGCCATGCTGACCCACGAGAACATGCAGGCCCAGGCGGTGACCTGTATCCAGGCTCTGCAGACCCGCGCCGACGAGGTCGGCTCGTGCGTGGCGCCGATGTTCCACATCGCCGGCCTGGGCGCGATGGCGCCGCTGTTCTACATGGGGGCGCTCTCGCTGATCCATCCGCTCGGCGCCTTCGATCCCAACGAGCTGCTCGATCTGATCGAGGCCGAGGGGACCACGTCGATCTTCCTGGTGCCGGCCCAGTGGCAGGCGGTGTGCGCCGCTCAGCAGGCCCAGCCGCGTGATCTGAAGCTGCGGGTGATCTCCTGGGGTGCGGCCCCGGCCTCGGACTCGGTGCTCACCGCGATGAACGAGACCTTCCCCGATGCGCTCAACGTGGCGGTCTTCGGACAGACGGAGATGTCGCCGATCACCTGCGTGCTCGAGGGCAAGGATGCGCTGCGCAAGATCGGCTCCATCGGCAAGGTGGTCCCGGCGGTGACCGCACGGGTGGTCGACCCGCTCGGTGAGGACGTCGCCCCCGGTGAGGTCGGCGAGATCGTCTACCGCGGCCCGACCCTGATGGTCGGCTACTGGGAGAACCCCGAGGGCACCGCCGAGGCCTTCCGCGGCGGCTGGTTCCACTCCGGCGACCTGGTCCGCCAGGACGAGGAGGGCTTCTTGTACGTGGTAGACCGGGCCAAGGACATGATCATCTCCGGCGGCGAGAACATCTACTGCTCGGAGGTGGAGAACGTCCTGTTCAGCCACCCGAAGATCCTGGAGGCCGCCATCATCGGTCGCGCCCACGAGAAGTGGGGAGAGGTTCCAGTGGCCGTGGTGGTGCTGGCCGAGGGCGTCGAGGAACTGACCCTGGCAGAGCTCGAGCCGTACCTGAACGAGAACCTGGCGCGGTTCAAGCACCCGAAGGATCTGGTGGTGGTCGACGAACTGCCGCGCAACGCCGGCGGCAAGGTGGTCAAGCCCCGTCTGCGCGACGAGTTCGGCAGCAAGGACGAGGGACTCGTCCACTAGAACGTGTTCCAATTTCGGCGCGCGGTGGCTACGCTCACATTCTGAGCGCGGCTATCGCGCGCCGAATCGTTGGCAGACCGTCGGTACGGGCGGATCAAGATCAAGTGAGGTCGAGGAATTGAAGACTAAGGGCGCAATCCTGCGGGAACTGAACACCCCCTGGAAGATCGAGGAGATCGAGATCGGGGACCCGAAGGCGCACGAGATCAAGATCCGCATGGAGGCGGCCGGGATGTGTCACTCCGATCATCACCTGATGACCGGCGGCATCCCGATGGCCGGGTTCCCGATTCTCGGCGGCCACGAGGGTGCCGGGGTGGTCGAAGAGATCGGCGAGGGCGTCACCGACTTCGAGGTCGGCGATCACGTAGTCCTGAGCTTCATCCCGTCGTGCGGCAAATGCCCGTCGTGCAAGGAGGGCGTGGCCAACCTGTGCGACTTCGGTGCGATGCTGCTGCAGGGCGAAGCGGTCTCCGACCACACCTTCCGCATCCACACCGCCGACGGCCAGCCGGTCTATCCGATGACGCTGCTGGGCACCTTCAGCCCGTACATGGTGGTGCACGAGGCCTCGGCGGTGAAGATCGACAAGGACATCCCGTTCGAGGTCGCCGCGCTGTGCGGCTGTGGCATCCCCACCGGCTACGGCAGCTCGACCCGCAGCGGCGACGTGCGGCCCGGCGACGACGTGGCCATCGTCGGGGTCGGCGGTGTCGGCACCGCCGCGCTGCAGGGCGCGGTGATCGCCGGTGCCCGCAACGTCTTCGCCATCGATCCGGTGGAGTGGAAGCGCGAGCAGGCCCTCAAGTTCGGTGCCACCGCCGCCTTCGCCACCGTCGAGGAGGCGATGAACGCCATCGGCGAGGCCACCGGGTGGGGCATGTGCAAGAAGGTGATCGTCACCGTCGGCGAGGTGCAGGGCACCGACGTGGACACCTGGATGAGCATCACCGCCAAGAACGGCACCTGTGTGCTCACCGGTATGGGCAACATGATGGACAACCAGGTGACGCTGAACCTGTCGATGCTGACCCTGCTGCAGAAGAACCTGCAGGGCTCGATCTTCGGTGGGGCCAACCCCAAGCTCGACATCCCCAAACTGCTGTCGATGTACAAGCTGGGCAAGCTCAACATCGACGACATGATCACCCGGACCTATTCGCTCGATGAGATCAACCAGGGCTACTCGGACATGCTCGAGGGCCGCAATATCCGCGGTGTGATCCGGTACACCGACGCCGATCGCTGAGCCGGTCACGACGATCGGGGGACCGCCGATTACGCTGTTCCCCGATCGTCTGAACCGGAGGAATGATGGCAGAGGGTAACAAGCCGGCGAAATCGCGGGCACAGCGCGGCGCCGAGGTGGCCGCACACAAGACCGTCTCGGGCGGCTCGTTCGTGGCCTCTCCGGAAGCCAAGTCGACGGCGCTGAAGCTGCGCATCGTCGCGATGGTCCTGTGGCTGGTCGCGATCGGGCTGGAGATCTTCACCATCGTCTGGGCCCTGCTGCCGGAGAAGCCGGTGAACACCTGGCTGATCATCGGGTTGATCATCGCGATCGCGGTGCTCACCCTGGGCGGCTCGCTGCTGTGGAAGAAGGCGAACCGGTACGACCCGGCCTCGGAGAAGGACAAGGTCCGTTTCTTCGTCCAGAATCAGCTCGGTGTCATCATGACCGTGCTGGCGTTCCTGCCGCTGATCGTCCTGATCTTCCTGGACAAGGACATGGACGGCAAGCAGAAGGGCATCCTCGGCGCCGTCGCGATCATTGTGGCCGTGGTGGTCGGCGTCTTCTCCTATGACAAGGACGCCCCGTCGGTGGAGCAGTACAGCGTCGAGGCCAATGTGGTCAAGGAGCTGACCGGTAAGGACGAGGTGTTCTGGACCAAGGGCGGCTCGGTCTTCCACGTCTGCGAGACGGTGCCCGATTTCAGCCGGTCCACCGACATCCAGCGCGGCACCGTGGCGCAGGCGCATGAGGCGGGTAAGGAGCGGCTGACCAAGAAGTGGGTCTCCGAGGCCACCCGCGACTGCGGCTACAGCGCCGCCGACGTCGACCGCGTCCTGGGCACCGTCGACGAGGTGGATCGCACCCTCGACGAGGGCCAGGTGGTCGACCGCTCCGGTGAGCTGGAGGTCGCACCCAGCATCGTCGAGGACACCCCGGCCACCGAGCCGGAGCCGGTCCCCGCCCCGTAGCCGGCGGGCACGTAACAGCCTCCCCGCCGCGTGAGCCGCGCAGGTAGCGTGGCGGGGGTGGAGGCTCTGCAGAAACTCGTCGACTGGCCGGTCGGGAACGTCGCGGCCGCCGTGATCGCACCCGGCCGGACCCCGGTCCCGGCGTTCGGCGACACCGGCCGGGTGTTCGCCTTGGCGTCGGTGACCAAACTCCTGGTGGCCCATGCGGTGCTGATCGCGGTGGAGGAGGGGGCGATCGAGCTCGACGACGCCGCCGGACCACCCGGGGCCACGGTGGCGCATCTGCTGGCGCACGCCTCGGGGCTGGACTTCGCCGAGCGCATCGCCGTGGCCGAGCCGGGTACCGAACGCATCTACTCCTCGGCCGGCTACGAGGTGCTCGCCGAGACCGTCGAACGTGCCACCGGCTTCGCCTTCGCCGACTATCTGCGCGAGGCGGTCACCCAGCCGCTGGGCATGACGGCCACCACCCTGGACGGGCCGGCCGGGCACGGAGCGTCGTCGAACGTCGATGACCTGGCTCGACTGGCCGCTGAACTTCTTGTCCCGCAACTGATCTCGCCGCAGACCTCGGCGGCGGCGTATGCGGTGAACTTTCCCGGACTGGACGGCTTCACCCCCGGATACGGCAAATTCCGCCCCAACGACTGGGGGCTGGGGCCCGAGATCAAGGGCGACAAACAGCCGCACTGGACCGCACCGGGACACTCGCCGGAGACCTTCGGGCACTTCGGTCAGGCCGGGACCTTCCTGTGGGTCGACCCCCAGCGACAGGCCGCCGCGGTGGTGCTGACCGACCGGGATTTCGGGCCGTGGGCCAAGCCCCTGTGGAGCCAGACCAATCAGGCCATCCTGGACGAACTGGACAATTGAGCGCACGGTAAAATCGGATCGGCGGAGTCGCCCGGCGGACAAGACGCCGGTGTGCCCGCCCACCTGCGTAGACGACCCTGCGCAGACCACAGCAACAGGAGGCCCTCGTTGGCACGATATGAGTTCCCGACCACCGCCGAGCTGCTCGAGATGGGAGCGCCGAAGGAGAATGCGGTGACCATCTACGTGCCGGCCACCGCCGCTGAGTACGACGTGGCCCGCACCGCCGTCAAGAGCTCGATGGACCAGGCGATCCGCACCCTGCGCGAGCGCGGCGCCGACCACGCCATCCAGGAGTCGTTCCACGCCATCACCGAGTGGATCCTGGAGGATCCGTGCTGGGACGTGCTGTCCCGGTCGCTGGCGATCTTCGCCACCGCCGACGGTGCCGAGATCTTTGTGCTGCCCAACAACCTGGAGCACCAGCTGCAGGTCGGCAAGTACTGGGACCTGGGCCAGATCGTGCGGTCGGTGGCCAATCCGCAGCGCGCCTACGCGGTGACGCTGTCGGCCAACGAGTGGCACATCTGGTCGGCCTCGGGCACCGATGAAGCCCACGAGCTGAAGGTCGACGAGGGCGACTTCCACGATGCGCGTGCGCACGGCGACGAGCGCACCCAGACCCTGGAGAGCTACGCCAAGCGGGTGGCCGCCAAGGTCGAGTCGGTTCTGATCCACGCTGACCCGACCAGCGAGCGTCCGCTGTTCCTGTTCGCCACCGATCCGCTGGAGGGCATGTTCCGCGAAGCCTTCAGCGGCCGCCGCGAGGTGGTCCTGGTGCCGGGAAGCCCCGACGACCTGCGCCCGGACCAGGTGGACCAGGCGATCCGGGAGGGCCTGACCACCATCAACGCCCGCCGGGCCACCGAGACCGTCGACACCATCGCCGACGGCATCAGCAAGGGCCTGGTCGCCACCGATCTGGCCGATATCGCCCGTGCTGCCGTGGCCGGTGCGGTCGACACCCTGGTGTACGACTTCACCGTCGACACCCTGGGCCGCCTGGACGGCACCAACGGTGATCTGACCTTCTCCGACGAGGGCTACGACCTGATGTCCCGGATCGCGATGGTCGTCCTGCAGAACGGCGGCAAAGTGGTTCCGGTCCGGGCGGCCGAGGTCGACTCGGAGATCTGGAACGACGTGGCCGTGGCGCGCCTGCGCTACCCGCTCGCTCGCTGACCCCCGCCTGCTGTCCGACCCCGCCTCCGGAGCTCTCCGGGGGCGGGGTCGGTGCATCTGCGGCTGGTTCGGCAGATTCAAGCGTGCCGCTGTGGAGCCGGAGGCGGCCGGTGCCGACGGCGCGGTCGGGCATCGTCGTTGCGGTGGGTTATCGTCAGAGCCGATGACCGCGAAGACGTGGAGGAACCGGCGATGCGTGACTTGACCAGCGATGATCTCGGCATGCTGCTGTCGTTGTTTGCGGTGCTGCTGTTGGCCTTCGCGGCGAACTTCCACTTCTCGCGCAAGGCGGTCGCCCGGCACCGCGCTGCAGCCTTAGGATTCGTCGCGCTGAATCTACTCGGCGAGGCCGCCACGGTGATCGCGCTGCTGCTGACCTGGGTGGCGCTGTGGAGCCCCAAGGCGTGGGAACAGATCGACGATCTGCTGGTGCTGGTGCCGGGCAGCATCGCGATGCTGTGTGCGGTGGCCCTGACTTTCGAATCGGTGTTCGCCCGGATCGCGCACATCATCCGCCTCGAGCGGGAGGACCGGCTGGCCGCGCTGGGTGACGCCGACGGGGGAGCGAGCAAGGTCGGTGCGCGCGGGGCCGTCGCGCCCAAGTCTTCACGCGGAGGCGACGGTACGCAGCCCGGCGCGCACAAGAGCGACTCCGGCAAGGGCGGGGCGACGTCCGGCGCTGGGACGGCCGGCGCTGGGACGTCCGGCGCTGGGACGGCGGTCAGCGAGGAGGGTCAGCCGACGCGCTGACTGAGCCAGGTGACCTCGGCGCCGACACCGCCCATGCGGTAGTTCTCCAGGGCTTCGTCCCAGGCGGTGCCCAGGGCGGACTCCAGCTCGCCGGCGAGCCCGAAGCTGTCGGGTTGAGCGTCGAGCATCGAGCGCAGCTGCATCTCCCCGAGGATGACGTCGCCGTTGGCGCTGGTGGACCCGCGCCACAAGCCCAGGCCCGGGACATAGGCGAAGCGTTCGCCGTCCACCCCGGCACTGGGGTCTTCGGTCACCTCGAACAGCAGGCCCGACCATTCGCGCAGGGCGTTGGCCAGGCGTGCGCCAGTGCCCACCGGGCCGACCCAGTCCACGATGGCGCGCATGCGGCCGGGTTCGGCTTCCTGCGCCGACCACTTCAGGTCGGCGCGGGCGTTCAGCGTCGACGACAATGCCCACTCCACATGCGGGCACAGCGCGACGGGTGCGGCGTGGATGTACACCACACCGCTCGTCAGGTCCGCAAACTGGTTCAAGTTGCGCACTTGTATTCACCTCCGGGTTCGACGAGGAACGTCTTCCCCAACGCCTAGTCGTCCCGGATAACACACTGTCGCTACAAAGTATGCCTTGAGTGGTGTGTGTTGCGCTAGTGGTTTCTGGGACCATCGGCGTGTCGTGTGGCCGGAGTGTCGGCCCGAGGTGGTATCCGAGTGATTGAAGTGACAGTTGTTGCAAATGTGCTGGCGGTGATCGATCGGCCATGCGGGATCGCTGACGCAGGGGATGGTCGTGGCGCGTGGATGGCGCTGCCGCTGGTACTCGGCGCGTGTGCGGGATCAGGCGGTGCCGGGCGGCACCCGGGCGGTAAACGCGGTGCTCGGATCATGAACGCGGCGCTCGTCCGGTAAACGCGGCGTCCAGCTGCGTTCGCTTCACTCGCTAACGCCGCGTCCGGAACGAGGGCCGCGTCTGCGGGAGGAGCGCCGCGAACGTGAATCGAGGGCCGCGAATACGCAGCGAGGGCCGCGAGCGCGGAACCGGGGCCGCGAACGTGAATCGAGGGCCGCGAATACGCCGCGAGGGCTGCGAGCGCGGAACCGGGGCCGCGAATGGGGGCCGCGAACGCAGGGGCTGCGTGAGGCGCGGTGGACGGGAGCCGGACGGGCGGTCTACAGCGGGATATTGCGGTGGGTGCCGCGCCCGGGGCGGGCGGCGGCCAGGGCCGCGGCGATGCGGCTGCGGGTGCGCGCGGGATCGATGATCTCGTCGACGACCCCGATGGACTGGGCCCGGCCGACGCCGCCGGCGATCTCTTCGTGTTCGGCGGCCAGGCGGTCGTGCAGTTCTTCGCGCTCATGCTCGGGTGCGGCTGCGAGGGTCTTCTTATGCAGGATCCCCACCGCGGCCTTGGCGCCCATGACGGCGACCTCGGAGCCGGGCCAGGCGAAGACGGCGGTCGCGCCCAGGGCGCGGGCGTTCATCGCGATGTAGGCGCCGCCGTAGATCTTGCGGGTCACCAGGGTGACACGGGGGACCGCGCAGTCGGCGAAAGCGTGCAGGAGCTTGGCGCCGCGCCGGACCACCCCGCCCCATTCCTGATCCACGCCGGGCAGATAGCCGGGGACATCGGTCAGGACGATCAGCGGAATGCCGAAGGCGTCGCACAGGCGCACGAAGCGGGCGGCCTTCTCGGCCGCCTCGGAGTTGAGGCAGCCACCCATCCGCAACGGGTTGTTGGCCACCACGCCGACGCTGCGCCCCGACAGCCGGCCGAACCCGACCGAGATGTTCGGGGCCCACTTGGCCTGCAGTTCCTCGTAGGTGCTCACCTCGGTGACACCGTCGGCGGCGAGCTGGGTATCCAGCAGCTTCTCGATCACCGGATGCACGTCGTAGGCGCGCCGGTTGGATTCGGGCAGCAGTGCCTTGAGGTCGGTATCGCCGGCTTCGGCCAGTGCCTTGTTGAAATGCCCCTGCTGGGCGAAGGTGCACACCAGTCGCCGGGCGCGCCAGTAGGCGTCGTCTTCCGAATCGGCGGTGATGTGACTGACCCCGGACTTGCGGCCGTGGGTGTGCGGGCCGCCGAGGGACTCCATGTCGACGTCCTCGCCGGTGACGCTGCGGACCACATCCGGGCCGGTGACGAAGACGCGGCCGTCGGGCGCCATGATGACCACATCGGTCAGCGCGGGACCGTAGGCGGCGCCGCCGGCGGCGAAACCGACGACGACGGAGATCTGGGGGACCACACCGGAGGCACGGACCATGGCTTCGAAGACGCGGCCGACCGCATCCAGGGCCTCGACGCCCTCGGCCAGACGAGCGCCGCCGGAGTGCCAGATGCCCACCACGGGTGCCTGCTCGTCGATGGCGGTGTCGATCGCGTTGATGATGTGGGCGCAGCCGACCACACCCATGGCCCCGCCCATGACGGTGCCGTCGGTGCAGTAGGCGATGGTGCGCACACCGTTGACCAGACCGGCGGCGGCCTGCACCCCCGAGGTGTCTCGGGGGTGCAGGAGCGCCACGGTGCCCTCGTCGAAGAAACTGTTCAGACGCAGCAGCGGATCGCGGGGATCGGCTGCCTCCCGGTGTCCCGGAACGGGTGCCAGTGTCGTCATCACGGTCTCCTCGGGGTGAGGGTGGTGGAGTGGATCAGTAACGCCCGATGGCGAGCGCCACGTTGTGGCCACCGAACCCGAAGGAGTTGCTCAGGGCGTAATCGATCTGCCCGCGGCGGGCCTCGCCGTGGACGACGTCGATGTCGCCGCACTCGGGGTCGAGGTTCTCCAGGTTCAGCGTCGGCGGGATCACTCCCTCTTCCACCGACTTGATGGTCAGGACCGCTTCGAGGGCACCGACGGCGCCGATCGAGTGGCCCAGCGCCGACTTCGGCGCGTAGATCGCGGCATGGTTGCCCACGGCCGCCTGGATGCCCAGTGCTTCCGCGGTATCACCGATCGGGGTCGACGTCGCGTGCGCGTTCACGTGCGTGATGTCTTCCTTGGTCAGTCCGGCGGTCTGCATCGCCCGGGTCATCGCCCGGGTGTTGCCCTGACCGCTGGGGTCCGGGGCGACCAGATGGAAACCGTCGGAGGTGATACCGGCGCCCATGATGCGGGCGTGGATGTGCGCACCGCGGGCCAGGGCGTGGTCCTCGCGCTCGATCACCATCATCGCGGCGGCCTCGCCGAAGACGAAGCCGTCACGATCCTTGTCGAACGGACGCGAAGCGCCGGCCGGATCGTCGTTGCGGGTGCTCATGGCACGCATCATCGAGAAGGCCGCGATCGGAATCGCATCGATGTGCCCCTCGACGCCGCCGGTGACGACCATATCGGCGTCACCGAGGACGATGTGCCGCCAGGCGTGGGCGATCGCCTCGGCACCGGACGAACAGGCCGAGACCGGGGTGATGACGCCGGCGCGGGCACCGACGTTCAGACCGGCCACGGCCGCCGGGCCGTTCGGCATGGCCATGGAGACCGCGAGCGGCGACACCTTGCGGTAGTTGCCGGACGTCTCGATAGCCTTGACCGCGTCGATCATGGCGTCGCCGCCGCCCTGGCCGGTACCGATCACCACGGCCAACCGCTCGGGGTCGACCTCCGGTTCACCGGCTTGGGCCCAGAGCCGCTTGCTCATCACATGCGACACACGCTCGACGTACGCCATGCGTCGTGCCTCGACACGGGTCACCTCCAGCGCCGGATCCTCGATCAGGCGCCCGCCGATGCGGGAAGGAAGTTCCCCGAACTGGGTGACGAAGTCGTCGGTGAGCTCACGGATACCGGTCTCACCGGCCACGAGCTTCTCCCAGGTGGAATCGAGGTCGACGCCCAGGGAGGTGGTGGCGACCATCGAGGTCACCACCACACTGGGGAACTCTCCACCGCGCGTGGAGAAGTCTCGCAGCTCGGTCATCAGTTCTGTTCAGCCTCGATCTGAGCAGCGATCGCTGCGGCGGCCTCGGGGTTCTCAGCCTCGAGCTTCTGGATGTAGCCGACGGCGTCGCCGACGGTACGCAGGTTGGCCAGATCCTCATCGGGGATCTTGACGCCGTACTTGTCCTCGGTCTGGACGGCGATCTCGACCATCGACAGCGAGTCGATGTCCAGGTCGTCGACGAACGACTTCTCCATGGTGACCTCGGACGGTTCGATGCCGGTGACCTCTTCGATGATCTCGGCGATACCGGCGATGAGCTGTTCCTGAGTTGCAGCCATTTCGGCCTCCTTCATTTGTCGTGACGCTGTGTAGGCGTATCGGGGTACTGCAGGTCCGGAGTGCGATGTGCCGTTCGGCGCACCGCATTGGATGAGCCGCGGGTGCGGCTCTCCGGGCGGGGTCGGTGGAACCGACCGCTATCCAAGTCCTGGTAGGTCCTCCAGATCGGTGGGGACCTTGACGGCGCGCGCGGGCACGCCCTTGAGCTCGCGCTTGGCGATACCCACCAGGGTGCCGCCGGGTGCGAGCTCGACGATCGAGTCGACGCCCTCCTCGCGCAGGTAGGCATTGCACAGATCCCAGCGCACCGGGCTGGTGACCTGGGAGACGAGCTTGTCCAGTGCCTCGACGCCGCTGGTCACCGGCTGCCCGTCCGCGTTGGACAGCAGGGTGAACACCGGATCGGCCGGGGTGATCTGGGCCGCGGCCGCGGCGACGGCCTCCTGGGCCGGGGCCATGAAGTGGGTGTGGAAGGCGCCGGCGACGGCGATCTTGCGGATGCGGGCCTTCTCCGGGGCGTCGTCGATCAGCTTGTCGATGTTCTCCACCGATCCGGCGGCCACGATCTGGCCGGCGGCGTTGCGGTTGGCCGGGACCAGGTCGTACTCGGCGAGCTTGGCCAGGACCTGCTCCTCGTCGCCGCCGAGGACCGCGGCCATGGTGGTCGGCTCGAGCGCGCAGGCCTTGGCCATCTCGGCGCCGCGGATGGCGGCCAGGCGGACGGCGTCGTCGTCGGAGATGACACCGGCGATGGCGGCGGCGGCCAGTTCGCCGACCGAGTGGCCGGCCACCACGGTGTCGGCCGGCAGTTCACCGGCGGTGACGCCCAACTGCTCGTAGGCGAGCAGAGCGGCAGCCACCACGAGCGGCTGGGTCACCGCGGTATCGGTGATCTCCTCCGCCGTGGCGGTGGTGCCCAGGCGCACCAGGTCCAGTCCGGTCACCTCCGACCATGCGGCGACGCGCTCGGTGGCACCGGGCTGTGCCAACCATTCGGTCAACATGCCGGGAGTCTGAGAGCCCTGTCCGGGCGCTAACAACGAAAGCACGTGACTAGCGAACACCGTTTAGGGGGTCTCGTGGGGTGTCGAGGGGTCCGAACCTTTCGCCCACTTTTTGTAGGGTTCCTACAAAAGCGTCGGGAGTGGCCATCGGGTGGTGCCCGCATCGTTGCCGCACCGAGATCCGTTACCAAATCGATGCCGAAACGCCTCTGCCAGCACAAATGTGGCGCTGGGGGTGGTGCCAATGGGACTCACGGGGCAGATTGCGGCGTTTCTTGGCTGAATCGTGCCAAACGACCCACAGTGGCGGCGACACGCAAGACGTAGGCGTCGCGAGGGTTACTTGGATCACGTCCGGTGGCATCTGCGATCTTTTTCAATCGATAGCGGACCGTATTGGGATGAACATACAACGCGCGGGCGCACTGCTCGATCGAGTTTCCGGCGTCCAGAAAGGCGTCGAGAGTGACCGTCAGCGAGCCGGAGGCATCCTGCAGCGGGGTCACCAGGGTCTCGGTCATGGTGCGCACGGCACTGGCATCGCCGTTGAGTGCGCGCTCGGCCAGCAACTCGGAACTGTGGGTGGGGCGCGGGGCGCCGGGCCAGCCGACGACGGCCTCGATACCGGCGATCGCCTCGATCGCACTGGCCGGTGCCGATACCAGATTGGGCATGGTGGGGCCGATCACCACCGGGCCGTCGGAGAAGTGCTCGAGCAGATCGGTCAGGAACCGGTCGGTGGGCCGGATCGCGCCGCTGACGATGGCCACCAGGCGCCGGCCCTGCACCACCGACAGTGCCGCGCGGTCGTAGCGCTTGGCGGTGTTGTGGATCGCCAACGGCACCGAGACGTTCTGTTCCGGCGGCGGCGAACCGATGATCACGGTGGCCGGGGCATCGGAGTCCCAGTTCAGTGCCGCAGCCCGCGACATCAGCTGCGGGCCGGTGTCACCGCGGACCACCCCGTCGACCACCAGGGCCTCCAGCCGCGAGTCCCAGGCGCCGCGGGATTCGGCGGCCGAGGCGTAGATGGCGGCGGCGGCGAAACCGATCTCCCGCCCGTACCGCAGCACCGCCTCGGTCAGCGCCCGCAGCTGGGCGTCCTCGCGCGCCAGCAGCGGGAGCCACTTCTCGAAGAACTCCATGGCAACCCGGACCATCTCGACGCTCTGCAGCAGCGTGATGCGACTGGCTAGGTCCTGGGGGACCACCTGGAAGGCCTGCACCGAGAACTTGATGTTGCTGTCGGGGTCCTGGATCCATTCGACGAAGTTGACCACCGCGGTCTGCACCACCAGCTGCACACCGGCGCGCTGGCTCGCATCCAGGTCGGCGAAGTAGGGCAGCTGCTTGGACATCGAGGCGACCGCCTCGGTCGCCAGCCGCCCGCTGTACTGCTTGATCCGGCGCAGCAGTGTCTCCGGCAGCGCATCGTGCACCGACGAGGAGGTCGGGATGTGCGCGCCTCCCTCACCGAAGGCGTCGGTGAGGGAGCTGGGGATCAGCGGTTCGTCGGACACAGGCACCAAGCTATCGGACGATCGCCGCCGGTTCGGCGACGACGGGGCTCAGGCGGTGCCCGGGTCGGCGGTGCTGACCGGTGCGGCGTGCACGTCGGTGATCTGGTAGCGCTCGGCGGCCTCGGTGGCCACCGTGCGCTCGATCCGGCCTTCCCGCGCCAGGGCGACCAGGACGCCTACGGCGATGGAGGCGGCGTCGACGTTGAAGACCCGGCGGGCGGCCGAACGAGTGTCGGAGAAGCCGAATCCGTCGGTACCCAGCGTCAGGTAGCCGCCGGGCACGTAGGGGCGCAACTGCTCCTGCACCGCGCGCTGATAGTCCGATGCCGCCACGAACGGGCTCGCGCCCTGTGCCAACAGTTCGGTGACCCAAGGCTTGCGCAGCACGCCCTCGCGCAGCTCCTGCCTGTCGCACTCGATGCCTTCGCGCGCCGGTTCGGTCCAGGAGGTCACCGAGTACACATCGGCGGCGATCCCGTAGTCCTGGGCGAGCAGGTCCTGGGCGGCCAGGCCGTCGCCCATCGTGACCCCCGAGACGAGGATCGAGGCGCGTTCACCGTCGATCTGCGCCGGCCGGTACAGATAGATGCCTTTGCGAATACCGGCCAGGTCCAGATTCTCCGGCTCGGCCGGCTGGTGGATCGGCTCGTTGTAGACGGTGATGTAGTAGTAGACGTTCTCCGGGTCCTCGCCGTACATGCGGGTCAGCCCGTCGTCGATGATGTGGGCCAGCTCGTAGGCGAAGGCCGGGTCGTAGGCGACCACCGCCGGGTTGCTGGCGGCCAGCAGATGCGAGTGGCCGTCGGCGTGCTGCAGACCCTCGCCGGTGAGGGTGGTCCGCCCGGCGGTGGCGCCGATGACGAAGCCGCGCGTCATCTGGTCGGCGGCGGCCCAGAGGCTGTCGCCGGTGCGCTGGAAGCCGAACATCGAATAGAAGATGTACAGCGGGATCATCGGCTCGTTGTGGGTGGCGTACGAGGTGCCCACCGCGGTGAAGCAGGCGGTGGAGCCGGCCTCGTTGATGCCCTCGTGCAGAATGCGGCCCTGCTCGGACTCTTTGTAGGCCAGCATCAGCTCGGCGTCGACCGCGGTGTACAGCTGGCCCGACGGGTTATAGATCTGCAGCGTCGGGAACCACGAGTCCATCCCGAAGGTGCGGGCCTCGTCGGGGATGATCGGCACGATGCGCTTGCCGATCACCGGATCGCGCAGCAGTTCCTTGAAGATCCGCACCAGCGCCATCGTCGAGGCGACCTGCTGTTTGCCCGAGCCGCCGGAGACCGCCTTGATCGCCGCGGAGGTGTCGGCCTTGAGCGGTGTGTGCGTCAGATGCCGTTGGGGCAGGAAACCCCCGAGCTCCTTGCGGCGTTCGATCATGTACTCGATCTCGGGCGAGTCGGTGCCCGGGTTGTAGTACGGCGGCAGCGCGGGGTCGGCCTCGAGCTGGGCGTCGGTGATCGGGATCCGGTTGGTGTCGCGGAAGGCCTTCAGATCCGCCAGCGTCATCTTCTTCATCTGGTGGGTGGCGTTGCGGCCCTCGAAGTGGCTGCCCAAGGTATAGCCCTTGATGGTGTGGGCCAGGATCACCGTCGGCTGACCCTTGTGCTCGAGGGCGGCCTGGTAGGCGGCGTAGATCTTGCGGTAGTCGTGCCCGCCGCGCTTGAGCTGCCAGATCTGCTCGTCGGTGTAGTCCTTGACCAGCTCTTTGGTGCGCGGATCACGTCCGAAGAAGTGCTCGCGGATGAAGGCGCCGTCGTTGGCCCGGTAGGTCTGATAGTCGCCGTCGGCGGTCTTGTTCATCAGGTTCACCAGGGCGCCGTCCTGGTCGGCGTGCAGCAGCGCATCCCATTCGCGGCCCCACACCACCTTGATGACGTTCCAGCCGGCACCGCGGAAGAACGATTCGAGCTCCTGGATGATTTTGCCGTTGCCACGCACCGGACCGTCCAGCCGCTGCAGATTGCAGTTGATCACGAAGGTCAGGTTGTCCAGGTGGTCGAGGGCGGCGACCTGAGCCAGACCGCGCGATTCGGGCTCGTCCATCTCCCCGTCGCCGAGGAAGGCCCACACATGCTGGTCGGAGGTGTCCTTGATGCCGTTGGCATGCAGATACCGGTTGACCCGCGCCTGGTAGATCGCGTTCATGGGCCCCAGGCCCATCGACACCGTCGGGAACTGCCAGAACTCGGGCATCAGCCGTGGGTGCGGGTACGACGGCAGCCCGCCGCCGAGGCCGGCGTGGCTGTGTTCCTGCCGGAAGCCGTCCATCCGGGACTCGTCGATCCGGCCCTCGAGGAAGGCGCGGGCGTAGATGCCGGGGGAGGCGTGCCCCTGGATGAACAGCTGGTCGCCGCCGCCGGGATGGTCCAGGCCGCGGAAGAAGTGGTTGAAGCCGACCTCGTACAGCGATGCCGAGGAGGCGTAGGTGGAGATGTGCCCGCCGACGCCGATCCCCGGCCGCTGGGCACGGTGCACCATGATGGCCGCGTTCCAGCGGATGTAGGCGCGGAATCGTCGTTCCATGTGCTCGTCGCCGGGGAACTCCGGCTCCAGATCGGTGGGGATGGTGTTGACGAAGTCGGTGGAGGTCAGCGACGGCAGCTGGACGCGGGCATCGTCGGCGCGCTCGAGCATCCGCAGCATCAGATAGCGGGCGCGTTCGGGGCCGGCGTTGGCGAGCATCCCGTCGAAGGACTCGAGCCACTCGTCGGTCTCGGATGGATCGGAGTCGGCGAGATACGACGCCACCCCGTCACGGATGACCTGTACGCGGTTGGTGCGGGTCGGGGGTCCTGCGTTGACGTCGGCCTGGTCGGTCACGATTCCACCTGTTCTACTCGTCGTCGACTCAATGGTCTGCTCGAGGGGGCAGCGGCGCCCACCACTTCCATCGTGCCCGATGCGGGCGATACCCGGCAGGGGTTGGAACAGACGTGCCCGGCGCCGATTGCCGGGACACGCTTTGGGTGTGCACGGTACGGTGCGGCAGGATAAGGACATCGATCGTCGTTCCAGGGGAGCGGCCCTGTGCAAACGGGTCGGGCAGCGACGCCCAGGGGGAGGAGCAGGGTGTGCGTTCGCCGAGGCATGTGGTGGTGTTGCCCGCCGTGGCCGGTGCGCTGATGCTGACCGGGTGCGGCGGTCAGTCGACCGCGCCGGCGCCGTCGCCCGGGGTCACCACGGTCACCACCGAATCGCGCGAGGGCATCGACGCGGCGATCAAGGTCTGCCATCAGGTGATCACCTCGGCCGGGGTGATGGTGCGCGATTACAACGCCTTCATCGTGCGACTCAACGACACGCAGGACTACGCCGAGATCGACAAGGAGGACCGGTACGCCGTCGATACGTTCAACACCGGCGCCGATCTGGTGCGGGAGGCGCTGACTCCGCAACTGCCCGATGACATCGAGCAGAAGGTGCACGATTTCCTCACCGCCACCGAGCAGTTGTCCGAGCAGGTGAGCAAGCGCCACAAGATCGCGCTGAACAGTGCGATGGAGCAGTGGAGCCGGCAGCGGACCGGGCTGATCGACGCCTGCGGCGAGTTCATGCCGACCGGAACCAATTGACCGGCGCGCGACGCGCAGAAGCGTCGCGGGGGAGAACATCGCGCGATCGGGCGCTGGACCCTCTACGCTGGACCGAAGGGGTCGCTGCTGCGGCCTCCGGCGCGCGGAACCCCCGCGTCGCCGCACAGACGAACCAGGAGGTCGCACCCGGTGGTAGCCACCACGGAGGACGGTAATGTCGGAAAGCTCGGATTCACCAAAGGAATGGTGATTCAGGAGCTCGGGTGGGATGAGGACACCGACGACGACCTGCGTGCCGATATCGAAGACGTGATCGACGACGAGATGCTCGACGAGGATGCGGTCGACGTGATCGACGCCGTGCTGCTGTGGTGGCGCGACGGCGACGGCGATCTGGTCGACGCCCTGGTCGACGCGATCACTCCACTGGCCGAGGGCGGCTTCATCTGGGTCGTGTCCCCGAAGACCGGCAAGGACGGCTACGTGGACCCGAGCGAGATCGCCGAGGCTGCACCGACCGCCGGACTGAGCCAGACCAAGGTGATCAACCTGGGTGACTGGTCGGGTTCGCGTCTGGAGTCTCGTTCGCGCGGTAGACGCTGATGAGCGGACCCGTACCCGTCGGCGCGACGGCGCCGGACTTCGTACTGCGCGATCAGAACAATCAAGAGGTCTCACTGGCCGCGCTGCGCGAGCAGGGCCCGGTACTGGTGGTCTTCTTCCCGCTGGCGTTCACCGGTACGTGCGAAGGGGAACTGGGCTACATCCGCGATCGGCTGCCGGAGTTCACCGCCGACGGTATGAGCACCGTCGCGGTCTCGGTGGGGCCGCCGCCCACGCACAAGGTGTGGTCGTCGGCCCAGGGCTTCCTGTTCCCGATCCTGTCCGACTTCTGGCCGCACGGGGCGGTGGCGCAGGAGTACGGGGTGTTCGACGAGGTGCGCGGCATCCCCAATCGCGGCACCTTCCTGGTCGACCGCGACGCCACCGTGCTGTTCTCGGCGATGGTCGGGCCCGGTGAGGCCCGGACCGCCCAGACCTGGGAAGCCGTCCTCGGCGTCGTCGCCCCATAGCTGCCGGTAGCTGCCAGGCACCCGCGGCCCGGCCGGGGTGCCCTACTTCTCGGCAGGAGTCTCCACGACCGGCTCGATCGACTTGATCAGGCAGCCGTCGGGCGCCTGATCCTCGGCCGGGAAGGCGGTGGCCAGCGCCGTCGAGATCATCCGCGCCCGCTGCACGTTGCCTTCGGCGGTGAAGTGGACCCCGTCGGAGAACCAACTCTGGTCCACCTCGCCAGCCAGATCGTAGATGCGCAGATTCGGGTAGCGCTTGCACGCCTCGACCAGGGCCCGGTTGAACCGCTGCATCGCGCGGTTGTTGTACGCCGGGTTCTGATTCAGCTGATTGGTGATGACCGTCGGCCACAGCACGGGCTGACCCTTCAGCGGGGACAGCAGCCGGTCGATCCGCATCGCGGCCGGACCGGGACCGCCGACCTCCATATTGGCGGCGTCGTTGATGCCCATGTTCATCACCCAGCAGCCCTCCCAGCCGTTGTCCAGATCGGTCTGGATCGACTCGGCCGCATTGGGTGCACCCTCCAGGCGCTCGAGGCTGGAACGTCCGCCGACCACATCCATGCGCACCACTTTGGCGCCCACGCGGGTGTACTGGGCGGTCAGCCGCTTGCGGGGATCGGGCTGCATCTCCGGTTCGGTCATCCCCAGCGCGGTGGAGTCGCCGACGTGGATCACCTCGGTGCACTCGGTACGTCGTTGGGCGGCAGGCAGCGTGGGACCGACCGGAGCGGTGGCCGACTCGTCGACCAGATCGCCGATGTCTTCCTGATGCTCGAACGAGAGTGCTCGCACCACGGCCATGTCCGGATGCAGCATGGTGGTGCCGACCAGGACGGCGACGGCCAGCGACAGCAGACCCAGCACCGAGCCGACCGATCGCCGCAGCCGGCGCCGGGTCGTGCGCGGACGCGGATCGGGGATCACCACCACAAGCTTCTCGTCGATGGCCGGGCCCTCGGTGTCGGCGGTGGCTTCGGCGACAGGAGCCTCGGCGCCCTCCGCGCCGTCGGTATCGAGGGAGTCGTCGGGATCGAGGGTGTCGTCGGGGTCGGGGGTCTCGTCGGCGTCGATCGCCGGCATCTCCAGAACCACCATCTCCAGCGGCAGCGAGTCGCTGTCGTGCGCGGGCTCGGCGGCCGGAGCGGGACCCTCGTCGAGGCTGCTGAGCTCGGTCTCGGCGGTCTGGTCGTCGGCCGCGGCATCGTCGAGGGTGTGGCCGCCGGTGAGAACGTCGGACAGGTCGATCGGCTGCTCGACGATACTGCTCACGCGCACCGGGCCGGCCGGAACCGAGTCGGGGGCGTCGGCTGGCGGATCGGCCGGATCAGCAGCCGTGGTCTCTGCGTTCTGATCTGGCGTGGGGCCGGACCGAGGCGAGACCACGGGGGAGCGGTGCGGATCGGGGTCGTCGTGCCGTCCGGTCAGAGCATTACGGAAGCCGTAGCGGCGGATCGGATCCTCCAGGTACCGCCACGACAGAGCGGCCAGCAGCACCGTCAGCCCGACGACCAGCGGAACACTGAGCCACGGCGAGTCGGTACGCACCGCCAGGGGCACAAAGGCCACCACCGGCATGTGCCACAGGTACAGCCCGTAGGAGCGTTCCCCGATCCACACCAGCGGCGGCAGGCTCAGCAGGTTGGCGACCAGGGTGTCCGGGGCCACGGCTGCGGCCAGGATCGCCATGGTGGCCAGGGTCAGTGCCGCGATCCCCCAGCTGTACAGGCTCATCGAGTTGTCTCCGGTGGTGATCACCAGGTAGACGATCGCGGCGATACCGGCCAGACCGGCCACGTCCAGCCAGGTGCGGCGATCCTGGTCGACGGAGTGTTTGCGGGCCGGCCACCAGAACGCCATGGCTGCACCCAGCAGCAGACCCCCGGCGCGGGTGTCGGTGCCCTCATAGGCGCGGGTGTTGTCGAAGGCGGGCGAGGCCAGTGAGTAGAGCAGATAGAAGGAGATCAGCGCCAGGATGACGGTCAGGATCGTCATCCCCATGCGGCGTTTGATCACCGCGTACATGGCCAGCATCATCAGCGGCCAGAAGATGTAGAACTGCTCCTCGATCGACAACGACCACATGTGGCTCAACGGGCTGGGTCCGCCGAACCGGTCGAAATACGAGTCGTTGGAGAAGATCGTGTACCAGTTGTTCACGTAGAACAGTGCGCTCAGCGCCTCCCAGAGGTAGCCCAGGAACTCCTTGGGGAGGGCGATCGCCGAGGTCACCAGCGTAGCGACCAGCACCAGGATCGAGGCCGGCATCAACCGGCGGAAACGGCGGATCCAGAAACTCTTGAGTCCCAGTCCGCCGGTGCGCTCGTGGGAGAAGACCAGCAGCGAGGTGATCAGATAGCCCGACAGCGTAAAGAACATGCCCACACCCAGCAATCCGCCGCTGAACCCGGGGACGTCGAGGTGGTAGAGCACCACGAAGATGACCGCCAGGGCCCGCAATCCGTCGAGAGCAGGCAGATACGACGTCTGGTTGTGTGTCGGTCGTGGCATGCTTCGCGCGCCCCCTGTTCTGATCGATGCCGGTCACGGTAGGACGCCCCGCTCCCCGCGAGGTTCGTCCGCCGAATGTTTTCAGCTTGAGCAGCGGTGTCCCCGGGGCACCGCCGCGACCGGATCAGTCTACGGTGTGGGGGTAGATCTTACGGAAAGGCGCTGGCCAGACCGGCGGCGTAGAGCCGGTTGCGGGCCGCCGAACCGGTGCCGGAATAGTGGATCCCGTCGTCGGTGAACCAGCCCGGCTGGGTCTGGGCGGCCAGGTCCATCACCCGCAGATTCGGGTAGCGCTGTGTGGCGCGGCGCAGCGCCTGGTTGAAGCTGGTCATGTTCTGCTCGCTGTAACCGTTGACCGACGGGCTGCGGGTGGACACGGTGGGCCACAGCACGCGCTGGCCGTCGAGCGTGCCCATCACGCGGTCGATGCGCTCATCGGCGTGCACCGTGCTGCCCACCCCGATGTTGGCAGCGTCGTTGACGCCCATTGCGATCACCCAGCAGCCGCGATGGCCCTTGGCCTGTTCGGAGGCGATGGCCTCAACCGCGTTGGGCGCGCCGTTGACACGCTCGACGATCGAGCGGCCGCCGTCGGCGTTGAGGACGGTGCGGGTCACGCCCACGGCGCGGTACTGCTCGCTGAGCCTGGCCGCGGGATCGCCGACGGTGGCCGCGTCGTCGATACCGACCGACGTGGAGTCGCCGATGTGGACCACGGTCGAACACGAGGTGGTGCCGTTGCCGCCCCGCGGGCCGTCCGGCCGCAGATTGTCGGGATCGAGGAGGCTGTTGAGGCCGGGGAGATTCGCCGAGCCGTTGCTCGTGCCCTCCTGCAGGAGCCGACCGACGGCACCGAGCGCCTCGGCGGCGGCATCGGCGGGCTCGGCGTAGGCCGCCGGCGCGGCCAGGCTCAGGCCCAGACCGGCCAGAGCGGCGACGCCCAGCGCCGCAACGGCATGGCGAAGCGGACGGCGGGTACGCGAGGACAGCTTGATCTCAGGAGTCACAATAGAACCATTGCAGCCTACCTGCCCCATCTGTTTCAAGCCGGGGCGGCATCGGATCGATCACGAAACGATCGCCGAGCGCTTCGGGGTCAGATCATGTAGTGCAGATTCGCGACGATCTTCTCGCCGAGCGCGTGGTCGCCCTCGATGTGCACCGAGGCAGGATCGGCCGTCGAGCGTCCCCCGATCAGGCGCGCGTAGTCGACCAGGTCGACCCGCAACGTGACATCGGCCGGACCGTCCAGGGCCGGGACCAGTGCCGCGCGATCCTCGACGGCGATGTGCACCGCCCGCGGGACCAGGCCGGTGAAAGCGACGGTCACGGCGGTACCGGCGGAGGCTCCGACGCGTTTGCCGACGATGAACGGCAACGAGGCGGCCATCTCCTTGCGGGCCGCGGTGGCCGGCACCACGTCGTCGGGCACGCCCAGTCCGAGGCTGTCGCGGATGTCGATCTCGTGGGCCCAGCAGTCGAAGACCCGCACCCGCATGAAACGCCCGTAGCTGTCGGGGCCGACCGGTGTCTGGGTCTCGGCATCCCACTGCTGAACGGCCAGTCCGTCCAGTGCGGTGAGGCGCTGGGTGGTGACCTTGGCGAAGTCGTCCATCAACTGCTGGCGGGAGCGGGCGCGGTAGAAGTCGAGCCAGTGCTCGTTGAACTCGCCGATCGGATTGCGCACGTGATCGAGGGTGGAGACGTCGCGCGTCGGGGCCACCTCGCGGCCGGTCAGCATCCATTCGGTGCCGACGATGTGGGCGTAGATATCGCTCACGCTCCAGCCGGGCAGGATCGACGGGGCCGCCCACTGCTCGTCGCTGAGCGAGTGCGCCAGCGTGTCCAGTACGGACCACTCCTCGCGCAATGCGTCGATCACGGGTTTACGGGGAACGCGAGTGATCATCGGGAACCTCCTTGGCGGGCTGAGGATTTCACGCTAACCCCGATGCGGCAATAGCGCCCGGATTCTTCTCGGCGCGCCCTGGATTCGGGTGTGCCCGGGAAGGCCTTCTCCGGCCCGCCGGGGCCTGGTCGCCGGTGCGCAATGACGTTGTCCGAGCCGGCTGACTGCGGGTCTGTCACAGGCCTCGCAGGTCCGCCGAACGGGTCGCGAGGAGGCAGGTGGTGCGCGCAGTAGGGATCGAACCTACGACCGCTGGTGTGTAAAACCAGTGCTCTACCGCTGAGCTATACGCGCATGGTCGACTGCAGTGAAAGATACCGTCCGGGCCGACGGGTCCCAAACCCGCCACCGGTGCGGCGGCTGATCGCGGGGTTCGGGTGCACCCCGGCGAGGGGATCCCTACGTTGGACGGTAGGCCCTCGATCCGCCCCGGGTGCGGCGGCGACCGGTGGCACGCGTACCGCACCGTGCGGTGGCGACCAGAGATGGGGAGGAACGACGATGTCGTTGAAGGAACTGCTCGCCGGAGCCAAGGAGTTGCTGGCGCCGGTGCCGACCGGGTTGTGGATCTCGAATCAGTCGGTCCCGGCCGCGTCGGGGAAGACCTTCCCGGTGCTCGATCCGGCGACCGCACGCCCGCTGGCCCAGGTGGCCGACGCCGGCGTCGAGGATGCGCTCCGCGCCCTGGACACGGCCGCCGGCGCCGCGGCGGGATGGGCGGGCACCGCCCCGCGCGAGCGCGGCGAGATCCTGCGCGCAGCCTTCGAGGCGGTGACCGCCCGGGCCGATGAGTTCGCGCATCTGATGACGCTGGAGATGGGCAAGATCGAGCCGGAGAGTCGCGGCGAGGTGACCTACGGCGCCGAGTTCCTGCGCTGGTTCGCCGAGGAGGCGGTGCGCGTCATCGGGCGCACCTCGGCCGCACCGGCCGGCAACGGCGAGATCCTGGTGATCAAGCAGCCGGTGGGTACCGCGCTGGCGATCACCCCGTGGAACTTTCCGCTGGCGATGGGTACCCGCAAGATCGGCCCGGCCCTGGCCGCCGGCTGCACCATGCTGGTCAAACCCGCCAGCGAGACGCCGCTGACCATGCTGCTGCTGGCGCAGGTCTTCGCCGACGTCGGACTGCCGCCGGGGGTGCTGTCGGTCCTGCCGACCACGTCGTCGTCGGAGGTGTCGTCGGCGTTGATGTCCGACGACCGTCTGCGCAAGGTCTCGTTCACCGGCTCCACCGGTGTGGGCAAGATCCTGATCCGCCAGTCCGCCGATCAGGTGCTGCGCACCTCGATGGAACTGGGCGGCAACGCGCCGTTCATCGTGTTCGACGACGCCGACCTGGAGGCGGCCGTCGACGGGGCGATGGCGGCGAAGATGCGCAACGGCGGGGAGGCGTGCACCGCGGCCAACCGCTTCTACGTCCAGCGCGGCATCGCCGCCGAGTTCACCGCCCGCTTCACCGCCCGGCTCGAAGCTATGAGGGTGGGGCCCGGATACGACGACGGCATCGATCTGGGCGCGATCGTCAACGCCGGCCAGCTGGAGAAGATCGCGGGACTGGTGAACGATGCCGTGGCCGCCGGAGCGAGGCTGCATGCCGGCGGCGAGCCCCTGCCCGGCCCCGGATACTTCTATCCGCCGACGCTGCTGACTCAGGTGCCGGCCGACTGCGAGATCGTCCACGAGGAGATCTTCGGCCCGGTGGTGGTGATCTCCGAGTTCGACACCGAAGAGCAGGTGCTGGCGCTGGCTAACGACACGCCCAACGGGCTGGCCTCGTACTTCTACACCCGGGACCTGGACCGGGCCCGGCGCGTCGCGCAGGCCCTGGAGTTCGGGCTGGTGGGAGTCAATCGCGGCGTGATCTCCGATGCGGCGGCACCGTTCGGCGGGATCCGGCAGTCCGGACTCGGAGTGGAGGGCGGTGTCGAGGGGATCGACGAGTACCTGAACCTCAAGTACATCGGCCTCTGACTCCGGGCTTTCGGCGGCGGCCCCGTTCGGGGGATAATCGGCGCATGATCGTCCGCCCTGCTCGCTGCGTCCGCCCCGGGTTCATCGCCCTCACCGCCACGGCGGCCATGCTGGTCGCAGCCCTCGGGGCCGGCGCCGGTTCGGCGGCGGCCGCCCCGCCGTATCCGGTGGTCATCGATGCTGCCGTCGCCACGGTGACCGGAGACCTGCAGCCGGCCGAGACGGTGCCGCCGGGCGCCAATGTGCCCGGCTGCCGTAGCGAGCAGCCGCCGGTGGTGCTGCTGCACGGAACCGCGCAGAACCAGATGTCGGCGTGGCAGTACCTGGCGCCGACGCTGGCCAATGCCGGCTACTGCGTGCACAGTCTCACCTACGGACAGACCAGCTGGAGCGGTCAGGTCGGGGGACTGGGACAGCGGGAGAAGTCGGCCCGGCAGGTCGCGGCCTTCGTCGACCGGGTCCTGGCGTCCTCGGGTGCCGGCCAGATCGACCTGATCGGTTTCTCCCAGGGCAGCGCGGTGGCGCAGCTGCTGAGCCAGCTGCCCGGACGGGCTGCCCAGATCCGGCATCTAATCGGGCTGGGACCGTCGAACAAGGGGGTGTCCACGGTCGGGTCGATCGCCGACCGCCTGCCCGCCCGCGGGCCCGGTGTCAACGACTGGGGGCCGCTGCACCCGGGGATCGACTACCTGATGGTGATGACCCGGTACGACGAGGTCGCCGCACCGTACACCAACGGTTACCTGCCGGCCCGGCCCAATGTGCGCAATGTGGTGGTGCAGCAGCAGTGCCCGGGTGACCGGGTCGGCCACATCGGGCTGCCGTACGACAGCTGGGTGGCCGGCACCGTCGTCCATACTCTGGCCGGCACCACCGGAGAGCCCCGCTGCACCAACGGTTTCGGATACTGATCCGGCGTCTGGTCGGTCGGGATAGAGGGAGAAGCATGCAGTTCGAGGTAGTGGTCGACCGCACCGAGCGGGTGCAGAAGTGCACCATTCTGCCGCTGGCCTACCGGGACGACTTCGAGATCCGGCGGGTACGCCGCGGCGCACCGGTGGAGCCGCTGACCGGTGACCTGCTGCTGCACCCGGACGGCGAATCGCTGGCCACGCTGGGACCGCGCCTGATCGCGGCCGGCCCCGTGGGCAGGCTCTCGGCGATCGACTGCATCTGGAAACAGCTCGACGGCTTTCTGAGCTGCATCGGCCGGCCGCTGCCACAGCCGGCCGCCATCCCGCCGGGTTTCGTGACGGCCTACCCGCGCAAGAACAAGGTGGATCTGGACCCCGACGGGGGGCTGGCCACCATCGAAGCGCTGTTCATCGCCGCGGCGTTCCTGGGGGTCTGGGACGAGACGTTGCTGGCCGAGTACTATTTCGGTCCGGCTTTCCTGGAGGCCAACCGCGAGGTCTTCGCCCGCTACGGCCTGGGGCCGGATGCGCCGGAGCCGGCTGACCGGGCCCGGCGATCAGGCCTGATCCCAGAACGCAGGCGCGCGGCGGGCGAAGTCGATCGCCGCACCGCCGGTCAGCAGCCGCGCCGGCTCGGGATCGCTGCGCAGGATCCGCTCCAGCGCCGGCGAGTCCGGTAGGGGCCCGTCCCCGGCGACGACGACGATGTTGCCGCTGCGCCGCCCCTTGAACATCGACGGATCGGCGATCAGCTCGATGTTGGAGAACGCTTCGGCGATGGTGGCGACCTCGCGCCGCACCGATTGAAGATCCCGCCGGTCGCCGCAGTTGGCCAGATACAGCCCCCCGGGGGCCAGGAGGCGGCGCACCGCGCGGGTGAACTCGACGGTCTTGAGGTGCGCTGGGGTCACCGACTCGGCGAAGACGTCGCGGATCACCACATCGCGGGTGCCCTCGGTGAGGGCCTCGACCACCTCGCGGGCATCGCCGACCCGGATCCGCAGCCGCGGTGCGCGCGGCAGATCGAACCAGTCGCGCGCCAGGCGGGCCAGTTCGGCGTCGATCTCCACGGCCACGTGCCGCGACTGCGGATAGCGGTGGGCCAGCGACCGCGGCAGTGCGCAGGCGGCCGCACCCAGATGCAGCATGCGCAGCGGCGCGGTGCGGTCGGGATGAGCATCGTCTAGGGCGGCCGTCATCTGCCGCATGTACTCGAATTCGAGGTTGGCCGGATCGAACGGGTCGACGTGGCTGCTCTGGGCCCCGTTGATCGTCAAGAGCCAGCCGCCGACGCCGTCGTCGGCCAGTTCTGCTGTGCCGGTGGAGATCTGGAAGACTCCGGCTTCCGGTCGCGGTGAGGTGGCCATCGCATCGATGGTAGTCGCCGGCGCCGATACCATCGTCGTCGTGCAGGCAGGGACGGCGACGGCGATCGGGATGGCGGCGGGGACGGCCGCCGATCTGGTGTTCGCCGATCCGCAGCGCGGCCATCCGGTTGCGCTCTTCGGATCGGCGGTGGCGGCATCCCAGCAGTGGACCTATCGCGATTCGCGGGCCGTGGGGGCGGCGTTCACCGCATTCTGGGTGGGTGCGGCGGCCGCGGTCGGGGGCTTCGCCGGGCGACTGGGGCCGGCCGGGGTGGCCGGGGCGACGTTCTCGGCGCTCGGCGGCACCACGCTGGGCCGGATCGGCGAGGAGATCGCGTCGGCGCTCGACTCCGGTGACCTGGAGGGTGCGCGGGCGTTGCTGCCGAGCCTGGTCGGCCGCGATCCGAGCCTGCTCGACGAGGCCGGGATCTGCCGCGCCGCTGTCGAATCGATCGCCGAGAACACCTCGGACGCCACGGTGGCACCGCTGTGCTGGGGTGCGCTGGCCGGTGCCCCGGGGCTGCTGGGATACCGGGCGGTGAACACCCTCGATGCGATGATCGGCTATCGGTCGAGCAAGTACGCGAACTTCGGCTGGGCCGCTGCCCGCACCGACGACGTCGCCAATCTGGTGCCCGCCCGCCTCACCGCGCTGCTGGCCGCGGTCCTCAGCGGCCATCCACTCCGGGCAGCCCGGGCCGTCCGCGCCGACGCGCACCGGCACCCCAGTCCCAACGCCGGGGTGGTGGAAGCCGCCTTCGCCGGGGCGCTGGGCATCTCGCTGGGGGGAACCACGGTGTACTCCCACGGCTCCGAGGATCGCCCGGTCCTGGGCAGCGGCCCTGCGCCGCTGGCGGCGGACCTGCGGGCGGCGGTGCGTCTGTCCCGGCGCGTGCAACTGGCCAGTGCCGTGGTCGCGGTGATCGGTGCCGTCTCGGCTCGGTGACGACTCGGCCACAGCAGAGTTGGTGCGTCACATCAGACCCTAGCGTCGCATCCAGACGCAGCGTCTGATCATCCGGATCCGGCCGCGTCCTGGGGAAGGACACCGAATGCCACGGACACTGCAGAGAAGGACACCGAGAGTCGGGCGGGTGAGTACCGCGGTGCTGGGCGCCGCCGGAATGCTGGCGGCCGCACTGGTCGCCGGCCCTGCCGCTGCCGCCGGCACCGGCACCGAGCTCGTGGGCCAGGCGCTCGGTGACTGCCGCGCCGAATTCACGCTCACCAACTACACGAATTCGACCTACTACCAGCCGGACTGGTGGTTCGCCTCCGAAGGCCTCGGAGAGGACGGCGGCACACCGCCGGAGGCTCCGCCGCCCTACGAGCTGCCGTGGCGGGTGGTCGGCAGTACCGGCACCAAGTGGGCGTTCGCGCGCTGGATCGGCAATCCACCGCTGCACTCGGAGGTCGGCGAGGGCGTGGCTCGCTACACACCGGGTGGCAGCGTGAAGTTGTCGTCGACCGCGCAACCGGACGGCAAGGTCAGCACCGCCACGATCGATGTCGCGGCGGCGGAGAATCCGGTGGCCCCGCCGCCGAGCGCCGAGGGCACCTACACCATCTGGTACCGCATCGGCAATGGCACCTCAGAAAAGGACCGCGTCCTGCCGAAATCACTGGTCGTGACCGGATGTAAGACGCCCGGCGGTCACGGTTCGCACGGGGGTCACGGTTCGCACGGGGGCAACAGCTCGCACAGTGGCAACGGCTCGATGTCGAACGGCTCGGTGGTGCTCGACGTTCTCGGGACGCTGCTGAACACCGGGTCGTAGACACCGGCTCCGGACCCGACCACGGAGGTCGGATTCCTCCGGAGGGGGCGGGGTGGTCTCAGCGGCCGTAGCGGCGGGCCAGTTTGGCCTGCACGTCATCGTCGTCGGTGTCGACGACGATGCCGGTGCCGACCTCGGCGTTGGCCCGCGGTTCGGCGGTCCCGGCCGTACTCACATCGCGCAACTCCTCCCGGATGCGCTTGCGCTGGCCGGCCCGGCTGTGCGGGTCGGGGCCGGCTCCTGCGGCAGCCGTGTCGGCGGTGCCGGTTCCGCCGGCCTCGGCGGCCCGCAGCGCCCGGCGGTGCTTGACCTCGGCCCAGATGAAATAGCCCACGCCCAGCGGCGCCATTATGCCGAAGGCCAGCCACTGCAGGCCGTAGGACAGGTAGGGGCCCGATTCCATCTGGGGGAGATCGATCACGCCCAGACCGCCGGGCTGGTCGGGGGTCAGCTGCAGGTAGTACGGCGCGAAGTCGGTGCCAGAGATCCGGGACAACTGGGCGGTGTCGAGGGTGTAGGCGGTCAGCCGGCCGTCCTCGTAGCGGGGTTCCTTACCCGGGCTGGTGCCCTGGGATTTCCGCAGCCGGGCATCGATGGTGATCTGACCGTCCGGCGCACCGGGCACGGCGACCACCCCGTCGGCTCCGGGCCGGACCCAGCCGCGGTCGACCAGCACCACCTGATTGGTTCCGGCGAGCTGGAAGGGCGTGACGAACTCGGCGGCGGGGCGCTCATTGACCGAGCGCAGCCGCATCATGATCTGCTCATCGGGCAGATAGCGGCCGGTCAGGCGCACCTCACGCCATTCGTCGTCGGCGGCCAGCGACCGGCCGGGGGCCACCAGCTCCTCCAGCGGGACCGCGTCGATCTGGGTGGCCGACCGCAGCAACTCGTTGCGGTGCTCGGTCTCGGAGTTCTTCCCCAGCTGCCAGGGCGCCAGGATCAGAAAGCAGGCCGCCGCGAACGCCAGCACCAGAACGGTGGTCAGCAGCCATCCCGGTCGCAGCAGAGTCCTCAGCAGTTGCACACCTGCCAGGATACCGAGTTACCGCGGTCGACCGGTCGCCTGGATCAGTCGCGTTCGGCCAGGGTGGCGTGGATCCACGCCAGCAGGCCGGGGACGGCGGCTTCGATCTGCTCACGCACCAGCACGAAGTCTTCCGGGCCGCCGTAGTAGGGATCGGGCACGTCCTCGCCGTCGGCCGCCGGATCGAAGCTGCGCAGCAGCCGCACGCGCTCGCTGCGGCGTTTGCGGGACAGTTCCCGCACGTGCCCGGCGTCCAGGGCCACCAGCAGGTCGGCCGACAGATGATCAGGGCCGAGCTGTGCGGCCACATGCGCATCGGAGTATCCGTGCGCCAGCAGTTCGGTGCGCGCCCGGTTGTCGGCGGGCTGCCCGATGTGCCATCCGCCCGTACCGGCGCTGCTGACCCGCACGCGATCGGCCAGACCGGCGTCGGCGATGGCGCCGGCCATGATCGACTCGGCCATCGGTGAACGGCAGATGTTGCCGGTGCACACGAAACAGATGTGCAGCCTCGGTTCAGCGGAATTGTCAGACACCCAGTACCTCGCGCAGTTGCGGGACCGTCTCGACGGTCCACGTGGCTTCGTCGACCTCACCGGGCCGGGCGTAACCCCACGACACGGCGATGGTGGGCAGCCCCAGCGAAGCGGCACCGACCACATCGTGGGCACGGTCGCCGATCATGATCACGGGGGTCGCCATCGGCTCCGATCCTAGTCTGTCCACGCCCAGCATGTTCAGGGCTCGCGCGATGACTTGGGCCTTGGTCCGGCGGCTGCCGTCGTCGCTGGCCCCGGCGATGGCGCCGAAATGCCCGCTCAGCCCGAAATGCTCGAGCACCTTGGTGGCGATGTGCTCGTTCTTGCTCGTGGCGATCGCCAGCGTCCGGCCGGCGGCGACCAGGTCGGCCAGCAACTCGGTGATCCCGTCGTAGACCGAGTTTTCCCGGTAGCCCAGGACGTCGTAGCGTTCGCGGTAGACGGCGACGGCCCGCTGTGCCTGGTCGCCGGTGAATCCGGAGGCCACCATCGAATCGAGCAGCGGCGGTCCGACGATGCCGGCGAGGAAGTCCTCGGTCGGCTCCGGGGCGCCCATCCGGTCGAGGGCGTGCCGGAAGGAGGCGTGGATGCCGGGGGCGCTGTCGGAGACGGTGCCGTCCAGGTCGAACAGCAGGACGGTGGCCGGGTCGGCGGGGTCGGGGAGGGGGTTCGCGGCGAGGTCAGGGTCGTCGTTCACAGCCTCCATGGTGCCCGTAGGGTCTGAAGCCATGTCGCACCCCCATCGCCGACCCGCCGAAACCGAACTGCTGGCGCCGGAGCGGCACGGGGACGCCGACGCCGAAGCCGGGGTGCTCGACTTCGCGGTGAACGTCCAGCCCGGCCCCCCGGGGTTCGTCCGGACCGCGCTGGCGGCCCGGCTCGACCAGCTGGCCGCCTACCCGAGCCGCACCGATGAACGCCGTGCCGTCGGCGCCGCGGCGGCCCGCCACGGCCGCCGCCCCGAGGAGGTGCTGCTGCTGGACGGGGCGGCCGAAGGCTTCGAGTTGCTCGCGCGTCTGGCGCCCCGCCATGTGGCACTGATCGAGCCGTCGTTCACCGAACCGGGCCGGGTGCTGCGGGCCACCGGCGCGCGGATCAGCACGGTCGTGCTGCCGGCGCCCTGGCACCTGGATGCCGAGCTGGTACCGGCCGACGCCGATCTGGTGGTGCTGGGCAATCCCACCAACCCCACCTCGGTGCTGCATCCGGCCGAGCAGATCCGCCGGCTGTGCCGGCCCGGCCGGCTGGTGGTGGTTGACGAGGCCTTCGCCGATCTGACCGCGGACCCGGTCACCGGGCGGCGGGAACCGGAGTCGCTGGCCGCAGCGCTGCCCGACGGGGTGATCGTCATCCGGTCGCTGACCAAGACCTTCGGGCTGGCGGGGCTGCGCATCGGCTATCTGCTGGCCGCCCCGGCGGTGATCGCCCGCCTCAGCGCCGGTCGGCGGCACTGGCCGCTGGGCACCCTGGCGCTGGCCGGACTGACCGCCTGCCTGAGCGAGGAGGGCGACCGGTACACCGCGGCGCTGGCCGAACGCCTGGCCGTCGACCGGGGCCGGCTGCTGGCGGCGCTGGCCGAGACCGACATCGAGGTGTGCGCACCGCCGCACGGCCCCTATGTGCTGATCCGGGTGCCCGACGGCCTCGGCGTCAAGGCCGCTCTGCGTGACCGCGGGTTGGGGGTGCGCAGCTGCGCCAACTTCACCGGCCTGAGCACCGATCACCTGCGTGTGGCCGTACGCTCGGAGGCGGAGACCGCGACCCTGATCGCCGGTCTGCGGGATGTACTGACATCGACGCCGGGCCCGTCCTGATCGGCGGCCCGGCCGGATCGAGGAGAAGCATGACGGTGACGCTGGGCGCACTCATAGACGCCCTGGAGCGGGCCTACCCGCCGGCGCTGGCCGAATCCTGGGATGCGGTCGGACTGGTCTGCGGGGACCCCGACGATCCGGTCGACACGGCCCTGGTCTGCGTCGATGTGACCGAGGCGGTGGTCGATGAGGCGTTGCGGCTGGGCGCGCAACTGATCGTGGCGCACCACCCGCTGCTGCTGCGCGGGGTGGAGTCGGTGGCCGCCTCGACCCCGAAGGGGCGCCTGATCCACCGGCTGATCCGCGGCGGCTGCGCCCTGTATTCGGCGCACACCAACGCCGACAAGGTGCGCGGCGGGGTCTCCGATGCGCTCGCCGACGTGCTCGGTGTGCAGCACACGGTGCCGCTGGCGCCCGAACCGGTCGTCCCGCTGGACAAGTGGGTGGTGATGGTCCCCGAAGGCAGTGCCGAGCAGGTCAGCGAGGCGATGTTCCGCGCCGGCGCCGGGGCGCTGGGGGAATACCGCAACTGCCAGTGGAGCGTGGTGGGTACCGGACAGTTCCTGCCGGTGGATGCGGCCCGCCCGGCGATCGGCGCCCTGGGGGAGCTGACCCTGGTGGACGAGGAACGGATCGAGATGGTGGCCCCGCGTGGGCGGCGCAGCGCCGTCCTGGCGGCTCTGCGCGGCGCCCATCCGTACGAGGAGCCCGCCTTCGACGTCTTCGCACAGGTGGCCCTGGACAGCGATATCGGATTGGGCCGGGTGGGCCGGCTGGCCGCGCCGATGTCCCTGGCCGAGTTCACCGACCACGCCGCCCGGGTGCTGCCGCGGGCCCCGTGGGGCATCCGCACCGCCGGCGATCCGCAAGCCACGGTGCAGGTGGTGGCGGTGTGCGGTGGCGCAGGCGATTCGCTGATCGATGCCGCCACCGCCGCCGGAGCCGATGTCTATCTCACCGCCGATCTGCGCCATCACGTGGTCGACGAGGCACTGCGCGCCGGCAGTCCCGCACTGATCGACGCCGGCCACTGGGCGACCGAATTCCCCTGGTGCACCACCGTCGTGGAACTGCTGGCCGACCACGGCTGCACCGCTGCGGTGTTCGCCCCGTCCACCGATCCGTTCACCGTGGTTCCGGAGCGCCGGTGATCACCGGACCGGTCTCGCCGCACGCCCACCGAACCTCTGAGAGGCTGATCTGATGAAAGCCGCGCCCGCACAACAGCGCCGACTGCTCGACCTGGCCGACCTGGACGCCGAGCTGGCCCGTGCCCGGCACCGCAGCGCCCACCTGCCCGAAGATTCCGCTCTGGCCGAGGTCGATGAGGAGCTGGGCCGCGCCGAACAGGACGCGGCGACCGCGGCGGCTGCGGTCGCCGCGCTGACCACCGAATACGAGCGCGCCGATGCCGAACTGACCGGGATGAGCGAGCACGCCGACCGGGACCGCGCCCAGCTCGCCGCGGGCACGCTCAACCACAAGGCCCTGGCCGAACTGCAGCATGAGCTCGCCGGCCTGGACAAACGGCGCGAGCTGCTCGAATCGGACATCCTGGAGATCATGGAGCGCCAGGAGGCGCTGGAACTGGAACTGCAGCGGGCTCAGGCGACGGTCACCGTGGTGCAGGAGCGCCGCTCGGCCGCGGTCGTGGCGCGCGATCATGCGCTGGCGGCCACCGAGAACGAGATCACCGAATTCCAGCGGCGCCGCGATGAGATCGCCGGGGAGATCGACCCGGGTCTGGTCGCGGTGTACGAGCGGCTGCGGGCCCAGGGCCGGGTCGGCGCCGGACTGGTCCGGCAGCGCCGCTGCGGGGCCTGCCGGATGGAACTGGATCCGCACACCCTCAACGCCATCGCCGCGGCGCCCGAGGATGCGGTGGTGCGCTGCGAGGAATGCGACGCGATCATGGTGCGCACCGACCAGTCCGGGCTGCCGGCCGGTCCGGGCGGTCAGCGATGAGCACGCCGAGCTGGCAGGGGCAGATCGACCAGCCCACCCGGCTGCTGTTGCTGCGGCACGGGCAGACGGCGCTGTCGGTGGATCGCCGCTACTCCGGGCACGGGGACCCCGAACTCACCGACCTGGGCCGCACCCAGGCGGCCGCGGCCGCGCAGCGGCTGGCCGAGCGCGGCGATATCGACGTGGTGGTGTCCTCCCCGCTGGGGCGGGCCCGGGCCACCGCGCAGGCCGCCGCCGATGCGCTGGGGCTACCGGTGCACGTGCACGACGGGCTGATCGAGACCGATTTCGGCGAGTGGGAGGGGCTGACCTTCGGGGAGGCGGCCCGGCGCGATCCAGACCTGCACCGGCGCTGGCTCGCCGATGTGCAGGTGCCGCCGCCGGGCGGCGAGAGCTTCGCCCAGGTGGCCGCACGGATGGCGACGGCCAAAGCCGATCTGCTCGAACGCTATCGGGGTGCGCGGATCCTGGCCGTCTCGCATGTGACGCCGATCAAGACGCTGCTGCGCGATGCGCTCGGTGTGGGACCGGAGCTGCTGTTCCGGTTGCACCTGGATCTGGCGTCGCTGTCGATCGCCGAGTACTACCCGGACGGGGGCTCGGTGGTGAGGCTGGTCAACGACACCGCCCACCTGGTCTGATCCTGCTGTCGCGGCAGCGGACCCGGGCGGGATATCCTGGTGGACGCGAACGAGCCGGCCGGGCGGCCGCGGCAACGGAACCGCGCGGTGCACCGCGCAGGCCGGAGTCGAGGAAAGTCCGGACTCCACCGAGCAGGGTGGTTGCTAACGGCAACCCGGGGCGACCCGCGGGAAAGTGCCACAGAAAGTAGACCGCCGGCGGCGGTGGACCGCGTGTTCACCACCGCGGGTAAGGGTGAAAGGGTGCGGTAAGAGCGCACCAGCGCCGCAGGTGACTGCGGCGGCTCGGTAAACCCCACCCGGAGCAAGGCCGAAGTCCGCACCGCTGGCCGGTGCGGGTGCGCGAGTGTTCGAGGACTGCTCGTCCGAGCTCGCGGGTTGGCTGCTTGAGGTACCCGGCGACGGAGTGCCCAGATGGATGGTCGCCGCTGACCCCGGTCAGCACAGGATCCGGCTTACAGGTCGGCTCGTTCGCCCCAGACCGGTCCGGTGAGAGTCCGGCCCGCTCAGAGTCCGGCCCGTTCAGAGTCCGGCGTAGACGGCGACCGGCTGCCCGCCGACCGAATGCACCTGCACCGTCGTCTCGAAGATCTCACTGAGCAACTCCTCGCGCATGATCTGCGCCGGACTGCCGACCGCGGCGATCGTGCCGTTCTTCAGCGCGAGGATCCGGTCGGCGTAGGCGGCGGCGAAGTTCAGATCGTGCAGGACGACGACGATGGTGCGCTCGAGCTCGTCGGCGGCGCGCCGCAGCTGCCTCATCATCGACACCTGGTGGCGGATGTCGAGGTTGTTCAGCGGCTCGTCGAGCAGGATCACCGGGGTGTCCTGGGCCAGGGTCATCGCGACGAAGGCCCGTTGGCGCTGACCGCCGGACAGCTCGTCGAGGTAGCGCTCGGCCAGCTCGTCGAGCTGCAGGAAACTGATCGCCTCGGCCACCAGACGCCGGTCCTCGTCGGTGAGCCGTCCGCGCGAGTAGGGGAAGCGGCCGAAGGCGACCAGATCGCGCACCGACAGCCGGGCACCGACTCCGTTGTCCTGGCGCAGGATGGCCAGCCGCTGGGCGGCCTCGCGCGGTTTGAGGGCGAGCAGATCCACCCCGTCGAGGGTGGCCGTCCCCGAGGACGGGGCCAGCAGGCGGCCCAGGATGGTCAGCAACGTCGATTTGCCGGCCCCGTTCGGGCCGACCAGGGCGGTGAGGCCGCCGTCGTCGAACCGGCCGGTGACCGGGCCGAGCACCAGTTGCTGGGCATAGGACTTGGTGAGGTCACGGAACTCGATCACAGCGAACCCTTCCGGAACAGCAGCACGGCCAGGAACAGCAGACCGCCGCAGAACTCGATGACGACGGTCAGCATCACATCGGTGCCGAAGACGTCGGTGTTGATCAGGAGCTGGCCCAGCGCCAGGGTGAGGATGCCCAGCAGCACGGCCATCGGAATGACCGCCCGATGCCGCCAGTCGCCGGCCAGCTGGTAGGCCAGGGTGGCGATGATGAACCCGAAGAAGGTGAGGGGGCCGACCAGTGCGGTGCTGACCGCCATCAGTACCGCGATCATCACCAGCGCACCGGTCAGTTCGCGACGATGATTCAATCCCAGCCCGGTCGCCGGTTCCCGGCCCAGCATCAGCACGTCGTACACCCGGCGGCGGCGCCAGGCGATCACGGCGACCACCAGCACCAAGGTTCCGGCAATCGGCAGCAGCGCGGCGTTGACGTCGGAGATGCGGCCATACATGTTGAGGAAGAGCGCATCGAAGTCGGTGGGCGAGAGCAGCCGCTGCAGAAATTCGGCGACGGACCGGAATGCCAGGCCCAGCACCACACCGGTGAGCAACAGCAGGAACAGGCTGCCGAAACGCCCGGAGAAGAGCCAGCCGTAGAGCGCCACCGCGAAGACGATCATCGCCGCGGTCTGCATCAGGAACTGCGGCACCGTATCGGAGTTGGCGATGAACTCGGCACCGATGACGCTGACCGCGACAGTCTGGATCAGCACGTACAGCGAGTCGAAGCCGATGATCGACGGGGTCAGGATGCGGTTGTGGGTGACCGTCTGGAACAGGACGGTGCCGATGCCGGCGCTGACCGAGGCGATGACGATGGCGATCGCGGTGTTGACCCGCCGGCCGAAGGTGAGCCCGAAGGTCTGTTCCACCTCCAGACCGTGCAGACCGTTGCGCAACAGCAGGAAGGCCGCCAGCGCCGCGGCGGCCAGCACCGCCGCGAGCACCAACCGGGCCTGCCAGGGGATACGCGTACTCCTGCCGCCCTCGATCGACGGCGCGGCGGTCGCCGAGTCAGAGAGCGACACGAGACCTCCCGGACAGCAGGATCGCCAGGAAGGTCACCGAACCGACCACTCCCAGGGTCACCGACACCGGAATCTCCATCGGGGCGACCACTACGCGGCCGATCAGATCGCAGCCGACGATCAGCACGGTGGCCAGCACCCCGATCCACGGCAGGTTGGACCGCAGATCATCGCCGCGCAGGGCGCTGATGAGGTTGGGCACCACCAGCCCCAGGAACGGGATGAAGCCGACCACCACCGAAGTGACGCCGCTGGCCAGGGCGACCATGCAGACCCCGACGGTCAGCACCAGTCCGTACCGCACCCCGAGACTGACCGCGACGTCGCGGCCCAGGCCGGCGACGGTGAAATAGTTGGCCAGAACAAAACAGGCCGCGGCGATGACCGCCACCGCCCAGAGCGGCTCGTAGAAGCCGCGCACGACACTGTTGAAGCCGCCCGAACGCCATGCGGTCATCGACTGCAACAGCTGGTACTTGTTGGCCAGGAAGGTGGCGGCCGCCCCGACCACCGCGCCCATCATGATGCCCACCAGCGGGACGATCGCCGAGTTGCGCGCCCGGATCCCGGAGATCACGGCCAGAAAGACCATCGTGCCCAGCAGGGCGGTGGCGGTGGCCACGACCATCTTCACCAGCGGCGTCGACTCGGGGATGAGCAGCCAGCACAGCAGCACCCCCAGGCCGGCCCATTCGGCGGTGCCAGCGGTGGTCGGCTCGACGAAGCGGTTCTGGGTCAGGCGCATCATGATGACCCCGGAGAAGCTCATCGCCACCCCCGCGAAGATCAGGGCCAGGGTGCGCGGGACCCGGGAGATGAAGAACATCCGCCACATCTGGGGGTCGCCGGAGAGCAGGCCGGCGACGGTGATGTGGTACTCGCCGACCAACAGCGACCCCAGGAGCAGCAGGATGGCGCTGACGGCCAGGGCCGGCAACAGCCAGCGGCCGCGCACCTACGCCGCGTCGCCGAGGGCGTCGGCGATCTGCTGGTAACTCTGCCCGTAGGACTGGATGCCTTCACGGACGTAGAACTCGGGGTCGAGGTAGATCACGTGGTCGTTCCGCATGAACTCGGTGCCGGCGAAGGCCTCCTGCGCGGCGAAGACCGAGGCTGCCGGGGTCGGCCGGTCGCCGCCGGAGGTGACCGCGGCATCGCGATCCATGACGATGACCCACTGCGGGTTCGCCTGGGCGATCGCCTCGGGGGTCAGCCCCGAGTTCTGGTGGTGATCGCCGGCCTTCCCGGCGAAGACGTCTTTGAGATCCAGGGGTGCCACGAACGGTCCCAGCCGCTTGGCGCCGTTGTCGATCTTGCCGCCGCTGACGATGGACAGGAAGACGGTCTGGCCGTGGCTGGCGGCCTTGGCCGCGTCGAGCTGCTTGGTGAAGGTCGCGTTGATCTGTTCGGCCTGCTGCTGCTTGCCGAAGATCTCGCCCAGGGTCGTGGTCTGCCGGAGCAGGGCCTCCTGGCGTCCGCCGGGCGCATCGTCGGAGGCGGCGATGTCGAGGGTGGCCCCGCCGGTCTGATCGGTGATCTTGGTCAGGTCGTCGGTGTATTTGGCGAAGCGGTAGCCGGCGATGATCAGGTCCGGGTCGGCGTCCTCGATGACCTCCATCTTCGGCTCGTTATGCGAGCCGACATCGGCGATGTCGGGATCGTCGATCCAGTCGGCGAACTTCGATTTGGCGAGCAGCCCCTTGGGCACGGCCACCGGGGTCACCCCCATGGCCTGTACGGTCTCGGCCGCGGTGTTGTCCAGCAGGACCACCCGGGTCGGGTTCCGGGGCACCTGGATCTGGCCGTTGGTGGCCTGCACCGTGAGGGTGTCCCCGGATGCGCCGGTGCCCGACGACGACGAACAGGCCGTCAGCACCAGGATCAGGGCGGCGAGCAGCGCCGGCAGGGTGATGGATCGGACAGTGGGCCGAGACATGGGGAATCAACTTCCTTCGACGATCGGGCAACAGCGCCAACGAGTTACTTAGCGCAGGCTACCCTAGCCGGTCGAGGGTGTGGTCCTCGGTCAGCGTTCGGCGAGGTAAGTCTGCACGGCGGTGCGGCCGCGCTGCTCCTCGCGTTCGTCGAGCCGACCCAGGATCAGCAGCGCGCGCGGCGGCAGATCCGGGGTCTGGGCCGCCCGGGCGATCTGCTCCCGGTTGATGACGGTGTCCTGGAAATCCCCCAGCAGTGACTGGATGCGGGCCGCCCGTTTGCCGACCTTGCCGGCCCTGGGATGGTCGAGCCCGGCGACCGCACCGGCGGTGTACCGCACGGCTTTGGCGCGTCGGCGGATCCGATGCACCTGCGCCACCCAGTCCGGGGACCACGGCGGCAGGGCGGAGAGCTTCTTCTCGGCTTTGCGCAGCCGTGTGCGGGCCGCGGCCAGTCCCTCGTCGGCGACCTTGTCGGCGCGGCGGGCGGCATCGGGGCCGGGTACCGGATTGGCGACCAGGTCGTCGAGGGCATCCAGCAGGCGCAGATAGCGGCTGGTGGACATGGCGTAGCGCACCGACCGCAGGGCGCGCTCCTGGCGGGCGATCTCGTCGTCGATCAGCACCGCCTGCAGCTGCTCGGGAACATCGTGTTCCCCGGCCAGCAGCCTGGTGTTGATCTCCAGCTGCACTTCGCGGTCGCGGGCCTCGCCGAGCACCTCGCCCAACGCCTGGAGTTCAGCGGTGAGTCCGGCGGTGCTGTCGGGGTCGGCGATCTGCGGGAACGAGGTCAGGATGGACCGGAGCCGACGGCTGTTGACGCGCATCTGGTGCACCGCATCCCAGGCGTTCTCGCGCACCAGCGGATCGGTGGCGACCAGCGCGGTGACGTGTTCACCGACGGTGTGGACCAGAAAGTCCAATGCGGTGGGCTTCTTGGGCAGCGTGCCCGGGGCGTGCACATGGGGTTCGGTGCCGATGGCCCGGGCCAGTTTGGAGGAGCTGACCGCCGGGCGCGCCCCGGCCGAGCCCAGGAGTTTGTCGGCGGCCTTGAGCAGCTTCTTGCCGCCGCCGGTGAGCTCGAACTCCCACTCGGCCCATTCCTGGGTGTGCTGGCTCTGGTGGGCGTGGGAGATCACGCGGTCCTGACAGAACTCGGCCAGGGAGGTGCCCTGGGCGTCCCGCAGAACGGTGACGGTGCGTTCGCTGGTGATCTCGGCGACCGGGATCAGGTCGCGGTCGCGGACGATCGCCATGATCGCGTGGCGGATCGCTGCGGGCACCTCCTGCTCGGCCGGATCGGTGGACGGGTCGGTGAACGGCACGGCCAGTTCCCGGCGCACCGTACCGGAGCCGAAGGCCTTGCCCGGACGCTTGAGATGCCAGCCGGCATCGGTACCGCCGGTGCGCCGGCGCAGCGTGATCTTGCGCGCGGCCAAGTCGTGCCCGATGGTGTCGAGGTAGGTGGCACGCAATTCGAAGCGCTGCGGCTGCGCAACCGAGCCGTCGGGGACCAGGGCGGCAAGATCGGGAACCGGATGGTCGACGTCGACGTCGAACTTCAGTTCCACTTCGAGGGACTCGTGTGCGCTCAAGATGTGCCTCCTGCGGCGAAATGGTCGGTGGCCGTGACCAGACGGTCGACGATCCCGGGTTCGAACGAAGCATGACCGGCGTCGTCGACGATCTGCAGGGTGGCCTGCGGCCAGGCGCGGTGCAGGTCCCAGGCGCTGCGCATCGGGCAGACGACGTCGTACCGCCCCTGCACGATCACGGCCGGTATGTGCTGCACGGCAGCGATGTCGGTCAACAGCTGGGCCTCCCGGAGAAAGCCGCGGTTGACGAAGTAGTGGTTCTCGATGCCGGCGAAGGCCAGCGCGAAGCGGTCGCCCTCGCCGTCGGTCTCGGGTGCGGGCAGCAGATGGCTGGTCCGGTTCTCCCAGCGCGTCCAGGCCAGCGCCGCCTCCTGGGCCAGGGCGGGGTCGTCGCCGGTGAGCAGGCGATGGTAGGCGGCGACCAGGTCGCCGTCGCGCTGCTCGGGCGGGATCGGCGCCAGATAGTGCTCCCACTGGTCGGGGAACAGCTGGGCGGCGCCGCCGTTGTAATACCAGTCGATCTCGCTGCGCCGGAGCAGGAAGATGCCGCGCAGCACCATCTCGGTGACCCGTCCGGGATGTATCTGGGCATAGGCCAGCCCGAGCGTCGAACCCCAGGATCCGCCGAAGACCTGCCAGGCGTCGATGCCCAGGTGCTCGCGCAGCAGTTCCAGATCTGCTACCAGCGCCCAGGTGGTGTTGACGGCCAGGGCCGCGCGCAGGGCGGCCGGTCCGTCGGCGGCCGCATCGGCCAGGTGGGGCCGCGACCGCCCGCAGCCGCGCTGATCGAACAGCACGATCCGGTAGCGCGCGGGATCGAAGAACCGGCGCTGCTGCGCGCTGGTGCCTCCGCCGGGCCCGCCGTGGACGAAGACCACCGGTCGCCCGTCGGGGTTGCCGGAGGTCTCCCAATAGATCTCTTGACCGTCGCCCACCGGCAGGTACCCGTGCGAGTACGGCTCGACGGGCGGGTAGAGAGTGCGCATGGGTCCCAGCCTATCGGCCGGTGCAGGAGTGCGACGGTGCTGCGGGCGAGCCGGCCGCGATGGTCCGATCGGCTGCGGCGCCGGTCAGTAGCAGTGCTCGGGGGCGGGGAAGGTGCCCTCGGCGACCTCGGCGGCGTAGGTGCGTGCCGCTCGGGACAGTTCGTCGCCGACCTGGCCGTAGCGCTTGACGAACTTGGCGGTGCGGCCATGGGTGTACCCGGCCATGTCCTGCCAGACCAGGACCTGCGCGTCGGTCTCGTGTCCGGCCCCGATACCGACCGTCGGGATGGTCAGCTTGCGGGTGATCTGGGCGGCGAGTTCGGCCGGGACCATCTCCATCACCACAGCGAACGCACCGGCCTCCTGGACGGCGATCGCATCGGCGATCAGCTGGTCGGCACCGGCGCCGCGGCCCTGCACGCGGTAGCCGCCCAGAGTGTTGACGCTCTGCGGGGTGAAGCCGATGTGGCCCATCACCGGGATGCCGGCCGCGGTCAGCGCGGCGATCTGCGGGGCGATCCGCTCGCCGCCCTCGAGTTTGACGGCGTGGGCGCTGCCTTCTTTGAAGAAGCGGATCGAGCTCTCCAGGGCCTGCTGCGGGCTCACCTCGTAGCTGCCGAACGGCAGGTCGGCGACCACCAGGGCGTGCGGGGCGCCGCGGACCACAGCGCGTACCAGCGGCAGCAACTCGTCGATGCTGATCGGGACCGTGGTGTCGTAGCCGTAGACCACGTTGGCGGCCGAATCACCGACCAGCAGGACAGGGATCTGCGCGTCGTCGAAGATCCGGGCGGTGGAGTAGTCGTAGGCGGTCAGCATCGGCCACTTGTGGCCTTCGGCCTTCCACTGGGCCAGATGCGGCAGGCGGGTGACCTTGCGGGGAGCCTGATCAGTCTGGGGGGACGAGCCGTAGACGGGTGCGTCGGACATGGTTGCCTCATTTCTGCCTCGAGTCCCGCGCGGCGGGTACCCGGGTCGGTGTGGACCCTGTCATCATCTCACCGGCATCGGTGCCCGTCACCGGTCAGACCGGTGGCCTTGGTCACAGCGGCTGCACCGGGCGGGGTGTAACACGGGTGTAACAGGACGGGCATAGGGTGCGGTCATGGATCGCCAACAGGAATTCGTGCTGCGCACCTTGGAGGAGCGGGACATCCGCTTTGTTCGGCTGTGGTTCACCGACATCCTCGGGTATCTCAAGTCCGTGGCGATCGCCCCGGCCGAGATGGAGGGCGCGTTCGCCGAGGGAATCGGTTTCGACGGCTCGGCGATCGAGGGGTTCTCCCGCGTCTTCGAGGCCGATATGGTCGCCCGGCCCGATCCGTCCACCTTCCAGGTGCTGCCCTGGGAGACCGACGGGGTCACCGCCGCCGCCCGCATGTTCTGCGATATCGCCATGCCTGACGGTTCGCCGTCGTGGGCCGACCCGCGGCACGTGCTGCGCCGGCAGCTGAGCAAGGCCGCCGATCAGGGTTTCACCTGCTACGTGCACCCGGAGATCGAGTTCTATCTGCTCAAGAACATGCCGATCGACGGCAGCGTGCCCGAGCCGGCCGATAACGGCGGCTACTTCGATCAGGCCGTGCACGATGCCGCGCCGAACTTCCGCCGGCACGCGATCGAGGCGCTCGAGGCGATGGGGATCTCGGTGGAGTACAGCCACCACGAGGGCGGGCCGGGCCAGCAGGAGATCGATCTGCGCTACGCCGATGCCCTGTCGATGGCCGACAACGTGATGACCTTCCGCTATCTGATCAAAGAAGTGGCGATCAACGACGGGGTGCGGGCGACGTTCATGCCCAAACCGTTCACCGATCACCCCGGGTCGGCGATGCACTCGCACCTGAGCCTGTTCGAGGGCGAATCCAACGCCTTCCACGATCCGGACGATCCGATGCAGCTGTCGCCGACCGGCAAACAGTTCATCGCCGGCATCCTGACCCACGCCAACGAGTTCAGCGCGGTGACCAATCAGTGGGTCAACAGCTATCGGCGGCTGGTGCACGGCGGCGAAGCGCCCACGGCGGCGACCTGGGGCCGGGCCAACCGGTCGGCGATGGTGCGGCTGCCGATGTACACCCCGAACAAGGCATCCTCGCGCCGGGTGGAGGTGCGCAGCCCCGATTCGGCATGCAACCCGTACCTGTCGTTCGCGGTGCTGCTGGCCGCCGGGCTGCGCGGAATCACCGAGGAGTACGAGCTGCCCGAAGAGGCCGAAGACAACGTGTGGGCGCTGACCGCGGCCGAGCGCCGGGCCATGGGCTACCGGGAGTTGCCGAACTCGCTGTCGGATGCGCTCGAACAGATGGAACGCTCCGAACTGGTCGCCGAGGCACTCGGGGAACACGTCTTCGACTACTTCCTGCGCAATAAGTGGGCCGAGTGGTCGGCCTACCGCGAACAGGTGACCCCGTTCGAACTGAAGAACCACCTGCCGCTGTAGTCCCCGCCGGCGGCGGCGCGCCCGATAGGCTTTCTGGCGTGACTGTGCACGGTGGACGTTCGACGGTGCCGAGCCCGGGCCGGCTGGGCCTGATCGAGCCCACCGCCCGGGCCGATCTGGCGGAGCTGGGCTGGAACGAGGCCGCGGCCGTGGACCGGCTGTGGGCGCTGTCGCGGACCGCCGACCCCGATCTGGCGCTGCGCGCGCTGGTCCGCATCCGCGCGGCCAACGACGAGGACTGGCCGCAGATCGACGCGCTGCTGACCACCGACACCACCTTCCGCGGCCGCCTGCTGGCCACCCTGGGGGCCTCCGATGCGCTCGGCGATCACCTGGTGGCCGAGGCCGGCTCGTGGCGGCTGCTGACCGAACCGGAACTGCCGACCGCCGCGCAGGCGCGCACGGAGATGCTGAACGCCGTCGACGCCGTCCCCGATCCCGATGCGGGCGGCGGTCTGACCTTCCGCGCACAGCTGAGCGGTCCGGAGGCGACCGGCCGTCTGCGGGTGGCCTACCGGAATCTGGTGCTGCGGCTGGCCGCCCACGATCTGGCTCCGACGGTGCAGGACGAGCCGGTGCTGTTTCTGCCGGAGGTCGGCCGGCGGCTCTCGGAGCTGGCCGATGCGGCGCTGACCGCGGCCCTGGCGGTGGCGGTGCGCGAGGTGCTCGGGGACAAACCGCTCACCGGGCGGCTGGCGGTGATCGCGATGGGCAAGGGCGGTGCGCGCGAGCTGAACTATGTCAGCGATGTGGATGTGGTCTTCGTGGCCGAACCGGCCGACGGCGTCTCGGCCCGCATCGCCGGGGAGATGATGCGCATCGGTTCCCTGGCGTTCTTCGAGGTGGACGCGGCACTGCGCCCGGAGGGGCGGCGCGGGGCGGTCACCCGCACGCTGGAGTCGTATCTGAGCTACTACCAGCGATGGGCCAAGACCTGGGAGTTCCAGGCGCTGCTGAAGGCCCGCCCGATGACCGGGGATCTGGAGCTGGGCGAGCAGTACGTGGCCGCCACCGGCCCGCTGGTGTGGTCGGCGGCCGAACGGGAAGACTTCGTCGTCGACGTCCAGGCGATGCGCCGCCGGGTGGAGTCGCTGGTGCCCGAGGAGGAGAAGGACCGCAATGTGAAACTCGGGCGCGGCGGCCTGCGGGACGTCGAGTTCGCGGTGCAGCTGATGCAGATGGTCCACGGCCGCGCCGATGAGAGCTTGCGGGTGCGTTCGACGCTGGAGGCGATTGAGGCGCTGACCGACGGTGGCTACGTCGGTCGCACCGACGGGGCGAACCTGTACGCCTCCTACGAGTACCTGCGCGGGCTGGAACACCGGCTGCAGTTGCAGCGGCTCACCCGCACCCATCTGCTGCCGGATCCGGCCGATGAGCACGCGATGCGGTGGCTGGCCCGGGCAGCCCACATCCGGCCCGAAGGCGGCCGCGATGCCGCACAGGTGCTGCGGCGGGATCTGCGCCGCCAGCGCACACGGGTGCGGAGCCTGCACGAGAAGCTCTTCTACCGGCCGCTGCTGGAAGCGGTCACCCGGTTCGACAAGGACTCGCTGTACCTGCAGAATCAGGCGGCACAGCGGCAGCTGGCAGCTCTGGGATACGCCCAGCCCGAGCGGGCGCTGGAGCACATCAAGGCGCTGGTCGCCGGAACCGGGCGGCGCACCCAGGTGCAACGGTTGATCCTGCCGGGGCTGCTGGAGCACATCAGCAACACCCCCGACCCGGATGCGGGGCTGCTCAACTACCGGCGGCTGTGCGATGAGATGTTCGAGGCCGCCTGGTTCCTGCGGTTGCTGCGCGACGACGGTGTGGTGGCCGAGCGGCTGATGCATGTGCTGGGCACCTCCGAGTACATCGCCGATCTGCTGATGCGGTCGCCGGATGTGATCGGGTTGTACTCCACGGGAGCCTCGGGCCCGAAGCTGTGCGAGGTCACCAGCCAGGAGGTGGTCAAGGGGCTGATCGCCTCGGTGCGCCGCCAGCCCGATCCGCGGAAGGCCATCGCGGTAGCACGCTCGCATCGTCGCGCCGAACTGGCGCGTATCGCCTCGGCGGACCTGCTGGAACTGATGGATGTGCGGCAGGTGTGCCGCGCCCTGTCGACGGTGTGGGCGGCGGTGATCAACGCCGCCCTGGAGAAGGTGATCGAGGCGATGGGCGCCGAATCCGGCGAGAGCCCGCCGGCGGTGATGGCGGTGATCGGCATGGGCCGCCTCGGCGGCGGCGAACTCGGCTACGGTTCGGACGCCGACGTGCTTTTCGTGTGCGACCCGATCGAAGGCGCCGACGAGACCGGGGCGCTGCGCTGGGCCCAGAACGTCGCCGACAACGTCCGGTCGCTGCTGGGCACCCCCAGCGCCGATCCGCCGCTGGAAGTGGATGTGGGACTGCGGCCCGAGGGCAAGAACGGGCCGATCGTGCGGACGCTGGCATCCTATCGCGCCTACTACGAGCAGTGGGCGCAACCGTGGGAGGTGCAGGCGCTGCTGCGGGCCAATGCGGTGGCCGGGGACCCGGAGCTGGGCCGGGAGTTCCTGCACATGATCGACCAGGTGCGCTACCCGGCCGGCGGGGTCTCGCCGGACGCGGTACGGGAGATCCGCCGCATCAAGGCGCGGGTGGATGCCGAGCGGCTGCCGCGCGGGGCCGATCCGATGACGCACACCAAACTCGGACGCGGCGGACTGGCCGACGTCGAATGGACCGTGCAGTTGCTGCAGTTGCGATTCGCCCACCAGCATCCGGAGTTGCATACCACCTCGACGCTGGAGGCGCTGGAGGCGATCGAGCGGACCGAGCTGCTGCCCGGCGACCAGGTCGCCACACTGACCGAGGCCTGGCTGACGGCGACCACGGCCCGCAATGCGCTGGTGCTGGTGCGTGGCAAACCGGTGGACCAGCTGCCGGGCCCGGGACGGGAACTGCGGGCCATCGCCTATGCCGCCGGCTGGCCGCAGGACGAAGCCGGTGAATACCTGGAGCACTACCTGCGCATCACCCGACGCGCCAAGAAGGTGGTCGAAGAGGTCTTCGGCGGATGAGCGGGTCCACGCCGCAGCGGCGGGGCCTGCAGGCCCTGGCGGGGCAGGGTCCGGCGATGCTGCTGGTCTTGGCCGGAGGCATGCTCGGCGCCCCGGCACGGTACGGGGTCGAATCGGTGCTGCCGAGCGACCCGGGCGGCTTCCCGGTGGGGACCTTCGCGGTGAATATCGTCGGGTCCGCGGTCCTGGGGTTGCTTCTGGAGACGCTGCTGCTGGCCGGTCCGGACACCGGTGCGAGGAACCGGCTGCGGCTGCTGTGGGGCACCGGCTTCCTGGGCGCCTTCACCACCTACAGCAGTTTTGCGGTGGAACTGGATGCGCTGGGCCGGGGCGGACACGCGGTGCTGGCAGCCGGCTATGCCGCGGCCAGCCTCGCCGGCGGGCTGGCAGCGGTGGGCATCGGCATCGGCGCGGCGCAGCGGATTCGTCGGTGGCGGGGAGCGCAGCGATGAACCAACTGTGGATCGTGCTGGGAATCAGCGTCTTCGGCGGGCTCGGCGCACTAGCCCGTTCGGTACAAGACACCCTGGTCAAGGACAGGTTCGGCTCGGAATTCCCGCGGGGAACGATGGCGATCAACATCGGCGGGAGTTTTCTGCTCGGGGTGATCACCGGAATGGTGGTCACCGCCGAGGAGCCGGGTCCGTGGGCGGTGGTGGTCGGCGCCGGCTTCTGCGGCGGCTACACCACCTTCAGTACCGCGATGTTCGAAGCGGCGGTCCTGCTGCGCGAGCAGCGCTGGCGCGCGGCGACGGCCAGCGTCGTCGGCACGCTGGGCGCGACGGTGGTGGCCGCCGGGGTGGGACTGTGGCTGGGCGCACGCTGACGGGGTCCAGTCGAGCCGGCGGCCGCGCCGAGGATGCGCGCCGGCCCGCCGGTCGTCGAGACGATGCTCGACCGGCGGGCCGGGGCGTCGACCGTGGTGGGGCGGTCGGAGTCAGTTCGCGGCGAGGATCTTCAAGGCGAAGACGATGGTGTCGCCGGCCTTGATCGACCCGTCCGGGGTGCCCTGCGGGTAGCCGTCCTTGGACGGGATCACCACGGCCACGGTCGAGCCGACCTTCTGGCCGACCAGAGCCTGGCGGAAGCCGGGGATCACGCCGCCGGCCGGGAACTGCTCGGGCGCACCGCGCTGGTGGGCGCTGTCGAAGGTAGCGCCGTCACGGCCGTCGACGCCGACGTAGCAGACGGTGATCGTCGAGGAGTCGGTCACCTCGGGCCCCGTGCCCTCCGAGAGGGTCTTGACCTCGGTCTCGTCGACTGCGAACGGCTTGTCGACGGTGATCAGCGGTGCGGTGGTGTCGGTCTGGCCGACGATCGAGACCGAACCGGTGGTGCCCTCGACGGTCCATTCCGGTTCGGTGCCCTCGGCGGGGGCCTGTGTCGGGCAGTTGCTGGCCGGGACCACGTCGCCGGCCGACGGCGCCGAGGCTTCGGCGCTGATCGCGGTGACGCCGGTCGCGGCGGTGTCGGTGTCGTCCGAGGAACACCCGACCAGCAGGACGGCGCAGGCGGCGGCGGGCAGCAGAAGCAGTGGCTTGAGTCTCATGTCTGCCGACTGTACAGAGTCCGCCCGGCGGACACGGACGGCCCGCCCGGCTGCGAAGGGATCACCGGGTCGAACCGGGACCGTGCTGCCGGTCCGGAGCCGCAGCGCGCAGCCGATCACGATCACTGGGTGGCGGTGGGGCAGCGCCCGGCAGGCAGCAGCGCCAGGTTGGCCCCGAGCCATCGGCCCAGCCCGTTCAGTGCCGCACCACCGGTGTCGAAGGTCATCCCGGGTGCGTGGGCGCTCATCGATACCGCCACCTGGCGGCCGTCGTCGAGGGTGATCAGACCGATCTGCCGGACCACATAGCCGGAATCGTCGTCGTTTCTGCCCCAGCCGCCCTTGACCGCGGTCCGGTCGCCGGGGATCTGCTGCAGACCCCAGTCCTGGGTCGGGCCCACATGCGACATCAGTTCCAGGATGTGGGCGCTGCCGGCCAGGCACGGCAAGTGTGCGGTCCAGGTGGCCGAATCGGCCAGCGGCCAGACGGTCTCTCCGGCTTGGGGCCACTGTCCGTCCGCAGCGCGTTGCACCGTCGTCGTCGAATGGCCTTCGCGCAGCACTTCGGTCACCGCCGCGGCCGCCTGCGCGGGATCTCCCAGCGACCGCATGAGGATGCGGGCCGACCGGTTATCCGAATCGACCAGGGCCCGGGATTCGGCGCGGTTGGCTCCGTGCAGCCGTTCGGCGGCCAGCGCGACCGGCACCTTGATCGTCGACCAGGCGTCGTGCGGGGTCTGATCGCCCAGCAGCAGGGGAGTGCCGCCACCGACTGGGACCAGTGCCAGGCCCACCGGGGCGGGCAGATCGAGGCGGTCGAAGGAGACGCGCAGCTGCTCCTGGTTGCCGAGGGCGGGATCGTCGAGAGTGGGTGCCGGGGCGGCCACGTGCGGTCCGTCGCTCGGGCCGGCGGATTCGGTGACGATCACGAACAGGCCGCCGGCGATCACCGCCAGCGCGAACACTCCGACGGCCAGGCGCGCCAGGATCCGGTCGGGCCGTCGGCGTGCACCCGCACGGGCGCGGTGCCGTCCGCCCATTCCCTGTCTCCTCCCCGTGTGCGTGGCCGATCGTCGACTCCCCGACGGTAGCGGCCCCGTGCACCGATGCCCAACGCCCCGGCTCGGCGGAGCCGGGGCGTCGGTGCCCGCCCGTTCGGCAGACGGGGAGTCAGCAGACTGGAATCAGCAGACTGGAATCAGCAGTCGTAGTAGAGCTGGAATTCGTACGGATGGGGCCGCAACTGCACCGGCAGGATCTCGTGCTCACGCTTGTAGCGCACCCAGGTCTCGATGAGGTCCTCGGTGAACACGCCGCCGGCGGTGAGGTAGTCGTGATCCTGCTCGAGGCGGTCGATCACCGCGGCCAGGGAGGTCGGGGCCTGCGGGATGTTCTTGGCCTCCTCCGGCGGGAGTTCGTAGAGGTCCTTGTCGACCGGCTCGTGCGGCTCCATCTTGTTCTTGATGCCGTCCAGGCCGGCCATCATCATCGCGGCGAACGCCAGATACGGGTTGCCCGAGCTGTCCGGGCACCGGAACTCGATGCGCTTGGCCTTGGGATTGTTACCGGTGATCGGGATACGCACGCAGGCGCTGCGGTTGCGCTGGCTGTAGACCAGGTTGATCGGGGCCTCGTAGCCGGGGACCAGCCGCTTGTAAGAGTTGATGGTCGGGTTGGTGAAGGCCAGCAGGCTCGGGGCGTGGTGCAGGATGCCGCCGATGTAGTAACGGGCCAGATCCGACAGGCCGCCGTAGCCGGACTCGTCGTAGAACAGCGGTTTGCCGTCCTTCCACAACGACTGGTGGGCGTGCATGCCCGAGCCGTTGTCGCCGAAGAGCGGCTTGGGCATGAAGGTCACGGACTTGCCGTGCTGCCAGCCGGTGTTCTTGATGATGTACTTGAACAGCTGGACGTCGTCGGCGGCGTGCAGCAGGGTGTTGAACTTGTAGTTGATCTCGGCCTGCCCGCCGGTTCCGACCTCGTGGTGACCCCGCTCGAGGGTGAATCCGGCGTCCTTCAGGTTGTTCGACATCTCATCGCGCAGGTCGACGTAGTGGTCGTACGGGGCGACGGGGAAGTAGCCGCCTTTCGCACGAACCTTGTAGCCCAGGTTCGGGGTGCCGTCGGGGTTGAACTTCTTATCGGCGTTCCAGGCCCCCGATTCGGCTTCGACCTCGTAGAAGGTGCCGTTCATATTGGAGCCGTAGGACACGCCGTCGAAGATGTAGAACTCGGCCTCGGCACCGAAGAAGCAGGTGTCGGCGATCCCGGTGGAGGTCAGGTAGTCCTGGGCCTTGCGGGCGACGTTGCGCGGATCGCGGCTGTAGGCCTCCCGGGTGAACGGGTCGTGCACAAAGAAGCTGACGTTCATCGTCTTGGTCTTGCGGAACGGATCGATCCGCGCGGTGGCCGGATCGGGCAGCAGCATCATGTCGGACTCGTCGATCGACTGGAAGCCGCGAATGGACGAACCGTCGAACGCCAGGCCCTCATCGAAGACGGACTCGTCGAACGCCTCGGCGGGGATCGAGAAGTGCTGCATGGTGCCCGGGAGGTCGCAGAACCGGATGTCGATGTATTCGACGCCTTCGGCCTTGATGCCCTCGAGCAGTTCTTCGTTCGTGGTGTACACGGTCGCCGTTACTCCTTACTGGGGTGGCCCAGAACCTCTCTGGACCCGCAACTCACGCCCATTCTGTCGTGAGTGGGCGGTGAATCGTTGTTTTCGACCGTAAGGACGCGAGGTTGCCCGACGATCAACCGAATGTTTCGCGCATGTAACACGCGTCCGATCCGGTGTGGTGCACATTACTCGGCCCGCCCCGCGGCGGGGGTGCCAGCCTGCGGCGGCGTGATTCGCGACGCGTTCGGCGGCCACTAGGATGGAGACATGGCTTCGAAGAACAAGGGATCGGGCGCCAAGAACACGGGTGCGACGACCCCCGGCGTCACGGGCGGGTCTGCCAAGGGGCAACCCGCCAAGGGCCGGCCGAGCCCGGCGCCGCAACAGTCGACGGCCTCGACGATGCGCGAGGCCGCCGGCTCCTGGCTGACCGGCCCGTACCAATCGCCGGACAACATCGAATACCGCGGTGAGGACCTGGGGCTGCCCGAGACCGGGCCCGGCTCGATCGCCGGCGGCTGGCTGCGCGTGCTGGCCCTGCTGATCGACTGGTTCCTGGCGATGGCCATCGCCTTCCTCATCACCGGACCCCGGGAAGAGATCGTGGTCAACGGTCATGTCTTCAGTGCCTTCGAGGTGACGGCCCAGGCGATGGCGATCCCGCAGTTCATCATCTGGTTCGTCGTCGGAGTGTTCGCGGTGGCGCTGTTCGGGTTCACCCCGGGCCAATTCATCGCCGGGACCCGGGTGGCCCGCGTCGACTACGGACCCGAACGCGGTGCGGCAGAGGCCGCGGGCACCGCACCGCGCGCCGCCGTGGGCATCGTGCGGGCGTTCTTCCGTCAGCTGCTGATCCCCTTCGTGGTGCCGGCGTTGATCAACGACTACAACGGTCGGGCCATGCACGACCGGGCCACCGGCACGGCCATCGTCCGCACCCGCTGACCCGGCGCCTACACTCTCGGGTGACCGGGGTCACCGATTCCGGCGCTGAGGCCCGGACCGGGCCGGTCACCGGCGAGGAGAGTTCATGGACGTTCTGGGGATGCTTACCCGCGCGGTCACCTCGCGCGTCGGCTACCTGCGCGGGGTTCCGCCGATCGACCCGAACGGAGCGGTGGTCGGTCACCGGCGGCGCCCGCGGAATCGGCGCGCAGACGGCGCGGGTCTTCGCCGACGCCGGTGCGCTGGTCTGGATCGGCGATCTGGACCGCGACGTCGCCGAAGCGACCGCCGCGACGATCCCCGGAGACGCTGCCCGCCGCCTGGACGTCACCGACCGGGATTCCTGGACCGGTCCTGGTCGAGGAGATCCTCGGCGCCCACGGCCGGATCGATGTGCTGGTCAACAACGCCGGCGTGATGCCGGTGGGTCCGTTCGCCGACGAGCCCGAGACCACCACCGACCTGATGATCGATGTCAACGTCCGCGGCGTGCTCAACGGGATGCATGCGGCGGCGCCGCTGATGGCCGCGGCCGGCCGCGGCCACATCGTCAACATCGCCTCGATGGCCGGGGTGATTCCGCTGCCGGGCATGGCCACCTACAACACCACCAAATTCGCGGCGCTGGGCGCCTCGCTGGCGGCACGCCGCGAATACGACGGCACCGGTGTCACGGTGTCGGCGATCCTGCCGGCCGCGGTACGGACCGAGCTCTCCTCCGGTGCGGACCTGTCGGTGCTGCCGACGGTGGACCCGGGGCAGGTCGCCGAACAGGTGCTGGCCACCCTCACCACGCGTGCGGCGACCGTGTCCTCGCCGGCGTGGGTGCTGCCGGGCTGGCGGCTGGTCCAGACCCTGGTGCCGGAGACCGTCGAGCGACTGGCCCGCCAGGTGATCGGGCACGATCAGGCCCTGGCCCTGGACCCGGTCGGCCGCAAGGACTACCTGGACCGGCTGGAACGCCACGCCGGGACCTCCCCGGCCGCCACCCGTGCCGCCGAGGCGGTCCGGCGATGACCCGGGTCGCGCTGGCCATCGGCTGCGGCGGCACGATCGGCGGTGCCTGGTCGGTCGCGGCTCTGCACGCGTTGGCAGAGCAACTGGACTGGGATCCGCGGCAGGCGCAGGTGCTGCAGGGCACCTCGGCCGGTGCCGAACTGGTGACGTTGCTGGCAGGCGGGTACTCCACCGCCGACCTGGTCGACATGCAGTCGGGCCGCTCGACCGATGCTCTGCTGGCCGCCCATCTGGCGACGCCGCCTGGCTCGACCGGCTGGCCGGTGCGGTGGCAGACCCGCAGACCGGCTGGGCCGGACGTCGAGGGGTCCGGCTGGTGGCCTACCGGCCCGCCGACGATCGGCGCATCGCCTTCACCGGACCCGGGGAGTCGGCCCCGGGCGAGCCGTCGTCGAGTTCGGCGGCGACGCTGAGTCAGGCCCTGCGCGCCTCGTGGGCGATCCCGGCCTGGATGCCGCCGGTCACCGTCGACGGTCACCGGTACGTCGACGGCGGGGCGGCGTCGACGGCCTCGGTCGATCTGATCGGGGCCGGGGACGCGGAGATCGTCTATGTGATCGCCCCGATGGCCGGTCTCGACGACGTGCGCGGACCCGGTGCGGGCGGGCTGGCCGAAGCGGTACTGCTGCGCCGGCCGATGTCGGCGCAGCTGCGGCGGGAGGTGGCCCAGGTGCGTGCCCGCGGCACCGAGGTGGTGGTGATCTCGCCGACCACCGCCGAGCTGAGTGCGCTGGGGCCGAACTTCATGCACCGGGGCCGCCGCGCCGCCGCGTGCGAGTCCGCGATGAGCTCGGCACGGATGACCGTGGCCACCGCGCTGGCCGGGGTGCGCCGCTGACCATCGGCCGATCCGGCGGCTCGTGCCGAGCTCGCGAGCTCACCGTGGCCGGGAACGGTCCGCCGCCTCAGCAGTGGCTGCGGCTTAGCAGTGACGGCGGCTCACACGCCGGTGGCGCCGCCGCGACGGCGCGCGGTGCGGGCCACATTCTTCATCTTGGCGCCCTTGGGCATCGGGCCCTTGGGCATGGCCGGGCCGCTGGCGCCCTTGCTCTTGAGGGCGGCAAGCCGGCCGTCGAGCGATTCCATCTGATCGCGGCTGATGTTGCCGGGCAGCTTCTTGACGTGGGACTCGAGCTTGGCCAGCCGAACCTGGCCCTCCTCGGTGCCGACGATGATCTCGTAGATCGGCGTCGTCCCCACCACGCGCGCGGTCTTCTTCTTCTCCTGGGCGATGAGCGGCTTGAGGCGTACGGCATTGCCCTCACCGATCAGGATGATGCCGGGCTTGCCGATCACCCGGTGCACGGCATCGAGCTGGGTGGTACCGGCCACCGCCTGCTGCACGCGCCACTGGCCGCGCATGTTGCTCAGCGCCCAGCCGGCTGCCCCCGGCTGCCCCTCGGCCTTCTTGTAGACGCTCTTGGACACCCGCCGGGTGAACAGCAGGAATGCGCCCAGCACGCCGAAGAGGATGCCCAGCACGAGCATGAACCACAGGCCGCCGAAGACGAACTTGCCGAACAGGGCGAAGAGCACCGCGAACAGCACGATGACACCCAGCATCAGCGGAATGAGCGCCTTATCGTCCTTGCGCTGCATGTTGAAGGCCTGCCAGATCTGCTGGCGCTGCTGCTTGGAAGCGGCTTTGCGCGCGGCCTTGGCGGCCTTCTTGGCCTCTTTGCTGGTGTTGTCGGAGGACTTTGCCATGCCGATCAGTCTACGGTGTGTCAGCGATCATCGGTTCATGCGGGCGAGCACCGCGGATGCCTCCTGCGCGGTACTGCCCTCATTGGCCAGATGCGCCATCTCCGGGGCCAGTTCGCGGCCGTGGCGAGCCATGGCCTGAGCGTAGAGGCGCCCCGCCCGGTACGACGAGCGGACCAGCGGTCCGGCCAGCACGCCGGCGAAACCGAGTTCGGTCGCATAGTCGGAGTGCTCGACGAACTCCTCGGGCTTGACCCACCGCTCGACCGGATGGTGCCGGGGGGAGGGCCGCAGGTACTGGGTGATGGTGACGATGTCGCAGCCGGCCTGGTGCAGATCGACCAGCGCCGACCGCACCTCTTCGGGTGTCTCGCCCATCCCCAGGATGAGGTTGGACTTGGTGACCAGACCGAAGTCGCGGGCCTGGGTGAGCACGTCCAGCGACCGCTCGTAACGGAAGGCCGGGCGGATCCGCTTGAAGATCCGCGGCACCGTCTCCAGGTTGTGCGCCAGGACCTCGGGCCGTGCGTCGAAGACCTGCGCCAGCAGATCCGGTTTGGCGTGGAAGTCCGGGATCAGATTCTCCACACCGGTACCGGGGTTGAGTTCGTGGATCTTGCGGACGGTCTCGGCGTAGAGCCAGGCGCCCTCGTCGGGCAGATCATCGCGGGCCACCCCGGTGATGGTGGAATAACGCAGCTCCATCGCCCGCACCGACTCGGCTACGCGGCGCGGTTCGTCGGTGTCGAGGGGATCGGGTTTGCCGGTATCGATCTGGCAGAAGTCGCAGCGGCGGGTGCACTGGCCGCCGCCGATCAGGAAGGTGGCTTCGCGGTCTTCCCAGCATTCGTAGATGTTGGGGCAGCCGGCTTCCTCGCACACTGTGTGCAGACCTTCGCTGCGCACCAGGTTCTTCAGCTCCGAATACTCCGGACCCATCGTCGCCCGCGTCTTGATCCATTTGGGCTTGCGCTCGATGGGGGTCTGCGAGTTGCGCACCTCCAGCCGCAGAAGTTTGCGGCCGTTGGGGGCGTCGGTGGAGTCGGGCTGAGCAGTCACTGTGTCGATCCTACGCTGGTTGTGTGGTCATCGGCCGGTCGCTTCGTGGGCGATCGGCCCCCTCATCGATGCATCAACGTCGTCGGCGTCCAGACATTCCTGCACCCGCGCGGCGATCGATTCCAGGGTCTGGGCGACGGTGAGCGGCGTACCGGTCTCGGCGACGACGGAGGTGACCCCGGCGTCGGCGATACCGCACGGCACAATCGCCGAGAACACCGACAGATCCGGGTCGACGTTCAGTGCGAAACCGTGCAGCGTCACCCCGCGCGAGACCCGGATGCCGATCTGGCCGAGTTTGCGTTCACCGGCGTCGTCGACCACCCACACACCCGACCGGCCGTCGACGCGGGTGGTGGTCAGCCCCTGTTCGGCGCAGTAGCCGATGAGGGCCTCTTCGATACGGCGCACGTAGTCGACGACATCGAGCGGTTGCGCCAGCTTGACGATCGGATAGCCGACCAGCTGGCCGGGGCCGTGCCAGGTGATGCGCCCGCCCCGGTCGACGTCGATCACCCGGGCGCCGTTGACCGGCCGGTCCGAGTCCTCGGTACGTTTTCCGGCGGTGTAGACCGACGGGTGTTCCAGCAGCAGCAGGACATCATGGTCGAGTTCGCCGGAGGCGCGCTGCGCGGCCAGTTCGTGCTGCAGCGCGTAGGCGGCCTCGTAATCGACCTCTCCCAGCCGCCGGACCTCGATCGGTCCGGCGTCTGCGCGGGCCGGCCCGTTACGCATCGGCGTATTCGAGCGCGGCTGCCAGGGTGGGGTGTTCGAAGACATAGCCGCGGGAGGTCAGGACCGCCGGTTCCACCCGCGAGGAGGTCAGCACCAGACCGTCGACCAGCTCGCCGGCGACCAGCCGGGCCAGGGCCGCCGGGACACGCAGCAGCGAGGGCCGATGCAGTTGGCGGGCCAGTTGTTCGCTGAAGTCGCCGTAGCGGACCTGCTGCGGTGCCGACAGATTCATCGGCCCGTTGATCAGATCGTCGTGCAGAGCATGCTCGATCGCCCCGACCGCGTCGGGCAGCGAGATCCAGGAGAAGAACTGCTGGCCGTCGCCGATCGGGCCACCCAGCCCCAGGCGGTAGAGCGGACGCAGCCGGCCCAGCAGGCCGCCCCTGCGGGCCAGCACCGGAGCGGTGCGCAGGCGCACGATCCGCGCCTGCTGGGCGGGGATGGTCGCCGCCTCCCAGTCGGTGGTCAGCTCGGCCAGGAATCCCTCGCCTGGGGGAGTGGTCTCGGTGGCCACCTCATCGCCGGTGTCACCGTAGTAGCCGGTGGCGCTGGCGTTGATGAAGACCGGAATCTGGGCCTCATGCACCGCCTCGGCCAGCACCGTGGTGGGCGGGATACGCGAATCGCGCAACTGCTGTTTGAACGATCCACTCCAGCGGCCGTTGCCCAGGTTCTTTCCCCCCAGCCCGATCACCGCGTCCACCCCGCGCAGGGCTCCCGGTGGGATCCCGAAGGTCTCCGGATCCCACCGGATCTGGTCCTGGCCGGTGACGGGTTCGCGGACCAGGCGCACCACCTCGTTACCGGATCTGGTCAGCGACTCGGCCAGAGCCGAGCCGATCAACCCGTGACTGCCCGCGATCGCGATACGCATGTGGGGATCCGTTCGGTTATCGCCGGGCCGGCTGCCGCACGGTCACAGTCCCAGATCGGCGGCGAACTCGCCGCCCTCCAGACGCTGCCGCACGGTGGTGAGGAACCGGCCGGCGTCGGCGCCGTCGATCAGACGGTGGTCGTAGGTCATCGGCAGGAAGGCCATCGACCGCGCCGCGATCGACTCGGTGCCGTCGTCGGCGGTGAGCACCACCGGACGCTTGACGATGACACCGGTGGCCAGCATCGCCGCCTGCGGCGGCACCAGGATGGGGGTGTCGAACAGTGCACCGGCGCTGCCGATGTTGGTGATGGTGAACGTGCCACCGGCCAGCTCGTCGGGCTTGAGGTCCCCGGAGCGGGCACGCGCGGCGATGTCGGCGATCGCCCGGGCCAGACCGGCCAGCGACAGATCGTCGGCGTTGTGGATCACCGGGGAGAGCAGCCCCTGTTCGGTGTCCACGGCGATACCCAGGTTCACGGTGCCGTGGTAGGTGATCTCCTTCTTGGCCTCGTCGAGGGAAGCGTTGATGTTCGGATGCGCCTTGAGGGCCTCGACCACGGCCTTGGCGTAGAACGGCAGGTACGTCAGGTTGACGCCCTCGGCGGCCTGGAACGAGGCCTTCGCCCGTCGGCGCAGCCCGGCGATCTTGGTCATGTCGACCTCGTGCACCTGGGTCAGCTGCGCCGTGGTGGCCAGCGATTCGCGGGTCTTGGCCGCGGTGATCTGCCGGATCCGGTTGATCTTCTGGGTGGTGCCGATCAGGGCCGCCAGTTCCGGGCTGGCCGATGCCGCAGCGGCCGGTGCCGAGACGGCCGGTGCCGGTGCGGCGGCCGGAGTGGCCGGTGCCGGGGCCTTGGCGGCCTCGGCGGCTGCCAGCACATCCTGTTTGCGGATGCGTCCGCCCACACCGGTACCGGTCACCGTGGACAGATCGATGTTGTTCTCCGCAGCCAGCTTGCGCACCAGCGGGGTCACGTACGGAGTCGACTGCATATCGGTCGGCTCGGGAGCCGGGGTCGACGGTGCGGCTGCCGCCGGAGCAGGAGTCGGCGCCGGGGCGGGAGTAGACGCGGGAGCGGGAGTCGGTGCCGGGGCGGCGGGCTCGGGTGCTGCCGCGGGCTCGGGAGCAGCTTGTGCGGGAGCGGCTGGAGCCGGATCCGGGGCACCGGAGGCACCGGGCTCGCCGATCACGGCCAGGTCGCCACCGACGGCGACCACGTCGTCGGTGTCGGCGACGATCTCCAGGAGCACACCGGCGAACGGCGAGGGGATCTCGGTATCGACCTTGTCGGTGGAGATCTCCACCAGCGGCTCGTCCACGGCGACGGTGTCACCGACCTGCTTGAGCCAGTTGGTGACCGTTCCCTCGGTGACCGACTCGCCCAGCTCGGGCATGGTCACCGAGTTGCCCTGCGCCGGACCGGTCGACTCGGCTGCCGGCGCCGGGGCTGCCGGGGCTTCGCCGTCCTCGGCGGCCGGCGAGGTCTGTGCCTGTTCCTCGACCTCGGCGACTTCGGCCGGCGGAGTCGTCTGCCCGGAGTCCTGCTCACCGGTGGACTCGTCGGCGTCGCCGATCAGGGCGAGCTGTCCACCGACCTCGACGACATCGTCTTCCTGCGCAACGATCTTCAGCAGGACACCGCTGGTCGGGGCCGGAATCTCGGTGTCGACCTTGTCTGTGGAGACCTCCAGCAACGGCTCGTCGGCGGTGACGGTGTCACCTTCGCTCTTGAGCCACTGGGTGACGGTCCCTTCGGTGACGCTTTCACCCAGTGCGGGCATCTCGACGGAGAAGGCCATTTGCGTAGTGCTCCCTGTTCTCATCGTGCGCTGTGCCGGTCGCCGCGAGGTTCGCTCGGCTCGACCGACGTTCCGGTAAAACCCTACCCTCTCCGGCGCGACCGATCAGAGGTCTCACGGCTTACCGGCGAGTACATTCTCAACCCTGTTCGGCGATGTCCTCCAGGACCGCGATCAGGGTGCGGACCGGAACTCCGGTGCCGCCCTTGCCGGTGTAGCCGAACGGGCCGCCGCTGTTGAAAGCCGGACCGGCCACATCCAGGTGTGCCCAGCCGATGTCGTCGCCGACGAACTCGCGCAGGAACATCGCGGCCGAGAGCATTCCGCCCCAGCGATGGTTGGTGACATTGGCCAGATCGGCGACCCGGGATTTGAGGTCGGCGCGCAGCTCGGCAGGCATCGGCATGGGCCAGCCGTTCTCCCCGACGGCCTGCGAGATGGCCGCGACGCGGTCGCGGAACTCGTCCGTGCCCAGCACGCCGGGGGTCCGGGTGCCCAGAGCGACCATCTGCGCACCGGTGAGGGTGGCGGTGTCGATCAGGTAGTCCGGCTCGTCTTCGCAGGCCCGCACGATCGCGTCGGCCAGGATCAGCCGGCCCTCGGCGTCGGTGTTGAGCACCTCCACAGTGGTGCCGCCGTACTGGGTCAGCACGTCGCCGGGGCGCTGGGCGGTGCTCGACGGCATGTTCTCGGCCATCGGGACGGTCGCGGTCACGGCCACGTCCAGGCCGAGCTCGGCAGCGGCGACGACGGTGGCGATCACCGCGGCCGCTCCGCCCATGTCTGAGGTCATCTGGTCCATGTTCGCCGCGGGCTTGATCGAGATGCCGCCGGTGTCGAAGGTGACGCCCTTGCCGACCAGTGCGACCTTCTTGGTGGCGTTGGCCGGCGCATAGGTCAGCCGGACCAGTCGCGGCGGCCGCGAACTGCCCTGGCCCACGCCGAGGATGCCGCCGTATCCGCCGTCGGCCAGAGCCTGCTCGTCGAGGATCTCGACCTTCAGCCCGGCTGCGGCGCCCACTCGCTTGGCGCGGTCGGCGAACTCGCCGGGGAACAGGTGACTCGGCGGGGTGTTGACGAAGTCGCGGGCCAGCGCCACCGCGTCGGCGACGGCGACGGCGTGCTCGAGCTCAGCCTTGGTCTGCTTGTTCTTCTGCGGCACCAGCAGGGAGATCTGCCGGGGCGGCTGCTTCTCCGACCGCGACTTGTCCGAACGGAAGTCGTCGAAGCGGTAGGCGCCCAGGTAGAACCCTTCGGCGGCCGGGCCCAGTGCAGCTGCCGACAGGGTCGAGACCACATCGCCGGCACCGTCGAGGGTACGCACCGCGCCGCCGGCGGCCTGCCGGATGTTCTCGGGGTCCTCGGCGTCGGCGACCGAACCCAGGCCGACCGCCACCACGAGGCGGACCGGCAGACCCGCGGGGGCCGGCACCGAGCTGACCTCACCCTTGGCGCCGCTGGCCCGGGTGGCACGCAGCGCAGCGGCCAGACTCTCGGCGGTCTCGTCGTCGAACAGATCTTCGGTGAGCAGCAGCGTGGGTTCCGCATCGCCGGCCGCCGCGTCCGGGTTCGTCTCGTCGGCGTCGTCGGGGGCGATCAACCCGATCACCAGGACGTCGTCGGACTTGCTCAACGAGGTGGTCAGATCCATGCGCGGGCCCCGGCCGCTCCGGTCCCGCAGGCCGGTGGAGGGGGCGATGATGTCGTTGCTGCTCACGCCGATCCACTCTGCCACAGGCCGGGCGGCTGCGGCGCGCCCGGCGCGATACGGTGAGGACCATGACCGAACTGCTCGCCGGACCGATCGCCGACCGCCACACCGCCCTGGGCGCCACCTTCGCCGAATTCGGCGGCTGGAACATGCCCGTCTCGTACTCGGGGACCGGTGCCGAGCACCAGGCGGTCCGCGAGACCGTCGGGATCTTCGACGTCAGCCACCTGGGTAAGGCGCTGATCGCCGGCGCCGGTGCGGCCGGACTGGTCAACGACACCCTGACCAACGACCTGACCCGGATCGAGCCGGGCAAGGCACAGTACACCCTGTGCTGCAACGAGCGCGGCGGCGTGGTCGACGACCTGCTGGCGTATCTGGTCAGCCAGGAGGAGGTGTTCCTGGTGCCCAATGCCGCCAACACCGCCGCGGTGGTCGCGGCGCTGGCGGAGGCCGCCCCCGACGGCGTCGAGGTTATCGACCAGCACCGTGACTACGCCGTCTTCGCCGTCCAGGGTCCGCAGTCAGCGGAGGTGCTACAGGCGCTCGGATTGCCCGCCGAGATGGAGTACATGGCGTTCACCGACGCGCAGCTGGCCCTGGACGGGGTGGACTACCCGGTGCGGATCTGCCGCAGCGGTTACACCGGGGAGCGCGGCTACGAGGTGCTGCCCCGCTGGGCCGACGCCGGACCGGTCTGGGATGCGCTGTTCGAGGAGGTGACCGAGCGCGGCGGCCTGCCGGCCGGGCTCGGGGCGCGCGACACGCTGCGCACCGAGATGGGATATGCGCTGCACGGCCACGAACTGTCCGAAGACATCACGCCGGTGCAGGCGCGCAGTTCCTGGGCTGTCGGCTGGGCCAAGCCCTCCTTCTTCGGCCGGGAGGCGCTGCTGGCAGAGCGGGAGTCCGGACCGGCCCGGCGCCTCATCGGACTCAAGGCGACGGGGCGGGGCATCCTGCGCGCCGGCTGCACTGTGCACTTGACCCCGGGCGGCGAGGTGATCGGCGAGTGCACCTCCGGGACCTTCTCGCCCACCCTCAAGGCCGGTATCGCTCTGGCTTTCGTCGACACCCTGGCCGGACTCAACCCCGGCGACGAGGTGGTCGTCGACGTGCGCGGGCGCCCGGTCACCTGCATCGTCACCAATCCGCCGTTCGTGGAGAGTCGCGTCTGAGGGTGACGGCAGACGGTGCGGAAATTCGCTTGAGGCTCGACGGTATTCTGGTGCAATGACCCTGGAGTTCGCGCAGACCGACCACCCGCATCCCGTCTCGGAGGGCCGTCGCGCCGAGATCCTGCAGGCGCCGGGTTTCGGTAACCACTTCACCGATCACATGGTCTCGATCGACTACGACCGTGACCGCGGCTGGCATCGAGCCCGGGTCACCCCGTACGGCCCGATCGCGCTGGATCCGGCGGCGATGGTGCTGCATTACGCCCAGGAGATCTTCGAGGGCCTCAAGGCCTACCGGCAGCCCGATGGCTCCATCGCGGCCTTCCGCCCATCCGCCAACGCCGAACGCTTCGTGGTCTCGGCCGAGCGGCTGGCGATGCCGCCGCTGCCGGTCGACGACTTCGTCGAGGCGCTGCGCGCGCTGCTGTCAGTCGATCACGGGTGGGTCCCGGAGGCCGGCGGTGAGGAATCGCTGTACCTGCGGCCGTTCATGTTCGCCACCGAACCGAGCCTGGGTGTGCGTCCGGCCGACCAGTACCGCTTCATCGTCATCGCGTCTCCGGCCGGCGCCTACTTCTCCGGCGGGGTGAAGCCGGTGAGCGTCTACCTGTGCACCGAGTACGTCCGTGCCTCTCCGGGAGGCACGGGGGCGGCCAAGTTCGGCGGCAACTACGCCGCATCGCTGCTGGCCCAGGCACAGGCCGCCGAACAGGGCTGCGATCAGGTGGTGTGGCTCGACGCCATCGAGCGCCGCTACATCGAAGAGATGGGCGGGATGAATCTGTTCTTCGTGCTCGGCAGCGGTGCCGAGGCCCAAATCGTGACCCCCGAGCTGTCGGGATCGCTCCTGCCGGGCATCACCCGTGATTCGCTGCTGACCCTGGCCGCCGATGCCGGCTACCGGGTCAGCGAACGCAAGATCTCCACCGACGAACTCCGGCAAGGCGTGGCAGACGGCACCATCACCGAGGTCTTCGCGTGCGGTACCGCCGCGGTCATCACGCCCGTCGGCCGGGTCAAGGGTGCCGACGAGGACTATCTGATCGGCGACGGCTCCACCGGCCCGGTGACCCAGATTCTGCGCGATACGCTGACCGGCCTGCAGCGCGGGACCGTCGCCGATCCGCACGGCTGGATGACGACGCTGCACCCGTAGACCCGGGCGCCGGCGGCCGCGGCCCGGCCCGGCCCGGCTCACCAGAGCAGAACGACCAGGGCGATCGTGGTGCTCAGCTCCAGGGTCGCGCCCAGTACATCGCCGGAGGTGCCGCCCATCCGGCGCGCACAGTGCCGGGTGAACAGGTAGACGGCCACCGCGACGACGACCACTGCGGTCAGCGCCGGCAGCGCCGCCGACAAGCCGGCACCGGTCCAGATCGAGTCGCCCGGCACCGGATCGCCTGGGCCGGGATCGACGGCTCCGGCGCCGAGCGCGGCGGCCACCGAGACCAGCAGCCACACCAGGATCGACCACCGCTGGGTCCCCGATACCAGGGCGCCGAAGCCGTCGGCGTTGGCCGGGCCGAGCCCGCGGCGGCAGGCGATCACCACCGAGACCCGGCCGAGGAAGACGGCGAAGACGATCGCGGTCCAGCGGTGCTGGTCGACCAGGGCGCCGATCGCCAGGGTCTGCAGGAGCAGCACCATCGTCATCGCCGCCGCCCCGAACGGTCCGACGTCACCGCTGCGCATCACCGCCCGGGTGCGTTCGGGATCGCCGTAGCAGCCCAGACCGTCGGCGGTGTCGGCGAGCCCGTCCAGGTGCATGCCGCGGGTCGCCACGGCATCGAAGGCCACGATGAGGGCGCCGATCAGTGCGGCCGGCAGTGCGGTGTGGTGCAGGCCGAAGGCGAGTGCGGCGGCGGCCGACCCGAGCAGGACTCCGATCACCGGGACCGCGGAGATGACGTGAGCACCGATGCGCCGGTCGGGCGCGGCACTCGGCTGGGGGACCGGCAGCACTGTGAGCCAGGCCGTGGCCACCCACACCGACCGCATCGGCGCGGTGAAGCGGGACCGGCCGGCCGGCGGCCCGGGGTCAGGAGCTGCCGCTGACACCAGCATCGCCGAAGGTGGCCATCTGGTTCATCAGGTCGACGGCGCCGGTGACCACCGGCAGTGCGGCCGCTGCACCCGAACCCTCGCCCAGTCGCATGGACAGATCCAGAATCGGCTCCAGACCGAGTTCGAGCAGAGCGAAGCCGTGGGCCGGTTCGGTGGACCGGTGACCGGCGCACCACCAGGCGCGCGCGCCCGGCGCCAGCAGTTCGGCGACCAGAGCGGCCGAGGTGACGACGGTTCCGTCCAGGATCACCGGGGTCTTGCGCAGCGCCGCCTGGGCCAGGAATCCGGTGATCGCCGCCAGGTCGGGACCGGCGACCGCGGCCAGCAGGGACAGCGGATCGTCGCGGTGGGGCCGGGCGAAGCGCATTCCGTCGCGCACGGCGGCGGTCTTGCGGATCCAGCCGGCGTCGTCGATGCCGGTGCCACGACCGACCACCACCACCGGCTCCTGTTCGGTGAGCGTTCCGGTCAGCACCGCCGCCGGAGTGGTGTTGCCGATCCCCATCTCGCCGGCGATCAGCAGATCGGCGCCGGAGTCGACGAGTTGATCGGCGACCGCACGCCCGGCGGCCAACGACCGGCGTGCCTCGGCCAGGGTCATGGCCTGGCCCCGCCGCAGATCGCCGGTGCTGCGCCGGACCTTGTACCGGGCGATGACCGGATCGGTGTCCTCGGTGTCGACCGACAGATCCAGCACCTGTACCCCGGCCCCGGCCCGGCGCGCCAGCACGTTGATCGCCGCACCGCCGCCGGCGATGTTGGCGACCATCTGCGCGGTCACCTCGGGGGGGAAGGCCGATACGCCCTGCCGGGCGACACCGTGGTCACCGGCGAAGACGGCGATCTGCGGGGCGGTCAGCGGCCGCGGTGGGCACACACCCTGGCAGGCGGCGATCCAGACGGCCAGATCCTCCAGCCGCCCGAGCGAACCCGGCGGTTTGGTCAGGTTCAGTGAATGCCCGCGCGTCTGCTCGGCGATGTCCTCATCCGGCGGTGCGATGGTGTCGAAGAGTTCGGCGTCAATCGGGTCGAGCGGGAAGTCGGCGCGGCCTCCCGAGACGGGGGAGGCCGCGATATCTGGTGCAACGGCCTCGGGTGCGGCCGTGTCCGGCGCACGGGTGTCAGGGACGTTGCTTTCGGACGCGGGACTCGGTGCTGGGGGAGCCGGTGCGGGGGGAGCCGGGGTTGCCGAAGTCGGGGTCGCCGAAGTCGGGGTCGCGGTCGTCGCATCGGGGCGGAAGACCTGCCCGGCGACCACCAGCTCGACCCGGTCGCAGGCGGCGGCCACCGCCAGATTCGCCGCACCCAGCAAATCCTGGAAGCGGCGGCCGGCCGCGGTACCGGGGACCACCGACAATCCGGTCTCCGGGCTCACGATCACCAGGTCGCCGTCGAAGGCGCGCACGGCGTCGGCCAGCTCGCTGATCGGCTCGGACAGATCGGTCTGGTGGTTCCAGCCGGACTCGTCGAGCAGACCGGTGATCCAGTTGCCCAGATCGTCGATCAGCGTCGGGACGGTCGGGGCGCGGCGCAGTTCGGCGGCCAGGGCCAGGGTCTCGACGGTCGTATACCGCTGGTCGCGGCGGGTCTGGTGGGCGAGCACGCGTGCGGCCCATGCCGGATCGGCCCCGGCATTCGGGACGCCTCCGGTCGCCAGGTAGCGCACCTGCGGCGCCGTCGCCAGCAGATCTTCGGCCCTGGCGGATTTTCCCGACCGGGTGCCACCGAGCACCAGTGTGCGCATGAAGCGATCAGACCTTGTCGCCGAGCGAGACGCGCGGGCGCGGTGCGCGCATCATGCGCAGCTGCATGGCGCGGGTGAACGCGTACAGGCCCAGGCGGAAGCCGCCGTCGGTCGAATCCGGGTAGCGCTCGCGCACTCGGCTGTTCACCATCCGGCCGAGGATGACCGAGTCGATCAGCACCAGCACCACGAAGATCAGCAGCAGGAAATTGATGTAGACGGCGAAGTTGGGCATCATCATCGCCACGATCAGCACGATCGCGAAGGGCATGAACAGCCCGGCGATATTGCGGCGTGAGTCGACCAGATCGCGCGTATAGGCGCGGACCGGGCCGCGGTCACGGGCGATCATGTACTTCTCGTCGCCGGACATCATCTTTTCGCGCTGGTCCGCCCGTTGCGCCGCGCGCTGGTTCTTGAGCTCCTTGCGCTCCTCCTTCGACAGCGTCACCTTCTCGGCCTTGCGGCGAGCGCGGGCCTCGGCGCGCGTGGTCGGCGGCGGGGCGACGGGCCCCTGCCGGCGACTCTGAGCATCGCGGCGTTTCGGGGTGGGGCGACCCTTGCCCGGTGTCGTCGCACCACTGCGAGGCGTGGCAGCCTCCGCAGCGGCATCTGCGGCGGTGTCGGTGCTCGTCGAGGGGACTTCTTCGGCGGCATCGGAGCCGGACTTCCAGGGCAACTTCACGCCCCCGAGCTTAGGGCATGACCGGCGGCGCCCCGGCGAGGGTCCAGGTACCGAGTCTGCGGATATGCGGTGCGATCGACCGGTCCGGGCCCTAAGGTCAGCGGTCATGGGCGACGGGGTGAACATCGCAGTGATGCCGGATTCGTTCGGGGGAACGTTGACCGCGGTCGAGGCGGCCGCCGCGATCGGTGCGGGCTGGCACGCCGCCCGGCCCGACGACGTGGTGACCCTGGCGCCGCAGTCCGACGGCGGTCCGGGATTCGTGATGGTGCTGGAGAAGGCGTTCGGCGGCGAGGTGCGCACGCAGAGCGTCACCGGCCCGCTGGGCGAGCCGACCCGGGCCTCCTGGCTGATGCACGACGGCGTGGCGTATCTGGAGGTGGCGCAGATCTGCGGTCTGCAGCTGGTTCCGGCCCCGCGCACCCCGCAGACGGCGCTGGCGGCCACCAGCGCCGGGCTCGGCGACCTGATCTCGACGGCACTGCTGGCCGGAGCCCGCAGCATCGTCGTGGGTCTGGGCGGTTCGGTGACCACCGACGGAGGCCGCGGCGCCGCCGAGCGCCTGGGAGGTTGCGCGGCGGCCGTGCGGATCCTGTCGGAGGTGGAACTGGTCGCGGCCACCGATGTGGACAATGTGCTGCTCGGTCCTCGTGGTGCGGCCGCGGTCTTCGCACCGCAGAAGGGCGCCGATCCGGCGACGGTGGAGCTGCTGGAAGAGCGGTTGACCGGTTGGGCGCAGGAGTTGCGTGACGTCGCCGGCCGCGAGGTCGCCGACGAACCGGGGGCCGGCGCGGCCGGCGGGATCGGGGCGATGT
>NZ_BANT01000017.1 GCF_000333015.1 Gordonia hirsuta DSM 44140 = NBRC 16056 | reverse complement strand
ACCACCGTTCTAACTCGGCTGCGGGCCGTCCAGACGGGTCAAGCCGACGCTACTGATAGAACTGTGCGGTCGAACCGGTCAGCGGCAGCTCGGGGAGATTCAGTTTTCGGTGATCCCATGACCGAATGCGCTGCGGCACAACGCGAACGGCAACACGTTTGTGCATCATCGCGTCCACTGCAGGCCGCAGATCCTCGGTGTACGGGCCGTTGTACCGCTCCCAGACGCTGATGCCGGCTCGAAGGCAACTCTCCTCGTCCTCGAGGATCTCGGCGGTGCCTTCAATGGAGACGCCGCGCAAGGTGTCATAGGTGAGGCCGTCCTCGATCAAGACGGTGATGCGGGGATCGCGGCGCAGATTCACCGCCTTCTGCGATTTGATCTTGGTCTCGAACCACAATTCCGGGACTGCCGGATACTTCGTGGACGCGCCGTCGGCCAGCCCGAACCACATGGCGACCAGGTGCGGTTGCCCGGTAGAGCCAACGGTGGCCATGGTGGCAGTACGACTGCGCTGAATGAACTCGGCGATCTCCTCGTCCGACATGACGATCTGACTGCGTTGATTGCGTGCCATGTCCTGAAAGCTACAGGCGTGCGCCGATCTCCGCTGCGATGGCCAGGAGATCGTCGGCCCAGCGTTCTCCAGGCCGCCGCCCCATCCGATCGATCGGGCCGGAGACCGAGACCGCTGCCACGATGCGTCCGGTGCCGTCGTGCACCGGCGCGGAGACGCTGGCCACCCCGTCGGCCCGCTCGCCGGTACTTTGCGCCCAGCCTCGACGACGGACCTCGGCCAACGCACGGTCGCTGAAGCCTGCCTCCTCTTGCGTGGCGCGATCGCCGAATGCGGCCAGGACACGCGCGGCCGATCCTGCTGTCATCGGTAGCCGGCTGCCGACCGGAACGGTATTGCGCAACCCCGTCGGCGGTTCGACCGCGGCGATGCAGACGCGTTCACTGCCTTGCAGCCGATATAACTGCACCGATTCGCCGGTCGTCTGCTGCAGGCGGGGGAGCAGGGGGGCTGCGGCTTCGACCACCGCGTCCCGTGCCGTGCCCGCCAACCGATGCAGCTCGGGTCCGGGGATCCAGCGGCCGTCACCGTCTCGGGTCAGCAACCGGTGTGTCTGTAGGCCCGCGGCGAGTCGATGGGCGGTGGCGCGCGGAAGGCCGGTGGCCTCGGTCAGCTCTGCCAGGTTGCACGGCGCCTGTGCGACCGTCTGCAGGACCAGCACCGATTTGTCTAAGACGCCGATTCCGCTAGAATTTCCCATACGGCGATATTAGCCGTCCACATATTGAGATTGCCACTCCACTGGATGTGGATTCACCCGGCCGGCGACAGCCCCGTAGCCGCCGGGTAGGCATGTGAGGGAAAGTCGAGTGTGCTCATGACACAGCAAGCAGCAGCCCCCGGGCCGCGCACGCTGGCCGAAAAGGTCTGGGATGACCACGTGGTGGTGCCCGGCAAGGTCGATGAGAACGGTGAAGCCGGTCCCGACCTGCTGTACATCGACCTGCACCTGGTGCACGAGGTAACCAGTCCGCAGGCCTTCGATGGGCTCCGGATGGCCGGTCGGCCGCTGCGCCGACCCGACCTCACCATTGCCACGGAGGATCACAACGTCCCCACGATCGATATCACCAGTCCGATCGCGGATCAGGTCTCGGCATTGCAGGTGGAGACGCTGCGGCGAAACTGTGAAGAGTTCGGCGTCAAGCTGTTCCCGATGGGCGACACCGACCAGGGCATCGTGCACGTGGTCGGCCCGCAGCTGGGCCTGACTCAGCCGGGTATGACAGTGGTCTGCGGCGACAGCCACACCTCCACCCACGGTGCCTTCGGTGCCATCGCGATGGGTATCGGCACGTCCGAGGTGGAACACGTCATGGCCACCCAGACACTGCCGCTGCGCCCCTTCAAGACCATGGCCATCAACGTCTCGGGGGAACTGGCCGACGGCGTCACCGCCAAGGACCTGATTCTGGCGATCATCGCCGAGATCGGAACCGGTGGCGGCCAGGGACACATCCTCGAATACCGCGGCCCGGCCATCGAGAAGCTGTCGATGGAAGCCCGTATGACGATCTGCAACATGTCCATCGAAGCGGGGGCGCGCGCGGGCATGATCGCCCCCGACCAGACGACCTACGACTACCTGAAGGGCCGGCCCCACGCGCCCCAGGGTGCCGAGTGGGATGCCGCGGTCGCCTACTGGGACAGCCTGCGCACCGATGCCGACGCCGTCTTCGATCGCGAAGTGAACATCGACGGCGCAGCGCTGACCCCGTTCGTCACCTGGGGAACCAACCCCGGCCAGGGACTGCCGCTGGGCGCCTCGGTGCCCGATCCGGCCGACATCCTCGACGAGACCGAAGCGGTAGCTGCCGAGCGGGCACTGGAGTACATGGACCTGACTCCGGGTATGCCTCTGCGCGACATCGAGGTGAACACCGTCTTCGTCGGCTCGTGCACCAACGGCCGGATCGAGGACCTGCGCGCGGTCGCCGGCATCCTCAAGGACCGCAAGGTCGCCGACGGGGTGCGCATGCTGATCGTTCCCGGCTCGATGAAGGTCCGTGCACAGGCCGAAGAGGAGGGTCTGGGCGAGATCTTCACCGCCGCCGGTGCCGAGTGGCGGATGGCCGGCTGCTCGATGTGCCTGGGGATGAACCCCGATCAACTCTCGCCGGGGGACCGCTGCGCGGCCACGTCGAACCGCAACTTCGAAGGCCGCCAGGGCAAGGGCGGCCGGACCCATCTGGTGTCGCCGGCCGTCGCCGCCGCCACCGCGATCCGCGGGCGTCTGTCCGCTCCCGCCGACTTGTCCTGACCCCGCTGCGACTTTCGAGAAGAGACGATCATGGAAGCTTTCATCACTCACACCGGAATCGGAGTTCCGTTGCAGCGCAGCAACGTTGACACCGACCAGATCATCCCGGCGGTCTTCCTCAAGCGGGTCACCCGAACCGGCTTCGAGGACGGACTGTTCTCCGCCTGGCGCGGCGATCCGGACTTCATCCTCAACTCCGAACCGTGGAGCTCGGGTTCGGTCCTGGTGGCCGGGCCGGACTTCGGCACCGGCTCCTCGCGCGAGCACGCAGTCTGGGCGTTGATGGACTTCGGTTTCCGCGTGGTGATCTCCTCGCGCTTCGCCGACATCTTCCGCGGTAATGCCGGAAAGTCCGGACTCGTTGCGGCACAGGTGGATCAGGCCGACGTCGAGCTGCTGTGGAAGCGGCTGGAGGCCGAACCAGGGCTGGAGCTGACGGTCGATCTGGAGACTCGCACGGTCACTGCCGGCGATCTGGTGGTGCCCCTGCAGATCGACGACTACACCCGCTGGCGGTTGATGGAAGGCCTCGACGACATCGGTCTGACTCTGCGTGAGGTCGACGCAATCACCGAATTCGAGCAGAAGCGCCCGGCGTTTAAGCCGGTCACCCTGCCCTGAAACTCGGGCGTCATCGCCCCGATTGCGCCCCGCATGCGTTCGGCGCCGTTTACCGTGAGCAATAACTGGTTCGACCAGTGACACCATTTCTCACGCGGAGGAACGCATGAACAAGGCCCAACTCATCGACGAGCTGACCAAGCGCCTCGATGCCGACCGCAAGACCGCCACCGAAGCCGTCGAGACCTTGATCGATACGATCGTTCGTGCCGTGAACAAGGGTGAGAGCGTCACGATCACCGGTTTCGGCGTCTTCGAGAAGCGGCGGCGGGCCGCCCGGGTCGCCCGCAATCCGCGCACCGGTGAAACGGTCAAGGTGGGCGCCACCTCCATTCCGGCATTCCGGCCCGGTGCGCAGTTCAAGGAGATCATCGCCGGCCGCCGCAAGTTGCGGAAGGGCGAGCCGGCGGTGAAGCGGGTCAGCGAGGACCCGGCCAAGAAGACCGCTGCGGCGAAGAAGACTGCTCCGGCCAAGAAGACAGCACCGGCGGCCAAAAAGGCTGCACCGGCGACGAAGGCTGCTCCGGCGAAGAAGACGACCACTGCAGCCAAGAAGACGACAGCGGCCAAGAAGACTGCCGTCGCGAAGAAGACTGCCGCCGCGAAGAAGACTGCCGCCGCGAAGAAGGCCACTGCCGCGAAGAAGACTGCCGCCGCGAAGAAGACTGCCGCCGCGAAGAAGAGCAGCCCCGCGACGAAGGCCAGCCCCGCGAAGAAGGCCGCGCCGGGGAACTAGTCACCGCCGGACCCGACGGATGTCAGTGACCGCTCTTTCCGGGCAGCGGGCTGGGCAGATGGTCGGCTTGGACCAGGCGATCGCCGTGCAGGCTGAGCACCCAGATGCTGCCCTTTCGATTGCGTGACGCGGGCAGTTCGACTCCGGTCTCGTCGGCCCAGCGGTTCAGCAGCGGCGCGATGGCCCTGCCCTGACTGCACACCGCGGTGACCCCGTGCCCGCGGCCGCCGGTCACCGACAATTCGCGCAGCCGTGCGTAGGACGCATCGGGGTCGGCCAGGTAGGCCTCCTCGGTCAACAGGGGTTCGGAGACGATGTCGGTGCGCAATTCCTGAGCCAGCGGCGCCAGTGTCTGCACGCACCGCAGCCGGTCTGCCGCGTGCAGATGACGGACGCCGAACAGGCCCAGCAGCGGCACCATCGCGTCGGCCTGGATCTGCCCGATGGCATCCAGCGGCCGCGCAGTGTCGTCGCCGGTGAAACGGGACCGTCGTCCCGCCTTCGCATGCCGAACGACGATGAACTGATGCAGTTCCGGATCCGGCTGAGCGGCAAAGGATTCCAGGATCTGACGGTCGGCGTCGTAGGACACGGTGCGCTGAGCGCCCGCGATCGTCAGCCACTGGATGTCGTCGGTCTCGTGATTGGAGACGAAACGCCCGCCGGTGGACTCCATCGACCAGTAGTAGACCTTTTTCGGGGTTCCGGATTTGAGGGCATACCGCATGACGCCCAGTTCGCGGCCGACCCGGCACTCGAAGCCGGTCTCCTCGGTCATCTCCCGGGCCGCAGTGGACACCATCAACTCGCCGCTGTGCGCCTTGCCCTTGGGCAGCGACCAGTCATCGTACCGGCCGCGGTGCACGACGGCCACCTCGAGCTTGCCGGGCGCCGAGGTCCGCCACAGCACCCCGCCGGCGGCCCACACGGTGCTACTCATGTGGCCGCACCCGAATCGGAGTCGCGGCGACTGCGGGTCATCAACCGCCGCTGGTGGTCGCGCACCTCCACACCTGCGGCCGGGGAAGCGGTCCAGGTGCCGTCGGGCTGCAACTCCCAGCAGCGGGTCCGCGGATCGAATGCCGAATCGAAGATCTCCTGCAGGTCGGCGGTAAGCCGGTGGTCACGCACCTGCACCATCACCTCGACACGGCGGTCCAGGTTGCGGTGCATCATGTCGGCGCTGCCGATCCAGTACTCCTGGCTCGAACCGAAGACGATGATCCGCGAATGCTCCAGGAACTCGCCCAGAATCGAGCGGACGGTGATGTTCTCACTGAGTCCCGGCACCCCCGGCCGCAGGGCACAGATGCCGCGGACGAAGATGTCCACCGGCACCCCGGCCTGCGAGGCGCGGTAGAGCGCATCGATCACCTGCTCGTCGACCAGCGCATTGGCCTTCAGCTGGATGCGCGCGGTCGGATCACCGGCCCGGTGCGCAGCCACTTCGGCCTCGATCCGCTCGATGATGCCGGTGCGGATACCGTGCGGGGCCACCAGAAGATTCCGGTACTCGTGCTTGCGTGAGTAGCCGGTGAGCGTGTTGAACAGGTCCGTCAGGTCCGCACCCAGTTCCGGGGCCGCGGTGAACAGGCCCACGTCCTCGTACAGGCGGGCGGTCTTCGGGTTGTAGTTGCCGGTGCCGATGTGGCAGTAGCGACGGATCGCCGACCCCTCCCGGCGGACCACCAGGCAGGTCTTGCAGTGCGTCTTGAGACCGACCAGTCCGTAGACCACGTGCACGCCGGACTGCTCGAGTTTGCGCGCCCACTTGATGTTGGCCTGCTCGTCGAACCGGGCCTTGAGCTCCACCAGCGCCACCACCTGCTTGCCGGCCGCGGCGGCGTCGATCAGCGCGTCGACGATGGGGGAGTCGCCGGAGGTGCGGTACAGGGTCTGTTTGATCGCCAGCACATGCGGGTCGGCGGCGGCCTGTTCGATGAAGCGCTGCACGCTGGTGGAGAAGCTGTCGTAGGGGTGATGCACCAGCACATCGCCCTCCTGCAGGGTGGCGAAGATGCTCTTGGGCGTCTCGCCCTCGGCGAAGGCCGGGTGCGTCTTCGGGACGAAGGGCCGCTCCTTGAGCTGCGGGCGGTCGATGCCGTAGATCTCGAACAGCGCGGTCAGATCCAGCAGGCCGGGCACCTGGATCACATCGGCCGGGTTCACGTCGAGCTCCCGCAGCAGCAGCTCGAGCATGTGCTCGGTCATATCGTCGCCGACTTCCAGCCGCACCGGCGAACCGAACCGGCGGCGGGCCAATTCGCGTTCGAGGGCCTGCAGTAGATCCTCGTCGCGGTCCTCGTCGACCTCGAAGTCGGCGTTGCGGGTCACCCGGAAGACGTGGTGCTCCACCACGTGCATGCCCGGGAACAAGAACTCCAGATTAGCCGCGATCAACTTCTCCAGCGGCAGGAAGATCGCCGGCTGGTGCCCGTCGTCGGAGCCGGTGCGCTCACCGGCCGACCGCAGCTTGTCGACGCGGATGAACCGGTTGATGTTGTTGGGAACCTTGACCCGGGCGAAGTGTTCGCCGCCCTCACTGCCCTCATCGCGCACCGTCACCGCCAGATTCAGGGACAGACCGCTGATGTACGGGAACGGATGCGCCGGATCCACCGCGAGCGGGGTGAGGATCGGGAACAGCTCGTTGTGGAAGTATTCGCGCAGCCGATCCTGCTGGCTCGAGCTCAGATCGTCCCAATCGGCGATGTGCACACCGGCCGCATCCAGCTCCGGCTGCACCGACTCGAGGTAGACGCGGGCGTGCCGGTCGACGATCTTCTGCGTGCGCGCGGCGATCATCTGCAGCTGCTCGCGCGGGGAGCGGCCGTCGGCCGAGCGCACCGACAGTCCGGTGTCGTCGCGTCGTTTGAGCCCGGCCACCCGGACCATGAAGAACTCGTCGAGATTGGAGGCGAAGATCGCCAGGAACTTGGCGCGCTCCAGCAGCGGCAGCGAGGTGTCTTCGGCCAGGGCGAGCACCCGCGAATTGAAGTCCAGCCAACTCAGTTCCCGGTTGAAGTAGCGTTCCGCGGGCAGATCGGCCGACTCGTCGGGGTCGATGGTCGCCGCCGGCAGTGCGGCAGGCAGTTCCCTGCGGGATTCTTCGGTGGTCTGATCCGTGGCGGTCACCACCTCATTGTTCCCTATCGCCGCTGCTGGCGCGTGCGGGCCTCCGAGTGGACGACGGCGACACCGACGACGACAGCACCTGCTGCGAGCAGCTGCCCAGGCCCAGCGCCGCACACGCCGCCAGATCCTCGACGGTGTCGGCATCGCGGCGCAGGTCCGGCCACCGCCGGTGTGCGGGATCGAGTTCGACGGCGCCGGCCCGGCGATGGGCTTGCGCCGACCCGGGGCCGAACGACGGGTGCAGAGCCGTCCGGTGCGCCCGGACCAGCAGCGTCGTACCGCTGCCCTCCCGGTCGGCGACGAATGCCGCCGGGTGATCGCCGGCCGCGGTCAGCGCCTGCTGCAGGGATCCGGCGCGCAATGCTGGCAGATCGGCCTGCAGAAAGGCCACCGCCCCGGGCGCCCCGGCCGCCCCGTGCACCAGCGCCGCATTGAGCCCGCCGCCGGCCGGTTCGTCGACGGTCTGCACACCCAGGGCGCGCGCATGCTCGCGCACCGCCGGATCGGGGCTGACCACCACGATCCGGCCCGGCCGCACGGCCTGAGCGGCGAGCACGGTATCGGTGAACATGGCCAGCACCAGGGCCTGCCGATGCGTTACCGCCGGATGGGTCAGTCTGCTCTTGGCATCGCGCAGCTGCTTGAGCGCCAGCACCACCGTGAGGTCGGGGAATGCGGGGGAGCTGGGCGCCATGGGAACCATCGTGCCCGCCCGGACCCACCGCGGGCCAGCGCGGGTGCCGATTCGCCGGTTCGCCGGGCCGTCGGCGACTAGGCTTGGCCCCACGTCGACGCCTGGCCCGAGCTGGCCAGTGCTCAGCAGAGATGAGGAGTGATTCGGTGCGAGCGGTAGTGATGGGTTCGGGGTCCTGGGGGACGGCGGTGGCGAAGATCCTCGCCGATGCCGGTAACGATGTCACCATGTGGGCCCGCCAAGCCGAGCGCGCCGAGGCGATCAACCGTGACCGGGAGAACGCCGGCTACCTGCCGGGCATCCGGCTGCCGGACGGACTCCGGGCCGTCACCTCGATCGAGGAGGCCCTGGCCGATAAGGAGATCGTGGTGTGCGCGGTCCCCTCGCAGGTGCTGCGCGAGAACTTGGCGCAGTGGAAGCCGCACCTGCCCGAAGGCTCGGTGCTGGTGTCCCTGGCCAAAGGGGTCGAGGTCAGCAGCGGCGAACGGATGAGCCAGGTGATCAAGGAGGTCGCCGACCTGCCCGACGACCGGATCGCGGTGCTGTCCGGACCGAACCTGGCGCGCGAGATCGCCGAGGAGCAGCCGGCGGCTACCGTCATCGCCTGTATCGACGAGGACGTCGCCAAGCGGCTGCAGCACGCCTTCGCCGCGCCCTACTTCCGGCCGTACACCAACACCGATGTGATCGGCGTGGAGATCGGCGGCGCCGCCAAGAACGTGATCGCCCTGGCCTGCGGAATGGCCGCCGGAATGGGTTTCGGCGAGAACACCCTGGCCACCCTGATCACTCGCGGACTCGCCGAGACTATGCGGCTGGGCATCGCGATGGGCGCCGATGTGCGCACCCTGGCCGGACTGGCCGGGATCGGTGACCTGGTCGCCACCTGCTCGTCGCCGCTGTCGCGCAATCGGACCTTCGGGGCCCGGCTGGGCGAGGGGGCGACGCTGGAGGAGGCGCAGGCGGCCACCCACGGGCAGGTCGCCGAGGGCGTGAAGTCGTGCCGTTCGGTGCGCGCCCTGGCCCACCAGTACGACGTGGAGATGCCGCTCACCGATGCGGTGTACCGGGTATGCCACGAGGGGATGCCGGTGCAGGACATGGTGGGTATGCTGCTGGGCCGCACCATCAAACCCGAGGTCTGAGCAGGCAGGTCCGGATCAGGCCTCGCTGAACGACTGCCAGCCGTGCAGTCCGTCGGCGGTGGCGCCGTCGACGGTGGCGGCTGCCGGCCGTCCGGCTGCCGGGGCCGCAACGGTGCCGACCACGGTCCAGCCGCCGGGAACCCCTCCCGGGGCGAACGCGGCCAGCAACTGGTGATCTTCGCCGCCGGTCAGCGCCCAGCGCACCGGGTCCACGCCGAGTTCGGCGGCCAGCTCGTCGAGTCCGGCCGGCCGTGGCACCATCGCCGACTCGACGTCCAGGTGCAACCCCGACCCGGCGGACATGGTGATGATCTCTTCCACCAGGGCGTCGGAGATGTCGGTCATCGCGTGCGCCCCGGCCCGGGCGGCGATCGGGCCCTGCGCCAGATCCGGCTGCGGCAGCCGGTAGGCCTGCACCAACTGCGGGAACCGTGCGGCCAGAACCGGATCGGCGCCGTTCTCGATCGCCGAGAGCACCGCCAGACCGGCGGCGGCACCGCCCAGCGGGCCGCTGACGGCCAGGACGTCGCCGGCGCGGGCACCGGCCAGAGTCACCGGGGCCGTCCCGGACAGGGTGCCCAGCGAGGTGACGGTCAGGATCACCGACGGCGCCGAGACCAGGTCTCCGCCGAGGACCCGCCCGCCCAGCCGGTGGGTCTGGGCGACGATCCCGGCGTTGAGGGCCAGCACCCGCGGTACCGGTGTCTCCGGCGGGCAGCCGATCGAGACGACGGTCCCGGTCAGCGTGCCGCCCATCGCCGCGATATCGGCGGCGCTCTGCACCACCGCGCGCGCTCCGATCTGCTCGGCGGTGGACCAGTCGAAGCGGAAGTGCCGTCCGGCCACCGCGGTATCGGTGCTCACCACCACGGCGCCGCCGCCGGCCAGGACGGCGGCGTCGTCACCGGAACCGATTACCACATCGTCGGACGAGCCGGCGGCGGCGGCGGTGAACAACGCGATCAGGGCTCGCTCACCGACCTCGCCGACGGTGGCGCCCGGACGGACCCGACCCTGCTCCTGGTGCACGGCGCTGATGTTACGCCTCGCTAGGCTGGTGCCCATGAGTGAGAGTGAGCCGGCGCCGACGCCGCCCGCCGACAGCGAACCGTATCGGCTGTCTCCGGCGCTGATCGCCACCCTGGCGACGATCCCGACGATGGTCATCATCGGGTTCATCGTCTTCGCGATGCTCAAGACCAAAGAGGCCGAGAAGATTCCGGTCGATTCCTATGCAACCTCGACCGAAGCGGCCGAGCGGTGCGGACCGCTGATCGCGCAGCTACCCGAATCCTTCGGCGAGTACGGCGGCAAGAGCGTCGAAGGGAACACCGTGCGCTGGACGTCCTCGGAGAACGAGCAGTCGCCCGACCCGCTGGTCTTCCGCTGCGGCGTCGCCCGGCCGGAGGCGCTGGCGCCGACCAGTTCGCTGCAGGTGATCAACAACGAGCAGTGGTTCATGACCGACACCGACGAATCGCGCGGCCAGGCCTACGTGCTGGTGGATCGTCGCCCGTACATCGCGGTGTGGGTGCCCTCGGGCGCCGGGAACGGTCCGCTGACCAAGATCTCCGGACTGGCCGGGGAGCTGCCGTCGGCACCCCTGGACTTCGGCGACAACTGACCTGGTTAGATCGGGCCATGGCTGTCTATGCGCTCGGTGACCGTGAACCCGTACTCGGCAAGGATGTCTACATCCACCCCGATGCGACCGTGATCGGAGATGTCACGCTCGGCGACGGCGTCTCGGTGTGGCCGGGCGCGGTGCTGCGCGGCGACTACGGCACCATCACCGTGGGGGACCGCACCAATATCCAGGACGGGGCCGTCATCCACTGCACATTCACCGAGCCGACCGTGCTCGGCGCCGGCTGCGTGGTGGGCCACAACGCGCACGTGGAGGGCGCGGTGGTCGGCGACGATGTGCTCATCGCCTCCGGTTCGGTGGTACTCAACGGTTCCACCGTCGGCGACGGCAGCATCGTCGGCGCCGGTGCGGTGGTGCCGTACAAGTCGCAGATCCCGGCCCGGTCGATGGCGGTGGGGATCCCGGCGAAGGTGCGCGAGGGCGTCGAGGTTCCCGAAGGCCACCTGGTCGACAACGTCGAACTGTACTTCCAGAACGCGCAGTACTACGCGCGCGATCTGCGTCGTCTCGACGCACAGGACTGACCGCACCGATGGCGACACCGTTGGCCGAACTGATCGATCCGGGCTGGGCACAGGCGCTGGCACCGGTCGCCGACCGCATCACCGCGATGGGCGAGTTTCTGCGCGCCGAGAACACCGCCGGGCGCGGCTATCTGCCCGCCGGAGCGAATGTGCTGCGGGCGTTCACCCGCCCGTTCGATCAGGTCCGGGTGCTGATCGTGGGACAGGATCCCTATCCCACCCCCGGGCATGCGGTGGGCCTGAGCTTCTCGGTGGCGCCGGCGGTGCGCCCGCTGCCGAAATCGCTGATCAACATCTACAAGGAATACGTCGACGATCTGGGCTTCCCGCCGCCGGCCGACGGCGATCTGAGTCCGTGGGCCGATCAGGGCGTGCTGCTGCTCAACCGGGTCCTCACCGTGGAGCCGGGCAATGCCGGCGGTCACCGCGGCAAAGGCTGGGAGGACGTCACCGAATGCGCCATCAAGGCGTTGGCCGCCCGGGACGAGCCGCTGGTGGCGATCCTGTGGGGCAACGATGCCCGATCCGTCGCACAGTGGCTGCCCGATGTGCCGATCATCGAGTCGGTGCATCCGTCGCCGCTGTCGGCCTCGCGCGGCTTCTTCGGGTCTCGCCCGTTCAGCCGGGCCAACGACGAGCTGGCGGATCTGGGTTGCGAGCCGGTCGACTGGCAGCTGCCGTCGTGACGGCTGGCCGGCGCCGCCGGCTCGGCGGACTGGCCGCTGCCGCGATCCTGCTGGGCTGCACCGGATGTGCGGAGTCATCGCCGGACGCGGTGGACCGGCAGGCCCTGCTCCGGGACGCGGTGCAGGCGCAGCCGTCCCCGCGGACCGAGGACGTCGACGGGACGACTTACCAGCTGGTGGCCTCGCAGACCGCCGCCGGGACGCGCGCGGCCGGTGTTCACCTTCCGGTCGATGACGCCGAACCCGGCATGGTCGTGGTCACCGCCGCGCTGGCCTGTCTCGGCCGGGGTTCGATGTCGGCGCGGGTGGGCGACACCGAGAACCGGGCGAGGCACCGCTGCGATGAGCAACTCTTCTCGACGCCGTCGGTGACGACGGTGCGGTGGGTGGTGCCCGGATCGTCTCTGCCCGGCGGCATCCCGATCATCGTCACCGCCGACGATCCGGAAACGGAGCTGGCGGTCAGAGCGGCGGCATACGCCGAAGGAAGCTAGGCTTCAGCCGCGGGCGCGGGGGAAGTCCGGGATGCGCTTGGCCAGGAAGGCGTCGACGCCCTCGACCCCTTCGCCGGTGATGGACAGATCGGCGATCGACTCGGCTTCGGCGATCAACTGCTCGTCCAGGGTGTGCGAGGACGAGGCCAGTAGCAGCCGGCGGATCGCGGCATAGGAACCGGTCGGGCCGGCGGCGAGTTCGGCGGCCACCGCGCGGGCGCGGGTGCGGACCTGATCGTCGTCGACGATCTCGCTGAGCAGGGAGGCCTCCAGCAGCGCCGGTGCGTCCAGGACCTCGTCGCGCAGCAGGATGGTGCGGGCCCGGCCCAGACCGACGATCTGCGGCAGCAGCCAGGACATGCCGCCGTCGGGGGACAGGCCGATGCCCGGGTAGGCCGGACGCATGCGGGTGCTCGGGCCGCCGATGGCGAAGTCGGCGTGCAGGGCCAGGGACATGCCGGCCCCGGCGGCCCAGCCGGTCGCCGCGGCGACGGTGGGTCGCTGCGTGGCATACAGCGCCGAGACGAAGGTGTTGAGGTCGTGTGCCAGACCGCGCAGGTAGGCGCGACGGTCATCGGCGGCGGCGAACTTCGCGACATTGCCGCCGGCGCAGAAGTTCTTGCCCTGCCCGGTCAGCAGGACCGCGCGGGCATCCAGTTGTCCGCGCATCACCCGGTGCAGGGCGTCGGCACCGGCCAGGACGGCATCGTGGTCCAGGGAGTTGCCCGCGCCGTCACGGGAGATGGTCAGTTCCAGGACGCCGTCGTCGTGCAGCGTGGTCAGTTCGCTCATGGGCTCAGCCTAGAGCGAAGACCGCCGCCCCGCGTAGGCGGGACGGCGGTCTTCGTGAATTCGTGGTGAGGGGGCGGCTCAGACCGTGGTGGTCTTGCCGGCCTTCAGGCACGAGGTGCACACATTCTTGCGGGCGCGGTTGCCCGGGGCCACCTCGACGCGCACCGACTGGATGTTCGGGTTCCAGCGACGGTTGGTGCGGCGGTGCGAGTGCGAGACCGACTTGCCGAAGCCGGGGCCCTTGCCGCAGATGTCACAAACGGCAGCCATGTCGAACTCCCTTGGTTGAATAATGATCAGTGGTATTCACCGGCCGGACGCGCGGAAGGCGCGGACTCGGCTGGCAACCCGAACAGACTAACCGGCGCCCGGCGTCGCGGGCAAATCGGATCGGACGGGGTTGCCCGGCGCGGGCGGTGGGAGCGTAACCTCTGACACACTGTTTCGCAGGGGCGATTTCGCGGGGGTGGTATCGCAGTGGGAAGGGCCAGGACAGTCGAGATGCAGCGTGCGCCGAGCAGTGTGCCGATCAGTGTCGGCTTGATCCGGGACTGGGCGCAGGCCTGCGCCGAAGGCCTGGCGGCTCAGCGCACCGAGATCAACGATCTCAACGTCTTCCCGATCCCCGATGCCGACACCGGCAGCAATATGGCCTTCACCATGAGCGGGGCCGCGGCGGGTCTGGCCGATCTGGATTATGCGGCCACCGATCTGGCCACGGTCTTCCGGACCCTGGCCGACGGCGGTGTGGCCCACGCCCGCGGCAACTCCGGCATCATCTTGTCGCAGATCCTGATCGGTCTGGCCGATGCGGCCGATCTGGCCGTGGCCGAACAGGACCCCAGCTTCAACCGGCTGGCGATGAACGGTCTGCGGCTGGCATCCCTGGCCGCCCGGCGCGCGGTCTCCGTCCCGCGGGAGGGCACCGTGCTGACGGTGCTGCGGGTCGCCGCCGACACCGCCGCCCGCGAGGTGGAGGCCTCCCCGTCCGATCTGGTGCGGGCGGTGGCCGACGAAGCCGCCCACGCCCTGGAGCAGACGACCGATCAGATGATCGAACTGACCAACGCCGGGGTGGTCGACGCCGGCGCCCGCGGTCTGCTGGTGATGCTCGACGCGCTGGTTCTGGTGGTGACCGGGGTGGCCAATCGTCGTCGTCCCTACCGCGGCAACATGGGTGATACCGGGCACGGGGAAGGCGAGTGCTCCGGCTCGGGGGACACCGACTTCGAGGTCATGTACAAGCTGGTCGCCGAGGGTTCGCTGATCGGTGCGCTGCGCGAGGAACTGGGCCGCCTGGGCGATTCAGTGGTGATCGTCGGGGAGAGCTCAGCCGACCGGGAACAGTTCTCGGTGCATGTGCACACCGACGAGCCGGGCGCCGCGGTCGAGGCGGGGGTGCGGATCGGCGGCGTCCACGACATCCGGATCAGCTGCTTTCTGCTCGACGAGGCCCGTAACGAGCCCGGCGCGACCGAACCGCCGCCGCGGCACAAACGGGCCGTGCTGGTGCTGGCGCAGGGCCAGGGCGCCGAAGAACTGTTCACCGAGGCCGGTGCGCGGGTGGTGCGCACCGATCACGGCATCCATCCGGCGACCGTCGCCGAGGCCATCCGGCAGGCCGACAGTGCGCACACGGTGGTGATGGGCAACGGCATGATGGCATCGGCCGATCTGGTGTCGGTCGGGGCGCAGGCCCGGTCGGCCAAACGCTCACTGGTCTTCCTGCCCACCGCGTCGATGGTGCAGGGGCTGGCGGCCCTGGCCGTGCACGATCCGGGCGAATCACCCGATGTGGATGCCTTCGCCATGGCCGAGGCGGCCGGTGCGACCAGGTGGGGGTCGGTCCGCACCGCCGACGGAGCGATGATGACCCTGGCCGGGACCTGCCAGATCGGGGACACTCTGGGCCTGATCGGCTCGGATGTGCTGGTGATCAAGAAGACCCAGAGCGAGGCGGCGGTGGCGCTGATCGACCTGATGCTGGCCATCGGCGGCGAACTGGTCACCATCCTGGCCGGTGCCGGTCTGCAGGACGAGGCGCACGCGGCCATCGCCGACCATGTCCGCACCGAACACCCGGGGATCGAGCTGGCGGTGTACCCCGGCGGGCAGACCAACCAGTTGCTGCAGATCGGCGTCGAATAGGTCATGAGCCCTTCCCCCGGGACACTGACCCTGACCACCGAGCTGTCGTCGACCGCGCTGGATCCGGCACTGGTCGGCAAACTCGCCGATCTGGAACTGGTGACGGTCGGCGAACTGCTCCGCTACGTGCCGCGGCGTTATCTGGCCCGCGGCGACACCGCCGACACCGAGGCCCCCGAAGCCGGCAGCTGGGTCAACCTGGTCGGGCACGTCACCCGCGCCGAGATGATCCCGATGAAGCGCAAACCCGGCAGCTTCCTCAAGGTGGTGGTCAACGACGGCCGCCGCAACTACGAGGTCACCTTCTTCAACGCGCGGTGGATGAAGAAGCGGCTGCTGCCGGGTACCAAGATGGCACTGGCCGGGACGGTGAAGTACTTCCGCGATCAGATTCAGCTGACCCACCCGGAGTGGCTGATCCTGCCCGATGCCTTCGACGAGTCGGTGACCGGCAGCTCCATGCTCACCGAGCTGTACGCCGAGCAGTCCCAGTCCGATCCGGGACATGTGGCCACCGCCGAAGACCTCGACCACTTCTCCCGTGAGATCGTGCCGATGTATCCGGCCACCAAGAATGTGCAGACCTGGGAGATCTGGCGGGCGATCCGGACCGTGCTGGACCAGCTGGGTCCCACCGACGATGCGCTCACCGACGAGCAGCGCACCGTCCGGGGCCTGATGACCAGCGACGAGGCGATCCGCAAGATCCACCTGCCCGACACCCAGGCCGAGATCGCCGCGGCCACCCGGCGACTGAAGTTCGACGAGGCCCTGGCCGTGCAGACCGCCCTGGCGCAGAACCGGATCGCCGCCGGCACCGAATCGGCGCACGCCTGCCCCCACGTGCCCGGCGGCCTGGAGGATCAGCTGCTGGCCTCCCTGCCCTTCGAGCTGACCGACGGACAGCGCGCGGTGGTCGCCGAGATCGCCGAGGACATCGGCCGGGTCCATCCGATGAACCGGCTGCTGCAGGGTGAGGTCGGCTCGGGTAAGACCCTGGTCTCGCTGCTGGCGATGCTGCGGGTGGTCGACAACGGTCACCAGTGCGCGATCCTGGCGCCGACGGAGGTTCTGGCCGCTCAGCATCATCGGACGGTGCTGACCATGCTGGGTCCGCTGGCCCTGGGCGGGCAGCTCGGCGCCGCCGACGGTGCCACCCAGGTGGCGCTGCTGACCGGTTCGCAGCGGACCGCCGACCGGCGGCAGACGCTGCTGGACATCGTCACCGGGCAGGCCGGGATCGTCATCGGCACCCACGCCCTGCTGGAGGAGAACGTCGAGTTCTTCGACCTGGGCATGGTGGTGGTCGACGAACAGCATCGCTTCGGTGTGGAGCAGCGCGATGTGCTGCGGGCCAAGGGCAGGGTCAACCGGCCGCACTTCCTGGTGATGACGGCCACACCGATCCCGCGGACCGTCGCGATGATCACCTTCGGCGATCTGGAGACCTCCACGCTGGTGGAGCTGCCGCGCGGCCGCCAGCCGATCACCACCAACGTGGTGCCGATGAGCAAGCCGGTGTGGGTCGAGCGGGTGTGGGAGCGCGCCGCCGAGGAGGTGGCGCAGGGCCGGCAGGTGTATGTGGTGTGCACCCGCATCGGTGATGAGAAGTCGAATCAGGGGGCCCCGGAGATCTCGGTGCTCGACCAGTTCGAGGAGCTCACCGCCGCCGGACCGCTGTCCGGGCGCACCATCGACTTTCTGCACGGCCGGATGCCGGCCGAGGAGAAGACCGAGGTGATGGACCGGTTCACCCGCGGGGAGGTGGACGTGCTGGTGTCCACCACCGTCATCGAGGTGGGCGTGGACGTGCCCAATGCCACGATGATGGTGATCGTCAACGCCGAACGCTTCGGTGTCAGCCAGCTGCACCAGCTGCGCGGTCGCGTCGGTCGCGGCCGGCACGCGGGGCTGTGCCTGCTGATGACGACCGCCGCCGACGGTACCGGCGCCCGCGCACGCCTGGATGCGGTCGCGCGGTCGACCGACGGCTTCGAACTGGCCCGCATCGATCTGGAGGCCCGCCGGGAAGGCGATGTGCTCGGTGCCGCCCAGTCCGGTGGCGCTTCGTCGCTGCACTTCCTGTCCCTGCTCGACGACGCCGACGTGATCGAGGATGCGCGCGAATTGGCCACACAGATCGTGCTGGCCGATCTGCCGCTGGCCGAGCATCCGGCGCTGGACGCCCTGGTCGACTCGATCCTGCTGCCCTCCAAGCTGGGATATCTGGACAAGTCCTGACCGCCCGCCCCGGTGTCGCCGGCGGCCCCTATGTTGAAGTGCATGGACTTCCGTATCTTCACCGAACCCCAGCAGGGAGCGGGCTACGACGATCTGCTCGCCGTGGCCCGCCGCGCCGAAACCCTGGGCTTCGACGCCTTCTTCCGGTCCGACCACTACCTGGCGATGGGCGGCGGCGACGGGCTGCCCGGCCCCACTCAGGCGTGGCTGACCCTGGCCGCACTCGCCCGCGACACCGAGCGGATCCGGCTGGGCACCCTGGTCACCTCGGCGACCTTCCGCCTACCCGGCCCGCTGTCGATCTCGGTGGCCCAGGTCGATCAGATGAGCGGCGGGCGCGTCGAACTGGGGCTGGGGGCCGGCTGGTTCGAGGCCGAGCACGCCGCCTACGGCATCCCGTTCCCGCCGGTCACCGAACGCTTCGACCGCCTCGGCGAGCAACTCGAGATCATCACCGGACTGTGGGCCACCCCGGTCGGGGAGCGATTCTCGTTCGCCGGCGAGCACTACACGCTTACCGATTCGCCGGCGCTGCCCAAACCGGTGCAGACGCCGCCGCCGGTGATCATCGGCGGCAAGGGCCGCACCCGCACCCCGGCGCTCGCCGCGCGCTACGCCGCCGAATTCAATGTGCCCTTCGCACCGCTGGAGGTGGTGACCCGCCAGTTCCGGCGGGTCGACGAGGCCTGCGCGGCCATCGGCCGCGATCCGGGCCAGATCGTCCGGTCGGTGGCTCTGGTGCTGTGCTGCGGCGATTCGGAGGAGCAGTTCCTGCGCCGGGCCGCCGCGATCGGGCGCGAACCGGACGAACTGCGCGAGAACGGAGCCGCCGGCACCGTCGAGGAGACGATCGCGGCCATCGCCCGCTACCGGGACGCCGGAGCGACCCGGGTGTACCTGCAGGTGCTGGATCTGGCCGATCTGGACCATCTGGATCTGGTGGCCCAGCAGGTGGTTCCCGCGCTGGGCTGATACCGATCAGCGGCGTGTCGGGGGAACCGGACCGGCGGCGGGTGCGTCTAACCATCGGGGAATCGGCATCGACACCTCGGGGGAGATATGCGCCGACGCGGCAGAGTGCAGCGGTGGTCGGCCACGCGGGGCCACCGCCGGCACGACGGACGGATCCGGCTCACCGGACAGCACTGGAGTGCCCTGACCGGCTTCGCGGTGACCGCGGTGCTGGTGGCGGTCGGACTCGGCTGGCCCGGCCCGTCGCGTCAGCCGCCGATGGACCCGGTCCGCGTGGCGGCGGCTCGCGCGGCACTGGCCGGGCTCGAGGTGATCGCGGTCCGGCCCGAACGCGGTGCGGCGCAGGCCCGGGGGCAGCCGTACCGCCGGGACGCCTTCGGCCCGGCCTGGAGCGATGCCGGGGGCGTCGCCGGGGCCGGTAACGCCTGCGATACCCGCAACGACATCCTGGCCCGCGACCTGGCGGTCGCCGGATCGGTGGGGATCAGCAGCTGTGCCCGGGCGGTGGCCGCCGGGCACCTGCGCAGCCCGTACACCGGCGAGGAGATCGTGTTCACTCGTGGCCGCGAGTCGGCGGCCGTGCAGATCGACCACATCGTTCCGCTGTCGTATGCCTGGGACATGGGTGCGGCGCAGTGGCCACCGGCGCGGCGGCTGGCCTTCGCCAACGATCCGGCGAACCTGATCGCCGTCGACGGACCCAGCAACCAGGCCAAGGGCGATGCCGGGCCGGGTGACTGGATGCCGCCGCTGCGCGGCTTCTGGTGCCAGTACGCGGTCGCCTACGTCACCGTCTCGGCGGCCTACCGGCTGCGGATCGATCATGCCTCGCACACGGTGCTGGCCCGGGTCTTGTCGGGGTGCTGACGGGGCGCGCCCGCCGGCACTGCAGTGGTGGCCCGGGTCAGCGCGGCTCGGGATCGGGACTGGACTGCTGCCCATCGGGCCCGGCGTCACCGGGCGTGTGTTCGTCGGGTCGCGGTGACATCTGCGTCGGGGCGCTGAACGGATCGGCCGGCGGCTGCCCGGCCGGATCGCCGGTGGTGGGGAACTGCGGCGGATCGACCGGCGGGACGTACGGGGTGCCGGGCATCGCCGACTCGCCCGGTGCAGGCTGGCCCGGATACGGCTGCTGACCGGGGTAGGGCTGGCCGGGGTAGGGCTGCTGGCCCGGGTAGCCGCCCGGGTACTGCTGACCGGGGTAGGTGCCCGGGTACTGCGGAGCGCCGTAGAGCTGCGTGTTGGCGGCGTTCTTCTCCTTGTTGGCGCCCACGACCCACAAGATGATGCCGATCACCAGGAGCAGACCGCCCAGCAGCGCTCCCAGCACGAGCAGAATCACGCCGCCGCCGGTGATCATCAGGGTTCCGGTGGCGATGGGCGGGCCGGCGACGACACCGTACTGGTCACAGGCGATGGTGTACGTACCGGACTGGGAGAAGCGGTACGAGGTGAACGGATAGACGGTGCGGTCGTTGTACGGGAGGTCGACGCCGTCCTGCTGGTTCGGTCCCGGGACGACGGGGGCCGGACCGGTGATCTCACAGGAGGCGGCGCTGCGGCCGTCGCGCTCAGGGGAGTAGAGGACCAGTACCTCGTCGGCGGCGGCGGTGTACTGACGGGACTGGCCGACCGAGAACGACTTGTCCACCACGTCGGTGAGCCGTCCGGCGCCGATCACGACCATCACGATGCCGGCGACGACGCCGATGACCCCGATGGCCAGGCCGATCCAGGTGAGCCACTTGCCTGCTTTCCTCATAGGGGCATTGTGTCATCTGTGGGCGTCGCGTGCCGGACAGGCGGCGGGTCGGGGCCGGTTTTCGCCTCCATCGGGGAGGGCTAACCTGGACCACATGACTGCTGAGAGTTCGCAGCGCGATGCTGCGACCATCGAAGAACAGGTCCTCGAGCAGGCCCGCGCCGCGAAGAAGGCCGCCCGCACGCTGGGCATGTTGACCACCGCGCAGAAGAACGAGGTGCTGCTGGCCGCCGCCGACGCGATCGATGCGGCCGCCGACGAGGTGCTGGCGGCCAACGCCCAGGACGTGACCCGGGCCGAAGAGGCCGGCACCGAACCGGCCCTGGTCGACCGCCTGCGGCTGAACCCCGAGCGCATCGCCGGCATCACCGGCGGCCTGCGCCAGGTGGCGGCGCTGCCCGATCCGGTCGGTGTGGTGGTGCAGGGCAAGACCCTGCCCAACGGGCTGGAGCTGCGTCAGGTGCAGGTGCCCCTGGGCGTGGTCGGTTTCGTCTACGAGGCCCGGCCCAATGTGACCGTCGACGGTTTCGGTATCTCCTTCAAATCCGGTAACGCGGTACTGCTGCGCGGCTCGTCGTCGGCGGCCAGTTCCAATGCGGCCCTGGTCCAGGTGCTGCGCCGGGTGCTGGAGGAGCATCGGGTCAACCCCGACGCGGTGGCGCTGCTGCCCAGCCAGGACCGCTCCAGCGTGACCGCACTGATCCAGGCACGCGGTCTGGTCGATGTGGTGATCCCGCGCGGCGGGGCCGGGCTGATCGCCACCGTCGTGGAGAACGCCAAGGTCCCCACCATCGAGACCGGGACCGGTAACTGCCACATCTACGTCCACGCCGGCGCCGATGTGGACACCGCCACCCGGGTGATCGTCAACGCCAAGACCCGCCGGCCCAGCGTCTGCAACACCGTCGAAACGGTGCTCATCGATCGGGGCATCGCCCAGGAGGCGCTGGCCCCGATCGTCTCGGCGCTGCAGAGCCAGGGGGTGACCATCCACGGCGACGAGCCCGGCATGGTGCCGGCCACCGAAGAGGACTGGCACGCCGAATATCTGTCGCTGGACGTGGCGCTGAAACTGGTCGACGACCTCGACGCCGCGATCGAGCACATCGACACCTACGGCACCGGGCACACCGAGGCGATCATCACCGGCGATCAGGCGGCCGCCCGCGCCTTCAGTAACCGGGTCGACGCGGCCGCGGTGATGGTGAACGCCTCCACCGCGTTTACCGACGGCGAGCAGTTCGGTTTCGGCGCCGAGATCGGCATCTCCACCCAGAAGCTGCACGCCCGCGGCCCGATGGGCCTGCCCGAGCTGACCTCCACCAAATGGATCGTGTGGGGCGACGGACAGGTGCGGCCGGCATGAGCGGGGCTGCCGCGGCCGCCGCAGGCGGGACTGCCGACGCGATCGTGCCGTCGTTCACCAGCACCGGCGACGTCGTCGACAAGCTCCGCACCACCGGGTACCTGGCCGATGAGGCCACGGCCACGGCGACCTATCTGGCCGACCGGCTCGGTAAGCCGCTGCTGGTGGAGGGACCGGCCGGGGTGGGCAAGACCGAACTGGCCCGCGCGATCGCCGGGGCCACCGGTGCCGAACTGGTGCGGCTGCAGTGTTACGAGGGCATCGATGAGGCCCGCGCCCTGTACGAGTGGAACCACGCCAAACAGATCCTGGCCATCCAGGCCGCCGGTCAACGGGACTGGGATGCCACCAAAGACGACATCTTCTCCGAGGAGTTCCTGCTCGCCCGGCCGTTGCTGACCGCGATCTCGCGCACCGAACCGACGGTGCTGCTGATCGACGAGATCGACAAGGCCGATGTGGACATGGAGGGTCTGCTGCTGGAGATCCTGTCGGACTTCGCGATCACCATCCCGGAGATGGGCACTGTCGCGGCGGCGCGCCGGCCGATCGTGCTGCTGACCTCCAACGCCAACCGGGAACTGTCCGAGGCGCTGAAACGACGCTGCCTCTACCTGTACATCGACTTCCCCGACGCCGACCTGGAACGGGAGATCCTGGCCTCCCGGGTGCCGGACCTGCCGGAGAATCTGGCCGCCGAGGTGGTCCGCATCATCGGTGTGCTGCGCGGACTGGACATCCGCAAGAAGCCCTCGGTCGCCGAGACCATCGACTGGGGCAACACGCTGCTGGCGATGGTCGCCGGCACCGATGCGACCGACCACGACGGACGCGTCCCCGATTCGCTGCTTCAGCGGACCCTGGGCGTGGTCCTCAAACATCGCGCCGATGTGCTGACCGCCGTGCGCGAGCTGAAGCTGGACTGAGCCGGTGGGTCCCACCGCTGCGGAACAGGATCCGTCGACACCGGCCCCGTCGGCGCAGGTCCTCGTCGACACCCTCACCGGCTTCGTCGAGGATCTGCGGACCCGCGGCATCGTGGTGGGACCGTCGAACCTGATCGACGCCGGCCAGGCGATGGAGGTCCTGGATCTGCTGGACCGGGAGAGTCTGCGGGAGGGCCTGGCCGCCACCCTGCTGTCGGACCATCTGCACCGGGACACCTTCGACCTGTGCTTCGAGCTGTGGTTCCCGCTGGGGCACACGGCGCGTGCCGGGGCGATCACGGTGCCGCACACCGACACCGGCGAGGTCGACGTGCAGGCGCTGCGCGAGCTGACCGCCGACATCCTGGCCGACGACGAAGCCCAGGCCGACGGCCGGTTCGATCAGCTGGTGGCAGCGATCGTCGCCGAAGCCGGCCGGTACGAGTCGGCGCGCGGGGAGAGCTATTCGGTGTACCAGGCGATGTCGGTGATCTCACCGCAGACGCTGATCGCCCGGATCGCCGCGGCGATGGCCGCCGGTATCCCGCGCGAAGAGGGGGAGCGGGCCGGCACCGATGCGCTCAACCGGCGCGCGGCGCGCGATGCGACGCAGCGACTGCGGGCCGCGGTGGAGACCGAGGTCCAGCGCCGCATGTCCGCTCTGCGCGGCCGCGACGAGGTCGCCGCCTATGCGGTGCCGAAACTGCCTGAACAGATCGACTTCTTCTCCGCCAATCCGCAGGACATGGCCAAGCTGCGCCGCACCATCGAGCCGATCGCGCGGCTGCTGGCGGCGAAACTGGAGTTCCGGCGCCGGCGCAACCACCGCGGCGCCGTCGATGTGCGGGCGACGCTGCGGGCCTCGATGTCCACCGGCGGTGTCCCTATTGAGCTGCGCCACCGCAAACCCCGGCCCGGCAAACCCGAACTGGTGGTGATCTGCGATGTGTCCGGATCGGTGTCCGGCTTCAGCTCGTTCACCCTGCAGCTGGTGTATGCCCTGCGCCAGCAGTTCTCGAATGTGCGGGTGTTCGCCTTCGTCGACACCGTCGACGAGGTGACCGACTACTTCGACCGGTCCAGCGCCGACGACCAGTTCGGGGAGGCGATGACGAAGATGCTCTCGCAGGCGCGCATCAGCACCCGCGACGGACACTCCGACTACGGCCACATGCTGCGCGGCTTCGCGCGCGACTACCTGGATTCGCTGACCCACCGCGGTGCGCTGCTGATCCTCGGCGACGCCCGCAACAACTACGCCCTGTCCAGTGTGGACGCCCTGGAGCAGCTGACCGACCGGGTGCGCAACGCCTACTGGCTCAACCCGGAACGGCGGGAGAACTGGGACACCGGTGATTCGATCGCCGGAAAATACGGGGACGTGATCGATATGTACGAGTGCCGCAACGCCGGACAGCTCGCGCAGGTGATCGCCGACCTGCTGCCGGTGTGAGCCGGCCGCGTAAACTCACTGCTCATGTCCCAGCAGCCGCAGACCCCGCGCCGTATCGGCATCATGGGCGGCACCTTCGACCCGATCCACAACGGGCACCTGGTGGCCGCCAGCGAGGTGGCGCATCGCTTCGGGCTCGACGAGGTGATCTTTGTCCCCACCGGCCGGCCGTGGCAGAAGGAGGAGTCCCAGCAAGGGCACCGCGCTGCGGTGACCTCGGCCGAACACCGCTATCTGATGGCGGTGATCGCCACCGCGTCTAATCCGCGCTTCACCGTCAGCCGGGTCGACGTCGACCGCGAAGGGGTCACGTACACCGTCGACACCCTGCGCGACCTGCGCAAGGTGTATCCGGACGATGAGCTGTTCTTCATCACCGGAGCCGATGCGCTGGAAAACATTCTGACCTGGCACAATTGGAAGGAATCGTTCGAGCTGGCGAATTTCATCGGTGTCTCCCGCCCGGGATACGCCTTGGATGCCACCCACCTGGCCGAACACCTCAAGACCAAACCGGACCATGCGCTGCAGATGATGGAGATCCCCGCCCTGGCGATCTCGTCGACCGACTGCCGCGAGCGGGCCAGCAGCGACCGGCCCATCTGGTATCTGGTGCCCGACGGCGTCGTTCAGTACGTCAGCAAACACGGTCTGTACCGAAAGGACCACACGTGACCGCCACCGCAGAATCGATCGACCTGGCGACGATCGCCGCCCACGCCGCCGCCGACCGCAAAGCCACCGACATCCTCGTCATCGACGTCTCGGAGGCGCTGGTCATCACCGACCTGTTCCTGATCGCCTCGGCCGATAACGAACGTCAGGTCAACGCGATCACCGAGGAGATCGAGGACAAGCTGCGCGAGGCCGGGCATTCGCCGCTGCGCCGCGAAGGGGTGCGCGAGGGCCGCTGGGCGCTGCTGGACTACGGCGATGTGGTGATCCACATCCAGCACGAAGACGAGCGCGAGTTCTACAGCCTGGAACGGCTGTGGTCGGACTGCCCGGTGGTGCCGATCGACGGCCTGGAGCGGCCCGAGGCCGACACCGGGACCGGGGCATGAGTGCCGAACCCGATCAGGGCGATACCAGCATCGAACGACTGACCCCGATCGTGCGGCGGCTGGTGCTGCTGCGGCACGGGCAGACCTCCTACAACGCCACCCGAAGGATGCAGGGACATCTGGACACCGAACTGTCCGAGCGCGGGATCGCACAGGCACAGGCCGCGGCACAGGTGCTGGCCGCCTGCGGCCCGCGCCTGATCCGGTCGTCGGATCTGCAGCGCGCCCACCACACCGCCCTGGCGCTGGGGGCGGCCACCGGACTACAGGTGACCACCGATCAGCGGCTGCGGGAGACGCATCTGGGGCAGTGGCAGGGGCTCTCGCACGCGGAAGTCGATGCGCAGGCGCCCGGTGCGCGGCGTATCTGGCGCGACGACGCGACCTGGGCGCCGCCCGGCGGGGAGAGCCGGGTGCAGGTGGCCGCCCGCGCGGTGCCGGTGGTGACGCAGCTGCTGACCGAACTCGACGACTGGGGGCAGGGCCAGACGCCCGAGGCGCCGGTGATCCTGGTGGCCCACGGCGGGGTGATCGCCGCGCTGACGGCCGGACTGCTCGGGCTGCCGGTGGCCAACTGGCCGATGCTGGGCGGGCTGGCCAACACCAGCTGGGTGCAGCTGTCCGGGCACAGTCTGCCCGGCGCCGAGCCGACCTGGCGGCTGGACGTGTGGAACGCCTCGGCCGAGGTCGCCGACACCGGGGTGCAGTAGTGGCGCAGTCGGTCGAGGGCCCGGACACCAGGCCCGGCTCGGTGCTGGTCTTGGGGGATTCGCTGACCTACTACGGTCCGGCGGGCGGACTGCCTGCCGACGATCCGGGCATCTGGCCGAATCTGGTCGGCGCCGCCGTGAACCGTCCGGTGGAACTGTTCGCCAGGATCGGCTGGACCAGCCGGGACATCTGGTGGGCGATCACCCAGGATCCCCGGATCTGGGCGGCACTGCCCAAGGCCGAGGTGGTGGTCCTGGCGTTCGGCGGCATGGATTCGCTGCCGTCGCCGCTGCCGACCGCGCTGCGCGAACAGATCCGCTACCTGCGCCCGACCGGTCTGCGCCAGAGGGTGCGCGAGGCCTACGGCTGGCTGCAACCGCGGCTGTCCCCGCTGGGCTGGCCGATGGCGCTGCCGCCACAGATCAGTGTCCGGTACTTCGAGAAGGTCCGCGAGGCACTGGCCCATCTGCGCCCGGATCTGCCGATCGTCGTCGGCCTGCCGCCGACCCATTCGAGCCCCTACTACGGGCACGCCCATCCGGGGCGGGCCCGGACCGCGGCGGCGCTGGCGCAGTGGGCCCGCGAGCATTCGTTGCCGACGGTCGACTTCTACCCGATCACCGCCGCGCACTTCGGTATTGAGGGTCCGGATATTGAAGATCCGAGTGCCGGCGGACGGGACGACACTCCGAATCCGGACGGCATCCACTGGGGGATGGGCGTCCACGCGCAGATCGCCGACCTGGTGACCGCGGCGGTGACTCCGCTTCTGCGGCAAACCTGACGACCCACGCGAACCTTCCCGGCGGCTCCGGCTAAGTTGTAGGGGTGCCTGTCATCGTCGTCACCGATTCGTCTTCGCGGTTACCTGCGTCACTGACGGACCGCTACGGCATCACCCAGGCCCCGCTGCATGTGAGCATGCCAGACGGCACCGAGTACCTCGAGGGTGTCGACGACATCCCGGTCGAGGTGATCTCGACGCCCGGAGCCACCACGTCCGGTGCCAATCCGCAGGATCTGATGGAGATCTACGGCGAGGCCCTCGATCGCAGCGACGGCGACGGTGTGGTGGCCGTCCACATGTCCCGGCAACTCTCGGGGACCTGGGCGGCGGCCCGGCTGGTGACCGAAGAACTCGGCGATGCGGTGCGTGTGGTCGACTCGCGCGCGGTCGGTGTCTCGGTCGGGCTCACCGCGATCGCTGCCGCGCAGACCGCGCAGGCCGGAGCCGACCGGGACGGGGTGTACGAGGCCGCGGTGCGGTCGGCGGCGACCGCCGAATCGCTGATGTGCGTGCAGACGCTGGAGAACCTGCGGGCCAGCGGCCGGATCAGCGCCGCCAGCCACCTGCTCGGCTCGGCGCTGGCGATCAAACCGATCCTGCACATCGCCGACGGTGTCCTGGCACTGCAAGGCCGGCAGCGCACCATGACCAAGGCGGTCAAGCGGATGGTCGAGGAGATCGCCGAGAACGTCGGCGACGACGAGGTGACCGTGGCCGTCCAGCACTGCTATGCCCCCGAACTGGCCGTCGACGTGCACCAGAGCGTCCTCGACGCGATCCCGAACGTGACCTCGTCGCTGGTGGTGGAACTGGGGCCGGTCCTGGGCATTCACGTCGGCCAGGGCGCCGTGGGAGTCACGGTCGGCCGGGGACTGCAAACCCTGGACTGACTCGCCTGTGGATACCGCAGAGTATCCACAGGAGCGGGTGTCGGCCACTGGTTCCCTGAGGAGTGCCGCCCTAGCGTTCACGCCATGGCCAGGCGATCAGACACCACTGCCAGCAGCAGATTGAACCGGGTGCTCGGCTCCTCGGCGGCACCGCGGGAGAGTGAACCTGCCGACGACTGGGGCGTCACCCGGATCCCGGCGTGGCTCGACACCGCCGCCGGTCGGCGCGCCTGGGCCGGCCGGGCCGGCTCCGGGCAGGAGCCCGGCAGCGCGGATCCAGAGGACCACGGCCCCGGTGATCCGGGGCCCGGCGCTGGTGGCCTGGACGGTGGGGAGTTCGACGGTGGGGAGCTCGACGGTGGGGACTTCGGAGACGAGGATTTCGACGATGACGGCTCGGGTGAAGAAGCCTGGGACGGACAGGACTGGGACGAGGTCCTCGATGATCGCCGGCACGACGACGCGGCATTCGGAGACGGTGGAGACGACGAGCCCGGCGGCGGCGGCGAGCCCGACGGCGACGATCCCGATGACGACTGGCATGCGCCGCCGCGGCGATTCGCGATGCTGCCCTCGGCGGCGATCGGACTCATCGGCGTGGGCGTCATCGCCTGTGTGATCGCCGCCTTCAGTCTGCTGCGCGGTACGGAGCCTGCCGCACCGCTGGTCGATCTGCCCGCGTCGGCCGGTCCGACGGCGCCGGGCGTCGCCGCATCCCATCCGTCCGCCGCAGCCGATCCGTCCGCCGCACCGGCGCCGGCAGCCGAGATCGTGGTCAGTGTCGCCGGGTTGGTGCGCAAACCCGGACTGGTTCGGCTGGCGCCGAACTCCCGCGTGGCGCAGGCACTGGATTCGGCGGGAGGTGCGGCCCCGACCGCGGACCTGCTCAGCCTCAATATGGCGCAGATCCTGCACGACGGTGATCAGGTGCTGGTGGGCACCCGCGAAGCCGGGGCCGGATCGGTGCGCAGCGCCGTGGTGTCCTCGGCGGGATCCGGTGCCCCGGGCAGCGGGGGAGCCGGTTCGGCCGGGACCGGGACGGCCGGTCCCGCCGGCGGTGCGAAGGTCGATTTGAACACCGCGACGATGACCGAGCTCGATGCGCTCCCCGGGGTGGGACCGGTCACTGCCCAGGCGATCATCTCCTGGCGGGAGCAGCACGGCGGCTTCACCTCCGTGGACCAGTTGGCTGAGGTGAACGGGATCGGACCGGGCAAGCTCGCCAAGCTCCGCGATGCGGTCACCGTCGGTCCATGACCGATCTGCGGCTGGCCGGACCGGCGCTGGCGTGCTGGGGCACCATCGCCGCGGCCCTGTGCCTGCCGCTGACGGTGACGTGGATCCTCACCGCGTGCTGGACGGTCGGCGCACTCGGCGCCTGGCTACTGATACGTGTTCGCCCGGCGACCGTGGCGGCCGCCGGGGTGTTGGGTCTGTGCGGTATCGCCGCTGCATCGGCGATCATCTGTGCGATCCGGATCGCCGGTGCCGAGCAGGCGCCGGTGCGGGAGCTGGCCGGGACACCAGAGTTGACGCTGCGGGTCAGCGGTGATCCGGTGGTCTTCGCCCGGCAAGGCGGAGCCAGGCTCCCGGTACAGGTGCTGGAGGCGGACGGGTGGCGGCAACGGACGGTGAACGCCTCACTGATGCTGCGCTCGTCGCAGATGTTCGACGCCGTTCCTGGGCAACAGATCGCGGTGCGGGTTCGGGTACGACCGCCGCCGTCGACCCTGGGTGACCGGCTGCTGGCGGCCCGCCTGACAGCAGTCGAGGAACCGACGGTGATCGCCCCGGCGCCGGTGTGGCAGCGCTGGGCCGGCGCGGTGCGAACTCGGTTGCAGCTCACCGCAGCCCGCGCGCTGCCGCCCCGTGCGGCCGGGCTGTTCCCGGGACTGATCCTCGGTGACACCACACGCCTGGAACCGGAGCTGCGGGAGAACTTCCGGGCGGCGAGCCTGACGCACTTGGTGGCGGTCAGTGGGGCTAATTTCTCGTTGGTGTGCGGGGCGGTGGTGCTGGGATTGCGGCTGGCCGGGGCCTCGACCCGGGTGACGGTGGCGCTGGGGCTGGCGTCGATGGTGGGTTTCGTGATCCTGGTGCGTCCCACCGACAGTGTGCTGCGCGCGGCGGTGATGGGCGGTGTCGGGCTGCTCGGTGCGCTGGCCGCCCGGCGCGCTCAGGCGTTGCCGGCGCTCGGTGCGGCGATCATCGTGGTGCTGCTGTTCTGGCCGCAGATGGCGTTGGCGCCGGGATTCGCATTGTCGGTGGTCGCCACGTTGGGCCTGGTGTTGTGGGCAGCCCCGCTGCGTCAGGCGATGACGCGGCGGGGGATGCCTGAGCCGCTGGCGGTGTTGCTGGCGATGACCTTGGCCGCGCAGATTCTCACCACGCCGCTGGTGATCGCGGTGTCCGGCCAGTTGAGTCTGGTCGCGGTTCCGGCGAATCTGCTGGCCGCGCCGGTGATCGGGGTGATCGCCCTGCTGGGTACCGGGGCCGCGGTCATCGGCGCTCTCGGTCCGCCGGGCGGGCCCGGTGCGCTGGCGGCCGAATGGCTGATCCGGGCTACCGGCCCGGAGATGTGGTGGCTGCTGACCGTCGCCGATCGTCTCGGTGGTCCGCGGTGGTCGGCGCCGGAGGTTCCCGGTTGGCAGGCCGCTGTGGTCGTGACGCTGCTCGGTGTGTTCGGCGTCGCAGCCTGGCGTGCCCGCCGCCGTCCCCGGCGCGCATCGGCGTCGCGAGATACCGACTAGGAAGCGCCCGAGAACGACGACAACGTAGCCGAGGAGAGACACGATCCTCCGGTATGGAAATCCTCCGGTATGGAAATCGGAGGGTCGTACCTTGGGCGAACAGGTGGAGAATCTACTCGACCTCGGCGAGCGGGCCGCGCGTTTCGACGCGTTGCGGACGGCGATTCGCACGACGCCGGAGGAACTGATGGATTCCTATCGCGACGAGTCGGCCGAGTGGGACCGTGTCGACCGCTGAGCCGCTGGCCCAGGGCTCGATCGTCTGGGTGGAGTTCGATTCGAGGCAGGAGCAGGGCGGCCGCCGTCCTGCCGTCATCGTCGCCGGAGACGACTATCTGGAGGTCGTGAATACTCGGCTCATCGTCGTTCCGGTGACGTCGGTCGATCGTGGCTGGCCCAGCCGTGTCGAGGTGACCGGCGGCGATCTCGGGCAGCCGTCGTGGGCGATGACCGAGCAGATCCGGACGGTCTCGCGCAGCCGAGTGGTCGATCGTGCCGGCTCGGTGGATGCGGTTACGCTGCGGCAGATCCGCACCTGGGTGCGGGACTTCCTCGATCGCGCGATTCGCTGAGGTACAGGCGATTCACCCCTCGAATTCCTACGGTGTGTGTGTCGACACGAACTAAAATATCCTCACTCCCGCAAACGCCATTCACCGGTCGGCTAGGTGTCACGAAAGCTATCTCACCGCGCTCGACAGGGTTGGTAAAGACCGCGAGTCGGCTCGGATCTTCGCCGGTCAGTGGTCGATCATCGCTGAGGATCCGGAGCGAGAATGGGCCCGTATCGGCAAGCATGCGCTGTACCAGATCAACAAGTACATCGCGATGGGAGCCTTCGGCGAGATGCCGCAGTTCACCGATCCCGACCAACTCCTGGAGGCCGGTTCCTACACGCTGTGGGATGTCGACACCGCCGTCGACTCGCTCACCGACCTCATCCGAACCACCCCGCAGGTGAAGGACGTGCACTTCTGGGCGCAGCTGCCCGGCGAATCCGTCGACACCGGCAGCGCGAGGATTCAGCTGCTCGCCGAGAAAGTGGCACCTGCTGTACGGGCTCGGCTGGCCGATCCGGTCGCGGCAACCGCCTGACAGGGTGCACTTTCGGCCGCGTCCGCGGAATCTGTTCGGCCTGGATCCAGGACCTACCCCAAGCCTTCAGCTCTCTTACTTCGGCACTGAGCTGGTTGAACCCTCGAGCCGCGCGGGGCTGAGGCCACCAGATCGAAGATGTCAGACGGGTGGCTAGCAAACTCCAAAAGGTTGCGGTCGATCTCGTCCTCAATCGGTCCTAAACCTGCAGGTGCGAGGTGTATTTGCCATCGTCTCAGCCCGGATCGCTGGTGATCGCCTCCAGTAGCGTCCGGGCGGAAGAGAAATCGTGCGGAGTGTTCTGCGCGGTGTCGGCGACGGCCGGCGGTGACCAAGGGGCAGGAAGAGCTGTTTCTGTGGAAGCGGACGGTCCCGGGGTCGCCTCTGGAACGTCTGCTCGGCGGTCCAGAGACGGTCTGGCTGATCGACCGGGTGCGCGTTCGCCTCGTCGACTGCGATGGCGGGCCCTTGTGCGGCGTGGTTGTCCTCAGCACCCCCGACCGACTCGCAGTGCGCAGCGATCGCCCGCCTGACTGGCCGGGCGGGGCGTCGAAGACGTTGCGCGTCGACCTGTCCGCGGTGGAGGACGTGCTGCGCCGCGGGCTGTGGCCGGCGGCGCGGGCAGAGTGGCGCCGTGGGATCGCAACCTGGAGGCGGCGCCGCGTCGTGCTGGCCTTGCCGTCGAGGAAGAAGCGGTGGTCGAGGAGTTGGTGACCGATCGCCGTGAAGGTCAGTGCGGCCCGGTGCCGCCGCTCAACATCGCGGCGGCCGCCTCTGGATCGACGGAGCCGCCGGCGAGGCAGGCGTGCAGATCGTGGTTGATCTCGGCTAGTTCCGCCGTCATCTGGCCGTGCAGTTCCCGACCGAGGTCACTGAGGTGGACCTCTACCTTGCGGCGATCGGTCAGGCTGGGCGTGCGGTAGAGCAGCGAACGGGTGACCAGGCGGTCGACGGCGCGCGTCAGTGACGCGCCCGACGACAGCGTCAGTGCGGACACCTGGGACATCGCCAGGCCGTCGTGGGTGGTCAGAGCGTCGAGGATCAGCCATTCGTCGGCGGTGAGCCCGTGTGCGACGCCGGCGGCCGTGACGGCGATCTGCAGACGATGACCCGTCAGGAGCAGGGATTTGAGCAGGGAGATGGGGCAGGTGGCGGAGATCGTGACCGTCGCCTCGTCCGCTGGGGTGTCGCTCATGTCCTTCCCCTCATGTATGTGAAATCCGACTATTGAAATAGATCCATTTGGAAGCATACAATATGGGAGCATCGCTTTGCGAGTGAGCCAGATCGCTATAAGTCTCAAATGTGAGCAGCCGTGCAATGACGGAGGAGGATGCCTTGCCGCGGGATCAGTCGGCGGGTCGCGCCCCGTATCGCATCGGCATGGTGATCCCGCTGCAGGGGCCCGGTGGAATCTTCGGTCCGTCGTGCATCTCGGTCTGCGAGATGACCGCCGACGAGCTGAACAGCGGTGACGGTGTCAATGGCCGCAAGGTAGAGATCGTCTATATCGACGGCGGTCAGGCGCCGCAGGCCGTCGCCGCCGAGATCGGTCGCCTGATCGAGACCTCCGGGATCGACGCGATCACCGGTTGGCACATCTCGTCGATCCGTCGCCGGCTCGGCCCGCTCGTGGACGGCCGAATCCCGTACGTGTACACCTCGCTGTACGAGGGTGACGAGCGCGCCCGGGGTATCTATTGCAGCGGGGAAACGCCCGAGCAGCAGATCTTTCCGGCGTTGAGCTGGATGCGTGACAACCTCGGCATCCGGCGCTGGTATGTGGTGGGCGCCAAGTATGTGTGGCCGCTGCGATCGCTGCGGAAGGTGATCGACTTCGCTTCGATGCTCGGCGTAGAGATCGTCGGGACCACCTTTGTGCCGATGGGCCACGGTTCCGATCCGCGGCTGCCGGCGGCTGTCGCTGCAGGTGACTGCGATGGAGTTCTGATGCTGCTGGTCGGCCAGGATGCAGTCGACTTCAATCGGTCGTTCGCCGAAGCGGGACTGGCCGAACGCATCACGCGCTACAGCCCGCTGATGGACGAAAGCATGCTCCTAGCGAGCGGCCCGGAGGCCACCGGAGACCTCTATTGTTCAGCTTCCTACTTCAGTAGTTTGACCAGTGCGAACGCGCTCGACTTCCTGGGTCGCTACATCTCCGCACGTGGACCGTCGGCGCCATCGCTGAACAATATGGCCCAGTCGTGCTACCAGGGAATCCAGACACTGGCGGAGCTGGCGAGCAAGTCCGGCGGCACACGGTCGACTGATTTCGATCGGGTGATCGACGGCCTGACGTTCACCGGCCCGCGCGGGGTGGTGCGGTTCATCGGGAACCAGGCCGTGCAGCCGGTGAACTTGGCGCGCGCCGACGTCTTCGACTTCGAGGTTCTCGGAACCCTATGAGCCGGAGCCGATCACCAGCACAGGCAGAGCGACGGCGATCGGTGCCAGCACGCATCCGGCGGCGATGAACGACCGCCACGACACTGAGTTTCCTGAGCGGCGCAGTTGGTCGTGCCACAGCAGTGTCGCCAACGACGCCCACGGTGTGACGAGGGGGCCGGCATTGACCCCTACCAGCAGGGCGAGCATGCCGTCGGCGGTGTCGACGCCGTGCTCCAGGGCGAGGAAGGCTGGAATGTTGTTGACCACGTTCGACGTCGCCGCGCCCAGCCCGGCGATGGCCAGCAGACCGGCCGTCGAGTCTTGTCGTGGGCCGAGCGCGCCGGCGATCGCGTCGAGGGCACCGGCAGTGTGGGCGATCGCCGCGACGGCCGAGAGTACCGTCACGAAGGCCAGCGACGCCCAGGGGATCAGTGCGGCCCAGCGAATTGCCGGGTGCTGCGCCGCACCGGTCTGGCCGGCCCGGCGATCGGCCACACCGCGGGAGGCGACGACCAGGATCACGGCGGCGCCGGTCGCCGAGATCCAGTAGGGGAACCCGGTGGCCAGCAGCGGCAACAGCACACCGAGCGTGATCAGGCTGGCCCGCAGGCGCCGGTCGACGACTGTGGGTGCCGGATCGGCCGGTGCCGCAACCGCATCGGCTTCCACGTGCCGGCGCGACGACCAGCGGTAGACGATCCAGGAGGCGGTGACAGCCACGCCGGCGGCCACCAGCGCCGGGCGCCATGCGGTGGCCAGGTAAGCGTAGGAACCGTCGAAGACGCCCGAGCCGGCAGCCAGTAGATTGGTCAGGTTCGAGACCGGGAGTAGAAGTGAACCGATATTGGCGATCCAGATGACGGTCAGCGCGGCCGGCCAGAGATTGATTCCACCCTGGAGGGACAGTGCGATGGCCAGCGGGGTCACCAGAATCGCGGTGGTGTCCAGGGAAAGGAAGATCGTCGAGATCAGCGCCAGCATCACGATCTGGCACCAGGTCGCCGTCCACAGTGGCATCGCCTTCCACGACCGTCGCCGAGTCCACTCGGCCACCACGTCGAAGGCGCCGGCGGCGCTCGCCAGGTTGACCACCACCGACATTGCCGCGACGAACAGCAGCACCGGCGCCAGCCGCAGGACGAGGGCCCCAGCCTGCCCCGGTGACACGATGGCAAGGCCGCCCACCGTCGCGAGAACGGCGATCAGCGGCACGAGTCGTCGTCGTGCGGGGGTCATCACACCGCCGGTGCCGTGCTCTGCGCCGACCGGGGGCGCGCGGCGCTCGCAACGGCGATCACCACGCCTACCCCCTGAGCGGCGGCGACCCAGCCGATGGACAGCTCGGACCACGTGCCGTCGATCATCAACAGTGCCGGCACGGTCGCGGTGGTGACCGACTGGGCGATCGCCAGCACTCCGGCGGCGACGTCGAACCGGGGATCGGAGATGCAGCCGGAAAGGAAGAAGGCGAAGAACAGCACCGCCCAACCCGACCACAGCCACGCGATATGCGCATCTCCGGCGGCGAAGTTGATTGCGGCTAAGACCACCGCGACCGCGCACGCCCATGCGCAGTACCAACCCAGGGCGCGGCCGTCTGCACCGAGGTGGGTGCCGCCGGCCACGGTCAGGTAGGTGACCCCGAACAGGCTAAAGCCGACGGCGCCGAATAACGCCAATCGGGCATCGGCGTCGGCTGGGATCGCGGTGACCAGGGACGCGGTGACCAGGCCCGCGCCGGTGATGAGGTTGATCGGAACCGCGGCGCGTGCGCCGATACGACCCAGGAGGACCAGTCCGTTCACGAGCAGCACTGCTCCGACGAACAACAAGGCGAGGCTGGACATGGTTTCACTCTCGACAGGTAGAAGACGCCGGCGGGTTGTCGGCGAGAGCCCGCGGGCGCCCGGACAGGCGCGCCCGCGGGAGTCGGTCAGGCCGCGTTCGGGGCGCGTCGGCCCTGCATCGGATCGGATTCCTCGACGTAGCCGCCCACCCGCAGGAGGGTCGCCTCGTCGAAGGCCTTGCCGATGATCTGCAGCCCCACCGGCAGATCGCCGTTGAGCCCGGCCGGCACCGTGAGTGCAGGCAGGCCGGTGAGGTTGCTCGGTCCGGTGAACCGAATGAAGGCCTGCACCAGATCCACCGGCGAACCGTTCAGGTCGGCGACGGCCGAACCGATGTCCGGAGCCATGACCGGCAGCGTCGGCGCCATGATCACGTCGACGTCGTCCAGCGCTGCGGTGAACTCCTGTTTGATCTGGCGACGGGCCTGCTGAGCCTGCAGGTAGTCGACGGAGGAGAACAGTTCACCCAGGTAGAACAGGAACCGGATATCGGCGCCGAAGTCCTGCGGCCGGTCGATCAGATCCTGATGATGGATCGCCGACGCCTCCGACAGGCTGGTGGCCAGCTCCGTCCACTCCGAATACCGCAGCGCCGGGATCTGCACCTTCTGCACCGTGGCACCGCGGGACACCAGATCGTCGATCCGGGCCCTGACCAGTCGTTCGATTTCCGAGTCGACGTCGCGGAAGAAGTAGTTCTCCTCCACGCCGATCACCAGCCCCTTCGGGTCGCCGCCGAGGGCGGCCAAGTAGTCGTCGACGGGGGCGTCGACCGAGGTGGGATCGCGACGGTCGAATCCAGCGATGGCGCCGAGCATGGCTGCGGCATCGGCGACGGTCTTGGACATCGGTCCGATATGGTCGAGCGTCCACGCCAACGGATAGCAGCCGAATTTGGCGACCCGGCCGTGGGTGGGTTTGAGGCCCACCAGACCGTTGGCGGCCGACGGGATCCGGATGGATCCGGCGGTGTCGGTACCGAGCGTGGAATACGACATGTCCGAGGCCACCGCGGCACCGGATCCGCCACTGGATCCACCGGGTACTTTATCCAGGTCCCACGGATTGTGGACCGGCCCGAAGTGCGGGCTGTTGTTGTCGATGCCCCACGCGTACTCGTGCATGTTGAGTTTGCCGGTCAGCACCACCCCGGCTTCGCGTAACTTCGATACCGGGGTCGCATCGTGCTCGGAAACGAAGTCGCCGTGGATCTTCGACGACATGGTCGTCACCTCGCCGGCGACGTACAAGTTGTCTTTGAGCGCCATCGGCACGCCGTGCAGCGGGCCGCGGACCTGGCCGGCGGCGATCTCTTTCTCGGCCTTCTCCGCCTCGGCCATCGCCGCGTCGTCGCGGAAGCTGACGAAGGCGTTGATGACGTCGTTCTTGGCGTGGGCGTACTCGAGGGCGCGGCGCGTCACTTCGACAGGGGAGACCTGGGCGGATTCAATTGGTCGTCGCAACACCTTGATTCGGAGGTGTGGTGTGGCGACACAGGACTGGAGTAAGAAGACCAGCGATGTTCCCGAGGGGGTGCGACGGCAGTGGCGTGCGGATCGGGCTCTGCGGCCGGCGATGCGTTCGCCTGGCCGGCCCGAACCGTCTCGGACAGTCCAGCGCGAGTTCTGGCGCGTGATTGCCACCGGCATCACCACCGCTGAAGCCGCGCTGCAGGTCGGGGTGTCGGTGCCGGTCGGCGCGCGGTGGTTTAGACATGCTGGCGGTATGCCACCGATCTGTCTGTCTGAGCCAACGGGTCGCTATCTGACATTTGAGGAACGAGAGGAGATAGCGATTCTGCGGGCGCAGGGCGCCGGGGTGCGTGAGATTGCTCGTGCTGTGCGGCGTGACTCGAGCACGATCTCCCGGGAACTGCGCCGGAATGCCGCCACGCGCGGCGGGAAGCAGGACTACCGCGCCACGGTCGCTCAGTGGAAGGCGCAGCAGGCCGCCAAGAGACCCAAGACGGCAAAGCTGGTTAACAATCCGCAGCTGCGGCAGTACGTGCAAGATCGGCTCGCCGGGCAGGTCCGCGGGCCGGGCGGCACGGCGGTGTCCGGTCCGGGTACGCCGGTGTGGAAGGGGCTGAACAAGCCGCACCGGGCCGATCGCCGGTGGTCCCTGGCGTGGAGTCCGGAGCAGATCTCTGCGCGGCTGAAGATCGATTTCCCCGAGGATGAGTCCATGCGTATCAGCCACGAAGCGATCTACCAGGCGCTATTCATCGAAGGCCGCGGAGCTCTCAAACGTGAACTCGTCGCGTGCTTGCGTACCGGTCGTGCACTGCGCACACCACGAGCCCGGTCACAGAACACGGCCCAAGGCCACGTCGGCGCCGATGTCGTCCTCAGTGAACGCCCCGCTGAGGCCGCTGACCGGGCTGTACCCGGCCATTGGGAAGGCGATTTGATCATCGGCACCGGAAGGTCGGCGATCGGCACCCTCGTCGAACGCAGCAGCCGCTCAACGATTCTCGTCCATCTCCCGCGGCAGAAGGGGTGGGGTGAGAAGCCGCCGACGAAGAACGGCCCTTCCCTGGGAGGCTACGGCGCCGTCGCCATGAACAAGGCCCTGGCGGCCTCAATGGCGACACTTCCCGAACAGCTACGCAAGACCCTGACATGGGATCGTGGAAAGGAACTATCTGGACATGCCCAGTTCGCCCTGGACACCGGCACGAAGGTGTACTTCGCAGACCCACACTCTCCGTGGCAGCGTCCGACGAATGAAAACACCAACGGCCTTCTGCGGCAGTACTTTCCAAAAGGCACAGACCTGTCCCGATGGTCAGCCCAGGAACTCGAGGCCGTCGCTCACGCACTCAACAACAGACCCCGGAAAGTACTCGGCTGGCGGACCCCATCCGAGGTTTTCGCCGAACAGCTATCCTCACTCCACCAAGCCGGTGTTGCAACGACCGGTTGAACTCGCCCAGTTTGGTTCCGATCAGTTCGCCGACAGCGGTTGCCGACAGATTGAGAAGTTCGTCAGCCATGGTGATCGCCTCCGGGGATGTTGCGCAGCGCGATGTCCGCGTCCGCGGTGTCGATGGTCTCCAGGTCCCGCCGCAACCCGGCGAACTCGGCCCAGGTGCTTTCGATGCGGGCGAGCTCGTCGGCGTCAGGGTGCAGACCCTTCGCGGCGAGCACGTCCTTGATGGACAGCGTCATCGTGTTCTCCTTGATTCACAATCATCTGGAATAGTTCCAAATGGAACATATTCAAAAGTAGGTGAAGTTGATCACGTTGTCCAGGGATTGGTGAAAATCACTGGATCTGGGGATGGCGAGTTTTCGATGTGGACGCGATCGGCAGGTCAGCGCAGAGGGACCCGAGTCGCCACTGCACATCGGCCGGGAACACCGGCGTCCCGTTGTGAACGGCGGGCAGTAAGTCGCTCGATGATGATCGGGCAGATCACAGCGCTGTGCGCCTGTGAACGCACCGAGGTGCGTGACCTGATAGCAGAACCCGGATCGAGGTTGCTCGCTCCGGGTCCTGGATTTAGAGGCTACCCACGACCGGCATCCGGCATCCCCTGCGTGCATACGTCGGCTCCGGTGTCGGAGGGTCGCCGGCGGGGCGTTTTCGTGGCGATTTGGCGCGATGTGCGTGGCGTCAGTTCCGGTCTGCCTGAGGCCGCCTCGATGATGTGGTCGTCCCTGACGGCAGCGGCGGGGGCCGACTGGGCCAGAGCGCGGTGTCGTCGAGCAACTGCACAACGGCGGGAACCAGCAGTGGGCGGACGACGAAAGTGTCCAAGAGAATGCCGATCGCCATCGCTAAACCGAACTGGAATAGCTCGCGAATGGGTTGCGTCGTCAGTACCGCGAAGGTCGCAGCCAGAATCAGTCCGGCCGAGGAGATCACCCCACCGGACCGGATCAGGGCGGTGCGCAACGCCTCGTGCGGCGAGCGGGTGGCGAGTTCCTGCCGATACCTGCTCATCAAGAAGATGGTGTAATCGACGCCGAGAGCGACCAGGAAGACGAAAACATACACGGCGACGCGGTTACCGATCCCCTCGTCGCCGCCGACCGTCACAGACAGGAAGGTGGTCAGGCCCAGGGTGGCGGTGAACGACAACAGCAACGTGCCCACCAGGTACAGCGGGGCCAAGACCGATCGCAACAGGACCGCCAGCACGGTGAGCACAATCAGCAGCACCAAGACCACCAGAATCAGGGTGTCCTTGTTCAGCGCCGAGCGGATATCGGCGGTCGTGGCGGTCTCACCGCCGATCAGCACTTGCGGCTCGGCTATCCCGGTAGACGAGGCCGTTCGCTGGGTCGCTTCGGTCAGTGGCCCGATTCGATCCAAGGCTTCGGGGCTGTACGGGTTCTCGGTCAACACCACCTCGAACGCGGCCACGTTCCCCTCGTCGCTGATCATCGGTCGCTGCCCGACCCTGGCGACCCCATCGGTGTCGACCAGCTCGGACCGGACGGTCGCCCATTCCTCCGGTGTGATTCTGCCGGTCGAACGCACATAGATCGTCGACGGCGCTACCTCACCGGGCCCGAAAGCGTCGGCGATCGCGTCCTGCCCCGCTTCTGACTGAGTATCGACGCGGAAACCACTGATGAAGTCGAAACTCTCTCGGTAGCCGATCAATCCGGCACTCAAGACCAGCAACGTCGCCAGCGTGGAGACCAGCACGGCCTTCGGTGAGCGCGCCACCAGATCGGCGATCCGGGTCCAGATGGCCCCGGGCTGACGGGATGCGGCCTTGGCGATGTTCGACGGCCAGAACAACTTCCCGCCGAACAGCAGCATCAGCGCGGGCACAAAGGTGAACGCCACCGCTCCCATCGAAGCCACGCCCAGCGCCAGGTAGGGACCGAAGCCGCGGAGCGCCGGAGAGGCCGCCACCAGCAGCGCCATCATCGCCAGCACGATCGTCGATACACTGGACAGAATCGATTCGCGGACGCCGCGCATGGCGGTGATCATCGCAGTCGGGCGGTCCTGGTTCGTGGCGAGCGCCTCGCGATAGCGCGCAATGATTATCAGCGCATAGTCGGTTCCCACACCGAAGAGCAGCACCGTCATGATCGACGAGGTCTGCGAACTGACATCGAACCAACCGGCGTCGGCCATGAGGGCGCCCAGAGTTTCCGACAGGCGCATGGCGACACCGACCCCCAGCAGCGCGGTCACTACCAGCAGTGGTGAGCGGTAGATCACCATCAGGATGATCACGACCAGCAGAATCGTGCCGAACAGCAGTACCAGCGAACCGCTGCGGAACACGCCGACCGTGTCGGTCGCGATGCCTGCGGGCCCGGTCACGTCGGCGTGTGCCGCACCAGAGGCGTCGGCGACGACCTCGCGCAGCCGGTGAATCGAATCCTGAAACTGCTCATCGGTCGGCTCGCCCGTGACCGGGACGATGATCATCTGTGCGTCACCGCCGTCGGATCGTAAGGTCGTCGCGCCACCATCGTCGGCCGTGACGACACCGGCGATGGTGGAGTCCTCGCCGCGGAGTTGTTCGATCGCCGACGTGATCGATGACACGGCTTCGTCGGTGTGCGCGGGCGTGTCCCCCCGCACCACCACGATGGCCGGGAGACCGTCGCTGCCGGGGAACTGTTCGGCGGCCAGCTGCGCGGCGTGAACGGAGGCCGAGTCGGCCGGCGGATCGTTGGCAGCTGCATTGTTTTCGACGGCGTCCATAGCCGGGGCAACACCGGCCAACGCACCGACCAGCACGATCCACAGGGCCACCACCATGCCGGCTCGCAGGCGAGAACCAAACAGAAATCTCATAGTCCCATCAGACCAGCGTGGGGCTATCGGCCACATCGACCGAACCGGCACCCTCGGCTATGACTTTCGATCGAGGCCGACCGGCCAGGGAGACGTGCGGCTACGGCGCAAGGATGCCGCGACGGCGGGCCGCGGCCACTGCGGCTGTGCGCGACCGCACCTCCAGTTTGCTGAAGATATTGGTCATGTGCGCTTTGACTGTTCCTTCGCTCACGTAGAGCGTGCGCGCGATATCGCGATTAGAGCGGCCGTCGGAAACCGCCCGCAGAACCTCCCGCTCCCGTTCGGTCAGCTGCGGATCGGTGTTGTGCCGTTGATGCATCAGCCGGATGGCGACGGCGGGCGAGAGCGCCATGGTGCCACCGGCCGCGGCCACCACGGCGCCGATGAGTTCATCGGGTGCCGCATCCTTCAGGAGGTACCCGCTGGCCCCGGCCTCGATTGCGCCGAGAATGTCGGCGTCGGTGTCGTAGTTCGTCACGACAAGCACATACGGCGGGGTCGGCAGTGCCCGGATCTGGCGCGTGGCGTCGGCACCGGACATTCCCTCGCCGAACCGCAGGTCCATCAGCACCAGGTCGACCTCGTGGGTCCGACAGAATTCCACCGCGTCCGCGCCGGTAGCGACGTCTCCGGCCAAGCATATGCGGTCGGCATGCTGGGCTAGGAGTGCGCGCAGACCGGCGCGGACGATGGGATGGTCGTCGGCCAGCAGGAGCCGAATCACGGACGGACCTCTTCGATGGCGGCCGATTGCGGCGTGGATAGAGATCGCCGGAGCCCCGGGAGCGAGGGCCCCTCGGCCAGACCCGGCTCATCTGGCTCGATCTCGGTCACCGGGAATGTCACCGAAACCGCTGTGTACCCGGGTTCGGACTGTAGGTCCCATTCGCCCGCCAACTCCTCGACGCGTGCTCGCATGGAATCGAGGCCGAAGCGGGGTGCCTCCGCGTCGGCCAGCAGCCCCACGGGAAAGCCTTTCCCGTCGTCGACGATGTCCAAACGGACCTTGCCGGGACTGTAGCTCAGGGTGACGACCGCGCACACCGCACCAGAATGCCGGGCTACGTTCGACAGCGCTCCCTGGGTCAATCTGACCAGTGCCGATTCGATCGGCATGGGTAGGCGGACGGGGTCTCCTTCCACGGCCAGTCGTACCTGCGGTCCCCGTGCTGGCGCTCGGGCGCATACTCGCCCGAGCGCATCGATCAGGGATCGCCCGGTGAGGTCGGCCGGAGCCAGCGCCGAAATCAACCGTCGGGTGTCAGCCAAACCAGCCGCCGCGACCTCGCGGGCCAGGCGCACCGGCTCTCGGGCGCCGGGTAGCAACCCCTCCGATTCCGCCGCATGCAGCAGCATCTGGATGCTGCTCAGCCCCTGCGCCACGGTGTCGTGGATTTCCCGTGCCAGACGTTGCCGCTCAGCCATCTCGCCGGCGGCCCGCTCCTGTTCGGCCAGTTCGGCACGGGTGTGGTGCAGATCTGCAATCAATAGTTGCCGTCGGTCGGTCTCCTCGATGAGAACACGAAAGCCGAGCCCGATGACCACGCCTACCACGCCACCGAGGATCGAACCGATCACCATGGCCGCGAGCCCACCGGGATGGAGAAAGCCGACGCCGATGCTGGTGGCGGTGAGCAGCACCACCGAGACCAAGGCCCACACCACCGGCAGTTCAGTCATGAGCAGCACGATCAATCCGAAGGACACGTAGGCGGCAGCGGCGCCGGATAGCGCGAGCACCAGCCACACGGCGCTGAGCAGACCCAGCCACAGGAGACGCTGGGACAGTGACAGATTCTGGAACGGGCGCGCCGCCAGGATCATCAAGAACAGTGCCGTCAACGCGCCCACCCACAGCGGGTGGGATTCGCCCAGTAGCAGGGCGCGGAGTAGAACGATGAGCGCTAACACTCCGACCAGCACGAACAATCCCAGTCGCAGCCCCAGGGCGCTGGAAGCCGGGCGCATGAGGAGTGGTGCGGGAGGATCGGCGTGCACGCAGGCGACTCTACTCAGGTGTGCGAGGCACCGAGCTGATCGATCCCTGCCGCAGCGAGAGTCGACCCAGCAGAGTGCCTCAGGCGGATCCGCTCAGACGCGGGTGGCCAGCAACTCCGAAAGATTGCGATCCACCTCGTCGATGTACTCGGGATTGAAGCCGAACAGCCCGAAGTGGCCGGCGATCGAGGGCAGTACCCGCAGCTGTGCGCCCGGGGTGAGTTCGGCTTCGGCGGCGCAGTCGGACACCGGGAAGAACATGTCGCGGTCGATCGGCATCACGAAGGTCGTGGCGGTGATCCGGCCCAGTGCGGCAGCCAGGTCGCCGTCGGTGTGGCGGGCGACGTCCCCGTGCTGCCACTTCCAGCCCATCGTCAGCAGCGCATTGGGGTCCATCAGCTGGAACAGGGCGCGCAGGAAGCCGGCCTGGAACTGCCGGAAATCATCGGTGGTGGTGCCGTCGAGCATCGGGATCGCCTGCCAGAAGCCGGACTTCCAGAAGTCGGTGGACAGGCCCATCGTCGCCCAGATGTCGGCGTGCCGCCCCAGTCCGTCCTGCACCTGCAGGTGCGAGGTGTACTCACCGTCGTTCCAGCCCGGATCGCTGGTGATCGCCTCCAGCAGCGTCTGGGTGAACAGGAAGTCGTGCGGGGTGTTCTGTGCGGTGCCGGCGATCGGTGCCGCCCGCAGGACCTTTTCGGGGAAACGCACCGCCCACTCCCAGGTCTGCTGGGCGCCCATCGAACCGCCCACCACCAGCGCGAGGCGTTCGATGCCGAAGACCTCGCGCAGCAGCTGCTCCTGGGCGCGCACATCGTCGCCGATCCGCACGGTGGGGAACTTCGACATCGCGATCGAGGAATCGTCGGTGTTGTGCGGTGACGTCGACAGACCGTTGCCGATCTGATTGACGATGACGAGGAAGTACTTCTCCGGGTCGAGTGCCCTGCCCGGCCCGATGTAGACCTGATCCCACGTCTGATGGGTGCCGGAGAACCAGGTCGGGATCAGGATCGCGTTGCTCTTGTCGTCGTTGAGGGTGCCGCGCGTGGCCACGGCCAACTGCAGCTCGTCGATCACCCCGCCGTCCTCCAGCTCGAACCGGCCCAGCGAATGCAGCTGGTAGGGGCCCTGGGCCTCCGGCGTGTAGAAAGCGTTCTCGATCGGCATGGGCTGGCCTCTCTGGATCGGGGTGGCCTTCACGCTAGCGCGCAGCGCCACCGCCGGTGGGGCATGGCACGATAGTCGTTGTGAATGATCGGCTGTTCCTGCTGCTGGGCGACGACGACTTCCTGACCGGGCGCGTCATCAAAGGCCTCGCCACCGAACGCAGCCGTGACGCCGGCGAAGAGGTGCCGGTCACCCGTGTCCGCTGCGGCGAGGTGACCGCGCCGGAGATGGCCGAGCTACTCAGTCCGTCGCTGTTCGCCGAGGAACGCATCGTCGTGATCGAGGCCGCCGCCGAAGCCGGTAAGGAACCGGCCGCGCTGATCACCGCGACCGCCCAGGCGCTGCCCGAGGGCATCACGATGGTGGTGATCCACACCGGTGGCGGCCGGCAGAAGTCGATGGTCGGGGTCCTGCGCAAGGCCGGTGCGCAGGAGTTCGACTGCGCCGCCCCCAAATGGCACTCGGACCGGGTGGACTTTGTCCGCAAAGAGTTCCGGCAGATCGGGGTGCGCGTCAGCGCAGAGGTGGTGGAGCTGGTGACCGAGCTGGTCGGCTCGGATCTGCGGGAGCTCTCGGCGGCGTGCCATCAGCTGGTCTCCGACACCGGCGGCAAGGTCGACGAGGCCTCCGTGCGCACCTACTACGTGGGCCGGCCGGAGGTGACCGGTTTCGAGGTCGCCGACAAGGCGGTCACCGGGGACCTGGCCGGCGCACTGGAATCGCTGGCCTGGGCCCAGCACCACGGCACCGCGCGCGTCCTGTTGGCGGATGCACTCGCCGAAGCGGTGCATGCGATCGCGCGGGTGCGCTCGTTCGGACCGGGAGACAAGTATTCGATCGCCTCCGAGCTGGGCATGCCGCCGGGCCGGGTAGGCAAGATCCAGGGGCAGGCGCGGGCCTGGGACGCCGCATCGATCGGTCAGGCGGTGCTGGTGGTGGCCGACCTCAACGGTGCGGTCAAGGGGCAGGCCGCCGACGCCGACTATGCGCTCGAGCACGCCGTCTCCACCGTCGCCCGGCTGCGTCCGCGCCGCGGCCGATAGCCGCAGACGGCGATCACCCCGGCGACCGCGTGGGGGATCGCCGGGGTGATCGGGAAAATCAGGTCAGAGCTTGTTGACAGCCACTGCCATGGCCGACTTCTTGTTGGCGGCCTGGTTCTTGTGGATGACGCCCTTGGTGACAGCCTTGTCGAGCTGGCGGCTGGTGCTGGCGAGCAGCTCGGTCGCCTTCTCCTTGTCGCCGCCGGCGACGGCCTCGCGGAAGCTGCGGATAGCCGTACGCAGCGCGCTGCGGACCGACTGGTTGCGCTGACGGCGCGCCTCGTTGGTCTTGTTCCGCTTGATCTGCGACTTGATGTTTGCCACGCGTAATCCCTTTACATCTGTAGGTTTCGCTCGCCCTGCGACGACCGGAGTCTTGACTGAAAGTGCTGGTTCGCGATCGGTACCGACCTGCGATTTCCGCAACAGCGATCAAGATTACCAGCGTCGGAGGGCACCGCCAAAACCGGTGGGAGAGACCTGTGACACCCCGCGCGCGAGGCTGCCCGATTCGGCGCCGCCGGCCGCGATCTATGCTGGTCGGCACTATGTCGATTGTCTACGTGCACGTCGGACTGCCCAAAACCGGGACCACCCATCTGCAGGACCGGTTGTGGGTGAACCGGGATCTGGCGCTGCAGCGCGCCGGGCTGCTGTATCCCGGGGTCACCATGGAGGACCACTTCCATGCCGCCGCCCACCTGCAGCCCGAACGCTATCTGGCCTGGGCCACGCCGGAACGGGCCGGCGCCTGGCCGACCATGGTGGCGCAGATGAAGGCCTGGCCGGGCACCTCGGTGGTCTCCCACGAGCTGTACGCCAACGCCAAACCCGAGCACATCGCGACGCTGATGGACGATCTGTCCTTCGCCGACGAGGTGCACGTGATCCTCACCGTGCGCGATCTGGCCCGGCAGCTGCCGTCGGTCTGGCAGGAGAACGTCAAGAATCAGCGGCCGGCCTCCTTCGAGGACTTCCTGGCCTCGGTGGCCCGCTACCGCGACGCCGATCCGGTCAAGGACGGATTCGCCGAGGAGCCGTTCTGGGAGTACCAGGACTATCCGGCGATCGTGGACAGATGGTCGGCCGTGCTGCCGCCCGAACGTATCCACCTGATCACTGTGCCGGCGGCCGGGACCGCCGGACCCGGCGACGGCCTGTGGGAACGGTTCTGCCGCGTCCTGGGCGTCGATCCGGCACTGCTGCCCAACCAGGGGGAGCGGCACAACTCGTCGCTGTCGGCGGCGCAGACGGAGTTCCTGCGCCGGCTCAACAGCCGCATCCAGCCTGAAGACATCGACTGGTGGCGCTACGAGTGGATCGTCAAGCGCCGGTTCATCGGGGAGGCCCTGCGCAACACCGGCAGCGGCAAACCGCTGGGCCTGACCGCCGAACAGCGCGTGTGGGCTGCGGCGCAGTCCCAGCAGCTGATCGACGCCGTCGCCGAATCGAGGTGCGCGGTGACCGGCACGCTGGAGGATCTGCGGGTGGATCTGTCGGTGGACGTCGACGAGGCCCCGCCGGCCACCTCCGAGGAGGCGCTGGAGGCGGGGCTGGACGCGCTGGCCTACTGGATCAAAACGATGCCCAATCCGGAGCCCAGACCGACGGTCAAGACGCGGGCCCGGGACGTCGCCCGGCGCGCCAAGCGCCGGGCCGTCGGGCTGCGCGACCGGCTGG
>NZ_BANT01000018.1 GCF_000333015.1 Gordonia hirsuta DSM 44140 = NBRC 16056 | reverse complement strand
CGGTGGCGGCCGGCGGGCCGCACAGGCTGCGCGCAGTCGTGCGGCCCGGCCCCGTGCGTCGAGCGTGCTGACCGGCGGCGATCTGGTGACCGAACGCGTCGGGGCGCACACGTGGCAGATACCGGTGACCGGTTTCTGGCAGGCGCACCGGGCGGCCCCGCTGCGGTATGCGCAGACGGTGCAGAACTTCGTGGCTCAGGCCGCTCCGGACGGGCGGCTGCGGGTGTGGGATCTGTACGGCGGCGCCGGGGTCCTGGGTGCAGGTCTGCTGGCCCGGACCGACCCGGGGGGCGTCGAGATCGATCTGGTGGAGAGCGATCACGGTGCCGTCGCGGCGGCGCGCCGGGCACTGGCAGACGAGCCGGTGCACATCCATCGCGGAGAGGTCGGCGCCACCATCGCCGGGTTGCCGCGTCCGGATGTGGTGGTCGCCGATCCTCCACGCAAGGGCGCCGGTGCGGCGGTGATCGCGGCCATCGCCGCGGCCGAGCCCCGCATCGTCGTTCATGTCGGTTGCGATGCGGCCGCCTTCGCCCGCGATCTGCGTGACTATCGCCGCCACGGCTTTCGGGTCGCCGACTGGCGGGCGTTCGACGCGTTCCCGCTGACACACCATATGGAGGCGATCGCGCTCCTGGTGAGTCCGTAGACTGTCCTCATCGGCGCCGAAGCCCCGGCGCGTCTAGCCAGTCTCTCGCGACGTTGTGGAGGTTCACATGGGTGTTCTCGATCGGGTGGATTCTCCTGCCGACCTGCGTGCTCTCTCCGACGAACAGATGGTCGAGCTGGCCGGTGAGATCCGCGAGTTCCTGATCGAGAAGGTGGCGGCCACCGGCGGTCATCTCGGACCGAACCTGGGCGTGGTGGAGTTGACTCTCGCCCTGCATCGGATCTTCGAGTCGCCGGTGGATCCGATCCTGTTCGACACCGGGCACCAGTGTTATGTGCACAAGATCGTGACCGGCCGCAAGGACCGCTTCGACACGCTGCGCCAGCGCGAGGGGCTGACCGGCTACCAGGATCGCGCCGAGAGTCCGCACGACTGGATCGAGTCGTCGCACGCCTCGGCGGCGCTGTCCAACGCCGACGGTCTGGCCAAGGCTTTCGAGCTGACCGGTGCCGAACGCACCGTGGTCGCGGTGGTCGGCGACGGCGCCCTCACCGGCGGGATGTGCTGGGAGGCGCTGAACAACATCGCCGACGGGGACCGGCCGGTGGTGATCGTGGTCAACGACAACGGGCGCTCGTATGCGCCGACGATCGGCGGACTGGCCAGTCACCTGTCCGGCCTGCGCCTGCAGCCGGGCTATGAGAAGTTCCTGGCCAGCGGCCGTCGTCTGCTCAATCGCACACCGGTCGTCGGCGATGCGGCCTATGCGGTCCTGCACGGCCTCAAGAGCGGAGTCAAGGACCTGGTTGCACCGCAGGCCATGTTCTCGGATCTGGGCATCAAGTATGTCGGCCCGGTCGACGGGCACGACCTGCCGGCGCTGGAGGAGGCGTTCGGACAGGCCAAGGCCTTCGGCGGACCGGTCATCGTGCACACCGTCACCCGCAAGGGGATGGGCTATGCGCCGGCCGAGAACGACGTCGCCGAGCAGATGCACGCCACCGGCAAGATGGACCCGGCCACCGGACTGGCTCGCGGATCGTCGGCACCCGACTTCACCTCCGCGTTCTCCCAGGCGCTGATCGCTGAAGGTCACGCCCGCCCCGAGGTGGTGGCCATCACTGCCGCGATGCCGGGTCCGACGGGACTGCGGGCCTTCGGCGAAACGTTCCCCGAGCGGATGTTCGACGTCGGTATCGCCGAACAGCACGGGATGACCTCGGCGGCCGGCCTGGCACTGGGCGGACTGCACCCCGTGCTGGCGATCTATTCGACCTTTCTCAACCGGGCCTTCGACCAGCTGCTGATGGACGTGGCGCTGCTCAAACTCCCGGTGACCGTGGTGCTCGACCGGGCGGGGCTGACCGGTCCGGACGGACCCAGCCATCACGGCATGTGGGATCTGTCACTGCTGTCGATGGTGCCCGGCCTGAAGGTGGCGGCCCCTCGTGATGGTGCCCGCTTGGCTGAGGAACTGTCCGAGGCCCTCGATGTCGCGGACGGCCCGACCGCTCTGCGCTTTTCCAAGGGCGCCGTGCCACAAGACCTCCCGGCCCTCGAACGCCTCGCCGACGGCGTCGACGTTCTGGCCCGCCCCGACGGGGACGCTCAGGTACTGATCGTCGCCGTCGGCGCTTTCGCTCAGCTTGCCGTCGACACCGCCGCGGCGCTCGAAGATCAGGGCATCACCGCCACCGTCGTCGATCCCCGTTGGGTGCTGCCGGTGGCGGATTCGGTGGTCGAGCTGGCCCGGCGCCACCGGCTGGTGGTGACGCTGGAGGACGGGGGCGTTCACGGCGGTGTCGGCTCGGCGGTGCACGAGGCGATGTCGGCGGCCAGAGTGGATGTGCCGGTACGCCAGCTGGGTGTACCGCAGCAGTTCGTCACCCATGCCACCCGCGAGGAGTTGCTGGCCGATTTCGGGCTGACCAGCACCGAACTGGTCAAGACGATCGCCGGGGATCCGGCCCTGGGTTGACCCGTGCTGGGTTGCCCGTGCTGGGTTGCCCGGTGCTGGGTTGAGGGACCCAGGGTCTGCGGCTACTCCGCCTGCGCGCGGGTGAGCGCTTCGGCGATCGGCGTTCCGGTCAGGTCACGCTGCCATGGCCGTGCGGAGCGATCGGCGAGCCAGCTGACCACCGCTGCCGGTTCGATCGACGCCAGTCCCTCCCAGCACAGGGTACGGACTACCTCGGGGGCAAGCAGATTCTCTGTAGGCACGCCGGCGTTCTCGGCGACCGACTTCACCGCCGGACGTACCTCATGCGCACGCCGCGCCGCAGCCGGATTGCGCTGCTCCCACCGATTCATCGGCGGCGGACCGCTGACCGCCTGTTTACGCGGAGGAAGCTCCGCCTCGTCGAGTTGCTGTGCACGAGTGATCGCGCGCAGCCAGGTCCGGGCCTGCCGGCGCTGGCGGGGGCCGCCGAAGACCGGCAGCGAGGTCAGTTCCGATTCGGTGGTCGGCGCCGCCACCGCGGCGGTGATGATCGCCGAATCGGGAAGCACCCGGCCCGGAGCCACGTCGCGGCGAGCCGCAATCTCTTCGCGAGCGGTCCAGAGTTCCCGGACGATCGCCAGCTGCCGCTGGTTGCGCAGCGTATGGATGTTGGACGTACGCCGCCAGCGGTCGGGGCGCGGTGGGGCCGGGGGCTTGGTCAGCTCGTAGGCGAACTCCTGGCGGGCCCACTCGAACTTGCCGGCCTCGTCCAACGCCGAGTGCATCGCATCGCGCAACTCGACCAGGACTTCGACGTCCAGAGCCGCATAGTTCAGCCAGTCATCGGGCAGCGGCCGATGTGACCAATCGGCGGCGCCGTGCCCCTTGGCCAGTCCCAATTGGAGGAATTCGGCGACCATCGCTGCCAGGTTGACTTTGGGCAGGTTGAGCAGCCGGCCCGCCAGTTCGGTGTCGAACAGGGTGGTGCATTCGAAGCCGAGTTCGGTCAGGCACGGCAGGTCCTGGTCGGCGGCGTGCAGGATCCACTCGGGACCGCGGAGCGCCTCGATCACCGGGTCCAGCGCTTCGGGGTTGGCGATCGGATCGATCAGGAAGCTGCCCGATCCGGTTCTCTTGAGCTGGATCAGATAGGCGCGCTGCGAATAGCGATACCCGCTCGCGCGTTCGGTATCCACCGCGATGGGGCCCGAACCGGCGGCCAGTGAATCGGCAGCGCGGGCGAAATCGTCGGCGGTGTGCAACAGATCGGGCACCCCGTCGGCAGGGACCAACAACGGGGTGATCGCAGCCGGTTCTGCGGGCGCCTGCCCAGCCCCTTGGCCGTCGTCTTCGCCGGTGTTCACTGGGAAGTCAACCGGTGCAGGCTGGCCACACCCGCCGGTGGAAGGCCGGCGGCGCTGGCCAAAACCTCGCAGAAGGCTTCCAGGTGCCCGGCCAGAGAACTGCTGCTGGAGGTCCACGAGGCGCGCAGTTCCAGCTGGTGGGCTCGCGGCGGTCCGGCGATATCCCCATAGCGCACCGAGGTCGTCGCTGTGACGGTGCCGCCGAGGGCGAGGACCGCCGGAACGTCGCTGCCCAGTGTCGGGAGAGATTCGGTACTGCCCTTGGGAACACCGAGGGCCTCGCTGAGCCATTCCCAGGCGACCTCGGGCAGGAGGGGGTCTTCGGCCAGATCGGCCTCGACCTCGGCTTGGACGAAGGCGACCAGTCGGAAGGTGCCGTTCCAGGCCTCGTGGCCGGCGGGGTCGTACAGGAGCACCAGGCGGCCGAAGGCGCTACCGGCCGAGTCTGCCGGGACCATGGTCGGGTCGTTGATGTCCGGCGGCGTGACCTCCACGCCGAGGGCGTAACTGTACGGCGCGAGACGTTGCGGCGGTCGGATCGATCCGACCTCGATCTCCGGGCGGACCACGGCCGTGTGCAGGGACGCGACCGCTTCGGTGAAGTCGGTGGGTTCCATCTGGGCTCCTGTTGTCACACGCGTCACACTAACCCCGGTGTGGGCGGCCAACTCTGAGGCGCGCCGGTGTTTTCCTGCTCACATTGTCACCCGTCCGGGGGACCAGGTGGCCGACGCGAGCCGGTAGGTCGCCCGTCAGTTCGTTCTCGCCCCCTCTGCCGAGGGCGCGAGAACGAACCAAGGGTGCCGGACACCCTTGGTCAGGGGGCGAGAGTGCGGAGGTCGAGGTGCGGAGGTCGAGGCGTGGAGGTCGAGGCGTGGAGGACGAGGCGTGGAGGTCGAGGCGTGGAGGACGAGGTGTGGAGGTCGAGCTGTGGAGACGGTGCGCGCGGTGCGAGGGCCCCGCACCGGAGTCGGCACGGGGCGCGGGGCACCAAGGGGCAGCGGGCGGAGGGCGGAGGGCGGAGGGCGAAGGGCGGACCGACCGGCCGCAGGAGCGCAGGAATAGGGGAGCACGTGGACCTCTGACTAGAGTGGCACCCATGAACGCGGTACAGAGGATGCGGCGAAATCCCGACGAGATGCCCCTGGTGGCGGCGGCGACCGGCAAGGTTCCGAGCCGTCGGCCGGTGTGGTTCATGAGGCAGGCCGGACGGTCGTTGCCCGAGTACCGGGAGATCCGGGCTGACCGCGGAATGCTGGAGGCCTGCTTCGACGCCGAACTCGTCTGCGAGATCACGATGCAGCCGGTACGCCGCCACGACACCGACGCGGCGATCCTGTTCTCCGACATCGTCGTACCGCTGCGGGCAGCCGGCGTCGACCTGGACATCGTGGCCGGAACCGGTCCGGTGATCGCCGACCCCGTCCGCACCGCGAGCGATGTGGCCGCGCTGCCCCGGCTCGAGCGGGAGCAGGTCGGTGCAGTGACCTCGGCGATCGGGATGCTGCTCGAACAACTGCCGCCGTCGGTGGCGTTGATCGGCTTCGCCGGCGCACCGTTCACTCTGGCGTCCTATCTGATCGAGGGCGGTCCGAGCCGGACCTATGAGCGCACCAAGACCATCATGCGGGCGCAGCCCGAGCTGTGGCACCAGCTGATGGGGTCGCTGGCCGACACCACCATCACCTTCTTGCAAGCGCAGCTGGAAGCCGGTGTCGACGCGGTCCAGCTATTCGACTCCTGGGCCGGGGCGCTGTCGGAGGCCGACTACGAGAAGTATGTCGCCCCGCATTCGGCCCGCGTGATGGCCGAGGTCAGCGGCTACGGCGTCCCGCGCATCCACTTCGGAGTGGGCACCGGGGAGCTCCTGGCCGCCATGACTCGGGTGGGCACCGATGTGATCGGTGTCGACTGGCGGGTACCGCTGGACGTGGCGGCCGAACGCGTCGGGTACGGCGTGGGCATCCAGGGCAACCTCGATCCGACGGTGCTGATGGCCGGCGACGAGGTGCTCGAGCAGGAACTGCGCCGCATCATCGCCGAGGGTGATCGTGCCGTCGCCGCCGGCGCTCGCGGACACATCTTGAACCTGGGTCACGGTGTCCTGCCCACCACCGAGGCGAGCGCCATCACCCGGGCCGTCGAGCTGATCCACACCCTGTGACCGCACCCGCCGGATCGCCGCCGCGTCGAGTCGCGGTGATCGGTGGCGGGGTCAGCGGGCTGACGGCCGCCTATACGTTGCGCAAGGCATTGGGCGACGACGCTGTGATCGTGGTCTACGAGGCCGGTGATCGCCCCGGCGGGCTGCTGTGTACCCGCCGCGTCGGGGATACCGGGCTGGACCTGGGTGCCGAAGCGTTCATCGTCCGGCGGCCCGAGGCATTGGCCCTGGTCAGGGAGCTCGGTCTGGCCGACCAGGTGGTCTCGCCGGGTCCGCTGCGGCCGGCGATCTGGTCCGATGATCGGCTGCACCCGCTGCCGTCGCCGGCAGTGATGGGGATTCCCCGCGACGCGGCGGCACTGGGCGGACTGCTTGACCCGAAGGACAGGGTCACGATCGACGGCGAGGCCGACCGGCCGCTGGACTGGACCCCGGGCAGGCCGGTCTCGGTCGGCCGATTGGTCCGCGAACGTTTCGGAGACGCGGTGGTGGCGCGCAGCGTCGACCCGATGCTCGGCGGAGTGTATTCGGCGCGCGCCGACGATCTGGGACTGGCCGAAACGGTTCCGGCCCTGGCAGCGGCCCTGGACGCGGGGGCATCGTCGTTGACGGCCGCGGTCGGGCGCCTGCTGTCGGCGCCGGCCGGTTCCGGCCCGGTCTTCGGCGCCCTGCGCGGGGGCTATCGACAGTTGGTGGACGCGCTGGTGGCGGCGAGCCGGGCGGTGATCAAGGTCGACTCACCGGTGCGCGCCCTGACAGAGATCGGAGACGGCTTCGGCGTCGAAGCAGGCCAGGACGGCGAGTACGACGCGCTGATCGTGGCGGTGCCGCCGTGGCAGGCGACCACCGTGCTGGCCACGGTCGCCCCCGAGTCCGCCGCACTGCTGGGCGCGGTACGTCCGGCCGGATCGGCAGTCGTGGGCGCCGTCCTGGCACCGGGCACCGCAGTCCCGGAACACTCCGGCATTCTGGTGGCATCCGATGCCGGTATGCACAGTAAAGCGGTGACGCTGTCCTCCCAGAAGTGGCCTCATCTGGCACCCGACGGTCCGCCGGTCCTGCGGGTGTCCTTCGGCAGGCTCGGGGAGCCGGTCGACGTCGACGATCAGACCCTGATGCGTCGGGCGGTCGACGATCTGGCCGCCTACTTCGGCGCGGTGGGGCTGGCGGCTCCGGCAGTGCAGGCCGCGACGGTGCAGCGATGGCCGCAGGGGCTGCCCCACTACGGACCCGGACATCTGCCGGCGATGGCCCGGGCGCTGGAGGCGCTGCCACCACGGATCGGACTGGCCGGGGCGGCATTCGCCGGTGTGGGGGTGCCGGCGTGTATCGGCTCGGCGCGCGCAGCCGTCGCCCGGATCGTTCCCGGAGATCTGTGAACAGCAGTCTTCGACGAGGTAGTGGGCGACCTCACCGTTGTGCGGGCCCGCGTTGGTGGCAGGATGGGTCACATGGCTCGCTTGGATTATGACGAACTCAACTCCACCATCCAGTACCTGATGTTTTCGGTGTTCAAGGTCCGGTCGGGCGCGCTCGGTCCCGCCGATTCGGCCGAGCGCGTATCGGCGCAGGCCGACCTGGAGGAGTTCCTGGCCGGATTGGAGGCCAAGGGAGTCACGGTCCGCGGCCTGTACGACGTAGCCGGCATGCGCGGTGACGCCGACTTCATGATCTGGTGGCACGCCGGAACCATCGAGCAGTTGCAGGACGCCTACAAGAGCTTCCAGCGTGATACCGAACTGGGCCGGGTGAGTGATTCGGTGTGGAGCGCGTCGGCGCTGCACCGGCCGGCCGAATTCAACAAGAGCCACATCCCGGCGTTCGTGGCAGGCGAGGAACCCGGCGCCTACGTCTGCGTGTACCCGTTCGTCCGGTCCTTCGAGTGGTACCTGCTGCCCGATGAGGACCGCCGCAAGATGCTCGCCGATCACGGGAAGGCCGCTCGCGGCTACAAGGATGTGCGCGCCAACACCGTGCCCGCGTTCGCGCTGGGCGACTACGAGTGGCTGCTGGCCTTCGAGGGCCCCGAACTGTACCGCATCGTCGACCTCATGCGGGACCTGCGCGCCACCGAGGCCCGCTACCACGTGCGCGTGGAGATTCCGTTCTTCACCGGTCCGCGGCTGGCGGCCGGCGATCTGGTCGCCAACCTTCCCTGAGTCGAGCCCGGGTGAACCCGGCCGGGTGCTACTCGGCCGGGGAGGCGGTCTCGTCGTCGAACGTCAGGCTGATCGAGTTGATGCAGTACCGCAGATCGGTCGGAGTGTCGTAGCCCTCTCCGGCGAACACGTGCCCCAGGTGGCTTTCGCAGGCGGCGCACAGGATCTCGGTGCGGACCATGCCCAGTGAGGCGTCCCGGCGCTCGATCACCGCGTCACCGGCCAGCGGGGTGAAGAACGACGGCCAGCCGCAATGCGAGGAGAACTTGGCTTCCGAGCGGAACAATTCGGTGCCGCACGCCCGGCAACGGTAGACGCCGACGTCGGTGCTATCGGTGTACTCACCGGTGAACGGGGCCTCGGTCCCGGCCTGCCGCAGCACCCGGAACTCCGCCTCCGACAGACGCTGGCGCCAGTCTGCGTCGGTGAGGCTCTTCGGGTCGGCGGGGAAGTCGTGTGCGCGATCGGTCATATGATCCACGGTAGCGCGGTCGCGGCACCGCCCGCTGCCGTGACCGTTCGGCGCCTGGGTTAGCTTGGCAGCATGACCATCGCGCCGCGCAGTTATTTCACCCGGATCGACGAGCACTCCTTTCAGCCGACCCAGTGTGCGGCCGGGGCCTGGCGCGAAGACGAACTGCATCTGGCGCCGGTCGCGGGTCTGGTGATCGACTACCTCGAACGCTGGCGGCGCGAGCATGCGCCGCACATGGCGTACAGCCGGCTGAGCCTGGAAGTCCTCGGGCAGATCGCCCGCGAACGGATCGACCTGAGTATCGAGGTGGTCCGGCCGGGCCGCACCATCGAACTGGTGGAGGCGATCGCGGTGATCGGCGGGCGCACCACGATCCGGGCCCGCGGCTGGCTGCTGGCCACCTCCGACACCGCGTCCGTGGAAGAGAACGATTTCGCTCCGATGCCCACGCCGGCGGAGTGCACCAGTCAGTCGTGGCTCAAGCAGTGGGACGGCGGGATGATCGACACGGTCCAGGCGGTCCAGTCCGACGACACCCGTCCGGGCCGGGGCAAAGCGTGGGTGACCACCGACGTCGATCTGATCGCCGGGGAGACCGCCACCGAACTGGGTGAGTTCGCCAAACTCTTCGACACCGCCAACGGGATCTCCATGCGGCAGGACCCGCGGGAATGGATGTACCCGAACGTGGACCTGACCGCTCACCTGTTCCGCCATCCCACCGGCCGCATGCTCGGTCTGGACACGCGCGTGGCGTTCGGTCCCGGTGGTATCGGTCTGACCAGTTCGGTCCTACACGACCTCGACGGTCCGGTCGGGACGCTGGCCCAGTCGCTGACGCTGCGCCGTCACCTGGACTGACGTCCGCCCTGCGGGGCGAACCGGCCCGCGGCAGGCAGGAACGGGGGCCTCAGGCGGGAACGGGAGTATTCTCCCCGCGCGGCAGGCCGTCGTCCTTGTGGGCCGCACGGATGTCGAGCCAGCGGAACAGCAGGACGCAGAACGCCGTGATCATCAGCAGCGACCAGCCCAGCGGGACCTTGTTGTACTCGAGGTAGCGGGCGAACGGTCGCCATTGCACGGAGACGAAGACGTCGAACGTCATACACCCGTACACCGCCAGCCAGGCCGGCCAATTGCGCATCACCGACCCCGGCAGGAAGACGGTCATCAGCATCGGGAACAACAGCATCGAGTAGTAGCCCTGCCCCAGCGAGCCCACCAGGAACAGGGTGCCCAGCAGGATGCCCGACGAGGTCGCCAACCACAGCAGTTCGTCGGTCTGGCTGTAGTACCGGTACAGGAACCACAGCGAGAACACGGCCATCACGGCGAAGGCGATCCGCAGGACCCAGATCAGCCAGGTGTCGATGCCGAAGTACAGCCCGTTACCGGAGATCGAGCTGTTGTAGTAGTCACGCGTGTCCATCAGGTAGGGGACCGTGCGGCTGATGAAGTCCTTCGAGTCCACGATCAGCGGCCACGCGGCGATGTTCAGCACCACCGGGATCCCGATCGCGGTGAACAGGACCTTCCAGCGCAGTTGCAGCAACGGCAGCAGCAGCAGCGGGGCCAGCACCGGTTTGACCGCCAGGGTCAGACCGATGGCCACCCCGGCCCACAGGTCGTAGCGGCCGCGCATGAGCATCAGGAACGCGAGCATCCCCAGCAGCACGAAGGCATTGAAGTTGGTGAAGATCAGGGTGTTTGCCACGGTCTCGGTGGCGAAGAAGAAGAACAGCACCGCCGGGAAGACCCACGAGTCCGCGCGATACCCGAACATCCGCACCAGCAGGTAGGCGCACAGGATCAGCACGACGACCGACACCGCGATGAACAGCCAGCGTGAGTCCTGCGGATTGAGGATGGCCAGCGGCCCCATCAGCAGGGTGCCCGACGGCGGATACAGATAGTGGGGGTCGACCGTCGTGTAGTTCTCCGCGTACACCGGATTGCGGTTGAGGAAGTTCAGCGAGGCGTTGTAGACGGTGGTGAAGTCGTCGGTCCGCGCACCGTTCACCGCAAGGAAGACACTGCGATGAAAGATCATCAGGATGCTGATCGGCCACAGAATGACCGACACGATGCGTGCAGGGTCCACACGCGGATACAGGTATCGGTCAATCACGTTCACCTGAGCGAACCTACTACATCGGGGCCGGGCGATTAGGCAGGGCACGCGCGCTCGGCGGAGCCGGAGAGACCGTCGGTGCCGAGGTATTCGGCTGTCAGGGCGGCGGCGCAGTCGCTGCGGGAGAGCACCGAATAGCCCAGTCCGTCCCAGTTGACGTGGGTGGACTCCGCGCCGGTGGTGATCAGCAGTGGTGACAGGGCTTCGGCGGCTTTGCTGCCGTTGATCGGATCGTTCTGGCCGATCAGCACCAGGGGGTCGATCGGGAACGACGACGTCGCCGCGGCGATGTCGGCCACACCCCAGCCGTCGCAGCGCGCCAGGGACAGGGCGGCCGTGTTCGCCGTCATGGGTGCGTCGGCGGCCCATTTCTCGGCGAGTTTCGGTACCTCGGCGAGGCTGGGCCGACCCACCAGGTCGTTACAGCGCGCCACCAGCTGGCCGTCACTGTCGCGCAGATCGACGGCGGCGCCGGCTAGCCGTCGCAGGGCCGCCCCGTCACCGCGGTCGGCTGCCGAGATCGCATCGGCCAGTCGCTTGAGTCCGTCCGGGTCGGTCGGTCCCAGCGCCAGCTGGGTGGTCACCGCGGCCAGGATCGTCGTATCGGACAGCCCGGGCAACGAGCCGGTCGCTCCGGCGTGGATCACCCGATTGAGCATCGGCACACCGCCCGGGCCCAGCGAGCAGCCCAGCGCTGCGCAGCGTTCGGCAAAAGTGGCCAGCGAGTTCTGGACACCGTCCGCGCGGGCGGCGGCCGCCGCGGTCGCCTGCTCGTTGAAACCGACGGGCGAGTCCAGGATCAGCCGGCCGACTCGGTCGGGGTGGGCGCCCAGATAGGCCAGCGCCACCGAGGATCCGGCGCCGACGCCGATCAGCCCGAGGTGGTCGACCTCCCAGTAGTCGCGCAGAAACTCCAGATCGGCGGCCGCATCGGCGTTGGCGAACCGCAACTGATCCGGATCGAGGGTCTCGTTGCAGATATCGGCGCCGGAGCGGGCACTGGTCGACAGCGCGGTGCTGCGTTCGGCGACGTTGCGTGCGCCCGAGGCACCGTCGTTGCTCAGCGTTTCCCGCTGCGCCCGGGTGAGGCAGTCCAGCGGCGCGGATCGTCCGATGCCGCGACGATCGACTGCGACGATCGGATGCTTGTCCAGCAGCGGTGCCAGCGAGGAGTTGTTCAGGCCGATCGCCAGGCGTGAACTGGGCAGGTCGGTCCCGGTGGTCAGCACAAGCGGGGCGGCGTCGGCGGGGGTCGCGTCGTTGGTGATGCGCACCGCGGTCATCCGCAGATCGGTGCTGCGGTCGTCGTCGGGATCGATCGGGACGATGAAGCCGGCGCAGTCGACCTGCAGGTCCTTGGGCGCATCCACCTGGTAGAACTCGGCCAGCTCCGGCCCGCAGGCCCGGTAGTTGAGGTCGTTCTTCGGTGCCGTCAGAGCCGGTAGACGGGCGGCTCGGTCATCGGTGTCGGCGCCGCCGCGCCCGTGCACCATCCCCGGGCCGGGATCGGGGCCGACGGTGCAGCCGGTCGCTACCAGCGCCACAGCGGTCAACACCGCAAGCAGGCGGGAGCGCGAAGAGGGCACAGGCATGTCCGCGAGCCTAGTCGGATGCGGACGATCCGGCCTCGTCGGTGCCGTCGGCGACCGAGGTGGGTGCGGTGTTCCACAGGAAGTAGAGGAAACCGTCGTCGTCGCCGATCAGATGCTGCAGCGAGGCCCCGGCCATCCCGCCCGCCGGGGACGCTCCGTGAGCGATCCGTGGTGCGTTACCGCCGACCAGGTGGGGGCTCAGGGTCACCGCGAGTTGATCGAGTGCGCCGGCGGCGATCAGTTCGGCCAGAAAACGGGGGCCGCCCTCGCAGGTGATGCGCTCGAATCCGCGCTCGGCGAGCGCCTCCAGGAGCAGCGTCGGCTCGACGGTGTCGGTGCCGCAGTCGACCAGGGTGGCACCTGCCTGGGTCAGCCGGCGCCGCTGCTCGGGCGGGGCCTGCGTGCAGGTGGCGATCAGGGTGCCCGGATCGAAGGCGGTCGCATAATCGTCGGGGATGCTCAGCGACCGGGAACTGAGGATCAGTGCCGGCCGCGTGCCGTCGGGCCGGGGCTCGGGGACCCGGTAGTTCTCGGTGACCGCGGTGGACGCCCCGACCAGGACCGCATCGGACAGCTCGCGCAACAGTCCGAACAGGAGGCGATCACCGGGCGAACCCAGTGCACCGGATTTACCGTCGGCGGTGGCGCCTCCGTCGATGGCGGACACCATGTTCGCCCGCAGTCGCGGACGGCCGTCCGGACGGGAACCGGCGAAGGCATACTGCTCGCGCAGCCACGGCGCCGGATCGGCTCCGGAGGTCGGGCTGGTTGTGACCTGAGTCGCTTTATGCAGAAGGAACATCCTTCCAGTGGTACTCCACTGGTTACCCTTTTGCCCATGGTGGCACGTCTGTCCGATAAGAATCCCGTGATCGCAGCCGATGCGCTGATCGGGGAGATGGTGCCGCCCTCGATGTTCGACGAGGTGAGCTTCGACTCGTACATCCCCGATCCGAACGAGCCCACGCAGGCCGCGGCCGTGCAGGCGGCGCGCGACTTCGTCACCCGGGCTACAGCGATCCGCGGCGGCGGCGGCAAGCGCGGACTGTTCCGCAAGAAGGCGGCACCCGCGCAGGGCATCGGGCTGTATCTGGACGGCGGCTTCGGTGTGGGTAAGACGCACCTGCTGGCCTCGATCTACCACTCGATGCCCGGGCCGAAGGCGTTCGCGACGTTCGGTGAGGTGACCAACCTGGTCGGCGCACTCGGCTACACCGACGCCTTGGAGCGGTTGTCCGGCCACAGCGTGCTGTGCATCGACGAGTTCGAACTCGACGACCCCGGCGACACGATGGTGGTCTCGCGGTTGCTGACCGAGTTGAGCGCCCGCGGTGTGTCCATCGTGGCCACGTCGAACACTCTGCCCGGCCAGTTGGGGGAGGGACGCTTCGCCGCCTCGGACTTCCTGCGGGAGATCCAGAAACTGTCGGGCATCTTCGAGAGCATCCGGGTCGACGGCCCCGACTACCGGCACCGTGACCTGCCGCCGGCGCCCGAACCTGCCGCCGCCGACGATCTGCAGGCCCGCGCGGAGTCGACCCCCGGTGCCACCCTCGACTCGTTCGACGAGCTGAGCGCACATCTGGCCAGGCTGCATCCATCGAAGTACAAGTCACTGGTCGACGGGGTCTCGATGGTGTGCATCAGCGATGTGCACCCGGCACCGGATCAGGCGGTCGCGCTGCGCCTGGTGGCTCTGGCCGACCGGCTGTACGACGCGGACATCCCGGTGATGACCTCGGGGGCCAAACTCGACGAGATCTTCACTCCCGAGATGGTGGCCGGCGGCTACCGGAAGAAGTACCTGCGAGCGACGTCGCGGCTGCTGGCGCTGTCCCGGTTCGCCGTCTCGCCCGTCGACTGAAGAGCACAGGGCGCTAGATCCGGCGGGTCATCACGTAGTCGTTCTCCACGGCGCCGCTCATCTGGAAAGTGCGCGTCCCGGCCTGGGTGAAACCCATCTTCCGGTAGTAGCGCTGCGCGCGCTCGTTGAGCTGATTGACGCCCAGCCAGAGCACCTGGGACCCGCGTGCCTGCGCGGACCGCACCGCCGCATCCATCAACCGGTGTGCCGGTCGGTCGGCGCGGTGGGTGCCGTGATGGCCCGGCAGGACGTACATCTTGGAGACTTCACTGGACAGTGCATCTCCGACGGCGGCGCAGACGTCGTGATCCGTCGGCGGAGTGTGGATCACCAGTGCATAGCCGACCAGTGGTCCGTCCTCGCCCTCGCGGGCCACGATCACCTCGCAGGAGTCGTCGTCGATCCAGTCGGCGAATCGCTGGGGCGTCAAGGCGGCCGCGATGTGCCCGGCCATGTCTTCGCGCGTCGAGTGTGCGGGACAGGCGAGCGGGAAGGTGACCGCGGCCAGGAAGGCTACCCGCGCCGCCAGGACCGGATCTGTGGCGATCTCGATCACCAGGGACGTCTCGTCGGGCATGGAGAGCATTGTGCCCGCTCGTTAGTTGGTGCGGAAATTCACGAGGTGGCGGCCGATGTAGCCGACGTAGATCTTCCCGTGGTCGGACGCGCGGTTCAGGATGTGCATACGGGGGCTGACAGTTCCGTACTTCGCGATCTTGATGTGCTCACCCATGTATGCGTATCCGTCGGCGTCGACCTCGGGGGGAACCTTGAACTGCCGCTGTCGGCGGAACTTAGTGTTGTTGTAGGTCTGCGCGGTTTCGTCGGGTGCGTGGATTCCCGGCGGGATCGTTGCGTGTCCTTTCTGCCGGGATCGGATGTAGTCGGCGATCGCTCTGTCATATGTCCCGTCCGACCGTTCGGCACAGTATTCATCCAGCACACGCAGGTATCCCCAGGTGGCGATAGCCCAGTCGGCCGAATCGTGATCGTCGAGGTCTAAGGCAGGCTTCTCGTCGCCGGTGAAGACGACATGATCGAACTCGCCGAACCGATCGATCAGGTCCTCGAAGCTGATGGGCGGTGTGTCGATCGGTTTGTCCGGGAGATTCCAATCGACGTCACCACGGTCGAGTTTGGCCAATTCCCGGGCCAACCGGCGGACCTCGGCTTGGGCGTCCGCCAAGTCGATGCGGAAGACGGCGAACTCATCGCGACTGTCGGTGAGGCGCTGGTTGAGTTCTGTATTCAGATCCTCCAGGTCGTTCCGTTCTGTCTGAACGGACCTGAGGCGATCTCGCAGACGACTCAGATCGGCAACCTGCGGCCGCAGACTCAGGGCTTCGGTCGCGAGCTTGCCGAGGTGGTTCACGGCATCGATCGTGACGTCCTTGGCGCCTGTGACGGTCGAGACGACTCTGGTGAGCGTTTGCCAGATCGTCGCCGGAACAGTCGGGTCGGTCGGCGGCAGAGCGTCGACAGGTTCCAGGAGCTGTTCCCGGTCCCCGGAGTGCAACGGTGCCGATTCCAGGATGGCCTCTGAAGCCGCAGCAGCAACGTCGAGAGTCTCATCCACGATCAGTTCGTCGAGCAGACCGCGCAACACGCGGTCGATCCGAACCAGTTCTCGGGGCAGCGCGATGGTGGTGGAGTGCCGGCAGGACGATTCGGCAAGCCGATTCCGGAGCCGGTTCGCATTGTCATCGATGATCCGGGCAGTGCTCAGGACGCGGTGTCGAATCGAATCCTGAGGATCGGTGAACTCCGGATTGGGGTGGAAAGTCCGGATCGTCCAGGGGGTGACCCGATGGGATTCGGGCAGCTGTGCGTTCAACTCCCGGGTCGCTGCGGAATCGAGAACATATGCGCTCGCCAGGCCGGCGGTTCCGACGAGGAGCTTGTCGACGTACCGGGCCCATTCCGATTGGGGGATGTCTGCCGCGTCGTTGGCGCCGGCGAGGAACAAGAATCCGCGCCGCTGGTCGTCGGTGAGTGCCGCGACGATCTCTTCGAGGTCATCAGTTCCGGCGCGCACCGGTCGTGCGGTCAGAGGGTGGCGTCCGTCCAGGCCGTCGACCACCTCGAGGATGTTCTTCGCGAGCCGAGGTACTCGTGCGCTCCCGCGGCCGGTGGGCTGAAAGACGTCGGTCCAGACCCACCCGTTGTGATTCCGATCGGCAAAGGTCGTCAGATGGGTGATCCAGATGCCTTGGCCCTCATCTTGATGAAAGCGGTACCGTTCGATGATCGATCCGTCTTGGCGTTCGTCGCGGACCAGGGAAGCGGTGACGCCGTCGGCGACCTCGTAGACTCCTGGTCCGGTGATCTGGTCGGCGTCCCAGCGTTTGCGGTCGTCCTTGCACCAGGCATACAGCTGCTGATGGACCAGGTCGGTGAAGTCCGGCTGGTTCTGCACGCGGAACAAGGAACGGCACCCAAGCGCGGTCGGATCGGTAGTCGGCACGGAGAGCGGCATCATCGGGATACTCATCGGTCACTTCTCTTCGAATCCGGAGGGATGAAAGCCCAGAACCTTCGAGTTCTCTCGCACGGTGCGTTCGGTGGACTCGTCGAAGCCGTCCGCGCTGATCGCGCTGATCTCCAACCTGATCTCCAACTGGACGCCGGGTTTGATCAGATGAGTCAGCACCTCCTGCTGAATCTCGTTGAAGTCCCGAGCCGGCAGCTGCGCGTCCAGGTCCACCGAGCCGAAGTAGCGATGGTTCCGGCTGGGCGTGGGTGGCGGGGGTGTCACGACATCCCGATCGGTTCCCGCCCCTCCTCCCGGAGCTGCACCGTTGCCGGGAGCGGGATCGCTGCTTCCGCCGCCGGGCGCCGCGGTGGCTTCATTTGCCTCACGGTTGTACTGCTCTTCGGCGATCTCGGGTTTGACGATCAGCGTTTCGTCGGAGATGTGCAGAGTGCCTTCATGATTCGGCAAGTGGATGCCGCGATACCGGCCTGCTTCGGCATCCCATTCATCGGCGAACGCGAATCCGTCCTGTCGCCAGCCGATGTGGTCGTCCTTGACCGAGTAGAGGCCGTCGAGCAATACGTTGCGATCGCGCAAGCGGGGCAGGTACGGGTACGTCGCGTAATAGCGGTATAACTGGCCGACACTGACATGGTTCGATTCCCACGCCGGTGCCAGTCGACCGTCTAGATCCATCCGGATGAGCGACGACGAGCGCGCTTGGGTGAGTTCTTCTTTGAGTTTGTCGGCGGTCCGCGCGAACAGATCGGCGCCAGCGCCCCCGGTCGCGGTGGTGGACAGCGAATACGTCGCCTCGCTATCGCCCTGCGTCGGATAGAGACCCCAGGTGAAGGTCTCCAGCAGCCGTGTCTGAGCGATCTCGTCGGCGTCGTTGCGCCGGTCGAGTGCCTGCTTGGTCTGCTGACCACCGAGCCCGAGGGCGTCAGCGTTGTCGGCGACCCATTGCCAGGCCAGGTAATTGCGGACGGCACTGTCGAGTTCTCCGGCGCGTTTGCCGTCCGCGGCCAAGAACACCAGTGAGTTCTTGAAGCTGCGATTGGCGGTGCCGCGGTGCTCGAGAACATCCTTGGCCCAGGTCAGTGCCGCCGTCTCTCCGCTCCGAGTGGCGTGGGTGTAGCGCAGTGGCAGAACCACTAGGCGCGTGCCCTCCTCGTCGAGGACTTCCGCAGAAGAGTCGGGACACAGGATGTAGCCGGTGAATGTCCGGTCACCGGTGCTCTTGCGCAGCGATTCCAGACGGCGTCTCACGTCTGCCCAGACATCGGCTTCGGGGAGCGCAGCCGCATGATCGCGGGCCGCACGGGTGGTGTTGGCCTGGGTGTCGTACCAGTAACGTCCCCCGTCGGTGTACAGGTACGTCGACTCGTTGGCCAGGATGTCCAGTGCCGAGTGGAAGTTGCCGGGAACATCGCCGGGCAGCGCGGTGCCCAGGAAGATCCGCTTCTTCTCTGCGCCCTTGTGCGCGGTGTGCAGGCCGGGGGTGGCGGCCATGAAGGTCGCGCGGGCGAGGCGCTGAGCGGTCCCGCGCCGGCCGAACAGTTCGTGCTCCCGGTCCACCCGGAAGGGCACCGATTCGCTGCCGGCCACGTCGCTGTTGATGATCGGTTTGAATGTGTCTTCCAGGTACTTGGTGACCTCCGAGACCACATCGGCATCTGCGAGTGGAACGGTACCGGGCATGACGAGGGCCGAGCCGTCCTGTTCCCGCCAGAGGGTGCCGACGATCCGGTTCATCATCTGCAGGACACCGCGGGTCCGCTGGAATCGGTCGAGTGTCGACCAGTCCTGATACAGCCGATCGAACAGCTCCGGATGAATCGGGTAGCACTGTTTGATCCGGTCGATATAGCCGGGATCTCTTGTCTCGCTGGGGAATTCGGAGTGGTATCGCCGGTAGTACTCGACCAGCGTGTTAGCGATGACGCTGATCTGACTCATGGCGGCGGCGTCGGGGACCGAAAAGATTCGTCGCCGAACGATTTCGAAACTCTCCTGGGCGTTGGCGGGCTGCCACTGGTCGGCGGTCCGGCCGACGACGCTCTTCAGGCGGTCCAGGGCGGCGCGTCCGTGCTCACCGCCGACCTCCTCGTCGCTGATCTGTTCGTCGCCGCCGGCGGTGCTGGAAGAAGCCGGAATCGATACGACCACTTGGATACCCGGGGTGGCGCGGGCCGCTTCGGTCAGCGTCTGGGCGAAGGTGAACTGGGTGTCGAAGTCGCCCGCGGGCAGACCGCTGGTGTTGACCAGTTGACGCGCGTAGGCGACCCATTCGTCGATCAGAATCACGGCAGGGGAGTACAACTCGAACACTTCTCGCAGTGCTGCACCGGGATTGGTGGATGTGCGATCGGCCTCAGCGACGATGTTGTACGCGTCCTGCCCGCCGAGCTGCCAGGCGAGTTCACCCCACATCGTTCTGATTCCGGGCCGGCCGTCGGCGATGTTCGGGCTGGCCGGTTCCATCTGATTGCCGACCAGTGCGGCGCGGCGGATACCCCGCGTCTTCTTCAGCTCATCAAGGGCGTAGGCGAGCTCGCCGGCTTCACCGCCGAGCTCGGTGCTGCGGGCCGCCGAGGCGATGTGCCACAGCGCGAGCATCGAGTGGGTTTTTCCGCCGCCGAAGTTGGTTTGCAGGTTGACCACGGGGGATGCGTTGGCATCCCCGGTGAGCCGAGCGACGTTGCGGGTGATCAGATCCCGCAGCCCTTCGGTGAGGTAGGTGCGGGCGAAGAATTCTCGCGGGTCTGTGTATTCGGTCTTGTGGTCGCCGCTCTTCATGGCGACGGTGTACAGATCCGCGGCGAATTCGGCGGCGTTGAACTGCCCTTTCTGCACGTCAGGGTGCGGGCTGAGCACCTCGCGCCACGCGGGTAGCTTCTCGGAACCGCTATTGAGCTTCGGGCTCTGGCGGGTAGCGGTGTCGGCGCGATCGTAGGCGATCCGCCGGACATCATCTCGGAGCTTGGCCACCTGCTCGGCTTCGCGCGGGGCACCGATGGCCAGCAGGAATCGGGAGCAGGTGTCGAGGGCCCGTTGAGCGTCTTCGTTGTTGAAGGCCTTGGCGTGAGCGAGGTCGTTGCGGACCTGCATGAGTTCGGTCGCCATGCTCTGCTGTGCCCGCGAGAGCTTCTGGCGCACCGGGTCCCAGCCCTGCTGGATCTTCCAGGTGATGCCGTCGGTGATCATCCGGAGGCTGTCGTACGGATCGTCAGGGTTGTACTGCTTCTCCGAGTGTGCGTCCTTGGACTTCACTCGGCGCAGGAGCTCGATCCAGCCGCCATCGAACTCTGGCGGCAGATCGGGACCGATGGTGTCGGTGAGGAACTGATTCAGCGCCGGCCCCAGCTGGTCCATCGCCTGATTGATCCGATCCCGATTGCTGAGTGCCACAGTTCCTCCCGAATTGTCTCAGTGCACACTGTGGTGTGCACTGAGACAAAAACCTATCCGACACCGGACTCGCCCGGTGCAGCGACCGGGAAGCCGGTCAGAAGTCGAGCGTCTCCTGGGTGCTCGACGAGGCTGCGCCCCGAACGATCTCGTTCCATGCGGCACCGAGGTTGTTGAACGAAACCGCCAGTGCCGTCTGTTTCCGGTCTTCGGCGAGCTTGAACAGCAGACTCGCCAGCTCGCGGCACAGCTCCGTGTCCACGCCGGGTGGAACCTGACCGAGCAGGGCGCTTGCGGCGGGCACACCGTCGGCGGCCAGGACCCGCGTCAAATGCATCATCACTTCCCACTCGCTGATCGACTGGTCGGTTGCCGGATCGTACTCGGTGGGCATCTCCTCGGGGGCGATGAGAGTGACCTGCCCGCCGCCCTTGGTCAGGATGCCGGCGCGCTCGAGTGAGTCCAGTGAGATACCGCGGGCATTCGCGATCGACTCGGCCTCCCCGAATGTGCCGCTGGAGAATCCGTTCTGGCGGAACCAGGTGAGGGCGAAGCGCGTCGGCGCGTCGAAGTCGTTCTCCAACTCGGTGAGGACCTCGTCGAGGATCGCATTGATCCGCTGCAGGGCGGTGCGGACCGTCATCTTGGAGCCGTCGTCTTCTAAGACGGCGCTGTAGCGAGAGAAGACCGCCATGCCCGGACCGATTGCCGCCTGGGGGAGGTCGACGGGTGCGATGGATCCCTGCTGCAGGGTGCGGAGTTCGCTAGGGAGTTCGGCCTTGAGGGCGGTCAAGAACCCGCGGCGATCGGTGCGCGGCGCATTGTCGGGTCGGGGACGCAGCGCGAGAACGATCGACGACGCCAGCGCGTTGGTGCCGTGGCTGAGCATGCGATTGCTGAGTTCAGAGCGCATCGGCCAGGTGGCGGTGATCTGCCAGCCGGACCGGATCATTCCTTCGAGCAGGGTTTCCCAACCGGTCGAGGCTTGGCCGTCCTTGGATGTGTCCTGTTGTTTGAAGGCGTAGTAGACAGTGATCGGGAAATCGTTGTACGCATGGTCTCGAGCTTTACGGAACACCTCGTGGAACCCGGCTTCGAAGAACTTGTGCGCGCCGGCCTTTCCACCGTGTCGGTAAGGATTGGCGACGAGTTCTTCTGCCTTGGGCACGAGCATGGTCGAAAGGATCGACGGATGCACGTCGCGCAGCGATCGGCGCAGCCAAACATAGAAGAAGTCGGATAGATCGGAATAGCCGATGTTGTCGTAGTAGGGAGGGTCGGTGGAGATGAGTTGTCTACCTTCCACTGAAACGGCAGCGTCTGATTGAGTGGCAATCCCGTGTGACCCAGATGGAGTTCGTTCCAGTGCCCGAGCAACCCAGTTGAAGTCTTCAAGTAAGTCGCCGCCCGACCCTCCCCAAGGGTTTGCTTCCGCATAATCCCAGGTCATAGGCAACGCCTGTCGCGCAAACACGCTGCGTACTGCTTCCATCTTAGTGGAGGAGTCCCATGAGCAGATCGCTGAAAGTTTATTGCTGACACGGCTGATTGACATGCCCAGGTAGGTGGTGACGGCGTCAGCGTAGGCGGCGGCGCCGGTGCCGCCGTTGTCCAGACGGTGGCCGAGGTCTATTCCTGAAGCAAGGGCATCACGTTCGACGCGCTCACGTGCCTCGGAGACCAGGTCGCCGAAGGTTGTCAGGGCGGTGAGTTGACGCGGGGTGAAAAGATCGGCGTAGTTCGCGAAACCATATGCTTGCACACGGAAACTCGGAGCTTTGTCGGGGATCGTCCCTTTTGGCGCGGAGTCTGGGGTGGGGACTTCGGCAGCGGTTTCATGCTCTTGCGTTGGGGCAAGGTAAATGCGGCGTCGTTCGCCTTCGGCAACTGTGGCGATTAGGTCCGCCGATATCCGAGCTTCGCGTCCTTCAGCCCGGATGTACTGCAACGGGACGGCGGTGCCGCAGCGAATACAGATGGCTCCGGTGCGGCTGACTGTGCCGTCGTCGTCCTTGGTCGGCGCGTGAGCGAGATCGTGGCCGATCTCGTAGCGCACCGTCTTGCCTTCGACGATCGGGACTATGTACGCCTCCTTGCCCTTTTTCTTGCCAAGCCACCAGGAGCGCACCAGCGGCATATCGATCCGGCACTCGGGGTTCGGGCAGGTGACGGTGCGGGCCCAGATCCAGGCGATCACGGTTGCTTCGGAGCCGTCGGGTAGGTGCGCTTTGGGGTAGAGGTGGCCGATACGCTGGTGTGCTTCATCACGCATCCACTGCCCGTAGCGGCGGACATCTTCGGCCAGGCCGGTAGCGCGTGGCCAATCCTGGATCGTTTCGGCCGCGGCGCCGGGGAACACGGGGGGCTGTCCGGCGAATTTGGGTGGGATTTCGATGAGCGCTTTGTTGATGAGCACCGCGACCGGATTCAAATCGGAGGCATGGGCCTCCAGGCCGAGGCGCTGCGCTTCCAGGGGAATGGTGCCGCCGCCGGCGAAGGGGTCGAGGATCGGTGGAGGGTTGCCGTCGGTGGATTCGAGGATCTTGCGATGCGCCTCCGCCAGGAGTGCCTCATCGTTCGAGTTCTCCCAAACCACCAGCCGCTCCATCAGCTCGAAAAGCCGCTTGCGTTCAGCGGTTTGCTCGGCTTCCGTCGGAAACAGGTCCGGACGACTGGCCGGGTCATCGACCAGCTGGGCGAACAGTACCGCGCGGGCTGCCGCCAGCGGGCGTCGTGCCCACCACAGGTGCAGCGTCGATGGGTGGCCGTGCCGGATCGACTTCTCGCGCGCCGACTCCTGATTGATCTTCTGCAGCGGAATGCTGGTTTCAATCAGCTTGCGTCGCTGCCCAATTTGGTGTGCGCTGATGGACATGCTGCCCCTCCGGTCGGTTCATGCGGATGCCACCCGGCCGGGCGGAACGTTCCAGCATTACACACTGCGGTGTGCGTTCTGCCCGGAGGGTGGATCAGTGGGGAGCCTGCGCCTGTGACCAGGCGCGTTCCCAATCCAGCTCGACTGCGGAGACCGCGGTCGAACCCAGATCGACGTTGCGGAAGTAGTCAGTCAGATACCTGACCTCGTCGTACTCGGGACCTTGATCGCTGACGCGGACCAGCGCCAGGCGGTGATCCCGGCCGGCGTTCTTGCCGTAGTGCACCTGGTTGAAGCTCACGTGGCAGGTGCGGGCGCCCGTGATCCGCCCCTTGACCTCGATGATGATCGCCGGTCGGCGCGTACCGTCCGGACCGGGCGGTGTTTCGGAGATGATGTCGTAGCCGACGTTGTTGTGTGCCTGCTCCTCGGGGAGGCGGCCAAGAGCGTGTTCGGCCCGCAGGACCGCGGCGACTGCTCGTCGATCGGTGGCGGCGGTGTCGCGGGCGCGGGCAGCGATCTCGCCGCCGAGTGCACCGCCTGGGATCACCAGCATTGCTGCGGTGAGCACCGGCGGTTTGGCGCGCAAGGCGGTGTCACGGTCGAGTTCAGCGTCGCGCCGATTGAGACGCAGTGCGAGGTCGTCGGCACGCTGGGCGAGGCGGTCCGGGCTCTGCCGGCGTCGTCGTCGTTTCCCGGAATCCTGTTCTTCGCGGAGCTGAGCCGCCTGCGAGGAAAGGAGATTGATCTGCTCGACCAGACGCTCCTGTACGGCGGCGCGTGTCTTGTCGATGGTGGGGATCAGATGGTTGCGGACCCGCTGGAGGTGATCCGGCTGTGCAACGGTTGCGGCCCAGTCCAGCGCGGCCGCTTCGAAGTCGGTGGCAGCCGGCGCAGCAGCCGAATGCATCAGCGACTCAGGGAGGGGCTGAAGATCCAGATGAGGAGCCGGGCCGGCGTCGGAGACAGTTCTATCGGCGTCGACCCGGACGAACGAGAAGTGTTTGCTCACTATCCGGCTGTTACCGTCGACCACCTCCCCGCGCACGGCGACGATTACGTACGGCAGTTCACCGGGGTCGTCGGCTGCGTAGAGAGTCGCGCCGGATCGCAGCGTGGTCGCCTGTTCGTCGATGGTCACCTCGAGCAGCTCGTCCATCAGGGGATGTCCGGGTGCCAGCAACTCGGCCCGAATCTGACCCGGCACCGCTTCCGGCTCAAAGGTCACCCGCTCATAGGCGCGCGTCACCGGTCGTCCGGCGTGCGTCTTCCGACTGTCCCGCTGCCGCAGGACCGGAGGTACATGGGAGATCTGGAAACGGTTCTGCTCGCGTTTGATCAGGCGCCCGCCGAGTTCGCCGAAGGCGTCGCGGAAGAACTTCTCGATGTAGTGCGGCTGCAGCCGGCGGGCATTCGCCTCGTCCATCTCTCGGCGCAGGCGATCGAGCTCGGCGCGGCTGATCATCTCGTGGGCCAGTGCCCGCTCGGCGATCAGGGTCTCGCATCCCTGAGCCACCTCGGCATTCACCACGCGCTCGATCTCTTCCAGGCGTCGCGGATCGTCGCCGTAGAGGACAGCCTTCCACAGCAGATCCCGCAGCGGTTCTCCGGCGAAGGCGTCACCCAGGACGTCGAAAAGCTTGCCGCCGTAGGCCTTTCGCTGCTGCTCCATCTTGTCGAGGAGCCGGGCGTAGACGTGGCCCTCCCGAGTTTCGTCGGCCACGATGTTCCACAGTCGGCACACGTTGCGCTGGCCGATCCGGTGGATCCTGCCGAAGCGCTGCTCGATCCGGTTGGGGTTCCACGGCAGGTCATAGTTGATCATCAGATGGGCGGCCTGCAGGTTGAGGCCCTCGCCGGCCGCATCCGTCGCGACGAGGATCTGCCGCTGCGGGTCGTTGGTGAAGTGCTCGCGCACGGAAATGCGGTCGTTCCGGGACGTCCCGCCGTGAATCGTGACGACGGCATCGTCGTTCCCGAGCACATTGCGCAACTGGGCGGTCAGATAATCCAGGGTGTCCCGGTGCTCGGTGAAGATGATCAGTTTGCGTGGACGCCCGTCGGCATCGCGCAACAGGCTTTCGTCGGTGAGCAGGCTACGAAGCTGCCCCCATTTTCGGTCGATGCCACGATCGCGAACTCGCGTTGCCAATTCGACGAGCCGATCGAGCTGAGCGATCTCGATGTCCAGTTCGGCGACCGTTCGGGCCGCGGTCGCAGCGTCGACCACCTCGTCTTCGAGTTCCTCGAACTCGAGTGCCGAATATTCGTCGGGGTCGTCGAAGTCGGTGTTTCCCGGGACCGACGGTGAGATGTCGTCGACGGTGATGCGGCCGAGCACGATATCGGCGCGACGCGTGGTGAGGCGATCGCGCCTGCGCTGAAGACTTCGCAAGACCGCATGTGTGCTCGATGCCAGCCGGCGCTGCAACACGGTCAGGGCGAATCCGACCGTCCGGCGACGCGGTGAATCGTCGTCGGCGGCCACCCGGTTCATCTCGTTGCGGACGTAGTGGGTCACTGCGTCGTACAGCTCTTGCTCTTCCGGCGAGAGCTTGTAGGGGACCGTCTCGGCGATTCTCTCGGGGAACAGCGGTCGGCCCTCGAAGGTCAAGAGTTCTTCTTTGACCATCCGGCGCATGAGGCCGGTCGTGTCGGCGGTGGCTCCGGCTCGTGGCCGCCCGGCGAAGCGATCCTCGTCTAGCAGTGACAGGAAGAGCTGGAAGTTGTCCTCATTGCCGGCGTGTGGGGTGGCTGTCATCAGCAGGAGATTGCGGGTGACGGTACCGAGCAGACGACCGAGCTTGAAGCGCTGGGTCTCGTGAAGATCTCCCAATGGGCCGTGCCAGCTGGCGGACATGCGGTGCGCCTCGTCGACCACCACCAGATCCCACTCGCTCTTTTCGAGGTGGGAGAGCAGCTCGGCATTGCGTGCCAATTGGTCCATTCGGGCGATGAGGAGGGGATTGCCGGAGAAGGGGTCACCGTGGGGGCTTGCCGCGATCAACTCGCGGCTCATCACCGTTGTTTGGAGGCCGAATTTCGAGCTCAGTTCGTCCTGCCACTGCTCGACGAGACCGCCCGGTGCAACGATCAGCATCCGGACCAGGTCGCCGCGAAGGAGGAGCTCTTTGGCGTACAGCCCAGCCATGATCGTCTTACCGGCGCCGGGGTCGTCGGCCAGGAGAAAACGGAGCGGGGTGCGGGGGAGGAGTTCGCCGTAGACCGCACGGAGCTGGTGAGGTAGCGGCGAGATGTCGCTGGTTGCGACGGCGACCATCGGATCGCCGACCCCGGCCATGGAGATGCGGAGGGCTTCGGTGGCAAGGCGGAACTTGAGTGGGTCGGCGTCGAAGGTCCACTGATGCCTGTTCGGCGCCACGACGCTGATCCTCGCTAGGTCCGAGGCGAACAGCATCTCTTCGTGCAGGGTGCCAGCCCCGTCCCGAACCACGATGGTCGCCGACTCCGGTCCGTGCGTGCTGATGGCAATCAACGCGACCTCGCCCGGCCACCTTCCGGTGAGCGTCAATCCGGGCTGAAGTTGCTGTAGCTGCTCGATGCCCATAGAACCCCCTGTTTGATTTAGAGAACACCATAGTGTGCATTGTCGGCCAAGGGGTTTTGTCGTAGGTGCGTTGTATCTTGGTGTTGCGAGCACAGAGACGACAGCTTGAGTGCCCGGACCTGCAGGAATAGGTCGGGTCGACCGGCGCGAGGAGTGCTGCGGACAACGACATGAGGGGGATTCATGTTGACAGAACAGGTAGTGGAATTCGCCGACCGGCTGGCCGACGAGCTGACCGCACACACCGGATGCGACGACGATGTTGCGGGCGGCGGTGGCGGTGATCCGGGAACTCTGCTGGAGTTCCTCCAGGGTGCTGCGGCGGTGACTGACGAGCGCGAGGTGCTGGGCCTGTTGGCCGGTCTCAACCGGCTGCGGAACACGGTCGATCATGCGCTCGCCCGGGTGACTGCCACCGCTGAGCGCATCGCGATTCCTGCCCGCAAGAGGGTCCGGTCCGGCGGTGCCCTGCTGGTCGAGCTGGGTATGGCTCCGGCCGTGGCTTATCGCACCGCGCGGCTGGGCGCTGCACTGGAGCAGGTCCCGGCGGTGACTCGCGGTATGCGAGACGGGTCGGTCTCCGCCGAGTTCGGGGATGCTGTGGTGCGGGGTCTCGGCTTCGTCGGCAATCGTGTTGCCCTGGACCACGATGCCCGGACACAGGTGACCACCTCGCTGATGGTGCAGGTCAATCCCGCCAAGGTGGAGGCCAAGGCACGCGAGTGGGCGATCCGGCTAGCCCCTGCCGAACCTGAAGCGGGTGGCGTTCCGGTGGCCGAGGACTCCGCGTTGAACGAGGTCTCGCTGGTCCAGGACGACGATGGGCGGGTCCGCGTCTCGATGGACCTGGACGTGGTGGCCGGCGAAGAACTGTCTGTGGCGCTGGAGCCGCTGACGCGACCAACCCCCGAGCCTGATGGAAGCAGCGACCGTCGATCGGCCGGACGGCGGCGTGCCGATGCCTTTCGGCAAGTGATCTCGACGTATCTGTCCGGGTCGCAGCGCCCCGAATCCGGGGGAGTGCTGCCACACGTGACCTTGATCGTGCCTGCCGGTCTGACGGTGGCCGGTCGACCGGTGGACTCTGCCGGTGAACCGGGCGCCGCGATGGCTTCCGGCCAGGCGACGGTGCTGCCTCTGCCGGCGACCGCGTGGGAACAGCAGGTCCCGCGGGCACCTTCGCTGTCGTTCACCGGGCCCGTCACTCCCGCGACCGCCGGATTGGTCATGTGTGAGGCCTCCGTCTGCGTTGCACTGGTCGACGGGGAGGGTGTGCCGCTGAACATGGGCCGGGAAGCCCGGTTGATGACGCCGGAAATCCGCAAAGCGTTGCACGTGCGCGACCGCGGTTGCGCTATGTGCGGTGCTCCGGTCACGCGCTGCGATGCGCACCACATGCATGAGTGGCAACACGGAGGACCGACCAGTCTGGCGAACGGGGTGCTGCTGTGTCGGCTCCATCACGGCTGGATCCACCAGCTGGGATGGGAGGTGTTCCTCGGCGACGACGGCCATCCGTGGTTTCTGCCGCCGGTGGATCCCGAGCATCCGCACCGATCACGGGAACCGATCCAGTCGTATGCCCGCCGGACGATGAACCTGGCGAATCTGCCCGGCGCGGCGTGACCGGTTGCTTGTATCAGGGCTGCCTTGATCCGGTCCGGTGTGTGAGTTGTCGTCCGGTGGTGCGGACGTGAGTTTGGGAGCATTGCGAGCGTGCACCCGGGAAGACGTGGCTGAGTCCGCGGCATCGGTTCGCCGAGCACGCTCAGCCGGTGCGAAACAGTGTCGGAGAACCTGTCCGGCGCGGTGTGTTGTTTGAGAATTCCATAGTGTTGCCGCGGCCGTAGGGCCGCGCCGGACGCGTCCAGCACGGGGCTGGCAACGCGGTGATAACTGACGCCCGTTCGGCGTCCGGCGCGGACTGCGGGACAATCCTTCAAGACGATGAGCCAGGCGGTGCGCCGGGTGCGGGTGCACGCAGCGTCACCGCCCTCGCAGCGAAGGAGAGTCGATGAAGGCAGTGGTGTGTCACCGAGGTGAACTGAGCGTGCAGGAGATGCCTGCTCCGGTACCGGGCCGCGGCCAGGTTCTGATCACCGTCGAGCGGTGCGGTATCTGCGGCTCGGATCTGCATGCGCGTGCTCACGCCGACCAACTCGCCGACTCGGCTGCCGCGGTGGGCTATCACTCGGCGATGCGCCCGGCCGACCAGGTGGTGCTCGGTCACGAGATCGTCGGCACGGTCGCCGGCTACGGACCTGGTGCACGGAGGAAGTGGAAGCTCGGGACCCGAGTGGTCGGACTGCCGATCGTGCAGGACGGCGCCTCCGAGGCTGGGGTTCGCATGGTCGGATTCGACAAGGATGCCATCGGCGGTTACGCCGAGCAGGTGGTGCTACAGGAGTCGTTCACCTTCGAGGTACCCGAGCGACTCGACGCGGATATCGCGGCCTTCACCGAACCTCTGTCGGTGGCATTGCATGCTGTGCGACGTGGATCGGTGCAGAAGAAGCAGCCTGCCTATGTGATCGGCTGTGGTCCGATCGGACTGGCCGTCATCCTCATACTCAAAGCCGCCGGGGTGCGGACGGTGATCGCCTCCGACTATTCGGCTCGACGACGCGATCTGGCAATCGACTGCGGCGCCGATGTCGTCGTCGACCCCGCGCTGGAGGATCCGCTGACCGCCGCGCCGTACCACGGCCCGCTCGCGTCGATGCCAGAACTGCTTTCCTTCGCCTTCGATGCGATCGGCAAGGTCCGGCGGATTCCGGGTCTGCCGTGGACACAGCTGCTCCGGGCCGGCAACAGACTCGGTGTCGGACCGGCCGGGCCGGTTATCTTCGAATGCGTCGGTGTGCCCGGCATCCTCGATCGGCTCGTGACGGCGGCGCCGCTGCGAACCCGGATCGTGGTCGCCGGAGTCTGCATGGAGCCCGACACGTTCCGGCCGGCCATCGCGGTCAACAAAGAGATCGACATGCGCTTCGTGTTCGGCTACGACCCCGGTGAGTTCGCCGAGACCTTGCGCATGCTCGCGGCCGGGAAGATCGATCCGAGGCCGCTGCACACCGGAACGGTCGGACTGGAACAAGTCGCCGAAGCCTTCGACGATCTGGGTAGCCCCGACGGACACGCCAAGATCCTGGTGAATCCACAGGCATGAGCGATGGCGCAGGCTCGGCCGGTGCGACCGGATTCTCTGCCTGACCGGCACCCGCCGGTGTGACCGGGCGGTCGTCAGCCGATCCAGGCGGCCAGATGGTCGCCGATGACGCGGTGGTTGAGCAGACTGAAATGGTGTGCCCGGCCGATGTGCAGACCGTTGTTGGGCGGGAAGCCGATGTTCCGAGTGGAACTCCGGCCGCCGGCGCTGTGGTGAAGTACCAGGCCGTCACCAAGGGTCCGGCTGAGCCGGTCCTGCGGGTCGCGGCTGATGGTCGCCGAAACGAAGTAGTGCTCGGCGCCAGGGAGCAACGGGACCTCGGCGGCGAAGGCTGCCGCCAGATCGTCCGGATCGCGACCCTGCCAGTCGTGATCGACCAATGACCCCGCACGCAGATCGCGGATGCCACCAGAACGACGGCGCAACAAGCGCCCGAACGGCTCGGTTTCGGCACGCATGGTCAGCAGTGCGCTGGCGTGGTGGGCCAGGTTCTCCATCGGCGCGCCCAGATGCGGCGTCCCCAGGCTGACCGACGTGCGTACACGCTGAGTCCACAGGTGATCGGCGGCACGACCGTGATGGGTGGCGCTGCGCAACACCAGACCGCCCATCGAATGCCCGATCAGCGCCAGGTCGTCGACCTCGGTCGGCCAGAAACGCACCAGATCATCGAGTAGTTCAGCCAGGTCCTGCCCGTTGGTGGAGATCCGACGACCGGTGTTGTACCGGAGGAAGACACTGGTCACGCCGTTGGCCCACAGCCGGTGCTCGTAGGGCGCAGTCGTACGTTGCCGCAGCCGCCAGGCGTGCTCGGTCTCGGTCAGTCCGTGGACGAACACCGCAATGCGCCGGTTCGCTCGGGGAAAGGCACGTGCCAGGTCGGCACTGGTTACGGGAACGTGGTTGCCGGCCACCCGGATCGATAGATTGTGCTGCGTCAACGGCGATTGTCGACCGTCGAGTTCATCGCCGATGACACCGTTGATCGCCGCGATCAAAACGGCGCCGCGAGTGGTCGAGGAGACCGGGCGGCGCAGAGGCAGATCGGCGACCCTCCCGCTGACTCGGCCCGCCGCCACGGTTGATTCCTCGACGATCCGGTAGACGCCGTCGGTGATTCCGTCGTGCAGTGTCTTGACCGGCAGCGTCGCCGGGCCAAGTCCTCGTCGAATCAGTGAGAAAACGGCGTCCGACACCGCGCGGTGTGTTTGGTGTACACCCGCCGAGGCCTTCGCGAGTTCGGTCATCCCGAGTTCAGAGAGGGCCCGCACCTCTTGCCTGCGCGCCTCGATGTCCTCGGCCATAGAATATGAGAGTACAGCCGTTCACTGAATCTGCCAAAGGTTTGCGCCGGTGAGCCGGGTCTCGACTGAAACGCCGAGCCGCATGCGAGGCTGGAGGGAACAACGAAGGCCCGGGGGCAACCGGGCCTTCGTCTGCGTGCGCGATACAAGGATTGAACTTGTGACCTCTTCCGTGTCAGGGAAGCGCTCTCCCACTGAGCTAATCGCGCGGGATCTATGAAATTGGGTCTGCGGTGGAGGTGGCGACGGGAATCGAACCCGTGTGCACGGCTTTGCAGGCCGTTGCCTCACCACTCGGCCACGCCACCAGGGGAGAAGTGCGAGTCCGGGAAGCCCGATGAGAGGCTTCCTTGGACTCGCTCCGAGCGGATGACGGGATTCGAACCCGCGACCCTCACCTTGGCAAGGTGATGCGCTACCAGCTGCGCCACATCCGCGTGCTGGTGAGCCATCTTGTGGATGTTCGTTGCTCACCGGCGACACCAAACACTAGCGGCACCGCACTCGTGATTGCAAACCGGGGTCCGGCGGACGGTCGGCGGTGCTCCGGCGCGCTCGGGGTTCACGTCACCATGGTGCCTTCGTCCGCGCCGGCGATCGTCGCGCGGGACGGGAGACGATGCCAGATCGCCAGCTGGCCGGTGATGAGTCGATCGATCCGGTGGTCGGCACTGTTGACGTCGAAACCGTCTCGGACTGCAGGCTGTTCAGCCCAGCGGGGTGGGACATGTCGGCCATGGTCACGGTTTCGTTCTCCGAGTTGGTCGCATCGCATTAACCGGGGGGCTGCAGAAACAGGCTGCCCAGTTGTCGAACCATTAGCCGACGATTGCCGGCGGGGTGCACAGCACAGTGATCTATCAGCGGCTTTCGGCCAGTGAGATCTTCGTCGGCCGGAGCCTCATTGCCGACACGGAGCTTTTCCAGATGCGCGTCCGGACGGTGCTTGAGACCGCGTCAACGGAGGGCCACAGGCTGCGTCAACACAGTTGAGCCCCGGTCTTGAGACCGGGGCTCGACTGACTTCAGGTGGTGCGCGATACAAGGATTGAACTTGTGACCTCTTCCGTGTCAGGGAAGCGCTCTCCCACTGAGCTAATCGCGCGGGATCTATGAAATTGGGTCTGCGGTGGAGGTGGCGACGGGAATCGAACCCGTGTGCACGGCTTTGCAGGCCGTTGCCTCACCACTCGGCCACGCCACCAGGGGAGAAGTGCGAGTCCGGGAAGCCCGATGAGAGGCTTCCTTGGACTCGCTCCGAGCGGATGACGGGATTCGAACCCGCGACCCTCACCTTGGCAAGGTGATGCGCTACCAGCTGCGCCACATCCGCGTGCTGGTGAGCCATCTTGTGGATGTTCGTTGCTCACCAACGGGACAGAACATTAACCGGTTCCCGGCGGGTTTCACAAACCCACTGGTCACAGGCTTACATCGATGTGATTTGGTCTCGGCGGGATGGGTGTGTAATCTCGGTGCTCGTGCAAGGCATACGCCCGGCACATCCGGTCCCGTGGCTCAGTGGAAGAGCGTCCCGTTCACACCGGGAAGGTCGCTGGTTCGATCCCAGCCGGGACCACAGAAAGAGGACTCCCTTTCCTACGGACGGGGAGTCTTTTCGTTCATCGCGGTACCGCTCTCGTGGAACCCGTCTTCTAGCCGGAATAGCGCCACGTGACGGCGCGTCATGATGAAACACTCATATATTTCCCTCGTGGAGGAACCGGCGACACCACCGGGTCGGTGAACCGGCACCGCCCGCGCAAGCCGCGCAGTGACGGCGCGGCCCTCGGCTATCTGAAGGACTGGCAGCAGGCCGTCGAGCAGGTCGAACAGGCTTCTCTCTTGCCGCAGCCACCGGCGTGGTGGTCTTCTCGGTGTCCGTGTTGTAGTCCCATCCCGGAGGCCGGGCTCGAGGCTCGCGATCGGTTGGAGACTCTGCAACGACGCGCGGGCCGGCGCGCGCATCGACTCCGTGTCGCGCTCGGCGAACTGGACGAGCGCTATCTCGAGGTGACCGTCGTCGACTCGGATGCCTTCGCGGCGCAGAACTGGTGGCGCCGGCGCAGGTTGCCGGAGTGGTGAGACCCGGGGGCGTGCGCCGGGCCACCGGACGGCGGTCGAGGGGCCCGCCGCAAAGGACGGTGAACACCTCGGCAATCGCGGCGATTCGGGCACAATGGTCCCGGCATCGACGAAGGCCGTCGGCGCCGGAGGGGCGGAGAAGTGCGCGAGAAGCTCAAGAAGCGGTGGCAGTTGCTGCGCGCCCACGCCCACGACCAGCGCGAACGGATCCGGCCCTACCCGCATCTGAACAGCGCGTACCGAGCGGCGGTTGCCTTCGTCGGAACGGTCATGGTCCTCGGCGGTGCAGCGATGGTGCCGCTGCCGACCCCTGGCTTCGGCTGGATCCTGATCTTCCTGGGGCTGGGTGTGCTCTCTACCGAGTTCGTCTGGGCACAGAAGCTCACCACCTGGCTGCGCCGGGCGCTGGATTGGGCTGCCGCGTGGTGGAAGCGCCGTTCGCCCACAGAAAAGTCAGGACTGATCTTCGCGCTGTCGGTGCTGATCCTGCTGATTCTCTGGTTGTCGGGAATGCTGGGCACCGCCGGATCCTGGGTGGGCGTGGACCGTCAGTGGCTGCACGGCCCGATCCGGCGACACTGAACCAGCCGACCTGCACGTTCGAGATTCCTGGGCGCTTTCCGGTCCAGGGCGTGCCGCCGCGGCTCGGCCTGACCGTGGGCGTACGCTCACGACGTGCACGACGACCCCGCACAGCAGGTGCGGACATCTTCTGCGAACGCGGCTCAGCGGACCCCCAAGCCGGTCGGTAGGCAACTGCCGAACGTCGTTGTGCTGGTTGCGATCGGCCTGGCGGTCGGAGCGCTCGCCTGGCAGCTGGCGGCGCCGCACGGCTACCAGTTGTTCGGCAGCAACGGCATCGACACCCGCGTGTATCGCGGTGGCGGTCTGGCCGTGCTCCACGGACTGCCGCTGTACGACGCGCCCGTATACCGACATTGGCAGTTCACGTATCCGCCGTTCGCGGCGCTGGTCATGGCGCCGATGGGTCTGCTCGATCAGACCTGGGCCAGATCGACGATGAGCGTGGTCAGCGCGGCCTGCCTGTTGCTGCTGGTGATCCTGTCGCTGCGGGCTCTCGGCTTCCGTCGAGATGGCCGCTTCTGGGCCGCGGCGCTGGCCCTGACCGTGGCCACCACCGCGCTCGAACCGGTGCGCACCACGCTCTGGAACGGCCAGATCAACCTGATCCTGGCGGTGCTGATCGTCGGCTGCCTGACACTGCCGCTGGGCCGCTGGCGGGGGATCGGTGTGGGGCTGGCGGCCGGTATCAAGCTGACGCCGGTGTTCTTCGTCGGCTATCTGGCCGTCACCCGGCAGTGGCGAGCGATCATCGTCGCACTGGCCACGTTCGGTGCGACAGTCGTGCTCGGACTGGTGGTCCTGCGTGAACAGGCCTGGCGCTTCTGGACCGCCGCGCTGCGGGACACCTCTCGGATCGGCCCGCTCGAAGCGCCGGCGAATCAGTCGTTCAATGGATTCTTCGCCCGCCTCGAGTGGGCTGGGGTGTGGGACAGTCCGGACTGGCTGTGGCTGCCGATCGGCGTGGCCGGCGCCGCTGTGGGGCTCTACGCTGCCTGGCGTGCCCAGCGGGCCGGAGCGACGCTGCTGGCCATCACCCTCACCGGGATGACCTCGTGCGCGGTCGCACCGTTCTCCTGGGGGCACCACTGGATCTGGGTGGTGCCGCTGGTGACGATCGCGCTCACCCACGCTGGTGTGCACGTACGGCGCGACCGGCCGGTGACCTGGCTGTGGTGGATCGTGCCGCCGGCGTTGATCGCGGCCACCTTCTCGTGGATGACGCCGGGAATCGGTGAACACGGCGAGCCGGTCTGGCGTTTCGGGAGTTATCGCCTGGTGTCTGCCGCGGTCGGCGGCCCGATGTCCGAGAGCTGGCGCCCTGCGCTGGCGGCATGGGGCTCGGGTACGTACCTGTGCGTGTTCCTGATTACGCTCGCGGTCACGCTGTGGTGGACCGGCAGGGTGGACCCGATACGATTCAGGGAAAGCGCCCGATCGCAGTCGTGAGACGGCGCGCTGTCCCGACCCGCCCGAACCGAGGAGCTCTGCCGTGCCTGACCAAGCCGCGCCTGTCCGTGTCGAACTACCGGAATCGTTCCGGGTCCCGGCCGGCACTACCGCGGGCGAGGCCATGCGGGAACTGGATCTTCCGAACAAGGGCCCTCAGGCCGTCGTCGTCGTCCGTGAATCCGACGGAACACTGCGGGATCTGTCGTGGGCCCCGGCCCAGGACACCGAGGTCGCACCTGTTCCGGCCGACTCCGAAGAGGGGCGCAGCGTGATCCGCCACTCCACGGCCCATGTGCTGGCCCAGGCGGTGCAGTCGATCAACCCCGAGGCCAAACTCGGCATCGGCCCCCCGATCAAGGACGGCTTCTACTACGACTTCGATGTCGACGAGCCCTTCACTCCCGAGGACCTGAAGGTCATCGAGAAGAAGATGAGGCAGATCATCAAATCCGGTCAGCGTTTCTCCCGGCGTGTCTACGAATCCACCGACGAGGCACGCGAAGAGCTGGTCGGCGAGCCGTACAAGCTGGAGCTGATCGACGATAAGGGCGCCGTCGACGACGACGAGATCATGGAGGTCGGTGGGGCCGAACTGACTGCCTACGACAACGTGAATCCGCGGACCGGGGAACGGTTGTGGGGCGATCTGTGCCGTGGTCCGCACGTGCCGACGACCAAGTACATCCCCGCTTTCACGCTGACGCGCAGTTCAGCGGCGTATTGGCGTGGCGATCAGAATCTGGCCGATCTGCAGCGCATCTACGGCACCGCCTGGGAGTCCACCGAGGCGATGGATACCTACCTGGACATGCTGGCCGAGGCCGAGAAGCGCGACCATCGCCGGCTGGGTGCCGAGCTGGACCTGTTCAGTTTCCCCGACGAGCTCGGCTCGGGTCTGCCGGTCTTCCATCCCAAGGGCGGCATCATCCGTCGGGAGATGGAGGACTACTCGCGCGAGCAGCACGCCGCCGCCGGCTACGAGTTCGTCAACACCCCGCACGTGACCAAGGGGCACCTGTTCGAGATGTCCAAGCATCTCGAGTGGTACGCCGACGGCATGTTCCCGCCCATGCACCTGGATGCGGAGTACAACGACGACGGAACCGTGCGTAAACCCGGCCAGGACTACTACGTCAAGCCGATGAACTGCCCGATGCACAACCTGATCTTCAACTCCCGTGGGCGCAGCTACCGCGAACTGCCGCTGCGGCTGTTCGAGTTCGGCTCGGTGTATCGCTACGAGAAGTCCGGGGTCATTCACGGTCTGACCCGGGCTCGCGGCTTCACCCAGGACGATGCGCACATCTACTGCGCGCAGGATCAGGTGGTCGAGGAGTTGACCACCACCCTCAAATTCGTCCTGCAGCTGCTCAAGGACTACGGGCTGGACGATTTCTATCTGGAACTGAGCACCAAGGACCCGGAGAAGTACGTCGGCACCGACGAGCTGTGGGCCGAGGCGACGGAAACGCTGCGGACCGTCGCCGAGAGTTCGGGTCTGGACCTGGTGCCCGATCCCGGTGGGGCCGCGTTCTACGGTCCGAAGATCTCGGTCCAGGTCAAGGACGCGTTGGGTCGCACGTGGCAGATGTCGACGATCCAGCTCGACTTCTTCCTGCCTGAGCTGTTCGACCTGGAGTACACCGCCCCCGACGGTTCCAAGCAGCGGCCGGTGATGATCCACCGCGCGCTGTTCGGGTCGATCGAACGCTTCTTCGGCGTGCTCACCGAACACTACGGCGGCGCGTTCCCGGTCTGGCTGGCACCGGTGCAGGTGGTGGGTATCCCGGTCGCGGAGGCTTTCGCGCCGCACCTGCAGCAGGTGGTCAATCGGCTCCGCGGCCGCCGCGTACGCGCCGAAGTGGACCATTCCGACGACCGCATGCAGAAGAAGATCCGCAACCACACCACGGCCAAGGTGCCGTTCATGCTGCTGGCCGGTGAGCGCGATGTGGAGGCCAATGCGGTCAGTTTCCGTTTCCGCGACGGCACCCAGCTCAACGGGGTGCCGGTCGACGAGGCGATCGTGGCCATCGACGAGTGGGAGGAGTCTCGCCGCAACGACTCGCCGACGGCGGAGTCGATGAGCGAGTTCCTCGATGCCGCCCGCAAGCGCCGCTGAGACGAAAGCGCCGATGAGATGACCGATCCCCTGCAGCGGCTGTGGACGCCGCACCGGATGAGCTACATCACCGCCGAGCAGCCGAAGACCGCCAAGGACGGCGAGAAGCTGACCGGTCACCCGTTCCTGGACATCCCCCGGATGACCGACGAGGACGGGCTCATCGTGGCGCGCGGCGAATCGGTGTACGCGGTACTCAACCTGTACCCGTACAACCCGGGCCACACCATGGTGGTGCCGTACCGGCAGGTGGCCGAACTCGAGGCATTGACCGACGAGGAGGCCAGCGAACTGATGCAGTTCACCCAGCGCATGATCCGGGCCATCAAATCGGTCTCGCGGCCGGACGCGTTCAACGTCGGGCTCAACCTGGGTTCGGCGGGCGGCGGCTCGCTCTCCGAGCACCTGCATCAGCACATCGTGCCGCGGTGGACCGGCGATGCGAACTTCATCACCGTGGTCGGTGGCACCAAGGTGATCCCGCAACTGCTCGCCGACACCCGGGCTCTGCTGGCGCAGGCGTGGGCGGCCCTGGACGAGGGGACGACCCGGTGATCAGCTTCAAGGGGCGCCAGGTGGTCTCCGCGGTCACCGATCCGCTGGGCCGTTTTCTGCTGCGTATCGGGCTGACCCCGGATCTGATGACGATCATCGGGACGGTCATCACAGTGGCCGCCGCGATCGTGCTGTTCTCGCAGGGCTGGCTGTTCGCCGGTGCCCTGGTGTGCTGGGCGTTCGTCATGTTCGACATGGTCGACGGCGCAATGGCCCGCGCCCGCGGGGGCGGCACGCGGTTCGGCTCGGTCCTGGACGCCACCTGCGACCGGATCGCCGACGGCGCCATCTTCGGGGCCCTGGCGTACTGGGCCGCCATCACCTCCCCGCACGCGCTATTGCTGATCGCCACGCTGATCTGCCTGGTCACCTCGCAGGTGATCTCGTACGCCAAGGCGCGAGCCGAAGCGGCCGGTCTGCAGGGCGACGGCGGGCTGATCGAACGACCCGAACGGCTGATCATCGTGCTGACCGGCGCGGGCCTGACCACTTTCCCCGGACTGCACTGGACCTGGGCGATCCACATCGCGATGTGGTTCCTCGCGGTGGCCAGTGTGATCACCGTCGGCCAGCGGATGTGGTCGATCTTCACCTCGCCGGGTGCCCGCGAGCTGATCCCGATGACTCCGGCCGCCACCGAACCGGCCGAGGAGGCCTGAGGTGGCTTCGTGGCGGGCACGGGCCGCCGACCTGGGGTACCGAGCGGGCTGGAGCGTCGTCCGGCATGCGCCGGAGACGCTGGCCCGCAACGCGTTCGATCTGGTCGGGACCGTGGCCGGCCGCCGCCACGGGGGACCGGTCCAGCTGCGCAAGAATCTGGCCCGGGTGATCGGGACGACGCCCGAGCAGGTGCCGGACGAGCTCGTCACGCAGGCGGTGCGCTCCTATGCGCGCTACTGGCGCGAATCCTTCCGGCTGCCGAGCACCGATCCGGCCCGCATTGTCGACGAGGTGATCATCTCGCCCGAGGATGTCGCCCTGGTCGCCGAACACGCCGGCAGCGGACGCGGGCTGATCTTCGCGCTGCCGCATTCGGGGAACTGGGACACCGCCGGGGTGTGGCTGGTGACCCACCACGGCGAGTTCGCGACCGTCGCCGAACGACTGGAACCGGAGTCGCTGTTCGAACAATTCGTCGCCTACCGCGAGTCGCTCGGTTTCGTCGTCTACCCGCTGACCGGCGGGGAGCAGCCGCCCTTTCCGGCGCTGGCCGAGCGGCTGCGGGCCGGCGGGCTGGTGTGTCTGATGGGCGATCGGGACCTCTCGCGCCACGGAGTTCCGGTCACCTTCTTCGGTGAGCGGACCCGCATGCCGGCCGGTCCGGCCAAACTGGCCGTCGAGACCGGTGCGGCGCTGGTGGCCGTGCATCACAGCTACCCCGACGACCACAGCTCCAAGATCGTCTTAACGCAGATTCCGGTGGACGACGTCGCCCAGACCACGCAGCGCCTGGCCACGGCCTACGAAACCGGCATCGCGTCGGCGCCTGCGGATTGGCATATGTTCCAGCCGCTGTGGGAAGCCGACTGGTCGCAGCGACGGCGGACGGAACTGGGCGGCGACGAGGCCCCGGTGCGCAACCAGTCCGAGCAGGAGAAGCCCCACGCATGAAGATCGGCATGGTGTGCCCGTACTCGTTCGACGTCCCCGGTGGCGTGCAGGCGCACGTCATCGAATTGGCGGAGGTGTTCATCCGCCGCGGCCATGACGTGCGCGTGCTGGCGCCGGCGGCCCTGGACACCGATCTACCGCACTACGTCGACTCGGCCGGACCGGCCCTGGCGATTCCGTACAACGGCTCGGTGTCCCGGGTGAACTTCTCCCCGAAGGGCTTCAACCGGCTGCGGAAATGGCTCTTCGACAACGAGTTCGACGTCCTGCATGTGCACGAGCCGAATTCGCCGAGCCTGTCCATGCTGTCGCTGATGGTGGCCACCGGGCCGATCGTCACGACCTTCCACACCGCCACGACGAAATCGCTGTGGCTGTCGCTGTTCGACGGCATGCTCCGGCAGTTCCGGGAACGGATCGCCGGCAAGATCGCCGTCTCGGAACTGGCGCGCCGGTGGCAGATGGAATCGCTGGGCAACGATGCGGTGGAGATCCCCAACGGCATCAACGTCGCCCAGTTCGCCTCGGCCCGGCCGCTGGAGGGTTACCCGCACCCTGGCGGCACGCTGGTCTTCCTCGGCCGGTTCGATGAGCCGCGCAAGGGCATCGACGTACTGATGCGGGCGCTGCCGCGGATCGTGGATCGGTATCCGGATCTGCGGGTGCTGGTGGTCGGCGGGGGCAACGAGCGGGCCCTGGCGCGCCGGGCCGGAGATCTGGCCGGACACCTGCATTTTCTGGGGATGGTCGACGACGAGACCAAAGCGCGCGCACTACGCAGTGCCGACGTCTACGTCGCACCGAATCTGGGCGGGGAGAGTTTCGGCATCGTGCTGGTCGAGGCGATGGCCGCCGGTGCGGCCGTCGTAGCCAGTGACCTGGTCGCCTTCTCGCGCGTCCTCGACGGCGGCTCGGCCGGCAGGCTGGTGGAGACCGGTTCGTCGACGGCGCTGGCCGGTGCGGTGATCGAACTGCTCGGCGACGACGAGTTGCGGGCGGGCCTGGTCGAACGGGGGCACCGCCGGGCCGACCGGTACGACTGGTCGAAGGTCGCCGACCAGATCGAGCAGGTCTACGAGACCGTCACGCTGGGTGCCGGCCCGGTGCTGCTGTCGGATTGAGGTGGCGATGAGTGCAGGACAGTGGGCGACAGCGGTGGCGATCATCTGCGCCGTCGGTGCGGTGATCTGGCTGTCGATCCTGGCGGCGACCCGGGCCACCCGCCTGCATCGGCTCAACGTGCGGGTCGACCTGTCCCGGGCCGCGCTGCTGGCAGCGCTGGACCGGCGCGCCGTCGTGGCGCGGGCCATCGCCGCCTCGTGCGCCGACGAACCGGTATGCGCGGCGCTGGCCAGCGCCGCCGATCAGGCAGAACATGCCGAACCACCAGACCGGGAAGCTGCGGAGAACCGGCTCACCATCACCCTGGCCCATGCTGATCCGAAGCGCTATCCGGTGGGGCTGACGGCCGAACTGGCCGATGCGCAGGCCCGGGTGAGCATTGCGCGCCGCTTCTACAACGACTCCGTGCGTGATGCCCGCACCCTGGGTTCGCGACGCATGGTGCGGCTGTTGCGGTTGGGCGGACATTCGACGCTGCCGGAGTACTTCGAGATCAGCGAGCGGGCCCCGTCGGGCTAGCCCCGACCGCGCCCCGCCGCACCGGATCGGGAATACTGTTCCCACGACTGACCCCAGGGGCGAAGGTCCCGTTAAGTTCATCAGCACATTCAGGAGTAACGCAGTGACCAACGAGCCCGCCAACATTCCGACCACCGGTACCGCCCGCGTCAAGCGCGGCATGGCGGAGATGCTCAAGGGCGGTGTGATCATGGACGTGGTGACCCCCGAGCAGGCGAAGATCGCCGAGGATGCCGGCGCCGTCGCGGTGATGGCGCTCGAGCGCGTGCCCGCCGACATCCGCGCTCAGGGTGGGGTGTCGCGGATGAGTGATCCGGACATGATCGACGGAATCATCGAGACCGTCTCGATCCCGGTGATGGCCAAGGCCCGCATCGGGCACTTCGTCGAGGCGCAGGTACTGCAGGCACTCGGCGTGGACTTCATCGACGAATCCGAGGTCCTGACCCCGGCCGACTACACCAACCACATCGACAAGTGGGCCTTCGATGTCCCGTTCGTGTGCGGGGCCACCAATCTGGGCGAAGCGCTGCGCCGCATCACCGAGGGCGCGGCGATGATCCGCTCGAAGGGTGAGGCCGGGACCGGCGACGTCTCCAACGCCACCACGCACATGCGCAAGCTGCGCGACCAGATCCGCTGGCTGGGCTCGCTGCCCGAAGACGAGCTGTACGTGGCGGCCAAGGAACTGCAGGCCCCGTACGATCTGGTGGTCGAGGTCGCTCGCGAAGGCAAGCTGCCGGTCACCCTGTTCACCGCGGGAGGCATCGCCACTCCCGCCGACGCGGCGATGATGATGCAGCTGGGTGCCGAGGGCGTCTTCGTCGGCTCGGGCATCTTCAAGTCCGGCAACCCCGAGCAGCGGGCGGCGGCCATCGTGAAGGCCACCACCTTCTACGATGACCCCGATACGCTGGCTCAGGTGTCGCGCGGTCTGGGCGAGGCGATGGTCGGCATCAACGTCGACGACATCCCGGTGCCGCACCGACTGGCCGAGCGCGGCTGGTGACGCAGCGGCCGGGGTGCGAAACTTTTTGAAGAGGAGACGGGCGATGAGTGATCCGGCGATCCTGCGTGACGTGCTGGCTACCGGAACCGACGAGGTCGGCGACCTGCGGCTGGACTGGGCTGTCGCCTGCCACGTGGGCAGTGTCCGGCCGGCCAATGAGGACGCCGCTCTCGCGCTGCCCGGCCGATATCTGCTCGCCGACGGTATGGGCGGGCACGAGAGCGGTGAACTGGCCAGCGAGGCCGCCCTGCAGACCCTGGCCGACGCGCCCGTCGCTGCTCCGGTCGCGCAGGCCACCGGGGCGTTGCAGGAACTGTTGATCGCCGCTCAGGACCGGATCAGCACCCTCGGGCCGGAGAGTGCCCGGCGCGCCGGCACCACGGCCACGGGCGTGGTGCTGTCCACCGAAGGCGACGGCGCCCACTGGGTCGCCTTCAACATCGGTGACTCCCGCACCTATGTGCTCACCGGCGGGCAGTTGACCCCGGTGAGTGTCGACCATTCGCAGGTGCAGGAGTTGATCGACGGCGGTGTGCTCACCCCCGAACAGGCCAGGGTCGATTCGCGGCGCAATGTGATCACTCGTGCCCTCGGCGCCGGAATGGCGACACCGCGTGCGGACTACTTCGCGTTCCCCGCCGTGGCCGGTGACACCGTCCTGCTCTGTTCGGACGGGCTCAACGGCGAGCTGACCGACGACGAGATCGAGGCGGCGGTCTGCGCCTCCGACGATCTGGAAGTAGCGGCGACGGCATTGCTCGAGTGCGCCCTGGACAGCGGTGCCCACGACAACGTCACCGTGCTGCTGGTCCGCCTGGCCGACTGAGGCCGACGGCGGCGGACCAGCCGCACGGACGGCCTCAGACGAAGGCCGGATCGGTCAGCATCGGCACGTCCAAGGCGGCCTCCGGGACCCCGAAGGCCTCCACCAGATCGCCGGCCACCGGCCGCAGCCGCCCGCACAATTCGTTGACGCCGCGGCGGATCGCCTTGGCGCGCTCCACCGAGATGAAGCGATGCATCAGGAACCAGCCCAGATCCTGTTCGAGGGTGGCGTAGACGAACAGCGTGCGCACCGTCTCCAGTGTCTCGCGCACCGGAGACTCGGGGAGTTCGCTGATCGCGGCGATCATCGCCTCCAGGGCCAGCAGATCGATGTGCGCCTGTCCGACCTTGATCAGGTGGTCCTGAGTGGAGGTGAAGACTTCGAAGGCATCGACGTCCTCCTCGTTCGCGCGGCGCAGCCGGGCCGCACACGTCCGGACCAGGTGGTCCTCCCGCGCGGTGAACAGGCGCACGGCGGTCGCCGGATCACTCAACTCGCTGTCCTCGGTGCTCTCGTCGGAGGAGTCGAGCATCGTCTGGATCACCTGGCGCACCCCGGTCTTCTCCAGGGTGACGTCGCGGGCCATACCCGCCACGAAGCGCACCCAACCGGCCGTGTCCAACTCACCGGCCTCGGCGGCGTACGCCGACAGCAGATGTTTGGCGACCAGTTGGGTCAGGACCAGGTTGTCGCCCTCGAAGGTGGTGAAGACGTCCAGATCGTCGCGGATCTGCGGCAGCCGGTTCTCGGCCATGTACCCGGCGCCGCCGCAGGCAGTGCGTGCCTCGATCGCGGCCCGGGACGCCAGATCGGTGTGCCCGGCCTTGATCGCCGCTGCCATCGTCTCCAGGCGACGCATCCGGTCCGGATCGACCTCGCCGGGCGGCTGCGACTGCAGCTCGGCCAGTTCGGCGGTCACCTCGTTCTGGGCCAGTGCGAAAGCGTAGGCGCGGGCCACCAGCGGCAGCAGGCGGCGCTGGTGGGTCCGGTAGTCGAGCAACAGCAGTTCTTCGCCGTCCTCGCCGGGGCCGTCGAACTGGCGGCGCACCAGCGCATACCGGACCGCCAGCGTCAGGGCGAGGCGACCGGCGGCGCCGGCGGCCGCACCGACGGTCACCCGCCCGCGCACCAGTGTGCCCAGCATGGTGAAGAAACGCCGATTGTCCGACTCGATGGGACTGGAGTAGGTCCCGTCCGGGGCCACCTCGGCGTAGCGATTGAGCAGCGCGGTCCGCGGAATCCGGACCCGGTCGAAGCTGATGCGACCGTTGTCCACGCCGGGCAGACCGCCCTTGTATCCGCAGTCCGAGGTGGTGACGCCGGGCAGATCGTCGCCGTTGTCGTCGCGGATCGGCACGACGAAGCAGTGCACGCCGTAGTCGGTGCGCTGCCCTTCGGGGCCCGCGGTGATCAGCTGCGCAAAGACTGCGGCCCACCGGGCGTGCTCGGCGGCGCCGCCGATGTAGTCTTTGCGCGCCGACGGCGTGGGGGAGTGCAGTTCGAACTCACCGGACTCGGGCAGATAGGTCGCCGTGGTCTCCAGCTGCTGCACGTCCGAGCCGTGGCCGGTCTCGGTCATGGCGAAGCAGCCGAGGATGTCCAGGTCGATCAGACCTTGCCGGAACCGCTCGTGGTGCTCGGCGGTGCCCAGATTCTCCACCGCACCACCGAACAGACCCCACTGCACGCCGGCCTTGACCATCAGGGACAGGTCGCCGTAGCCGAGTGTTTCGATGGCGGTCACCGCCGCACCCGGATCGCCGGGCCCGCCGCGTTCGGGGAACCCCGCATCGGGAAAGCCTGCGGCCGGAAACCCCATCGGCACCATGGCCCGCATCTGGTCCAGGACCTCGGCGCGGTAGCGCTCCAGCGGTACACCGGCGCGCGGGACCAGGCCGGCCTCCTGGATGTGCGCGCGCACCTGGTCGCGGGTGGAGGCCCAGCGGCCGTCGAGGACGGCACGCAAGCCGCTGTGCAGAGAGGGCGTATTCGAAGCGGTCATGGGTCCAACGTACCGATCCGCCCGATCCGGCGGTCGGGTGCGATAATCATCGCGTGCCCAGTATCGAAGAGATCCTTGCCGTCGAGCGGATCGATGACGACATCTACCGTGGCGGTGTCTTTCCCAGTGCGCTGCGCCGCACCTTCGGCGGACAGGTCGCCGGCCAAGCGCTGATCTCGGCGACCAAGACCGTGGACCCGGGCTTCGGTGTGCACTCGCTGCACGGCTACTTTCTGCGTCCGGGTAAACCCGATCAGCCGGCGGTGTACCTGGTCGACCGTATCCGCGACGGGCGGTCGTTCGTCACCCGCCGGGTGACCGGCGTGCAGAACGGCGAGGCGATCTTCTCGATGTCGGCGTCGTTCCACATCTCCGGCGATGAGGGCATCGACCACCAAGACCTGATGCCGCGGGCCGTCGACCCCGAAACCCTGGTCGATCGGGCCGCCGAGGGCCCCAACCGCGACCTGTTCAAGGAGTGGGAGACTTTCGACATCCGTATCGTGCCGCGAGACCAGCTGGTCACCCGCGACGGTCTCGCCGCGCAGCAGCGGGTCTGGTTCCGCTACCGCGATCGGCTGCCCGACGATCAGCTGCTGCACGTGTGCACCCTGGCGTACATGAGCGATATGACCCTGCTGGGCTCGTCGAAGGTTCCGCATCCGGGGGTGCAGGCCCAGACGGCTTCGCTGGATCACGCGATGTGGTTCCTGCGTCCCTTCCGCACCGACGACTGGCTGCTGTACGACCAGACCTCGCCGTCGGCTGGCGGCGGTCGCGCGTTGACACAAGGCCGGATCTTCGACCGGGCCGGGCGGATGGTCGCCGCGGTGACCCAGGAGGGTCTGACCCGCACCAATGTTCCCGCCGATCAGATCTCGATCATGAAGGGACCCCGGTGACCTCAGCGGGCGCCACGATCGGCGTCCTGGCCTTGCAGGGCGATGTTCGCGAGCATCTGCAGACACTGGAAGCCTGCGGGGTCCGGGCGGTACCGGTGCGCCGGGAGCGGGAACTGCGCGGGCTCGACGGGCTGGTGTTGCCCGGCGGCGAATCGACCACGATGAGTCGGCTGCTGGAGGTCTTCGAGCTGACCGAGCCGCTGCGGCGCGCCCTGAACGATGGTCTGCCCGCCTACGGCTCGTGCGCCGGTATGATCCTGTTGGCTTCCCGCATCCTCGACACTCGAGACGATGCCACCCACTTGGACGCCCTGGACATCACCGTTCGGCGGAATGCGTTCGGTCGTCAGGTGGAGAGCTTCGAAACCGATCTGCAGTGTGCGGGGATCACCACCGGCGACGCCCCGCTGCGCGCGGTCTTCATCCGCGCACCGTGGGTCGAGCAGGCCGGGCCGCAGGTCCAGGTGCTGGCGAGAGTCGGCGACGGACCCGCGGCGGGGCGTATCGTCGCAGTTCGTCAGTCCGACGTGCTGGCCACGTCGTTCCATCCGGAGGTCACCGGCGATCTCCGGGTTCATCGGTACTTCGTCGACCTGGTACAGGGCCGGCGGAAGAAGGAAGGGTAGAGCCTCATGGCTGGACACTCCAAGTGGGCCACCACCAAGCACAAGAAGGCCATCATCGACGCCCGGCGCGGTAAGAACTTCGCCAAGCTGGTCAAGCACATCGAGGTCGCCGCCCGGACCGGCGGCGGTGATCCGGCCGGCAACCCGACCCTGTTCGACGCCATCCAGAAGGCGAAGAAGTCGTCGGTGCCCAACGACAACATCGAGCGCGCCCGCAAGCGCGGCGCCGGGGAAGAAGCCGGCGGCGCCGACTGGCAGACCATCGTCTACGAGGGCTACGGGCCCAGCGGTGTGGCGATCCTGATCGAGTGCCTCACCGACAACCGCAACCGTGCCGCCGGCGAGGTGCGGGTGGCGATGACCCGCAACGGCGGCAATATGGCAGATCCGGGATCGGTCGCCTACCTGTTCACCCGCAAGGGTGTGGTGACCCTGGAGAAGGGCGAGCAGTCCGAGGACGACGTCCTGCTGGCCGTCCTGGACGCCGGCGCCGAAGAGGTCAACGATCTGGGCGAGGCCTTCGAGGTGGTCTGCGACCCGGGCGACCTGGTCGCCGTGCGCACCGCATTGCAGGAGGCCGGCATCGACTACGACTCCGCCGAACCGGACTTCCGCGCCTCGGTAGAGGTTCCGGTCGACGCCGACGGCGCCCGCAAGGTGATGAAACTGGTCGACGCGCTCGAAGATTCCGACGATGTGCAGAACGTCTACACAAACGTCGACATCAGCGACGAGGTGCTGGCCGAGATCGACGACGACTGACCGCAACGCCGCGTGTCAGCGCGATTCCGTCGGCGCCATGCGCTACCATCTCGAACAGTTGTTCGCAGAGGTGTTCGGCTGGACGGAAGCGGGAGGTGACGCGGCGTGCGCGTGATGGGCGTGGATCCGGGCCTGACCCGGTGCGGTATCGCGCTGGTGGAGTCCGGTGCCGGCCGCACCGTCACCGCGCTGGACGTCGATGTGGTGCGCACACCGTCGTCGATGGAACTGCCCGAACGGCTGCTGGCCATTCACGCCGCGGCGCAGCACTGGATGGACACCCACAGTCCGGACGTCGTCGCCGTCGAACGAGTTTTCGCCCAGCGGCAGGTCAGCACGGCCATGGGGACGGCTCAGGCAGCCGGAGTGGTGGCGCTGGCCGCCGCCCAGCGCGAAATTCCCGTCCGGTTCCACACCCCCAGTGAGGTCAAGGCTGCGGTCACCGGATCCGGGCGTGCTGATAAAGCCCAGGTCACCATGATGGTGACCCGGATCCTGGGTATGCAGCAGGCGCCCAAGCCGGCTGATGCGGCCGATGCGCTGGCGTTGGCGATCTGCCACTGCTGGCGCGGGCCGGTCAACGAACGCATGGAAGAGGCGGCGCGTGCCGCGCGCCTCGCTCAGGAGGCGCATCGGCGCCGGCTGGCCGAGGCGCAGGCCGAATACGCACGAGTGAAGGCGGGACAACAGTGATCTCCTCGGTCTCCGGTGAAGTGATCGACATCGCCCTCGATCACGCCGTCGTCGAATGCGCCGGAGTCGGTTACCGGGTGCTGGCCACCCCGCCGACCCTGGCGACGCTGCGCCGCGGCGAGCACGTCCGGCTGCGCACCGCGATGGTGGTGCGCGAGGACTCGATGACGCTGTACGGCTTCACCGATCCCGATGCGCGGGAGCTGTTCGGGATCTTGCAGACCGTCACCGGGGTGGGGCCACGCCTGGCGATGGCCACCCTGGCGGTGCTGGAACCGGATCGGCTGCGACGGGCCCTGGCCGACTCGGATGTGAAGGCGCTGACCGCGGTGCCCGGGATCGGTAAACGCGTCGGTGAACGGCTGGTGGTGGAGCTGCGCGACAAGGTCGCCGCACCCTCCGAGGCCGGCCCGGCGCAGGTTCCGGGTAGTGCAGCCGGAGTCGCTGCCCAGGTGACCGAGGCGCTGATCGGGCTGGGGTTCACCGAGAACGCCGCCGGACAGGCGGTGGCGCGCGTGCTGGCCGATGATCCCGGTGCCGATTCGGCGGCGCTGCTGCGCGCCGCCCTGGCCGGCCTCGGGCCGCGGCGATGAACGACGACTTCGAGGCGGAGGAGCTGCTGGCTGGAACGCAGGTTCCCGGGGACGCGGACCTGGATGCGAGCCTGCGGCCCAAGACCCTGGCCGACTTCATCGGCCAGGCCAAGGTGCGCGAACAACTCGAATTGGTGCTGCACGCTGCGCGCAACCGGGGCCGCACCCCCGACCACATCCTGCTGTCCGGTCCGCCGGGACTGGGGAAGACCTCCCTGGCGATGATCATCGCCGCCGAGATGGGGGCGGCCATCCGCATCACCTCCGGTCCGGCGCTCGAGCGCGCCGGGGATCTGGCGGCGATGCTGTCCAATCTCGTCGAAGGCGATGTGCTCTTCATCGACGAGATCCACCGCATCGCCCGGCCCGCCGAGGAGATGCTCTACCTGGCCATGGAGGACTTCCGCGTCGACGTGGTCGTCGGAAAGGGTCCCGGGGCCACCTCCATCCCGCTGGATGTGGCGCCTTTCACACTGGTCGGCGCGACGACGCGCTCGGGTGCGCTGACCGGGCCGCTGCGCGACCGCTTCGGGTTCACCGCGCACATGGAGTTCTACGAGACCGCCGAACTGGTACAGGTGCTGGCCCGGTCGGCCGCGATCCTGGGCATTGCACTGGAACCGGAGGCCGCGGTGGAGGTGGCCGGACGCTCGCGTGGCACCCCGCGCATCGCCAACCGGCTGCTGCGCCGGGTGCGCGACTATGCCGAGGTGCGCGGTGACGGGCGGATCGATGTGCCCAGTGCCCAGGCGGCCCTGGCGGTCTACGACGTCGACGAACTGGGCCTGGATCGCCTCGATCGCGCGGTCCTGGGTGCCCTGGTGCGCGGCTTCGGCGGAGGACCGGTGGGGGTGTCGACCCTGGCCGTGGCGGTCGGCGAGGAACCGGCCACCGTCGAGGAGGTGTGCGAACCGTTCCTGGTGCGCGCCGGGATGATCGCCCGCACGCCGCGAGGCCGGGTCGCTACCTCGGCCGCCTGGCATCACCTCGGGCTGACCCCGCCGGCCGGAGCGCTCAGCCAGGGTCTGGGGGTCCGGGCCCGCGAGGACGCCGCGCCGACCCTGTTCGACGACCGGCGGGGCTGACGGCGGCGGTGTCCCCGTCATCGCCCCACCACCGGCGCCTGGCACTATAGAGCGCATGGATCTATTCCTCCCCCTTCTGCTCGCCTTCGCCGTCGCGATGCTCTTCATGAGTTTCCGGAATCAGAAAAAGCGCACGCAGGCCATGAACGACATCAAAGCTCAGGCCGTGCCGGGCGCGCGTATCCAGCTCAGCAGCGGCCTGTTCGGCACCGTCCACAGCGACGACGGCGGTGAGAACATCGAGGTCGAGATCGCCCCGGGCGTGATCACTACCTGGAACCGGCTGGCCATCCGCGAGGTGGTCACCGACCACACCGATACCGAGGCGCCGGACTGGGCAGCCGACGCCGGCGCCGACGAGATCGGGCTCGACGAGCAGATCACCGAGATCCCCTCGGACGACGCGCCGGAGGCGTCGAACGATCCGGATACGAAGGACAAGTAGGCTTTCGGTCCGTGAGCAATCCCTCCCCACGTCCGCGCCGGTCGGTGGCGCGCAACGTCATCCCGCCGTGGCAGCCGTTGACGGCGTTCCTGGCACTGATGGCCATCGTGTACGCGCTGATCTTCTTCACCGGCGACGGTAAACCCGAACCGAAACTCGGGATCGACCTGCAGGGCGGCACCCGGGTGGTGCTGACCGCCCGCACCGATGACGGCAAGGCCCCCCAGCGCGATCAGCTGGATCTGGCGCGTTCGATCATCGAGCAGCGGGTCAACGGCCTGGGTGTCGGCGGCTCCGAAGTGGTGGTCAACGGCAGCAACATCGTGATCACCGTGCCCGGCGACGACGGTAAGCAGGCCCGTGCCCTCGGCCAGACCGCCCGCCTGTTCATCCGGCCGGTCGACCCGGTCACCGGTACGGTGCCGGCGACCCCGCAGCCGGAGCAGGAAGGGCCCCGGCCGGCCGATATGACCGCGCAGCAGCAGGCTGCGGCGATCGAGGAGCAGCGCCGACTGCGCCAGGCTCCCGCCGATGCCGACGATGCACGGCTGCAGCAGCTGCGCGAACACATGGCGAAGATGAACTGTTCGCCGGACTGGGCCGATCCGCTGGTCGGGCACGATTCGCCCGACCAGTACCTGGTCGCCTGCAGCGATGACGGCGAAGCGGTCTACCTGCTCGAACCGAAGCTGATCGACGGCCGGGACGTGGCCAAGGCCTCTGCCCAGCAGAACGACACCGGCGCCTGGGTCGTCATCGTCGACTACGAGGGTGACGCCCGCAAGACCTGGGCCGAGTACACCGCGGCCAACATCGGCCGCCAGACTGCGGTGACGCTGGACTCGCGGGTGCTGAGCGCACCGTCGATCAACTCGGCGATCACCGGCAGTACCGAGATCAGCGGCGACTTCACCCAGGACGCGGCCCAATCGCTGGCCAACGCCCTCAAGTACGGTTCGCTGCCGCTGTCGTTCAGCGCCTCCGAGGCCGAAACGGTTTCGGCGACCCTGGGCTGGCAGGCCCTGCGCGCGGCCCTGATCGCCGGTCTGATCGGTCTGATCGCCGTGCTGATCTATTCGCTGGCCTACTACCGCATGCTGGGTTTCCTGGCCGCTGGTTCGCTGGTCGTCGCCGGGATCATGGTCTACGGCGTGATGGTGCTGCTGGGCCGATGGATCGGTTTCACCCTCGACCTGGCCGGGATGGCCGGTCTGATCATCGGTATCGGTATGACGGCGGACTCGTTCGTCGTCTACTTCGAGCGCATCAAGGACGAGATGCGTGAGGGCCGCAGCTTCAAATCGGCGGTGCCCCGTGGCTGGGCGAGCGCGCGGCGCACCATCTGGACCGGTAACGCGGTCAGCTTCATCGCTTCGGTGATCATCTACGCACTGGCCGTCGGCGAGGTCCGGGGCTTCGCCTTCACCCTCGGCCTGTCGACGCTGCTGGACGTTCTGGTGGTCTTCCTGGTGACCCATCCGCTGGTGGAGCTGTCGACGCGCTCGAAGTTCCTGTCCAAGCCCAGTATCAACGGCCTCGGCGCGGTCAGTGAGGTGGCCAGGGCCCGCCGCCGGGCCGCCGCACGCAGCAGCTCGGCGAAGGAGTCGATCCAGTGACCAATCAGCAGCCGTCCGATCAGCCGCCGACCGGGATCGATGTCGTCGACGACGGACCCACCACGCAGTGGCAGGACGCTGATTACGTCAGCGACAGCAACCGCAGCTTCCTCTCGCGCCTGTACACCGGTACCGGCGCCTTCGAGATCGTCGGACAGCGCCGTCGTTGGTACATCGTCTCCGGCATCATCCTGGCGATCTGCATCGCGTCGATGATCTTCCGCGGCTTCACCTTCGGCATCGACTTCGAAGGCGGCACCCAGTTGTCCCTGCCGAACAAGCCGCCGCTGACCAGCGCCTCGGTCGAAGAGGTGGTGCAGGATTCGCTCGGCTTCGCCCCGCACATGGTGCAGACCGCCGGCAGCGGTGCGGCCTCGACCATCCAGGTCCGGCTCGATCACCTGGATCAGGCACAGACGACGACGGTCTCCGAGGCGCTGGCGACCGCGTTCGCCCCGGCTATCACCAGCGGTGACGTCAGCAGCTCGGACGTCAGTAGCACCTGGGGTGCGGAGATCACCAGGAAGATGCTGATCGCCTTGGTGGTCTTCCTGGTGGTGGTGTTCGTCTACATCGCCCTGCGGTTCGACCGGGAGATGTCGATCGCCTCGATGGCCTCTTTGTTCTTCGACCTCATCGTGACCGCCGGCATCTATTCACTGGTCGGCTTCGAGGTGACACCGGCGATGGTGATCGGCCTGCTGACCATCCTGGGCTTCTCCGTCTACGACACCGTGGTGGTGTTCGACAAGGTCGAAGAGAACACCCGCGGGGTGTTTGCGACCCGCCGTCGTACCTATGCCGAACAGACGAACCTGGCGGTGAACCAGACGTTCATGCGCTCGATCAACACGACGGTGTTCTCGGTGCTGCCGATCATCGCACTGATGGTGGTGGCCGTCTGGATGCTCGGGGTGGGCACCCTCAAGGACCTGGCACTGGTGCAGCTGGTCGGCGTCATGGTGGGTACCTTCTCGTCGATCTACCTGGCCGCACCGCTGCTGGTCAGCCTGAAGGAACGCAAACCCGCCATCGCCGAGCACACCCGCAAGGTGCTGGCCCGGCGCGCCCGGCTCGAGGCACAGCAGGCATGACCGGGCGCCGGCGCGTGATCCGCGGAGTCGTCGTCGGGCTGGCCGCCACCCTGGTGGGCACCCTCACCGTCGCCTGCGGCGGCAGCGATCGCGATCAGATCGACTATCTGGTCGACGCCGGCGTGCCCGATTACAACGTCAACACCGTCGAGGGTTACTCCTCGGGTGCCATCATGGCGCTGGCCCGGGTACTGCCCGGGTTCAGCTACCTCGGTCCGGACGGGCAGGTGGTCGCCGACCGGGACATCGGCACGGTCACCGTGCAGGAAGGCTCGACGCTCACCCTGGAATACACCTTCGACGAGAAGGCCGTCTACTCCGACGGCGCCCCGATGGTGTGTGACGATCTGGCGCTGGCCGCCGCGGCGATGGGTGGGAAGGTTCGCGGCTTCGCTCCGGCCACCACGGCCGGCTACCGGGACATCAGCAAGGTCGACTGCACTGCCGGGGCCAAGAGCGCCACCGTCGTATTCGCCCGGGGGCGGGACTATGTCCAGTGGCAGAGCCTGTTCGGGGTGGGCGCGCTGCTGCCGGCCCACGTGGTCGGACGCCGTTCGGGGGTCACCGACGTGGTCGGTGCCCTCAACTCAGGGGACCAGCGGGCGATCGCGAAGATTGCCGAAGCCTGGAACACCGGCTTCCAGCTGGAGCCCGGCCGGCAGATCGACGCCGCGGACTTCCCCTCGGCCGGTCCGTACCGGCTCGAGTCGTTCACCGCCGAGGACGGGTTGACGCTGGTCGCCAACGAGACGTGGTGGGGCGATGCTCCCGCGACTCGGAAGGTGGTGGTGTGGCCTCGCGGCACCGAGTCCGACCGGGCCGTCGCCGACAGCAGGATCGAGGTCCTCGACACGGCGGACCTGGCGCTGGCAGATCGGGTGATGGGCCGTGCGGCCGCCGGGGCCGAGGGATCGGAGAACCGGACCTCCGCCAAGGATCCCCGTCCGCTATCGGTCACTCAGTTGGTACCGGCCGCTCGGGGAGTGATGAGCGAGCCGGCAGTGCGTCGCGCATTCGCCGCGTGCGTGCCCCGCGATGAGCTGGCCCGCCGGTTCGGCGCCAACGGTCTGGTCTGGTCGCTGCGAACCATCGCTCCCGGCGATCCCCTCGGCAGTGCACTCAACTCCCAGTACGCCCGTCGCTATCCGCGCGCCGACGTCAAACTCGCCCGCAATATCCTGGCACAGCGCCCGGGCGCAGAGGACGGCCGCCCGCGCCCGGTCACGGTGCGTCTGGGCTACGTGGCCCCCGACCCGACCGGTAAGGCCGTTACCGCCGCGATCGCCGCCTCATGCGCTGCCGCCGGCATCACGGTGATCGATGCAGGGGCACCGGGGCTGACGCCGGGGGCTTTGGGTCGCGAGGTGGATATGCTGTTGACCAATGGCCCCACCGGCAGCGCTGCAGCCGGTACCGCTTCGGGCTTTCCCGATGCCTTCCAGTTGTTCGGCGGCGACCCCCTGAACCTGTCGAACTTCCGCAATCCGCAGGCCTCCGGAGCGATCAACGATCTGTCCCTCACCCGCAGTGACAGTGCCCGACTGCCGCTGGCACGGACCGCCGAGACTGCTGCGTGGGACGCCCTGGCGTCGATCCCGCTGTACGGGACAGTGCGGGCCCGCGAAAACACCGGGGGAGCCGGTCAGGTGGTGCCCGGCCTCGCACAGACCGGCACCGGATGGAACATGGACCGATGGACCCGCAAGTGACCGCCGTCGATGCCCCGCTGGCACGGGCCCGGGCGGCCATCGACACCCATGTGCGACTGGTCGACGACTTTCCCTCGCCGGGAATCGCCTTCAAAGACCTGACCCCGGTCCTGGCAGATCCGGAAGGCCTGGCGGCAGTGGTGTCGGCGATGGCGCACTATTGCGCCGGCGCCGACTACATCGCCGGCATCGATGCGCGCGGTTTCCTGCTGGGTGGGGCGATCGCCCGTGAGCTGAACATCGGGGTGATCGCGGTGCGCAAGGGCGGGAAGCTACCGCCGCCGGTGATCGGTGTGGACTATGAACTCGAATACGGCAGCGCGCGCCTGGAGGTGCCGGCGACCGGACTGGCACTGGCCGGGACGCAGGTCGCGATCGTCGACGATGTGCTGGCCACCGGCGGGACCCTTGCCGCGGCCGCCCGTCTGTTCACTGAGGCCGGCGCACACGTGCAGGGGCTGGCCGTGATCATGGAATTGGCCGGGCTCGGCGGACGTGCCGCGCTGGCCGGCGGGCTGGGCATCGCTGTTCCGGTCCACAACCTCTGCGACGGGTGAGAGCCGACCGATTTTCCGGTGGCCCTGCGGCTAAACTGCGGGCATGAGCGAAGCGGACACCGGACGACGGCCCGACGACGGTGGTACGCCGCTGAGCTCGCGGCGGGTGCGCGCCCGACTGGCCCGCCGGATGACCGCGGCCCCGCGCGGGGCCATCGACCCGGTCCTGGAACCACTGGCCGCACTGCATCGGGAGGTCTACCCGAAGGCCGATGTCGCCGTTCTCCAGCGCGCTTACGATGTGGCCGCCACCCATCACGAGGGGCAGTTCCGTAAGTCCGGCGATCCGTACATCACCCACCCGCTGGCCGTGGCCACCATCCTGGCGGACCTGGGCATGGACACCATCACCCTGGTTGCGGCGCTGTTGCACGACACCGTGGAAGACACCGGCTACGCGCTGGAGCAGCTGTCCAGCGACTTCGGTCCCGAGGTGGCGCATCTGGTCGACGGGGTCACGAAGCTGGACAAGGTGGCCCTGGGCAGTGCCGCCGAAGGCGAGACCATCCGCAAGATGATCATCGCCATGGCCCGAGATCCACGGGTACTGGTGATCAAGGTCGCCGACCGACTGCACAACATGCGCACCATGCGTTTTCTGCCGCCGGAAAAGCAGGCCCGCAAGGCGCGCGAGACGCTGGAAGTGATCGCTCCGCTGGCGCATCGGCTCGGTATGGCCACCGTCAAGTGGGAACTGGAGGATCTGGCCTTTGCGATCCTGCACCCGAAACGGTACGAGGAGATCGTCCGGCTGGTCGCTGACCGCGCGCCCAGCCGCGACACCTATCTGGCCCGGGTCCGAACCGACCTGAACAATGCACTGGCCGGCTCCCGGATCAGCGCGACCGTGGAAGGCCGTCCGAAGCACTACTGGTCGATCTATCAGAAGATGATCGTCAAGGGCCGGGACTTCGACGACATCCACGATCTGGTGGGCATGCGTATCCTCTGTGACGAGGTCCGCGACTGCTACGCGGCGGTGGGAGTGGTGCACTCGCTGTGGCATCCGATGGCCGGCCGATTCAAGGACTACATCGCCCAGCCCAGTTACGGGGTCTACCAGTCGCTGCACACCACCGTCATCGGGCCCGAGGGCAAACCCCTGGAGGTGCAGATCCGGACACACGACATGCACCGTACCGCCGAGTTCGGCATCGCCGCGCACTGGCGCTACAAGGAGGGGCGCAAGGGCAAGGGCCGCAAGGCCACCGACGTCGCCGAGGTCGACGATATGGCCTGGATGCGCCAGCTGCTGGACTGGCAGCGCGAGGCCGCCGATCCCGGAGAGTTCCTCGAATCGCTGCGTTACGACCTGGCGGTCAAGGAGATCTTCGTGTTCACCCCGAAGGGTGACGTGGTGACCCTGCCGACCGGTTCGACACCGGTCGATTTCGCCTACGCCGTGCACACCGAAGTCGGGCACCGATGCATCGGCGCCCGCGTCAACGGCCGCCTGGTGGCCCTGGAGCGGCCGTTGGAGAACGGTGAGGTGGTGGAGGTCTTCACCGCCAAGGACGAGAACGCCGGTCCCAGCAAGGACTGGCAGAGCTTCGTCGTCTCCCCGCGGGCCAAGGCCAAGATCCGGCAATGGTTCGCCAAAGAACGCCGCGAAGAGGCGCTGGACACCGGCAAAGACGCGATTATCAAGGAGGTCCGCCGGGCAGGTCTTCCGCTGCAGCGGCTGCTGTCGGCCGACTCGATCAACACCCTGGCCAAAGAATTGGGCTACAACGACGTCGATGGCCTGTACACGGCCGTCGGCGAACACAACCTGACCGCCGGCCGGGTGGTGCACCGGCTGGTCACCATGCTCGGCGGGGTCGACAGTGCCGAAGAGGAGCTGGCCGAACGCTCCACCCCGTCCACGCTGTCACCGAGCGTGCGGCACGGCAGTGCCGACAGTGGGGTTCAGGTCGAGGACATCGACAACGTGCTGGTCAAACTGGCCAAATGCTGTACGCCGGTACCGGGCGATGAGATCCTCGGCTTCGTCACCCGCGGCGGCGGGGTCAGCGTGCACCGGGACGACTGCACCAATGCGGCTGCCCTGCGCGCACAGTCCGAGCGGCTCGTCGCTGTGCACTGGGCACCGAGTCCGTCGTCGGTCTTCCTGGTCGCTATCCAGGTCGAGGCACTGGACCGGCACCGGCTGCTCTCCGACATCACCCGGGTTCTGGCCGACGAACGGGTCAACATCCTCTCGGCCACCGTACAGACCGGCCGGGATCGCGTCGCTGTCAGCAAGTTCACCTTCGAGATGGGTGATCCGAAACATCTGGGACACGTACTCAACGTGGTGCGCAACGTCGAGGGCGTCTACGACGTCTACCGGGTCACCTCGGCGTCCTGAGCCCGGGCCACCTCGCCGGCACTGCAGCGGGGAACGCTTCGGCCCGTGAGCGGTCCCTCGGTGAGCCCGGTTCCGGCCCTGCTCGGTCCCGGCGGTGGTCAGTCGCTGACGGCGACATCCTTGATGATCACCGGTGTCTTGGGCAGACCGGCCTCGGGCTGCTCGCCTGGCTTGGGGGTGTTGGCACCCGGGCCGCGAACGATACCGTTGTCGGCGATCTTGTCCAGGATCGCCATTCCGCTCTGGTCGACGTGGCCGATCACCGCGTAGTTCGGCAGCAGCGGGGTGTCCTTGAGGAAGAAGTACAGGGTGCCGGCACCGGTATTGTCCGCACCCGGCTGGCCCATCATCGGATTCTCCGGCTGATTGGCGTTGAAGACCGCGATCGTCCCCTTGGGGTAGGTCACCAGCTGCTCGGACGGATCGAGCGGGTTCGGTTCACCGTGCGGCTTCAGCTCCGTCGGCATCTCATCGGGCATGCCCCACCCGGGGTTGCCGCCGGCCCAGCCGGCCTGGGTGCCGGCGGTGGTGGTCGGGTCACCGCACAGGATCGCCCCGCCGTCCTTGGAGATGGCGATCGAACTGCAGGGGACGTCGTTGTAGTAGCCGGACTCGGCCAGGGTCAGCACCCCGTTGACATTGCAGGGAGCGTCGGCCCGGTTCAGCGTGGCATCGATCGCCCCGATGCTGGTGTCGAAGCTGACCGAGACGGTGCCGTCTTTGAACGGCCGGGTGTCCGGTCTGGGGGCGGTGCGCAGCTTGTCGGATCCCTTGCGGTAGTGGTCCAGCAATTCCTGAACCTGTCCGCGTTGTTCAGCCGGGACCGTATCGGGCAGCTCGTCGGGAAGTTCCTTGAACGGATCGGCAGCCTCGTTGTAGACGCAGGTCACGCGGCGGGAATCGTCCCACGCCCGGTAGCCGAAGTAGGCACCGGTGGCCAGGACCGCGATCGCGACCGCACCGGCGGCCGACCAGATCATCATCCGGCGTTTGCGAGCCTGCGCGTGTTCTGCCTCCAGTCGCTGTTCCAGCTTGCGTTTCGCGGCTTCGCGGCGCTGCTCGTTGCTCGTCACGCGGGGAATCCTCCTGGTGGTCTGCCGCCATGGAAGACGTGACGGCCCATCGGCGCCCCATGCTATCGCAGGGCACCCCCGCAGCCGGGGACCGGTGCGCCGGTGCGCGCGGACCGGCGCGGTCCTGAGATACTGACGGACAGAGTCGGTCGACTCACTCCGAGACACCATCAGGAAGGCAGCCGTGATCATCACCGGTTTTCCCGCGGGCATGTTCCAGACCAACTGTTACCTGGTCGCCGACGAGGACACCCGCGAGGCGATCATCATCGATCCCGGCCAGGATGCGGCCCCGCAGGTGCGGTCCCTGCTGACCGAACAGTCGCTGACGCCGGTGGCGATCTTCCTGACGCACGGCCACCTCGATCACACCTGGAACGCTCAGGAACTGGCCGATGAATACTCGATTCCGGTCTACATCCATCCCGAGGACCGCGGCATGCTCACCAAACCGGGGGAGGGTCTGGGCAAGGCGCTGGCGACGATGATCGGTGTGCTCAAATTCCGGGAACCGGAGAAGGTGATCGAATTCGGCGATGACGAAGAGATCGATGTCGCCGGGATCCGCTGGAAGGTCGACCACGCACCCGGACATTCCCCCGGCAGTGTGCTGCTGTCGCTGGAGGTACCGACCGAGGAGGGCATCGCTCCGGTGTGCTTCGCCGGCGACGTGCTCTTCGCCGGTTCGATCGGCCGTACCGATCTGCCCGGCGGCAGCCACCAGCAGCTGCTCGACTCGATCGCCGACAAGCTGCTGCCGCGCGACGATCAGACGCTGATTCTGCCCGGACACGGCCCGCAGACCACCATCGGCGCCGAACGCGCCGGCAACCCGTTCCTGGCCGCTGCGCCGGGCGATGTGAAGAAGGGACGATTCGGGCTGTGAGCGCAGAATTCGTCGCCCCCAAGGGGATCCCGGACTACTACCCGCCGGCTTCGGCCGACTTCCTGGCAGTCCGTGAGACGCTGAGCGAGGCCGCCCACCGGGCCGGTTACGGGCACATCGAGCTGCCCGTCTTCGAAGACACGGCCCTGTTCGCCCGCGGTGTGGGCGAGTCCACCGATGTGGTCAGCAAAGAGATGTACACCTTCGCCGACCGCGGTGGCCGCAGCGTCACCCTGCGGCCGGAGGGAACGGCAGGTGTGATGCGCGCGGTGATCCAGCACGGTCTGGACCGCGGGCAGCTGCCGGTCAAGGTCTCCTATGCGGGGCCGTTCTTCCGCTACGAACGCCCCCAGGCCGGGCGCTACCGTCAGCTGCAGCAGGTCGGGGTCGAGGCCATCGGCGTCGACGATCCGGCGCTGGACGCCGAGGTGATCGCGGTCGCCGATGAGGGCTATCGCCGTTTGGGTCTGACCGGCTACCGCCTGGAACTGACCTCATTGGGTGACGACACCTGCCGGCCGCAGTACCGGCAGGTGCTGCAAGAGTTCCTGCTGAACCTGGACCTGGATGAACCGACCCGCGACCGGGCCCGGATCAACCCGCTGCGGGTGCTCGACGACAAGCGCCCCGAGGTCAAGGAGATGACCGCCGGTGCACCGCTGATGATCGATCATCTCAGCGACTCGGCCCGCGACCACTTCGCCGCGGTCCGCCGTCACCTCGACCGGCTCGGGGTGGCCTATGAGTTGAACCCGCGCCTGGTCCGCGGCCTGGACTACTACACCAAGACCACCTTCGAGTTCGTGCACGACGGTCTCGGTGCGCAGTCCGGCATCGGCGGCGGAGGCCGCTACGACGGCCTGATGCGTCAGATCGGCGGGAAGCAGGACCTGTCGGGTATCGGTTTCGGGATCGGCGTGGACCGCACCGTCCTGGCCCTGGCCGCCGAGGGCGTCTCGGTGGCCGGTCGCGGCCGGGTACAGGTCTACGGGGTGCCGCTGGGCGAGGCGGCCAAGGGCGAACTCGTCGCGCTGGCCGGACGTCTGCGGGAGGCCGGAATCAGCGTCGATCTGTCGTACGGCGATCGCGGCATCAAGGGGGCGATGAAGGCCGCTGATCGTTCCGGCGCCGCGATCGCGTTGGTGCTCGGGGAGAACGAACTGGCCGAACGAACCATCGAGCTCAAGGATCTGGCTACCGGCGATCAGGTCAAGGTCGGGCTCGACGAGGTCCTGACCGAGTTGAGCGCCCGCCTGCGGGGCTGACCCGAACCGGCCAGGAACCGGCTACAGGTCGTTGGTGGCGAAGGTGTCGCATTTGCGGACCGAGCCGCTGGAATAACCGATCTGGAACCAACGGACCCGCTGCTGGGCCGATCCGTGCGTCCAACTCTCCGGATTCGAGCGCGCACCCTGGATGGTGTCGTCGCCGATGGCGCGCGCGGTCTGGATCACCGTGGCGATCTGCTCCTCGGTGATCGGCTGCAGATAGCCCGAGCCGGTGCCCTCCTGGGCGTGGTAGGCCCACACCCCGGCCAGGCAGTCGGCCTGCAGCTCGATGCGGACCGAGCCGTCGTTGCCCATCCGCTGGCCCTTGGCCAGAACACCGAGCAGGTTCTCGACGTGATGGCCGTACTCGTGGGCCACCACGTACATCTGCGCCAGGGAGCCGTCCGAGCCGCCCATCCGCTTGAGGTCCTGGAAGAAACTCGGGTCGAAGTAGGCCGTCTGGTCGGCAGGGCAGTAGAACGGGCCCATCGCCGAGGAGGCCGCACCGCAGCCGGTGTTGATGTTGCCCGAGAAGATCACGGTGTTCGGCTCGGTGTAGCCGTTGATCAGTTTGGGCCAGATCGTGTCCAGACTCTGGGCGGTCGCGGTGATGATGCACACCGAATCGCCGTCGTTGGCCTTTTCGTATGTGCACTCGTCGATGTGCTGCTGCAGCTCGGCGTTGTTACTGGTGGTGCCGACGTCCTGGCCCAGGCTGGAGGTGGGTCCACCGCCGGTCAGACTGCCCATGTCGATACCGAAGAGCAGCGCCACGATCGTCACGATCAGACCGATCCCGCCGCCGAGTGCGATGCGGCCGCCGCCGAATCCGCCGCCGGAGCCTCCCGAACCGCCGGCGCTCACCCGGCCGGATTCGATACGACCACTACCCTGAAAAGTCACGGCTCAATAATGACACAGCCACGCCGTTTCTCCCGGGGATGCGACGCTGGTCGGCGGGGGTAACTGCGCGACCGGAGTCGCGTCCGCAGGCGCGGGAGGGGATGCGAGATGCCCTCGCGGGGCGACGCCGCCTAGAATCGGACGTCGACCATGTCTGCCGTGTCCGGCAACGCTGAAAGGAACTCAGTGCTTCGCACCCATCTCGCCGGTGAACTCCGCGCGGAGAACGCCAACCAGACCGTCACCGTTGCCGGCTGGGTCGCCCGCCGTCGTGATCACGGAGGTGTGGTCTTCATCGATCTGCGCGACAGCTCCGGTCTGGTCCAGGTGGTCTTCCGGGACGAGCAGGTGGCCGAAGCGGCGCACCGGCTGCGCGCCGAATACGTGGTGCAGGTGACCGGGCAGGTCGAGGTCCGGCCGGCCGGAAGCGAGAACGCGGCCCTGGCCTCGGGTGACATCGAGATCAACGCCCGCGAACTGACGGTGCTCAACGAGTCGGCGCCGCTGCCGTTCCAGCTCGACGAGCATCCCGGTGAGGAGGCCCGCCTGCGCTACCGCTACCTGGATCTGCGCCGTGAAGCCCCCGCCCGCGCGCTGCGGTTGCGCTCGGCGGCCAACGCCGCCGCCCGCTCGGTGCTCGCTGCCAACGACTTCCTGGAGATCGAGACCCCGACGCTGACCCGCTCGACCCCCGAGGGCGCCCGCGACTTCCTGGTGCCAGCGCGGCTGCAGCCGGGCACCTTCTATGCGCTGCCGCAGAGCCCGCAGCTGTTCAAGCAGTTGCTGATGGTCTCGGGTATGGAGCGCTACTACCAGATCGCCCGCTGCTACCGGGACGAGGACTTCCGGGCCGACCGCCAGCCCGAGTTCACCCAGCTCGACGTCGAGATGAGCTTCGTCGACGAGGACGATGTGATCGCCCTGGCCGAACAGATCCTGGCGGCACTGTGGGAGCTCATCGGCTACGAACTGCCGACCCCGATCCCGCGGATGACGTATGCCGATGCGATGCGGCGCTTCGGCACCGACAAGCCGGATCTGCGCTTCGGGCTGGAGCTGGTCGAATGCACCGACTACTTCGCCGACACCCCGTTCCGGGTCTTCCAGGCACCCTACGTCGGCGCCGTGGTGATGCCCGGCGGCGCATCGCAGCCACGGCGGCAGCTCGATGCCTGGCAGGAGTGGGCCCGCCAGCGCGGTGCCAAGGGGCTGGCCTATGTGCTGGTGCAGGAGGACGGCACCCTGGGCGGCCCGGTCGCCAAGAACCTCTCGGAATCCGAACGCGACGGGCTCGCCGCCCAGGTCGGCGCGCAGCCGGGCGACTGCATCTTCTTCGCCGCCGGACCGGTCAAGGCCTCGCGGGCGCTGCTGGGTGCCGCGCGCGGAGAGATCGCCGAGAAGCAGGGGCTGATCAACGACGGCGACTGGGCGTTCACCTGGATCGTCGACGCTCCGCTGTTCGAGCCGGCTGACGAGGCCACCGCTTCGGGTGACGTCGCCGTGGGCGCCGGTGCCTGGACCGCGGTGCACCACGCCTTCACCTCGCCCAAACCCGAGTCGCTGGCGGTGCTGGAAGACAATCCAGGCGAGGCACTGGCCTACGCCTACGACATCGTCTGCAACGGCAACGAGATCGGCGGCGGTTCGATCCGCATCCACCGCCGCGATATCCAGGAACGCGTCTTCGCGATCATGGGGATTCCGCCGGAGGAGGCACAGGACAAGTTCGGGTTCCTCCTGGATGCCTTCGCCTTCGGGGCGCCCCCGCACGGCGGTATCGCCTTCGGTTGGGACCGCATCGTCTCCCTGCTGGCCGGTGAGCCGTCGATCCGCGAAGTGATCGCCTTCCCCAAGTCCGGTGGCGGCATCGATCCGCTGACCGCGGCACCGGCACCGATCACCGCCCAGCAGCGCAAAGAGTCGGGGATCGACGCGACCCCGAAGGCCGATGCGCCTGCTCCGTCCGGGCCCGGCGCGTCCGATTCTGCCCCGTCGGCAGGCGGGGCTTAGAGGCCACCGACTAGATGACCCTCACCGCCCAGGAGCAATTGATCGAGGTGCTGGACGTCGCCGAGGCCCTACTGACCCGCCGTGCCGGTGCGGCGGTCTCGCTCGGCGACCCCGAGGACCTCGGCGGCACCGGGCGCAGCACCGTCCTGCGGGTCCGGCTGGTGGAGAACCCGCTGGCCATCGGCCGCACGGTGGTCATCAAGATGATCGACGACGATGCGCCTGCGGCACCGTTCCTGCGGGAGGTCGCCGCCTACCGTTACGCCACCGCCCTGCCCACCAGCTCGCGGCCCGGACCACAGTTGCTGGCCGCCGACCCCGAGAGCCGGTTGCTGATCCTGACCGACCTGGGCAGCGGCCGGAGCATGACCGAGTTGCTCGGCGAAGACACCGAAGCCGCGACCCGGGGCGTCAGCGCGTGGGGGCAGGCCCTGGGCCGGATGCATGCGGCCACCGTCGGCGGTGAAGAGGACTTCACCATCCTGTTGCACCACACCGCCGGCGACCGCAGTCACGATGAGGTCGCCCGCCAGGCCGAGGCGGCCCGGGACGCGGCCTCTGCACTGACCGACCGGCTCGGAATCGGGCTCTCGCCTCGGCTGGCTGCCGAACTGGCGGCCGGCTGCGATCTGTTCACCGGAGGGGAGTTGCGGGCCTTCTCCCCGTCGGATGTGGGGCCGGAGAACATTCTGCTCACCGACGACGGCGTGCAGTTCATGGATTACGAGTTCGGTGCCTTCCGCGACGCGACCCTGGACGTGGCTTACGCCCTGGTCACCTTCCCGGCGCTGCTGGCGGAGACCGCTGTGCCGCGGCGGGCGGAGCTGGAGAAGGCCCTGGTCGACGCCTGGCGTTCGGAGGTTCGCCCGCTGTGGCCGGTCGTCGAACGCGGCGGCGACCTGACCCAGCGGCTGCTGACCGCCCGGACCCTGTGGGTCTGGCTGAGCACGTACTGGATGGTCGCCGGCGGCTCCGGCGGACGTGACTGGGCTCTGCACACCGGGGATGCCCGCGTGGTGCTGACCCGGTGGGCCGATCTGGCCGACGCCGCCCGCCGCGCCGGGGACGACGAGCTGGCGGCGGCCGCCGACGAACTTGGCCGCGCCCTGCACCTGTTCTGGTTCGAATGACGGGCCCGCTCGATGACGCCGAACCCGGGCTATTCGCCGATCCGGCCGATCCAGCCGTCACTGCTGCCGCGCCTGCGGCGGGCGCCGGGGGCGGTGCTCATCCCGGTAGCCCCCGGAGGCCGCTGGCGGTCCGGATGCGGCCCGAATCCCTGGAAGAGATCGTCGGGCAGGGACATCTTCTCGGCGAGCGGACTCCGCTGCGGCGGCTGATCGAAGGCTCGGGAGCCTCCTCGGTGTTGCTCTACGGCCCGCCGGGCACCGGTAAGACGACCATGGCCTCGCTGATCAGCCGCGCCACCGGCGGCCGGTTCGAGGCGCTGTCGGCGTTGTCTGCGGGGGTCAAAGAGGTACGGGCGGTCATCGACCTGGCTCGCCGTCGCCTCGCCCAGGGCCAGCAGACGGTCCTGTTCATCGACGAGGTGCACCGCTTCTCCAAGACCCAGCAGGATGCCCTGCTGGACGCGGTGGAGAACCGGATCGTGCTGCTGGTGGCCGCGACCACGGAGAATCCGTCGTTTTCGGTGGTCGCGCCGCTGCTCTCGCGATCGCTGGTCCTGCAGTTGCGCCCCCTGACCGACGAGGACATCGCCACCGTGCTGGTGCGGGCGGTGGAGGACGAGCGCGGCCTGGCCGGGCAGGTGACCCTGTCGGCCGAGGCCCTCGATCACCTCACCGCCATCGCCGGCGGCGATGCGCGCCGGGCGCTGACCGCACTGGAGGCCACCGCCGACGGTGTGCTGCGGGATACCGGCGACGGTGCGGTGCCGCAGATCGCGGTCGCCGATGTGGAGAGCGCGGTGGACGAGGCGGCCGTGCGCTACGACCGCGACGGTGACCAGCACTACGACGTCACCAGTGCCTTCATCAAATCGATTCGCGGTTCGGATGTGGATGCGGCCCTGCACTACCTGGCGCGGATGATCGCGGCGGGGGAGGACCCGCGGTTCATCGCCCGCCGGCTGATGATCCACGCCAGTGAAGACATCGGGATGGCCGATCCGACCGCGTTGCAGACCGCGGTCGCCGCCGCACAGGTGGTGCAGTTGGTCGGCATGCCCGAAGGCCGGCTGGCACTGGCCCAGGCCACCATCCATCTGGCGACGGCACCCAAGTCGCCGGGGGTGATCGCGGCGCTGGGTGCGGCCATGGAGGATGTGCGAGCCGGACGTATCGGAACGGTGCCCGCACATCTGCGCGACGGCCACTATCAGGGCGCCAAAGATCTGGGCAACGCCGTCGGCTACCGGTACCCGCATGACGATCCCGGCGGCGTTCTGACACAGCAATACGCCCCCGATCCGCTGGTCGGCCGCGACTACTACGAACCCACCGATCACGGCTTCGAGCGGGAACTGCGGCCCCGCTTGTGGCGGTTGCGCCAGATCGTGCGCGGCCGCGCCGGACGTGACGACTCAGGTCGGTCGCCACGCCGGTAGACTGACGGGCTGACTCCCGTCACTCTCGAAGTAAGGACACCGACCCCCGTGCAGACGCATGAAATCCGGAAGCGTTTTCTGGATCACTTCATCCGGGCAGGCCATACCGAGGTGCCCAGCGCCTCACTGATCCTGGATGATCCGAACCTGCTGTTCGTCAACGCCGGCATGGTGCCCTTCAAGCCGTACTTCCTGGGTGATCAGACCCCGCCCTTCGACCGGGCGACCAGCGTGCAGAAGTGCGTGCGGACCCTCGATATCGAAGAAGTGGGAATCACCACCCGCCACAACACCTTCTTCCAGATGGCGGGCAACTTCAGCTTCGGCGACTACTTCAAGCGCGAGGCCATCACCCTGGCGTGGACGCTGCTGACCAATCCGGTGTCCGAAGGCGGTTACGGCATCGATCCGGAGAAGCTGTGGCCGACGGTCTATCTCGACGACGACGAGGCAGAAGCGATCTGGCGCGAAGAGATCGGGGTCCCGGCCGAACGGATCCAGCGACGCGGAATGGCCGACAACTACTGGTCGATGGGTGTGCCCGGTCCGTGCGGCCCGTGCTCGGAGATCTTCTACGATCGCGGTCCGGCCTACGGCGCCGAGGGCGGCCCGGAGGTCGACGAGGACCGCTACATCGAGATCTGGAACCTGGTGTTCATGCAGAACATCCGGGGTGAGGGCGGGGCCAAGGACGATTACCCGATCCTCGGCCCGCTGCCGACGAAGAACATCGACACCGGACTGGGCATCGAACGGGTCGCCGCCCTGCTGCAGGGCGTGGACAACGTCTACGAGACCGACCTGATGAAGCCGATCATCGATCTGGCCTCCGAGCTGACCGGACGCGGCTACGGCACCGGCGATGCACGGGACGATGTGCGGTTCCGGGTGATCGCCGATCATGCGCGCACCTCGGTGATGCTCATCGGTGACGGCGTCATCCCCGGTAACGACGGCCGCGGCTACGTGCTGCGCCGTCTGCTGCGCCGCGTCGTGCGCTCGATGCGGCTGCTCGGCGATGACCAGCCGTCGATGCGGGCCATCGCCGAAGCCGTGATCGATCTGATGAGCCCGTCGTATCCGGAACTGGCCGACCAGCGCGACCACATCGTCACCGTCGCGGTGGCCGAGGAGACGGCTTTCGCCAAGACCCTGGCGGCCGGATCCAAACTGTTCGGGGACGCCGCGGCCACCACCCGGCAGGCCGGACGCACCCGGATCAGCGGCGATGCGGCCTTCACCCTGCACGACACCTACGGTTTCCCGATCGACCTGACGCTGGAGATGGCGGCCGAAGCCGGCCTGGAGGTCGACCGCGACGGATTCTCCGAGCTGATGGCGCAGCAGCGCCGTCGCGCCAAAGCCGATGCGACCGCCCGCAAATCCGGTCATGCGGATCTGTCGGTGTACCGGGACTTCCTCGATCGCGGCGCCACCGAGTTCACCGGTTTCGACGAGCTGGTCTCCCAGGCCCGCGTGCTGGGGATGGTCTCGGGCGGGGAGCGTCTGGTCACCGCCGGGCCGGGCACCGAGCTGGAAGTGATCCTCGACCGGACCCCGCTCTACGCCGAGTCGGGCGGTCAGATGGCCGACACCGGCACCATCACCACCTCGTCGGGTGCCCGGCTGACGGTCAAGGACGTCCAGAAGCTCAACAAGCAGATCTGGCTGCACCGGGTCGTCGTCGACGAGGGCGAGATCACCGAGGGTGACGAGGTCCTGGCCGCCGTCGACGCGGCCTGGCGCCACGGTGCGACCCAGGGACACTCGGGCACGCATCTGGTGCACGCGGCGCTGCGTGAGGTTCTGGGCCCCACCGCCACTCAGGCCGGATCCCTGAACCGCCCGGGCTACCTGCGTTTCGATTTCCACTCCTCGACGCCGCTCAATGAACTGCAGCGCGCCGAAATCGAGCGCATCAGCAACGAGGCCGTCGAGGCCAACTACGCCGTCAACACCTTCGAGACCGACCTGGCCAAGGCCAAGCAGATGGGCGCGCTGGCCCTGTTCGGCGAGAACTACGGCGATCAGGTCCGCGTGGTGGAGATCGGCGGCCCGTTCTCGATGGAACTGTGCGGCGGCACCCACGTCGGGACCTCCGCTCAGATCGGCCCGGTCACCGTGATCGGCGAAGGCTCGGTCGGCTCGGGCATCCGTCGCGTCGAGGCCTACGTGGGCATGGACTCGCTGCGCTACCTGTCCAAGGAGCGGGCACTGATGGCCGGCCTGTCGTCGTCGTTGAAGGTGCCCTCCGAGCAGGTGCCCGAGCGGGTCGAGCAGCTGGTCACCAAACTCAAAGAGGCCGAGAAGGCGCTCGAGTCGGTGCGGGCCGAGCAGGCCCGGGCCGCCGTCTCCGGTCTGATCGACGATGCGCAGACCGTGAACGGCACGCTGGTGGTTGCCGGCCGGGTGGGCGATGGTGTCGATGCCAACGGGCTGCGGGCGCTGGCCACCGAGTTGCGCGGCAATGTCGCCGACCGCGACGCGGTCGTGGCGCTGTTCGCCGCGGACGGCGGCAAGGTGCCGTTCGTGGTGGCCACCACCGAAGCAGCTCGGGAGGCCGGCCGCAAGGCAGGCGACCTGGTGCGCGAGCTGGCCCCGCTGATCTCCGGTCGCGGAGGCGGCAAACCGGACCTGGCGCAGGGGTCGGGCAGCGATGCCGCCGGCATCGAGGCGGCGCTGACCCGGCTGCGCGACGTGATCGGCGGCCGATGACCTTCGTCCGCGGTCGGCGCCTGGCACTGGATGTCGGGAGCGTCCGCGTGGGTGTGGCCAGTTGCGACCCCGATGGGATCCTGGCGACTCCGGTCGAGACCGTGCAGCGTACCCGCGACACCGGTGACGTGCGCCGGGTCGCGGAACTGGCCGCCGAATACGAGGTCGTCGAGGTGGTGGTGGGGCTGCCGCGCACGCTGCGCAACACCGAGGGCGCCGCGGTCGCCGCGGCCCGTGAGTTCGGGGACGCGGTCGCCGGAGCGATCGCGCCGACACCGGTGGTGTATTATGACGAACGCTTGACCACGGTGACCGCCGCCGGTGCCCTGCGTGCCAGCGGGAAGAATGGAAAGGCTGCGCGCGCCGTCATCGATCAGGCGGCCGCGGTCGCTATCCTGCAAGGATGGCTGGATTCCACACGCAACCGAAACGGGGGCACCGGTGAGTGAGTCTCGAACACCCGGCACCCCGGGGGAGGAACCCGGCGCCGACGACCGCGGGGTGGATGAGCCACGCGCACGGCACCGGCGCCGCCGGCAGCCCGCCGATCCGACCACCACCGGCAGCATCCCCATCGTGCGCTCGGGTCCGGACTATTCGGTGCCCGGGATCGAATACCGGCACCCCGAGCGGGTGGAGAGCGAATACCTGGTGGTCCGCTACCGCGATCAGCCGCCACCGGCCGCGGTCTACCGCGAGGCCGGCGCCTACACCGAACCGAGCGGACGCGCCCGCCCGTCCGTCCCCGAACCTTCCGCCGGCGAGCCCTCCGCCGGCTCGGCCACCCGCCCCACACGAACCAGCCGGCGGCAGGCCGAACGCCAGGCATCGTACGCTCCGAGCACCGCGACGACGCCGCTCAGAACACCGGCCGCGACACCTCCGCTGGCAGCTGCGGTACCGCCGGCACCTGCCCCGCCGCCGGCCCCGAGCCCGCCACCGGCCCCCGGTGTTCCCGATACCCGATCCTCGTCGTCCATCGACGAGACCGTCGTGCATTCACCGGCCGATGTCACTCCGACCGATGTGGTGCGGATCGCCGACACCCCGGCCGCTGACGACACCGACAGCGCGACGGTGCCGCTGGGCTCCTTCGACATCCTCGACGAGACCACTCCGAGCGATTCTCGCGGAATCCGCGGTTCGGCCGAAGCGCCGCCGCCCACCGAGATCCAGCCCGCGGTCGACGGCGGCATGCCGGTCCGCAAACGAGGCCGCAAAGCGTTGATCGCGGTCGTGGCGATCCTCCTGGTGCTGGCGCTGGCCGCGGTGCTGGCCTCCTGGAAGCTCGGGGCTTTCGAATCGCGGAAGAACTTCGATTCGGCGACCGGCGACGGATCATCGGCGCTTGTGCAGATCCCGGAGAACGCGTCCCTGCGCGAATTCGGCCGGATCCTGGCCGAGGCGGGCGTCGTCGGCAGCCAGCGCGCCTTCGTCGACGCTGCAGGCGGCCAGCCGATGTCGGGCGGATTCTACAAACTGCCCACCGGTATCTCCGGCAAAGCCGCCGTCGAGATGATCTCCGACGACGCCGCTGCCCATCGCGTCGGCTGGATGGTGATCCCTGAGGGCACGCAACTGGACTCTAAGAAGGGCGCCGACGGCAAAACGACGCTGGGCATCTTCGAACTGCTCGCCGATGTCACCGACTTCGACGCCGGCGGACACCAGTACGGGGTGAGCGTCGAGGAGCTGATGGAGGCGGCGGCCCACAGCAGTACCGACGACCTCGGCGTACCCCGGTGGGCCCGGCCGGCCGTCGAACGCCTCAACGGCGACCACCGCCGCATCGAGGGGCTGATCGCCTCGGGTTCCTGGGAGGACGTCGATCCGCGGCAGGACGCCACGCAGATGCTCCGATCGCTGATCACCAAGAGCGCCGCCCGCTTCGACGCGTGGGGACTGCACAGCGGCAACAACTCCGGTCTGATGGAGTACGACACCCTGGTCGTGGCCTCCATCGTCGAACGAGAGGTCAGCCGCGAAGAGGACTACCCGAAGGTGGCCAGGGTGATTCTCAACCGCCTGGACGTGTCGCAGCGGCTCGAGATGGATTCGACCATCAACTACACCGCCGATGTGACCGACATCGATGTCAAGGGAGAGGTGTACACCCGCAAGACCGAGTGGAACACCTATCAGAAGGATGGTCTTCCGGTGACCCCGATCGGCGCGGTAGGCGAGCGGGCGCTGCAGGCAGTGGAGAATCCGGCGCCGGGCGACTGGCTGTACTTCGTCACCGTCGACAAGTCGGGCCGCACCCTGTTCACCAAGAGCTTCGAGCAGCACAAGAAGAACCGGCAGATCGCCTGCCGCAACAAGTTCGTCACCACCGGCTGCTGATGGACATCCCGCGCAAGGCCGCAGTCCTGGGTTCGCCGGTCGGCCACTCCCGCTCGCCGGATCTGCATCGCGCAGCCTATGCCGCACTGGGTCTGGCCGACTGGACCTACGAGGCGATCGAGACCACCGCCGAGGATCTGCCCGGGCTGGTCTCGGCCGCCGGTCCGGAGTGGATCGGCTTCTCGGTGACGATGCCGGGGAAGCTGGCGGCCCTGGACTTCGCCGATGAACGCACCGAACGGGCCGAACTGATCGGCTCGGCCAACACGCTCGTGCGGCTGCCCGATGGCCGCTGGCGGGCCGACTGCACCGATATCGACGGCATGACCGGGGCCTTGAACGAAGCGCAGGTACCCGACGGCGCGCTGCGCGCGGTCGTGGTCGGGGCCGGCGGCACGGCACTGCCGACCATCGCCGCACTCGCCGAGTGGGGGATCACCGAACTGGCGATCGTGGCGCGCAGCTCCTGGAGAGCCGCCGACGCCGTCGCGCTGGCCCATCGGCTGGGGATGAATTGCCAGGTGCTGGGTTTCGAGAACGGTCCGGAACTGGCCGAGGCCGTCGCACAGTCCGATGTCGTGATCTCCACGGTCCCGGCGGAGGCGACCGGCGCGATCCTGGATTCGCTGCGCCCGGCGACCCGGCTGATCGACGTCATCTATGCACCGTGGCCGACCCCGCTGGCACAGGCGGTCGCCGCCGACGGTGGGATCGTCGTCGGGGGCCTGGTGATGCTGCTCAATCAGGCCTACAGCCAGGTCGAACAGTTCACCGGACGTCCCGCCCCGCGCGAAGCGATGGCTGCTGCACTGGCAGCCGCCGGCACCGTCTGAGACCCGGTCGCCGGTGGGGCCGGCCAGGACCTCGCAGCGGGACTGGGGATAACTCCGGCCTGGCCGTGCGGGCCTGGGGACGAGGCGGCCCGCGGTCACCGGAGGTTCGGGCAGTCTCAACCCATGGCGTGGATCATCGCGTGTCACCTGCTGGTGCTGGCCGACGTGGATCGGCGGACCGGGCGGCTGCCCCATGTCCTGATGCTGCCGCTGCTGGTGATCAGCGCGATCGGGTGCGTGTGTGACCCGGCCGCCGGACTCGCCGCGACCGTGGCGGCAGCGCCGTACCTGGCCGGGTTCATCGTGCGCCAGTGCGGCGGTGGCGACGTCAAGCTCGCGGCCTGCTGCGGGGCCTTCCTCGGCTCCCCGGTAGCGGTGCTGGTGACGGTCCTGGCAGCGGCGCTGCTGACCGTGGCCGGCTGTGTGTTGTCTCACTCCTCGCGCATATCGCATGGACCGGCGCTGGTGCTGGCAACCCTCGTCGTGGCTTTCGGCTGACCTTCTGGAACAATCGATCATTGTGTTGCGCTGGATAACTGCTGGAGAATCGCACGGGCCTGCTCTGATGGCGATGCTCGACGGAATGGTCGCCGGAGTCGAGATCACCTCATCGGACCTCGCCGAACAACTCGCCCGCCGGCGGCTGGGCTATGGGCGTGGTGCCCGGATGAAGTTCGAGGCCGACAAGGTGAGCGTGATCGGCGGCATCCGGCACGGCCGGACGCTGGGTAGCCCGATCGCGATCGAGATCGGGAACACCGAGTGGCCCAAGTGGGAACAGGTGATGGCTCCCGATCCGGTGGATCCGGCCGAGTTGGAGGGCAGCGCGCGCAATGCTCCGCTGACCCGTCCTCGCCCCGGTCACGCCGACTACTCCGGCATGCTCAAGTACGGGTTCGACGACGCCCGCCAGGTCCTCGAACGCGCCAGCGCCCGCGAGACCGCCGCCCGCGTCGCCGCCGGCACGGTGGCCCGCAACTTCTTGCGGCAGGTCTTCGGTATCGAGGTCCTCTCGCACGTCATCTCCATCGGCGCCAGCTCCCCCTATGACGGGCCGCCCCCGCGGTACGACGATCTGGACGCCATCGACCAGAGTCCGGTCCGCGCCTTCGGCAAGGACGCCGAGACCTCGATGGTCGAGGAGATCGAGGCCGCCAAACGAGACGGCGACACGCTCGGCGGCGTCGTGGAGATCCTGGCCACGGGTGTTCCGGTGGGTCTGGGTTCGCATGTCTCCGGCGACACCCGGCTGGATGCGCGGCTGGCCGGTGCGCTGATGGGCATCCAGGCGATCAAGGGCGTGGAGGTCGGCGATGGATTCGCCACCGCCCGCCGCCGGGGCAGCGCCGCCCACGATGAGATGGTGCCCGGCGCCGACGGTGTCCTGCGCTCGACCAACCGGGCCGGCGGCCTGGAGGGTGGGATGAGCAACGGTGAGGATCTGCGGGTCCGGATCGCGATGAAGCCGATCTCCACCGTGCCTCGCGCGCTGGCAACGGTCGATATGACCACCGGCGAAGCGGCCAGCGCCATCCACCAGCGCAGTGACGTCTGTGCGGTCCCGGCGGCCGGAGTGGTCGCCGAATCGATGGTCGCACTCGTCGTCGCCCAGGCGGCGCTGGAGAAGTTCGGCGGCGACTCGGTCGCCGAGACCGCCACGAACCTTCGCACCTATCGGGAAGCCATCGACGCGCGCCCGCCGCGGCCGTGACCGCCCAGGCGGCCGGCCCGCGCGCCGTACTCACCGGGTTCATGGGTTCGGGGAAGTCCACGGTCGGCCGGGCGCTGGCGACGGCCCTGGGCGTAGGCTATCTGGACACCGATGCCGAGATCCAGCGGCGCACCGGCCGCACGATCCCGGAGATCTTCGCCGATGGTGAGGCCGCCTTCCGGGCGGTCGAGCGCGAGACGGTTCTGGACGTCCTGGAGACCGCCGACGGTGTGGTGGCTCTCGGTGGCGGTGCGGTGACGGTGCCGGAGATCGCCGCAGCGCTGGCCGGTCATCCGGTGATCTATCTGCAGATCGATGCCGACGCCGGCTTTGCCCGAGTACGCAACTCCGATCGTCCGCTGCTGGCCGACCCCGATCCCGCCGCCCGCTACGCCGAAATCCTCGCCGGCCGTTTAGACGCCTACGACGCCGTCGCCGCCCACACCGTCGATGCGACTGCGCCGGTCGGGGACGTCGTCTCCGCTATCACCGCTGCACTGGCAGCCACCCCAACCCCGTCACAGGAGGATCCGTCGATGACCGACACCGCCCAGAGCGAGCCCGTCAAGGTCGCCGTCAACGCCGCCGACCCCTACGAGGTGATCATCGGTCGCGGCCTGCTCACCGATCTCGCCGACGCCGCGGTCGGTGCGGACCGCGTGGCGATCATCTATCAGCCGCCCCTGAAGCAGACCGCCGAACAGATCCGCGAATTCCTGACCGAGAAGGGCTTCGAAGCCCATCGGATCGAGATCCCCGACGCGGAGGACGGTAAGGATCTGCAGGTCGCCGCCTACCTCTGGGACGTCTTCGGCCAGATCGGGCTGATGCGGAACGACAAGGTGGTCAGTCTCGGTGGCGGCGCTGCCACAGATCTGGCCGGCTTCGCTGCCGCCACCTGGATGCGGGGTATCGGGGTTATCCACGTGCCGACGACACTGCTGGCGATGGTCGACGCCGCCGTCGGCGGCAAGACCGGCATCAACACCGATGCCGGTAAGAATCTGGTCGGCTCTTTCCACGAACCCGATGCGGTCCTGATCGACCTGGGAACGCTGGAGACGGTGCCGCGCAACGAGATCATCGCCGGGCTGGCCGAGGTGATCAAGACCGGTTTCATCGCCGACCCGGTGATCCTGGACCTGATCGAGGCCGATCCCGAAGCCGCACTGGACCCGACCGGCGAGGTCCTGCCCGAACTGATCCGACGATCGGTGCAGGTCAAGGCCGATGTGGTGTCCGCGGACCTGAAGGAGTCTTCGCTGCGGGAGATCCTCAATTACGGCCACACCCTCGGTCATGCCCTGGAGCGGCGGGAACGCTACAAGTGGCGGCACGGTGCCGCGATCTCGGTCGGCATGCTCTTCGCCGCCGAACTGGCACGTCTGGCGGGCCGGCTCGACGACGAGACCGCCGACCGTCACCGCACGATCCTCGAGCTGGTCGGGTTGCCCACACGCTACGACCCCGATGCCTTGGGCGATCTGCTCAAGTACATGGCCGGTGATAAGAAGAACCGCTCGGGACGGCTGCGTTTCGTCGTGCTCGACGGTCTGGGCAAGCCCGGGCGCCTGGAGGCGCCCGACCCGTCGCTGATCGCGGCGGCCTACTCTGCGGTAGCCGGTGAGTCCGGGGGAGGCCGCGGCATCCTGCTGGGCTGACCGGCGGCCGCGCGGTCGTGGGTCGCTGACGGAGCAATCACCGCCCCCTGATCTAGGGTGCCCGGCACCCTGAGCTCGTTCTCGCCCCCTCCGCCGAGGGGGCGAGAACGAACTCAGGGGCGGAAACCAAGGGCGTGCCGAGACGATCGGCGTCACTGCGCTCAGGAAGTCACCGTGCTCAGGAAACGGTGACGATACCCATGCTCGGGAAGTAGAAGCAGGTGTCGTTGCCCTTCTTCACCGTGCCGTACATCGCGGCCAGGACGGTGCCGGCGTCGGTGTCGACAAGAGCGCCACGGACTCCGGCTTGCGGAATGCTGTTCAGGGCCGGCTTGAGGGTGCTATTCACCAGAGCCTGTGCACCGACGTCGGCACCCGGCAGCGGGAATGTTTGGCTGATACGTTTCTGAACCGCGTCGAGGATCACGTCGGTGATGCCGCCCATCGGGTCGCCGAGGCTGCCCTTGAATGTGTTGACGTTGAACCAAGCGACCTGCATGCCACCTTTGCCAGCGGAGTCGTTGATCACGCCGACGGGAACGAAGCCGAACATCACTTCTCCCTTCTTGACCGCATTCAGATCGATGTCCCCCAAGCTCAGGTCCCCAACCCCAGGTGTCTTCGGGCCCGGAATGGCGCCGCCGATGGCGGGGGAGAAGCTGACGTCCGTGCAGAATCCCAGGGTCGGAGTGAACGGGGCGATACCCAACTGATCGAGCACCTTGTTGGCGGCTTCGATCCCGTCGATCACCGATGCGGCGTCGGTCGGCTCGATCCCCTCGATCGCGCGCTGGGCGGCCAGCGACTCCTCGGCGGAGGGGCCGGAGGGATCGGCGAACGCTGCCGGTGCGGCGGCGGTGCCGGCCAGCAGCAGTGACGACGCCGCCAGCGCCGTCAGGGTCCGGCGAACGGTGCTGGTCTTGCCAGTCGTGGTCTTCATGGGGCCTCCCGGGGTGGAGCGTCGTGCGCTGAGTAGGTGCTTCGAGTAGCCCACGGCGCCTTCACCGGCGCGAAAGCATTCGAAGAATCGTAATCACGCTGTGCACAGATCGACACTTCTTTCACACCAGCAACTTGCGAATCACTTCGCAGCGAGGCGACTCGCCCTGAAAAGCAGGCGCTCGGCGGGTCGGCCACCGACGACTGCGGCCCGGCTCTCCGGGAAGGAGAACCGGGCCGCAGCGACGAACAGCAGCGCTTTCCGGGTTCGGCTCAGCCGACCTGAACCACCTGCGTGGGCGCATCGGCATCGGACTGCTCGCGGTGCGACCAGTCGGTGTCTTCGCCCTTACGCTGATCCCGGCGAACCAGGTAGCGGCCGACGGAGACACCGAAGAACGCCGGCACGTAGACCAGCAGGGTGATGAACGACAGGCCGGCGGTCATCTCGACCCAGAAGTCGGCCTGGCCCAGCCCGTTGATCCAGAAGGTGCCCAGGATCCAGCAGACCAGGCAGGAGATGAAGCCTGCTGCCAGACCGGCTTTGAGCCAGCGCATCGTCAGATCGGCATAGTCATCGGGGTCGGGGTGGGCTCGCGCATCACGGATACCGTCGTACCCGCCCCAGACGATCGCGGCGATGACGACCACCGCAATCGCAATGGCCCGCAGGATCGGAGACTGGACCGGCCAGGCGATGATGCCGAAGCCGAGAAGGATCCGGACCACGATTTGCAGGAGTGCCATGACGAGGCCGCGCAGATGCCAGGGTTGCATGGGGACAACATACAAGGATGAGAGATAGACAACAATGGCGGCATGCCTGTTACCGCCGAAGTCCGCGATTCGTCCATTGACCGGCGCCGCCGGTTGTCCGCCGCGCTCGCCGCCCACGACGTCGATCTCCTGCTCGTCACCGACCTGACGAATGTCCGGTACCTGACCGGATTCACCGGGAGCAACGCGGCGGTCGCCGTCCCGACTGATCTGGACGGCACGACATCGATCGCCACCGACGGCCGTTACCGCGATCAGGTCACCGCGCAGGCGCCGGGTCTACCGGTGGTGATCGAGCGCAATGCCGCCGCCGGACTGCTGACACACCTGACGCAGGAGGCCCCCGGCGGCCGGTTGCGCGTCGGTTTCGAATCCGATGCGGTGACGGTGGCCGCCTACACCGGACTGTGCGAGGTGGTCGCCGGAACCGACCTGGAGCTGGTCGCCCTGCGCGGTGTCGTCCAGGAGCTCCGCGAATGCAAGGAGCCCGGCGAGATCGCGCTGATCGAGAAGGCCTGCCAGATCGCCGACAACGCACTGGCCGCGCTGATCGAAAGCGATGCCGTCGTCGCGGGACGCAGCGAACTCGCCGTCGCCCGTGACCTCGAATGGGCGATGTACGACCACGGTGCTGCCGGCATCGCCTTCGAGACCATCGTGGCGGCCGGACCGAACTCGGCCGTTCCGCACCATCGTCCGACGAGCGCACTGCTGGCCGAGGGGGACCTGGTCAAGATGGACTTCGGAGCGGTGGTGCAGGGCTACCACTCGGATATGACGCGCACGGTCATCCTGGGCGAAGCCGCGTCCTGGCAGCGGGAGATCTACGAGGTCGTCGCGCAGGCGCAGGCCGCCGGCCGAGCGGCCCTGGTACCGGGGGCGGCGCTGGTCGAGGTCGACGCCGCCGCGCGGGAGGTGATCGCCGCGGCCGGCTACGGCCCGCAGTACGTTCACGGCCTCGGGCACGGGGTCGGACTCCAGATCCACGAAGCGCCCGGAATCGGCGCGACGGCGACCGGTACACTGCGTGCAGGCGCGACCGTGACCGTCGAGCCCGGGATCTACCTTCCCGGGCGCGGCGGGGTCCGGATCGAAGACACCCTCGTGGTCACCGACACCGGCGCACGATCGCTGACGTCGTCCCCCCGGGCGCTGCAGATCCTCTAGCGGGATTTCCTCAAGACTTCATAAGGAGAACCTTCATGGCCACTACCGCCGACTTCAAGAACGGCCTCGTCCTCAAGATCGACGGCCAGCTGTGGCAGATCCTGGAATTCCAGCACGTCAAGCCCGGTAAGGGGCCGGCCTTCGTGCGGACCAAGATCAAGAACGTGCTGACCGGCAAGAGCGTCGACAAGACCTGGAACGCCGGAGTGAAGGTCGAGACCGCCCTGGTCGACCGTCGCGATATGACCTACCTGTACAACGACGGCACCGACTACGTCTTCATGGACGGGGAGACCTACGACCAGATCGCGATCGCCCCGGAGACCGTCGGCGACGGCGCCCGTTTCCTGCTGGAGAACATGAGCGTGCAGGTCGCCACCCACGAGGACGTTCCGCTGCACGTGGAACTGCCGGTCACCGTCGAGCTCGAGGTGACCCAGACCGACCCGGGTCTGCAGGGTGATCGCTCCACCGGCGGCACCAAGCCGGCGACGCTGGAGACCGGTGCCGAGGTTCAGGTGCCGCTGTTCATCAACACCGGCGACAAGCTGAAGATCGATTCGCGTGACGGAAATTACCTCGGCCGTGTCAACAACTGACCGTCACTCCGAACCCCGCGGCCGCCACCGGCAGCGACGGCGCGCGGTGGATGTGCTGTTCGAGGCCGAGGCCAAGGGTGTGCCGGCCACCGACCTGATCGCCGAACGCCGAGAGGTCTTCGACTCCCACGATGCGGTCGGGGAGATGAGCGGCTATGCGGTCGACGTCGTCGAGGGCTACACCGGCGATGCCGATCAGATCGACGCGTTGATCACCTCGCACCTGAAGAACTGGACCTTCGAGCGGCTCCCGGCCGTGGACCGGGCCATTCTGCGCCTGGCCACTTGGGAACTGCTGTATGCCCGTGATGTGGACGTCAAGGTGGTGCTGGACGAGGCCGTCAAACTGGCCACGGAGCTGTCCACCGACGATTCGCCGGCCTTCGTCAACGGTGTCCTGGACCGTATCTCGGTCCTGGCCCCCCAGGTGCGGGCGGCCGGCACCGGAGAGTAGAGTCGGCATACGACGATTCCTTTAACGATCCGTCCAGTGAGGCGGAGAAGGAGGTCGGTGTGACAACACCCAACCCGGGCCCGGCTGCCGCCGGTGAGCCCGACAGCGAACGGCCCGAAACACCGCGGCGCCGACGCACCCTGATGGACGCATCCGATGTGGCCCGCACCGTCGCCCGCATGGCGCACCAGGTCATCGAGAAGACGGCACTGGATGCGCCCGAACACGACGTGCCCGTCGTCCTGATCGGGATTCCCACTCGCGGCACCGTCCTGGCCCAGCGCCTGGCGAGCAAGATCGCCGAGTTCAGCGGGGTGGAAGTGCCCGCCGGATATCTGGACATCACGCTCTACCGCGACGACCTGCGCGATAAGCCGCACCGTCCGCTCGAGCGCACGATGGTGCCCACCGGTGGCGTCGACGGCGCACTGGTGATCCTGGTCGACGATGTCCTGTTCTCCGGCCGCACCGTGCGGGCGGCGCTGGACGCCCTGCGCGATCTGGGCCGGCCCGCCGCGGTGCAGCTGGCGGTGCTGGTCGATCGCGGCCACCGGGAACTGCCGCTGCGCGCCGACTATGTCGGGAAGAACATCCCGACCGCCCGCGACGAGGACGTCGACGTGCATCTGACCGAGTACGACGGCGACGACGCCGTGGTGGTCGAGTCGGCGGCGAGCCGGTCATGAAACATCTGCTCTCCACCGCCGACCTGACCCGCGACGACGCCGTCGAACTGCTCGACGAGGCCGCTCGCTTCGAGCAGGCGCTGGCCGGCCGCGAGGTCCGCAAGCTGCCGACCCTGCGCGGACGCACCGTGATGACCGTCTTCTACGAGAACTCCACTCGCACCCGCGTCTCCTTCGAGGTGGCCGGCAAGTGGATGAGCGCCGATGTGATCAACGTCAGTGCGGCCAGCTCCTCGGTGAACAAGGGCGAATCGCTGCGCGATACCGCCAAGACGCTGCGGGCACTGGGCGCCGACGCGCTGGTGGTGCGGCACCCGGCCTCCGGGGCCGCGGCGCAGATCGCCCGCTGGACCAACGACGGCACCGACGTCCTGGGTCTGCCCAGTACGGGCCCAGCGGTGATCAATGCCGGTGACGGCACCCACGAGCACCCCACGCAGGCGCTGCTGGATGCCTACTCGCTGCGCGCCCGGTTCGGGTCGCTCGACGGCCGCAAGATCGTGATCGTCGGCGACATCCTGCACTCGCGCGTGGCGCGCTCCAATGCACACCTGCTGTCCACCCTGGGCGCCGAGGTGGTACTGGTGGCGCCGCCGACACTGCTGCCCACCGGTGTGCAGACCTGGCCGGTGCGAGTCACCAGCGAACTGGACGCCGAGCTGCCCGGGGCCGATGCGGTGATGATGCTGCGTGTGCAGGCCGAACGGATGAACGGGGGCTTCTTCCCCAGCGCACGCGAGTACGCCGTGCGCTACGGGCTCAACGACAATCGGCTGGCTCTGCTGCCCGAGGACGCCGCCGTCCTGCATCCGGGTCCCATGCTGCGCGGGATGGAGATCGGTTTCGACGTGGCCGACGCGCCGCAGTCGGTGGTCCTGGACCAGGTCCGAGCCGGTGTCCATGTGCGCATGGCGGTGCTCTTCCGGCTACTGGCCAGCGACACTTCCGAGGCCGGCCAGGCCCCGGACCATCATCAGACAGGGGAGACGCAATAGTGGCGGCCACCGGTTCGGTTCTCATCACCAACGTCCGCCCGTACGGCGAGGGCGATCCGGTCGATGTCGCGGTGACCGACGGTGTCATCACGGCCATCGGTGCCGGACTGACCGCCCCGGACGGTGCGCGCACCCTCGACGGCCACGGCGGCATCCTGTTGCCCGGACTGGTTGACCTGCACACCCACGTCCGCGAACCCGGGCGGGAAGATACCGAGACCATCGCCACCGGCTCGGCCGCCGCCGCCAAAGGCGGGTACACCGCGATCTTCGCGATGGCCAACACCGACCCAGTCGCCGACAACGCCAGCATCACCGACGCGGTGTGGCGGATCGGCCAGGAGGTCGGCCTGTGCGATGTCCATCCGGTCGGGGCAGTGACCGTCGGTCTGGCCGGCGAGCAACTCGCCGAGATGGGCATGATGGCCGACGGCGTGGCCAAGGTGAAGCTGTTCAGCGATGACGGCAAATGCGTCCACGATCCGGTGGTGATGAAGCGCGCCCTGGAGTACAGCTCCGGTCTGGGCGTACTGATCTCCCAGCACAGTGAGGATCCGCGGCTGACCGTCGGGGCCGTCGCCCATGACGGACCGATCGCCGCGCGCCTGGGCTTGGCCGGCTGGCCGCGGGCCGCCGAAGAGTCGATCGTGGCCCGCGATGCGCTGCTGGCGCGCGACGCCGGTGCCCGCGTGCATGTGGCGCACGCCTCCACCGAGGGCACCGTGGAACTGCTGCGCTGGGCGCGTGGGCAGGGGATCGACATCACCGCCGAGGTCACCCCGCACCACCTGCTCCTGGACGATTCACGACTGGAGACCTACGACGGGGTCAATCGCGTGAATCCGCCGCTGCGGGAGGACCGCGACAAGATGGCGCTGCGCGCGGCACTGGCCGACGGCGTCATCGACTGTGTCGCCACCGACCACGCACCGCACGCCTCCCAGGAGAAGTGCTGCGAGTTCGCCCAGGCCAAACCCGGCATGCTCGGTCTGGAGACGGCTCTGTCGATCGTGGTGGAGACCATGGTCCGGCCCGGGCTACTGGACTGGCGCGGCGTCGCCCGCGTGATGAGTGAGCGGCCGGCCGAGATCGTCGGACTCGACGACCACGGCCGCCCGATCGCCGTCGGTGAACCAGGGAACCTGACGATCGTCGACCCCGATGCCGAGTGGACCGTCGATCCCGACGCTCTGGCCAGTAAATCCCGGAACACCCCGTATGCGGAGATGACACTGCCGGCCACCGTGCAGGCAACGGTCCTGCGGGGCACGGTGACCGCCGAATGAACAGTTGGCTGCCCGATGTGATCCTGGTGGTCTGCGCGCTGCTGCTGTGGCTGGGTCTGGTGTCGCTGGCCCTGCGCGGCTGGCGCCGGCGCGGGCGTGCCCAGGCCGAGCAACTCGGCGAGTTCCCGTCGGTTCCGGCCGGGCTCGGCGCACCGCTGACCGGCCCGGACACCGGCGTCTACGTCGGCAGCACCCTGGCGCCGCGCTGGGCCACCCGCGTGGCCGTCGCCGACTTCGGTGACCGCGCCGAGACGGTGTTCTCCCGTTACGCCGAGGGGATCCTGCTGCAGCGCGCCGGATCCTCGGACATCTGGATCCCGCAGGAGGCGATCACCGCGGTCCGCACCGAGAACCGGCTCGCCGGCAAGGTGATGACCCGCGACGGACTGCTGGTGATCCGCTGGATCCTGCCGTCGGGCACCGAACTGGACTCGGGAATCCGGGCCGACGACAAGACCGTCTACCCGTCGTGGACGGAGCCCTACCGCGCGATCACCGAACGCACCCTCGCCGCCTTCGAGGCCGCAGACAGTGAATCCGCAGACAGCGAGTCCGCAGACAGCCCACCCGCGGACAGCACGTCGCCAGATGCCGGACCGGCCGCCGCGAGCACCGGGGAGCAGACGCGCAGCGAGACGAACACAAGCACCGAGACGAAGAGGAAGCAGTCATGAGCAAAGCAGTTCTGGTGCTGGAGAACGGCAGCATTCACACGGGAGTGAGTTTCGGGGCCGAGGGCACTACATTGGGTGAGGCGGTTTTCTGCACCGCGATGACCGGCTATCAGGAGATGCTCACCGACCCGAGCTACCACAAGCAGATCATCGTCTCGACCGCTCCCCAGATCGGCAACACCGGCTGGAACAACGAAGACAGCGAGAGTCGCCTGGGCAAGCGATCGCAGGTGCGTTGGTCCGCCGACTTCATCGACCACCAGGATCCGGGGAAGATCTGGGCCGCCGGCTACGCCGTGCGCAACCCCACCAACCGGGTGTCCAACTGGCGCTCGACCAGCACTCTGGAAGACGAACTCCAGGCCCAGAACGTGGTGGGCATCGCCGGGATCGACACCCGCGCGGTGGTGCGCGAGCTGCGAGAGGCCGGGGCGATGCGCGCCGGGATCTTCTCCGGCGGCGCGGTGACCACCGACGAGGACATGCTCGCGCGGGTCCGGGCACAGGCACCGATGACCGGCGCCGATCTGGCCGGCGAGGTCAGCACCGAAGAACCCTATGTGGTCGAGTCCGCCGGCGAGCCGCGCTTCCGGGTCGCCGCCCTGGACCTGGGAATCAAGGCCAATACCCCGCGGATGCTGGCCGCCCGCGGCATCGAGGTGCACATCCTGCCCGCCGGATCCACCTACGACGACGTCCTGGCCGTCGATCCGGACGGATTCTTCCTGTCGAACGGACCCGGTGACCCGGCCAGCGCCGACGGTGCAGTGGAACTGACCCGCCGGATCCTGGAGACCAAACTGCCGGTCTTCGGTATCTGCTTCGGCAATCAGATCCTGGGGCGCGCCCTGGGGCTGGGCACCTACAAACTCAAGTTCGGGCACCGCGGCATCAACATCCCGGTGATCGACCTGGCGACCGGTGCTGTGGCGATCACCTCGCAGAACCACGGCTTCGCGCTGGAGGGGGCCGCCGGCGACGAGTTCGACACCGATTTCGGCCGCGGCCGAGTCTCGCACGTCTGTGCCAACGACGGCGTCGTCGAAGGCATCGAACTGATCGACGGCAGTGCCTTCTCCGTCCAATACCATCCCGAAGCGGCGTCCGGCCCGCACGATGCAGCCAACCTCTTCGACAAATTCGTCGCCGCCATGGAGACCGCCGCCGGCGCGTCCACCGCGGCCCAGCCGGAAGGGAACCTCTCCTGATGCCACGTCGTACCGAACTGTCCCACGTCCTGGTCATCGGCTCCGGCCCGATCGTCATCGGCCAGGCCTGCGAGTTCGACTACTCGGGCACCCAGGCCTGCCGGGTCCTCAAGGCCGAGGGTCTGCGCGTCTCGCTGGTCAACTCCAACCCGGCCACGATCATGACCGACCCGGAGTTCGCCGACGCCACCTACGTCGAGCCGATCACCCCCGAGTTCGTCGAGAAGGTCTTCGAGACCGAGGCCGCCGCCGGCCACCCCGTCGACGCTGTGCTGGCCACCCTGGGCGGGCAGACCGCCCTCAACACCGCCGTCGCCCTGCACGAACAGGGAATCCTGGAAAAGCACGGCATCGAGCTGATCGGTGCCGATATCGACGCCATCCAGCGCGGCGAGGACCGCCAGATGTTCAAAGACATCGTCGCCGACGTGGGCGGGGAGAGCGCCCGCTCGCGGGTGTGCCACACCATGGAGGAGGTGCACCAGACCGTCGCCGAACTCGGTTACCCGGTGGTGGTGCGGCCCTCGTTCACCATGGGCGGCCTCGGCTCGGGTATGGCCTACGACGAGGACGACCTCAACCGCATCGCCGGCGGCGGCCTGGCCGCCTCGCCGACGGCCAACGTGCTGATCGAGGAGTCGATCCTGGGCTGGAAGGAGTACGAACTCGAGCTCATGCGGGACAACCGTGACAACGTGATCGTGGTCTGCTCCATCGAGAACGTCGATCCGGTCGGCGTCCACACCGGCGATTCGATCACGGTCGCCCCCGCGATGACCCTGACCGACCGCGAGTACCAGCAGATGCGGGACCTGTCGATCGCGATCATCCGGGCCGTGGGCGTGGACACCGGCGGCTGCAACATCCAGTTCGCCCAGGATCCGCGCGACGGCCGCATGGTCGTGATCGAGATGAACCCGCGCGTCTCGCGCTCGTCGGCCCTGGCCTCCAAGGCCACCGGCTATCCGATCGCCAAGATGGCTGCCAAACTGGCCATCGGCTACTCGCTGGACGAGATCACCAACGACATCACCAAAGCCACCCCGGCCGCCTTCGAGCCGTCGATCGACTACGTGGTGGTCAAGGCCCCGCGGTTCGCCTTCGAGAAGTTCCCCGGCGCCGACGACACGCTCACCACCACCATGAAGTCGGTCGGTGAGGCGATGAGTCTGGGCCGCAGTTTCACCGAGGCCTTCGGCAAGGTGATGCGCTCGCTGGAGACCAAGGCCGCCGGCTTCTGGACCGAACCGGACCGGCCCGATCCGGCGACCCTGGACACCGAGGCGCTGCTGGCCGACATCGCCGTGGCCCGCGACGGCCGGATGTACAAGATCATGCAGCTGATGGAGGCCGGTGTCTCCATCGAGCAGATCTATCAGGCCACCGCCATCGATCCGTGGTTCCTGGCCGAGTTCGCCCAGATCGGACAGGTCGGGGCCACGGTGCGCGATGCGCAGGTGCTCGACGCGGATCTGCTGCGGTTCGCCAAGTTCACCGGACTGTCCGACCGGCAGATCGCCGCGCTGCGCGCGGCCGCCGGGGACACCGCCTTGAGTCAGGAGTCCGCGGTCCGGGCGCTGCGCCACGAACTGGCGATCCGGCCGGTCTACAAGACGGTGGACACCTGCGCCGCCGAATTCGAGGCCAAGACGCCGTATCACTACTCCAGCTACGAGCTGGATCCGGCGGCCACCAGCGAGGTGGCGCCGCAGACCGACCGGCCCAAGGTGATCATTCTGGGTTCGGGGCCCAACCGGATCGGGCAGGGTATCGAGTTCGACTACTCGTGCGTGCACGCCGCACTGACCCTGAGTCAGGCCGGGTACGAGACGGTCATGGTCAACTGCAACCCCGAGACGGTCTCCACCGACTACGACACCGCCGACCGCCTCTACTTCGAGCCGCTGACCCTGGAAGACGTGCTGGAGGTGATCCACTCCGAATCCGAATCCGGGAACGTGGCCGGGGTGATCGTGCAGTTGGGCGGTCAGACGCCGCTGGGGCTGGCCGCCGACCTGGAGGCCGCGGGGGTCCCGATCGTGGGCACCGGTCCGAAGGCGATCGATCTGGCCGAGGACCGCGGCGAGTTCGGCAAGGTCCTGGTCGCCGCGGGACTGCCGGCGCCGAAGTTCGGCACCGCCACCACCTTCGAACAGGCCCGCGACATCGCCGCCGACATCGGCTATCCGGTCCTGGTCCGCCCGTCCTATGTGCTGGGCGGACGCGGTATGGAGATCGTGTACGACGAGCAGGCGCTGGCCGACTACATCGCCCGCGCCACGGAGATCTCCGATGACCGGCCCGTACTGGTCGACCGATTCCTCGAAGATGCAGTCGAGATCGACGTCGACGCCCTCTACGACGGGACCGAACTGTTCATCGGCGGAGTGATGGAACACATCGAGGAGGCCGGTGTCCATTCCGGCGACTCGGCGTGCGCCCTGCCCCCGATCACCCTGGGCTCGGAGGAGATGGACGAGGTCCGTCGTTCGACCCGGGCACTGGCCGAAGGCATCGGGGTGCGGGGTCTGCTGAACGTGCAGTACGCCCTGAAGGACGGTGTGCTCTACGTCCTGGAAGCCAACCCGCGGGCCAGCCGGACCGCCCCGTTCGTCTCCAAGGCCACCGCGGTACCCCTGGCCAAGGCCTGCGCCCGGGTGATGCTGGGCATGTCCATCGCCGAATTGCGCAACCAGGGGGTGCTGCCGGCCACCGGCGACGGGTCGGTGATCCCGCCGAACAGCCCGGTCGCGGTGAAGGAAGCGGTCCTGCCGTTCAACCGGTTCCGTACGCCCGAGGGCGCGGCGGTCGATACCCTGCTGAGCCCGGAGATGAAGTCGACCGGCGAGGTGATGGGCTTCGACCGCGACTTCGGCCGGGCCTTCGCCAAGGCGCAGGCGGCCACCTCCGGAGCCCTGCCGACCTCCGGCGCCGTGTTCGTCTCGGTCGCCAACCGGGACAAGGCCTCCATCGCCTTCCCGGCCAAGCGCCTGGCCGACCTGGGCTTCACCATCCTGGCCACCAAGGGCACCGCAGATGTGTTGCGGCGCAACGGCATCGACGTGACCGAGGTGCGCAAGCACTACGAGGCCCAAACCGGCGAGGAATCGGTGGTGGACATGATCCGCGACGGTCGCGTCGACCTGATCATCAACACCCCGGCCGGCAGTTCCGGTCCGCGCGCCGACGGGTACGAGATCCGCGCCGCCGCGATCACCGCGAACATTCCGTGCGTGACCACGGTGCCCGGAGCCGGTGCCGCGGTCCAGGGCATCGAAGCGGCACTGGGGGAGACCATGGACGTCGAATCCCTGCAGCGCCGGCACGCGGCCCTGCTCGGAAACAAGTGACCGGCGCAGGCAGCGGCACGGCCGCGGGCGGCGGATTCGCCGCCCGCTACCGGGCCGTGGTCGGCGAGCGCGGCCGGCTGTGTGCGGGCATCGACCCGCACGCCGCACTCCTGGAGCAGTGGGGACTGCCGGTGACCGTCGACGGTCTGCGGGAGTTCGCCCAGGCCTGCGTGACCGGTCTGGGGCCCACCGCCGCGGTGATCAAACCGCAGGTGGCGTTCTTCGAGGTGTTCGGCTCGGCGGGTCTGGCCGTCCTGGAGGAGACCATCGCCGGCTGCCGGGAGGCCGGGGCCCTGGTACTGGCCGATGCCAAACGCGGTGACATCGGATCGACCATGGCCGCCTACACCACCGCCTGGCTCGACGATGTCTCGCCGCTGTGTTCGGACGCCGTCACCGCCTCGCCCTACCTGGGCTTCGGCGCGCTGGATCCGGCGCTGGCCCAGGCCCGGGCCACCGACCGGGCCGTCTTCGTCCTGGCCCGCACCTCCAACCCCGACGGCGCACGACTACAGACCGCACGGACCGATCAGGGCCGCAGCGTGGCCCAGTCGATCGTCGATGCGGCCGCAGCGGCCAACGCCGACGGCTCGGCGACCGCCGGGGTCGTGGTCGGAGCGACCCGCGAACACGGACTGGACCTGTCGGAACTGTCCGGACCGATCCTGTCTCCCGGACTGGGTGCCCAGGGCGCGACCGCGCAGGACCTGGCGGTGATCTTCGCCGACACAGCCGATCTGCGATGGCTCCTGCCCGCTGCCTCGCGCAGCATCCTGGCCGCGGGCCCGGTGCCGGCGGCACTGGCTGCGGCGGTCGAGGCCACCCGCGATGAGATCGAGACGGCCCTGATCGGTCCCAACCGGTCCTGACCTGCCCTGATCGGCCGCTCAGGAACGTCGGTGATCGGGCAGATCGGCGGTGGGTCACGTCGACGGTCAGGGGCGGCGACCGGGGCCGCGATCAGGACGGGAGGCGCTCGGCATCCAGCCGGGCGCGGAAGGCCGCCATGGCCGGCCAGGTGTGCTGTTCGGCGGCCGCACCGGTCAGCATGCCCAGATGGCTGCTCTCGACGGTGTGGAACTCCACATGCGACGATGCCGTGAACAGCTGCTCGCCGTGGGCGACGGCCGCATGCGTGGCGATCGCATCCAGGTGGGAACCGACCATGAACACCGGTGCGGTGATCGACCTCAGGTCGACGGTGAGGTCGTCGAAACGCAGGACGCCGGTGCCCAGTTCGGCCCGCACGATGAAATTGGCCAGCATCTGCTGCGCCACCTTCCCGGGATAGCCCGGCAACGACCGCTGGAACCGGTCGATCACCTGCATCCGGGCCAGCGCCTCGTCGTCGTTCAGGTTCTTCAGGATGTACCAGGGCTTCTTCAGCTCGCGCTCCCACGCGAAACCGCGATAGACCAGCTGGACCAGCGGCGCCGGGATCCCCGCCAGCGCCGCGAGGACGTAGTTGGCGGGCCGGCCGCCGGTCGGTGCCAGGATCCGGCGCACCAGCGGGTAGGGCGGCAGCTTCATGTAGTCCAGCGGTGTGCCGACGGTCATGATCGACCGGATCGGCAGTCCCGGATCATTGGCCGCGGTCATCAGACTCAGGGTTCCGCCCAGGCTCCAGCCGAGCAGATCGACCGCATCGCCGCCGCCTCGGAAATCGTCGACGACGTCCCGGATCGCCCGCGGCACAAAGGAATCGAAGTAATCCTCGAAGCCCAGCCGGCGTTCGGCACGGGTCACCGGGCCGAAATCGATGACATAGGGGATGGTCCCGCCGGCCAGCAGGAATTCGACCACTGAATTGCCCGGCGACGAACCCGGTGCCAGGTCGTAGCACCGCGCCGGAACGGCCAGCGGCGGGACGAGCAGAACCGGAACCGTCCCGGCTGCACGCGCAGCCGTCAACTGCTCGGGGGTGCCGTAACGGATCAGGCGGGCATGCGGCCGGTCGGACAGGACCGCCGACTCGCTGTGTGAGTGGGGAGCGATATCGTCGCGCAGGACGCGGGCGAGGGTGGCGAGCTCGGTGTGCAACATAATGACCGAAGGCTACTTCGGTAATCGATGCCGCGACGCACCCGGCCCGGTGTTCGCCGTTACGGACATCACGGGGTACCGTCCCTCCTGGTCATGACGAGAATGGCTAGGATCGTCATGAAACACCCGGAGTCCTTGGCGGCCCCGGTACCAGACCTGGCGGCGCTGCGATAGCGTCGTGGGACCCAATTGAACGAACACACCAACGAAAGGCGGAGGAACCGTGGCTCTTCCCCAGCTGACAGATGAGCAGCGCGCCGCTGCACTCCAGAAGGCGGCCGAAGCCCGTCGCGTCCGTGCCGAGCTCAAGGAGCGCCTCAAGCGGGGCGGCACCGACCTCAAGCAGGTTCTCGCTGACGCCGAGGAGAACGAGATCCTGGGCAAGATGAAGGTCTCGGCTCTGCTCGAGGCGCTGCCGAAGGTCGGCAAGGTCAAGGCACAGGAGATCATGACTGAGCTGGAGATCGCTCCGACTCGTCGCCTGCGTGGCCTGGGCGACCGCCAGCGCAAGGCTCTGCTCGAGAAGTTCAGCTCCTGAGCGTGCCTGCTGAGCAATCCCGATCGAGGGGCCGACTGGTTGTGCTGGTCGGCCCCTCGGCCGTCGGGAAGTCGACGGTCGTGGCGGCGCTGCGCGAGCAGATGCCGGATCTGGTCTTCTCCGTGTCGGCCACGACCCGCGATCCGCGGCCCGGCGAGGTCGACGGTCGTGACTACTATTTCGTCAGCCGTCCCGACTTCGATGCGATGATCGATCGTGGCGAACTGCTCGAATGGGCCGATATCCATGGCGGTCTGCAACGCTCGGGCACCCCGGCCGGGCCGGTCAACGCCGCACTGGAGGCCGGCCACCCGGTTCTGGTGGAGGTCGATCTGGTGGGCTCGCGCCTGGTGCGCCAGGCCATGCCGGAGGCCGTGACGGTGTTTCTGGCACCGCCGAGCTGGGCAGAACTGGAACGACGATTGCGTGGCCGAGGCACCGAAAGCCCCGAAGCCATCGAACGCCGGCTGGCCACCGCGAAGGTGGAGATGGAAGCCCAGGGCGAGTTCGGACACGTCGTCGTCAACGACGATGTCGACGCTTCGGCGCAGCAGTTGGTAAACTTGCTGATCGGCCCCTAGAGAAGACCCTTCCGGCCTGATTCTCGGCTCCCCTCGGAGCGAGATAACGAACTTTTTGCAGGAGATTTCAAGCGTGAGCAGCGATACCGGGATCGACTTCGATCTCATCGAAGAGACCGTCTACGACACCCCGCACGGCATCACCGATCCGCCCATCGACGAGCTCCTCGAGCGCGCCTCCTCCAAGTACGCGCTGGTGATCTACGCCGCCAAGCGTGCACGGCAGATCAACGACTACTACAACCAGCTCGCCGACGGCATGATGGAGTACGTCGGACCGCTGGTGGAGCCGCGGCTGCACGAGAAGCACCTGTCTGTGGCGCTGCGCGAGATCCACGCCGACCTGCTCGAGCACACCGAAGGGGAGTAGAGCCGTCGTGGCTTCTGCTTCTCCGCGCCGGCGGATCGTCGTCGGCGTGGGTGGCGGTATCGCGGCCTACAAGGTCTGCGGAGTGATCCGCCACTTCACCGAAGCCGGCCACGCGGTCCGGGTGATTCCGACCCGTGCGGCCCTGAACTTCGTCGGCGCCGCCACCTTCGAGGCGCTGTCGGGCAACCCGGTCACCACCGAGGTGTTCGACGACGTCGACGAGGTGGCACACGTGCTGCTGGGCCGGGAAGCCGACCTGGTGGTGATCGCGCCGGCCACCGCTGATCTGATGGCCCGCGCCGCTTCCGGGCGGGCCGATGACCTGCTCACCGCGTCGCTGCTGACCGCTCGCTGTCCGGTGATGTTCGTTCCGGCGATGCATACCGAGATGTGGGAACACCCGGCTACCGTCGACAACGTCGCCACCCTGCGAGCGCACGGCTCGGTGGTCCTGACCCCGGATTCAGGCCGGCTGACCGGTAGCGACAGTGGCGCCGGCCGTCTGCCCGAGCCCGGAGAGATCGGGCTGCTGGGTGATCTGCTGCTGGCCCGCCCCGATGCGTTGCCGCGGGATCTGGAGGGAGTGCGGGTACTGATCAGCGCAGGCGGCACCCGTGAAGCACTCGATCCGGTCCGTTACCTGGGCAATCACAGTTCCGGTAAACAGGGTTACGCGCTGGCCCGCGTGGCTGCGCAGCGCGGGGCCCAGGTGACCCTGGTCTCCGGGGCGGTGTCCCAGCCCGGCGACCCGGCCGGCGTCGAGGTGGTCCACATCGATTCGGCGCGCGAACTGGCCGAGGAGATGACCGCGCGGTCAGCCCAGGCCGATGTGGTCATCATGGCCGCCGCCGTCGCAGATTTCCGGCCGGTCGGGGTCGCCGGCACCAAGATCAAGAAGGGCGCGCACGGACCCGCCCCGATCGAACTGACGACCAATCCGGACATCCTGGCCGGGCTCGTCGCCGCACGGTCCGAGGGCCGGATACCCGCCGACACCGTGATCGTGGGCTTTGCCGCCGAGACCGGTGACGACGACGGCGGGGTGCTGGACCACGGCCGGGCGAAACTGCGCCGCAAGGGCTGCGATCTGCTCGTGGTCAACGCCGTCGGGGACGGCCGGGCCTTCGGGACCGAGGACAACACCGGCTGGGTGCTGGCCGCCGGCGAGAACGGCGAAGCCGGCACCGAGACCGGTCTGCCGTACGGCTCGAAGACCTTGATGGCCAGCAGGATTCTGGACCAGGTCGCCGCGGCGCTGCCCGAGCATTGACCGCAGTGCACCCGGCCCGACCGCACACCACTGAGAACATCTACCCTGAACACCCCTCGGAGAGGAACCGATGACCGCGTCAGCGTCCCGCCTGTTCACCAGCGAGTCCGTCACCGAAGGACATCCGGACAAGATCTGCGATGCCATCAGCGATGCGATCCTGGACGCGCTGCTGGAGAAAGACCCGGCCGCCAAGGTCGCCGTGGAGACGCTGGTCACCACCGGACAGGTCCACGTGGCCGGTGAGGTCAACACCATCGCCTACGCCGACATCCCCACCATCGTGCGCGACAAGATCCTCGAGATCGGCTACGACTCGTCGACCAAGGGGTTCGACGGGGCCTCCTGCGGCGTCAACGTGGCCATCGGAGCGCAGTCGCCGGAGATCGCCCAGGGGCTGACCGAATCCCATGAGGTCCAGACCGGTACACACGCCGACGAGCTCGACCTGCAGGGCGCCGGCGATCAGGGGCTGATGTTCGGGTACGCCACCGCCGAGACGCGCGAGCTGATGCCGCTGCCGATCGCGCTGGCACACCGGCTGGCCCGGCGCCTGACCCAGGTCCGCAAGGACGGGACCCTCCCGTATCTGCGTCCCGACGGCAAGACCCAGGTCACCATCGAATACGCCGACAACGTCCCGGTCCGGCTCGACACCGTCGTCGTCTCCACCCAGCATGCCGCCGATATCGACATCGCCGGCATGCTGACCCCGGATATCGCCAAGCACGTCCTCGAGCCGGTCTTCGCCGATCTGGACCTGCCGACGCCGCTGGATACTTCGGACTTCCGGCTGTTGGTGAACCCGACCGGCAGCTTCGTGCTGGGCGGCCCGATGGGGGATGCGGGTCTGACCGGACGCAAGATCATCGTCGACACCTACGGCGGCATGTCACGCCACGGCGGCGGCGCCTTCTCCGGTAAGGACCCGTCGAAGGTGGACCGCAGTGCCGCCTACGCCATGCGCTGGGTCGCCAAGAACGCCGTGGCGGCCGGCCTGGCCGACCGTCTCGAAGTCCAGGTCGCCTACGCGATCGGTAAGGCCGCGCCGGTGGGGCTGTTCGTCGAGGCATTCGGCACCGAGAAGGTCGATGTCGGCACCATTCAGAAGGCGATCACCGAGGTCTTCGATCTGCGTCCGGCGGCGATCGTGCGGGATCTGGAGCTGTTGCAGCCGATCTACGGTCCGACCGCCGCCTACGGGCATTTCGGCCGCACCGACGTGGATCTGCCCTGGGAGCGCACCGACCGCGTCGCCGAGCTGCGCGCCGCCGCCGGTCTGGCCGACTGACCGGGCGCTCGTCGGCGGGCCGCGGCGCGCCGGTGGACCGCACCGGTGCACCCGCCAGCCTGTGGACGGAGGCCCCTGCGCTGCGCCGCGCTCCACTAGAGTTCGCGATGTGAGCGGGGACAGCCGGTGAACCCGGAGCAGGAGACACCCAGGGTGCGCCACACGGTGCCCGTGCCCGACGACGGCGAACCCGGCCGTACGGCACGGGAGAAGAATCGGCGCATGCCCGCCGAGCATCTGCCCGTGGCCCGGGTGCTGCCGCTGCTGGGTCTGGCACACCTGGACCGGCCGTTCGACTACCTGATCGACCGCAAACTCGACGCCGACGCCCAGCCGGGAACCCGCGTTCGGGTGCGCTTCTCGGGGCGCCTGGTCGACGGTTTCCTCCTCGAACGGCTCGCCCACAGTGACCACGGCGGCAAGCTGGCCTGGCTCGAACGCGTGGTCTCACCCGAACAGGTGCTCACACCGGAACTGGTGACGCTGGCCCGCGCGGTCGCTGACCGATACGCCGGTACCATGCCCGATGTTCTGCGCCTGGCGGTGCCGCCGCGGCACGCCCGTGTGGAAAAGGCCGAACCACCGCAGACGCCCGAGTGGTCCGTCACCGCGCCCGAGATGTCGGCGTGGGAGGCCTACTACGGCGCCGAGGCGTTCCTCGATGCGCTGCGCGAGAACGACGATGCCGACCCGGGACGCCACCCGCGGGTGGTCTGGCAGGCCTGCCCCGGCGAGGACCCGGCCGCGCGACTGGCCGAACTGGCCGCACTGGTGGCTGCCACCGGCCGCGGGGTCATCATCGTCGTACCCGATCAACGCGATCTGGACCGCCTGGAAGCCGCGTGCGAGCCGCTGCTGGGGGACTGGTGTGTCTCACTGGCCGCCGGCCTGGGGCCCACCGCCCGCTATCGCCGGTGGCTGCAGGTCCTGCGCGGCGGCGCACGGGTGGTGATCGGCACGCGCAGTGCCGTCTTCGCCCCGGTCCACCGGCTGGCACTGACCGTGGTCTTCGACGACGGCGACCCGAGCCTGGACGAGCCGCGCGCCCCGTACCCGCATCCGCGCGAGGTGGCCGTACTGCGTGCGCACCAGACCGGTTCTGCCCTGTTGATCGGCGGCTTCTCCCGGACCGCCGAAGCGCAGGCGCTGGTCGATGCGGGCTGGGCCGGTGACCTGGTGGCGCCACGGGAGACCGTGCGCGCGGCCATGGCGCGGATCGACGGTATCTCCGATGAGGACCGTCGCATCGCCGGCGATCCACTGGCCAGATCCGCCCGCATCCCCACGATCGCCTTCGATGCGGCGCGGCGGGCGCTCGACGAGGGGCACCCGGTGCTCTTCAGCGTGCCGCGCCGCGGCTACCTGCCGTCGGTGGCCTGCGAACGCTGCCGGGAGAACGCCCGGTGCCGGGCCTGCCACGGGCCACTGCAGATGAGCGATCGTGGTGAGCTGGCCTGCCGCTGGTGCGGTCGCCCCGAGCTGCGTTTCGTGTGCCCCAACTGCGGCGGCACCGCCGTGCGCGCCCTGATGATCGGCGACAAACGCACCGCCGAAGAACTTGGTCGGGCCTTCGTGGGGGTGCCGGTGGTCACCTCCGGCGGCGACAAGATCATCGATCACCTGTCTGCCGGACCGCGGGTGGTCGTGGCCACTCCCGGAGCCGCGCCGCACGTAGACGGCGGTTACGGAGCGGCCGTACTGCTGGACACCTGGGCGCAACTGGACCGGCAGGATCTGCGGGCCGCCGAAGAAACGGTACGGACCTGGATGGGGGTGGCGACGCTGGTGCGCCCGCGCGCCGAGGGCGGCCGGGTGGTGGTGGTCGCCGATGCCTCCTTAGCGCCGGTGCAGACGCTCATTCGGTGGGATCCGGTCGGGGCCGCTTCCCGTGAACTGGCGACGCGCCGCGAACTGGGCTTCCCACCGGCGGTGACGATGGCCTCGGTCGACGGGCCGTCGGCTGCGGTGCTGGCCTTCCTGGCACTGATCGACCTGCCGGCAGGCGCCCAGCAGCTGGGGCCCGTGCCGCTCCCGCCCGGCGTGCGTCCACCGGCGGGAATGGACCCGCGCGACGGCATCGAACGAGTGCTGCTGCGGATCGACCGGTCCCGCGGCCGCGAGCTGGCCGCGGCTCTGCGGGCAGCCCAGGTCCTGCGTCACGCCCGGCACGAAGACACCGCGGGTATCCGGGTCCAGATCGACCCGCCTACCATCGGTTGACATGAGAGTGGTCTTCGCCGGAACTCCGCAGCCGGCCGTCCCGACGCTGCAGGCCCTGATCGATTCCGACGAGCACCAGGTGGTCGGGGTGATCACCCGGCCCGATACGGTCGCCGGCCGCGGCCGGACCCCGGTCCGCAGCCCGATCGGCACGCTGGCCGATGCGCACGCCATCGAGGTGATCACGCCGGCCCGCATGAGCGATCCCGAGGTAGCCGTGGCCCTGGATCGCTGGAACGCCGACCTGGGTGTGGTCGTCGCCTACGGCGGTCTGATCCCGCCGGAGGTCCTGGTCGCGCTGCCGTACGGCTGGATCAACCTGCATTTCTCGTTGCTGCCCGCCTGGCGTGGCGCCGCGCCGGTGCAGGCCGCTCTGGCCGCCGGTGACGAGTTCACCGGCGCCAGTGTCTTCGCACTGGAGGAGGGACTCGACACCGGCCCGGTGTTCGGCATGTTCACCGAACGCATCCGGGCCACCGACACCGCCGGTGCGCTCCTGGACCGTCTGGCAGACGCCGGAGCGACGTTCACCCGCAACGTCGTCGACGGGATCGCCGCCGGCGAGCTGGCGCCGATGGCACAGGAGACAGACGGGGTCTCCTACGCGCCCAAGATCGACGTCGCCGACTCGCGGGTGCGCTGGGACCTCCCCTCACACATCGTCGACCGGACGATCCGCGCGCACACCCCCGCGCCGGGGGCGTGGACACAGCTCGGCGAGACCCGGATCAAGCTGGGCCCGGTCACCCCCGCCGACGAGGCAGAACTGCCGCCCGGCGACCGCGACCCGGCGAACCTGGCTCCCGGACAGATCGCGGCGGGTAAGAAAGCCGTCTATGTCGGTACCGGGTCGGGTGCCGTGCAGCTGAGTGTGGTGCAGCCGCCCGGGAAGAAGCCGTTGCCGGCCGCGGACTGGGCGCGCGGGGCACGACTGACCGGACAGGAGCATTTCGCGTGAGCGAGAAGAAGCTGCGCGACAAGCAGCTCGGGGCCGATCGGCTAGTCGCCCGCGATGTGCTGCGGGCGGTACGCGAACGCGACGCCTACGCCAACCTGCTGCTGCCCAAACTCCTACGCGAACGAGGCCTGCAGGGCCGGGACGCGGCGCTGGCGACGGAGCTGACCTACGGGACGGCCCGGTCCACGGGAGTACTCGATCAGATCATCGCCGCAGCCGCCGGCCGGCCCGTCGATCAGATCGACGGTGACCTGCTCGATGTCCTGCGGCTGGGGGCCTATCAGTTGCTGCGGACCCGCATCGGCGCACACGCGGCCGTCTCCACCTCGGTGGATCTGGTGCGCAGCGAGAAGGGGCAGGGCCCGGCGGGGTTCGTCAACGCCGTTCTGCGCAAGATCTCCCAGCGCCCCGAGCAGTACTGGATCGACGATCTGGCGCCGCCGATCACCGAGGACCTGATCGGGAATCTGGCCTTCACCTACGCCCACCCGCGCTGGATCGCCGAGGTCTTCTTCCAGGCGCTGGGCCGGTCGGCGGGCGAGTTGCAGGCGGCCCTGGCCGCCGATGACCAGCGTCCCATCGTCCACCTGGTCGCCCGGCCCGGCCAGATCACCGCCGAAGAGCTGGCGCTGATCAGCGGGGGAGAGGAAGGCCGGTACTCGCCGTACTGTGTTTACCTTCCCGAAGGCGACCCGGGAAAGCTCGACGCGGTTCGCGAGGGCTTCGCCGGGGTGCAGGACGAGGGCAGCCAGTTGGTCGCACTGGCGCTGGCCCGCGCAGAACCGGACGGGCCAGACACCGGCCGGTGGCTGGATCTGTGTGCCGGTCCCGGCGGCAAGGCTGCGCTGCTCGGTTCCCTCTCCGAACTGAGCGGCGCCCACCTGGATGCGGTGGAACTGGCTCCGCATCGCGCTGAGCTGATCACGAAGGTGGTCGAGGGACTGCCGGTGACGGTGCATGTGGCCGACGGTCGTGACAGCGGACTGGAGCCCGGGTTCGACCGCATTCTGGTCGATGCTCCGTGCTCGGGGCTGGGTTCACTGCGCCGCCGCCCCGAAGCCCGCTGGAGGCGCACCGACGCCGAGGTGCCGGGCCTGGTGGTGCTGCAGACCGAACTGCTGACCGAGGCACTGCGATTGGTACGTCCCGGCGGCGTCGTCGTCTACTCCACGTGCTCACCCCATCCGGCCGAAACCACCGAGGTGATCGCCGCAGTGCTGGCCGACACTCCCGGGGTGAGCCAGATCGATGCCCGCCCGGCCACCGCCGGCGACGTCTTCGATCCCGAGACGCTCGGTCCGGGGCCGCACGTGCAGCTCTGGCCACACCGGCAGGACACCGACGCCATGTTCCTGGCCGTGCTCCGGAAGGATGCCCGATGAGTCAGTTCCTGCAGTTCTACTTCTCCCTCAACGATCGCGGTACCACCGCGGAACGGCGGATGGCGCAGGCGCTGCGGCTGGTCCTGAGCGCCGATCCGGACGACGATCCGGTGCAAACCGGCGGAGAGGTCGACGAGGAACGGCTCCTGCAGATCATGGCGATCGCGCATTCGGCTGCGGCCGACGGTCACCCGCTGCCACTGGAGGAACGCGACGACGTCTCGGTCGATCTGGGGCCCGGCGCCACGGTGAGCGCCTTCTCCGACAGCGCGCCGCCGGAGTGCCCGCGATGCCACGAGCTGCTCGACGAATGGGATCCGCAGCCGTGGTGGGACGGCGGCGACGAGCCGACCGAGGAGTGCCCGAACTGCGGTTTCACCGCGCTGATCGGCGACTGGGACATCACCAACACCCCGTACGCCCGCACCGAATGCGGACTGGTGCTGGTGGATTGGCCCGACCTGCCCGAGTACGGCCCCGGCCTGCACGAAGCGCTGCTCGCCGCGGTGGGTTCCCGCCCCCGTTACGTCTCCGGCAACACCTGAGGCCGGATCTCGCGCCGCTGTCATCATGGCTCTGTCGGCGCTGTGTGCTTGACCATCCGCCGTGCAGGAGACCAGGCCGGCCACCCGGCGACGAAAGCGCCTGCTGACGGCAGTATCCGCACGTTCACAACAGAATCGTTCAGCAATCGGCGCGGTTGCTGGAATCGGGTATTGGGTGCACATCGCCGAAATGATCACCATTGATACGCAGCGACAACAATCATTCGCTCGGGTGGTCTCTCGGTGCCGTCGTGCCGCGCACCCACCGGTGACGCTTACCTGACGGTCTGGCCAGACCGGGGTGCTCAGTAGACTGGCGCGCATGTGCCAACGCCCCGCGCCGATGATCGCGCCCTCGATCCTGTCCGCCGACTTCGCCAACCTGGCCTCGGAGATCGCGGCGGTCGGCCCGTCGCCGGTCGACCCGGGTGTGGACTGGGTGCACGTGGATGTGATGGATAACCACTTCGTCCCGAATCTGACCCTCGGGCTGCCGGTGGTGGAGTCAATCCTGAAGGCGACCGACATCCCGATCGACTGCCACCTGATGATCACCGATCCGGGCCGCTGGGCCCCCGGCTACGCCGAAGCCGGTGCCTACAATGTGAGTTTCCACGCCGAGGCCACCGACGACCCGATCTCCGTGGCTCGCGATATCCGGGCCGCCGGCGGCAAGGCCGGGCTGGGCATCAAACCGGGCACCTCGATCGAGCCGTATCTGGAGATCCTGCCCGAATTCGACACCCTGCTGATCATGAGTGTGGAACCCGGCTTCGGCGGGCAGAAGTTCATGCCAGAGGTGCTCGACAAGGTCCGCCGTCTGCGCGAGGTGATCGATGGCGAGCAACTCAAACTGCTGATCGAGATCGACGGCGGGATCTCGGCGAGCACCATCGAACAGGCCGCCGAGGCCGGCGTCGATTGTTTCGTCGCCGGTTCGGCCGTCTATGGCGGCGACGATCCGGCGGCTAGGGTCGCCGAGCTGCGCGCCCTGGCCACCGCCGCTTCGTCGGCCGAGACCGGCGCCTCCTGACTCCGCGGTCCCCAGCCGCGCCGGGTCCAGAACGCGCCGGATCGGTTGCCAGCCGGCCCGGTAGCCGCTGGTCCCCCTTCGCGGTCGCCATGGAGTCTGCGGCTTTGTCCGACCGGCACCCTCGCGTACCGGCTGATTAGATCGAGAGACCAGGAAAGCGAGTGTTCTCGAGCCGTTCGGCACCGGAGCCGAGCACAGCTCAGACCGCCTGAACGGAGTGCAGTCATGCCGGAGACAGGATCTGCGATCGACGTCGCCGCAGCCATGCGGCAGGCGTTGACCGAATCGGCCCGCGCCTGCGGGGTCAGCTCGCCGAACCCGCCGGTCGGTGCGGTGATCCTGGACGCCTCCGGGACAGTGGCGGGGACCGGACACACCCAGCCGGTAGGCGGTCCGCACGCCGAAGTGATGGCCCTGCGGGAGGCCGGCCCGGTGGCCCGGGGCGGCATCGCGGTGGTGACCCTGGAACCGTGCAACCACACCGGCCGCACCGGCCCGTGCACACAGGCGCTGATCGACGCTGGAGTGGCGGCGGTGGTGTACGCCGCCGCCGACCCGAACCCGGAAGCGGCCGGGGGAGCGGCGGCCCTGCGCGCGGCAGGGATCGAGGTGACCGGGGGCGTCGGTGCGGACGAGGTGCGGGCCGGTCCGCTGCGGCACTGGATATTCCGGCAGCAACACGGTCGCCCGTTCGTCACCGCGAAGATCGCGGCCACCCTGGACGGACGGATCGCCGCACCCGACGGCACCAGCCGGTGGATCACCGGTCCGACGGCCCGCGAGCACGCTCACACCCAGCGCGCGATGATCGATGCGATCGTGATCGGCACGGGAACGGCACTGGCCGACGATCCCTCGCTCACCGCCCGCCGCCCCGACGGCAGCGTGTATCCGCATCAACCGGCCCGGGTGGTGCTGGGCACCCGCGACCTGCCGCCGCAGGCTCGTCTGCGCGATGCGGCGGCACCGTTGATCCAGGTGCGCTCCCACGATCCGCGCGAGGTGCTCGCCGCTCTCCCCGATGCGCTGTGGGTGCTGGTGGAGGGCGGGCCGGGGATCATCGGCGCCTTCTTGGAGGCCGGACTCGTCGACCAGGTGCAGGCCTACCTCGCACCGACGGTGCTCGGAGACGGATCCCCGGCCGTCCTCGACCGATCCGTGCAGACGCTGGCCCAAGCCCACCGTTTCCAGCGCGAATCGGTGACCGAACTCGGCGACGACCTGCTGATCACCCTCGCTCGACGGTAGACACTCCCGGCCGGGCTCGGTGGGCAGCCACGGCAGGCACCACCGTTACGGCCGGGCACGACTGGCACCGATCAGGGGATGCGGTGCGGTGCGCCGCTACTTGCCGCGTCGCCCGACGAACCAGCCGATGATGAACCCGACGACCAGTGTGACGGTGACCGTCAGCCACAGTGGCGCCGTGACAGTGACCCAGCCGAGGGTCAGCGGGGTGTCGTTGGTGTTGGTCGCGATGAAGATGATCGCCAGGATCAGCAGCACGATCGGCAGCCAGAACCTGCGCAGGAAGGTGACGATGTCCCCTTTCGCCCGGCCGGCGGTTGCGGGTTCGGATACCGAAGGGTCGTGTGTCATGGGTACTCCACCATCGTCGGATCGGGCTCCTCGATTCCCGAGGTCGGGCCCCGGCAGGCCGCTGTCGGGCACCGCCGGTCTCTATCTAACACCGCAGCGCAGGACCGGTGCGCGCGGCGCGGCAATGCCCATCGTGCTAGCGTCGGTCACAGAGTTCTCGGGGCGGGGTGCAAGTCCCCACCGGCGGTAATGGCCGCCTGTGAGTTCACTCACAGAAGGCCCAAGCCCGCGAGCGCCCGGATCCACGGCAGCAGCCGAGGTGTCCGGGGTCAGCAGATTCCGGTGCGATTCCGGAGCCGACGGTGACAGTCCGGATACGAGAGGACACCCAGGCGGCACCGGGCCGCGACTGGGCTCCCCGGGTGCGCGAACGGCAAGGGAGCACAGGTGTTTACCGGAATCGTGGAGGAGCGCGGCGAGATCGTCGCCCGCGATGATCTCGACCAGGCCGCCAGATTCTCCATCCGTGGACCACTGGTGACCAGCGACGCCCGGCACGGTGACTCGATCGCGGTCAACGGAGTCTGTCTGACCGTCGTGGACATCGCCGATGGTGTCTTCACCGTCGATGTGATGGCCGAGACGCTGCGGCGCAGCTCGCTGAGTCACCTGCTGCCCGGATCCATGGTGAATCTGGAACGGGCGATGCCGGCCAACGGGCGGTTCGGCGGGCACGTCGTCCAGGGCCATGTCGACGGCGTCGGCGAGATCGAATTCATCACTCCGGCCGAGCACTGGACCGTCGTCCGGATCAAGGTGCCCGCCCAGCTCAGCCGATACATCGTCGAGAAGGGATCGATCACCATCGACGGCACCTCCCTGACCGTCTCGGCGGTCGGCCCGGAGTGCATCGAGGTCTCGCTGATCCCCACGACGCTCGCCGAGACCATCCTGGGCCTGGCACAGACCGGGGACCCGGTGAATCTCGAAGTCGATGTGATCGCGAAGTATGTTGAGCGGCTGACCCAGGCCGACCGAGCGGAAACCGGGACGCGCGCAGCGCAGAAGGCGAGTGATGACGATGAGTGAGGCGACCCCGAAGGTGACGCTCGACAGTGTCGAACGCGCCCTCGCCGACATCGCCGCGGGCAAGGCCGTGGTGGTGATCGACGACGAGGACCGCGAGAACGAGGGCGACCTGGTCTTCGCGGCGGAGATGGCGACCCCGGAACTGGTTGCCTTCATGGTCCGGTACAGCTCCGGCTACGTGTGCGTGCCGATGGAGAGCGAAGACTGCGACCGGCTCGGGCTGCCGCCGATGTACTCGGTGAACCAGGACAAGCACGGCACCGCCTACACCGTGACCGTCGACGCCCGCGAGGACATCGGTACCGGTATCAGTGCCGCCGACCGCGCCACGACGATCCGCAAGCTCGCCCTGGAGGACTCGCAGGCACACGACTTCACCCGGCCCGGACACGTCGTTCCGCTGCGGGCGAAAGAAGGCGGCGTTCTGCGCCGCCCCGGCCACACCGAAGCCGCGGTCGACCTGGCGCGGCTGGCGGGGCTGCGGCCGGCCGGCGTGATCTGCGAGGTGGTCAGTCAGAAGGAACCCGGCGAGATGGCCCAGACCGACGAACTGCGCGTCTTCGCCGACGAACACGATCTGGCCCTGATCTCCATCGCCGACCTCATCGCCTGGCGGCGCCGCCACGAGAAGCACGTCGTTCGGGTCGCCGAAGCACGCATTCCGACCCAGTTCGGCGACTTCCGCGCCGTCGGCTACTCGAGCCCGTACGACGATGCCGAACACGTGGCTCTGGTGATGGGCGATATCGCCGGTCCCGACGGCACGGGGGAGGACGTGCTGGTGCGGGTGCATTCGGAATGCCTCACCGGTGACGTCTTCGGCTCGTTGCGCTGCGATTGCGGTCCGCAGCTGCACGCGGCGATGGAGGCGGTGGCCAAGGAGGGCCGCGGAATCGTGCTGTACATGCGCGGTCACGAGGGCCGTGGCATCGGTCTGCTGCACAAGCTGCAGGCCTACCAGTTGCAGGATGCGGGCTCAGACACCGTCGATGCGAATCTTCAGTTGGGTCTGCCCGCCGACGCCCGCGACTACGGCCTGGGGGCACAGATCCTGGTCGATCTGGGAGTCAGCTCGATGCGGCTGCTCACCAACAACCCGGCCAAACGCGTCGGACTGGACGGCTACGGGCTGCAGATCATCGACCGGGTACCGATGCCGGTGCGCGCCAACAAAGAGAATCTGCGCTATCTGCAGACCAAGCGTGACCGGATGGGGCACGAACTCGACGGCCTCGACGGCGTCATCGAAGGAGGAGCTGGAGCATGAGCGGTCACGGCGAGCCCACCCTGGAACTGGCCGACGCCGGCGATCTGAAGGTCGCCGTGGTGGCCTCCCAGTGGCATGAGACCATCTGCACGGCGCTGCTCGACGGCGCGATCAACGCCGCCGCAGCCGCCGGAGTGACCGATCCGACCGTGGTCCGGGTCGCCGGAGCGATCGAGCTGCCGGTCGTCGCGCAGGCGCTGGCCCGCACCCACGACGCCGTGGTGGCCCTCGGTGTGGTGATCAAGGGGGAGACCCCACACTTCGAGTACGTCTGCGATGCGGTGACCGCAGGCTTGACCCGGATCTCGCTGGACGAATCCACGCCGGTCGGCAACGGGGTGCTGACCACCCTCAACGAGGCGCAGGCCTTGAACCGTTCGGGGCTGCCCGGATCCTCCGAAGACAAGGGCGCACAGGCGATGTCCGCGGCATTGGCTTCGGCGCTGATCCTGCGCGACCTGGCCGCCCGATGACCGGCGCAGGCTCGGCCGGACCCGCCGACACCGGTGCGATTCCGGACGAGGAGTGGGACCTGGTCTACCGACCGAAGGCGATCATCACGATCGTGGCGGTGGCGATCGCGATCGTCATCGTCATCCACCTGATCTTCGGGTTGCTGCTCAACATCTCCTATACGGGCGTCAACATCGGCTGGGCGGACAAAATCGCGCTGATCTCGATCGGGCTGGTGATCTCTGCCTCGCTGCTGCTGTTCACCCGCTCCCGGCTGCGCGTCGGGTCTCGCGGTGTGGAGGTCCGCAATCTGGTGACCGAACGCTGCTACGAATGGGATGTCGTGCAGGGCCTGGCCTATCCGGAGAAGGGGCCGTGGGCCCGGCTGCTCTTCGCCCACGACGAGCACATTCCGGTGATGGCGGTACAGGCACGCGACGGTGCGCGCGCGGTCGAGGCGATGCGCCGGTTCCGCGAACTGCACACCCGGTACACCGCACCCCCGAAGCCCACCGCCGCCGACGAGTCGTGACCCTGCGGGCGACGACGCCGGCCCCCCGGGTTGTCGGTACCGACCGCTAGTCTGGGAAACGTGGCCGATCCGACGACCTACCGCCCGGCTCCGGGCACCATTCCGACGGACCCGGGCGTGTACAAGTTCCGCGACGCGCACCGGCGAGTGGTCTATGTCGGCAAAGCCAAGAACCTGCGTTCCCGGCTGACCTCCTACTTCGCCGATCTGGCGACCCTGCATCCCCGGACCCGGCAGATGGTGACCACGGCCGCCTCGGTGGAGTGGACGGTGGTGAGCACCGAGGTCGAGGCCCTCCAGCTGGAGTACAACTGGATCAAAGAGTTCGATCCCCGGTTCAATGTGCGGTACCGCGACGACAAGAGCTACCCGATGCTCGCGGTCACCATGAACGAGGAGTATCCGCGCGTCTTCGTCTATCGCGGTGCCCGTAAGCCCGGCGTCCGCTACTTCGGTCCGTATGCCCACGCCTGGGCCATCCGCGAGACCGTGGACCTGTTGACCCGCGTGTTTCCGGTGCGCACCTGTTCCAATGGGGTCTTCCGGCGCAGTGCGGCGATGGGACGCCCCTGTCTGCTGGGATACATCGACAAGTGCGCCGCGCCGTGCGTGGACCGCGTCGATGCAGCCACCCACCGGCAGATCGCCGAGGACTTCTGCGATTTCCTGGCCGGGCGGACCGATTCGCTGATCCGCCGACTGGAGAAGGAGATGCTCGCCGCCTCGGAAGATCTCGACTTCGAGCGTGCGGCCCGGCTGCGCGACGACGTCTCTGCGCTGCGGCGGGCGATGGAGAAGCAGGCGGTGGTCCTCGGTGACGGCACCGACGCCGATGTCATCGCCCTGGTCGGCGACGAGCTGGAGACCTCCGTGGCGGTCTTCCACGTGCGGGACGGACGGGTCCGCGGCGAACGCGGCTGGGTCGTGGAGGTCCAGGAGAACGCCACCCTGGGCGACCAGGTCGGCACCTTCTTGCTGCAATTCTATGGTGAAGAACTGGAGATGAGTTCGGGCGTGCCGCGCGAGGTGCTCGTCCCCGAGCTCCCCGACGATCATCTGGAACTGGCGCAGTGGCTCAGCGGCCGCCGCGGCAGTCGGGTCTCGCTGCGGGTTCCGCAGCGCGGTGACAAACGCACCCTGGCCGAAACCGTCGAACGCAACGCCGCCGAAGCGCTGAACCGGCACAAGCTCAAACGGGCCGGTGACCTGACGACGCGGTCGGCCGCACTGACCGAACTGCAGGCGGCGCTGGGTATGGACGAGGCCCCCCTGCGCATCGAATGCATCGACATCTCCCATGTCCAGGGCACCGATGTGGTCGCCTCCCTCGTCGTCTTCGAGGACGGTCTGCCGCGTAAGTCCGACTACCGCCACTACGCCATCCGGGAGGCTGCCGGCGACGGCCGGTCCGACGATGTCGCCTCCATCGCGGAGGTGACGCGGCGGCGCTTCCTGCGCCACCGCAGTGACCGCGTACCCGATCCGGCCGTCTCCGACGCGGTCGAACCGGACGCCGACAACGGTGGCGATCTGGCTCCGGAAGCGGCGATCGATCCCAAGACCGGCCGGCCCCGGCGCTTCGCCTATCCGCCGAATCTGTTCGTCGTCGACGGCGGACAACCCCAGGTTCATGCCGCCGCGGCCGTCCTGGACGAGTTGGGAGTGGCCGATGTGGCCGTGATCGGGCTGGCCAAGCGACTCGAGGAGGTGTGGCTGCCCGGCGACGATGAACCGGTGATCCTGCCCCGAAACTCCGAAGCGCTGTTTCTGCTCCAGCGGATCCGCGATGAGGCGCACCGGTTCGCCATCAATTTCCACCGGTCCAAACGCAGCAAACGGATGACCGCATCGGCATTGGACGGTATCCCCGGACTCGGTGCGACGCGGCGTACCGCGCTGGTCACCCACTTCGGCTCCGTCGCACGACTCAAAGATGCGACGATCGAACAGATCGCCCAGGTACCCGGAATCGGCAAGACCACGGCACGGACCGTGCACGAGGCACTGGGCGGCGCGGCAATCCCCGATAGCCCGGAAAGCCCCGACAGTCCGCCGACGAAGACCCCTGAGAGGACCAGCCAGTGAGGACGACCCAGTGAGTCAACCTGAGGGAACGACGGTGCTGTTCGTCACCGGCCTGTCCGGGGCCGGACGCACATCGGTCGCCAATGTGCTCGAAGACGACGGCTGGTACGTCGCCGACAACGTACCGGTCTCGGTGATCGCGCAGGTGGTCGACGGAGTGCGCAGTAGCGAGATCGGCGCGCAGAAGATCGCCATGGTGGTGCGGGCGACCGGCCCCGAGTTCGCCGACGACCTGGCCCGCCTGCGGGGGGAGCTGACCGAAGGCGGCGCCGATACCAAGATGGTCTTCGTCGATGCCTCCGATGAGGTGCTGATCCGCCGATTCGAGCACGTACGCCGTCGCCATCCGCTGCAGGGCACCGGTACATTGTCCGACGGCATCGAAGCCGAGCGCGAGATGCTCGCCAAGGTCAAAGACGCGGCCGAAACGGTGATCGACACCTCGGCCCTGTCGGCGACGCGGCTGCGGACGATGGTCGCCAACGCTTTCCCGTCCACCAGCGGAGGAGGCCTGACGATCTCGGTGCAGTCCTTCGGTTTCAAGTACGGCCTGCCGATGGATTGCGATCTGGTCGCCGATGTCCGGTTCCTGCCGAACCCGTACTGGATCCCCGAGCTGCGCGAGCACACCGGACGCGATGCGGGTGTGCGCGAGTATGTGCTCGGCCAGCCTGACGCAAGCGACTTCCTCGACCGCTACACCGGTCTGGTCGACCTTGTCGGGCGCGGCTATCTGCGCGAGGGGAAGGGGTATATGACGATCGGAATCGGGTGTACCGGCGGGAAGCACCGCAGCGTCGCCATGACCGAAGAACTCACCCGCCGCCTGGCCGCCGAGACCGATGCCGACGGCAAACCGCGCTATACGGTCGAAGCCTCCCACCGCGATCTGGGTCGGGAATGACTTCCCCGGCGACCCCGCCGTCTCGGCGGGAGGGGCTGCGGGCGGTCGCCCTCGGGGGCGGCCACGGGCTGTACAACACCCTCACCGCCCTGCGCTACCTGACCCGCGATGTCACCGCCGTGGTGACCGTCGCCGACGACGGCGGGTCCTCCGGCCGGTTGCGGCACGAGCTGGGCAGGATTCCGCCCGGGGATCTGCGGATGGCTCTGGCGGCTCTGCTGAGTGCACCCGCGGCGTTGACCGAACTGGCCGAAACCGATCCGGAGGCCGCTCGGCGCCGCGCCCGATGGGCCCAGGTCCTGCAGCACCGTCTCGGCGGCAGCGGCGCCCTGGCCGGGCATCCGGTCGGGAACCTGCTGCTGTCCGGCGTCGACGAATTCGATGGCGACATGGTCGAGGCGCTCGACTCGCTGGTGGACCTGTTCGGCATCGACGGCCGGGTGCTGCCGATGGCGACCGAACCGCTGGTCATCGAGGCCGATGTGACCGGTCTGGAGGAGGACCCGCGGATGAGCCGGGTGATCAGAGGTCAGGTCGCGGTCGCCACCACCCCCGGGGTGGTCCGCCGGGTCCGGTTGACCCCGGCGGCACCGGCGGCCTGCCCGCAGTCGCTGGCGGCGATCGCCCAGGCCGATATCGTCACCCTGGGCCCCGGGTCCTGGTTCTCCAGTGTCATCCCGCATGTACTGGTGCCCGAACAACTGGCGGCCCTGCGCGAGACCACCGCGCGCAAGGTGCTCTTCGTCAATCTCGCGGCCGAACCGGGGGAGACCGCCGGCTACTCGATGGAACGTCATCTTCATGTGCTCGCCGCACACGCCGGTGGCCTGCAGATCGATGACGTCGTCGTCGACGCCGACTCGGTCCCGGCCGGGCGGGAACGGGAGCACCTGGAGCGCGCCGCTGCGGCCTTCGGTGCGCGGCTGCACAGTTGCGATCTGGCCCTTGACGGCCGCGACGTCCATGATGCGGTCAAGTCCGCTCTGACCCTCGAACAGCTCCTATCGATGTGACGGCGATCTGACTGCGCGGTAACATGCGAGGCCGAGTGAACCACTGGGGTGGGGCAGTAAGAGAGGAACGGTCACGATGGCGATGACAGGTGCGGTGAAGGACGAGCTGAGCAGGCTCTCGGTTCCGCAGCTGAGCTGCCGCAAGGCCGAGGTCGCCGCGCTGCTGCGGTTCGCCGGCGGCCTGCATATCGTGGCCGGCCGGGTGGTGGTCGAGGCCGAGGTCGATCACGGCAACGTCGCCCGCAGGCTCCGGGCGGAGATCCACGATCTGTTCGGCTACCCCTCCGAGGTGCACCTGGTGCGTTCGGGAGGACTGCGCAAGAACGCCCGATACATTGTGCGCATCACCAAGGACGGCGAAGCGCTGGCACGGCAGACCGGGCTGCTGGACACCCGAGGCCGTCCGGTGCGCGGTCTGCCCACGCAGGTCGTCGGCGGCACCGTCGGTGACGCCGAGGCCGCCTGGCGGGGCGCCTTCCTGGCCCACGGCTCCCTGACCGAGCCGGGCCGGTCCTCGTCACTGGATGTGAGCTGTCCCGGTCCCGAAGCGGCACTGGCCCTGGTCGGCGCGGCGCGCCGGCTCAACATCGTGGCCAAAGCACGGGAGGTCCGCGGCAGCGATCGGGTGGTGATCCGCGACGGTGAGGCGATCGGCGCCCTGCTGACCCGGATGGGCGCCAACGAGACCCGGCTGGTCTGGGAGGAGCGCCGGATGCGCCGCGAGGTGCGTGCCACGGCCAACCGGCTGGCCAACTTCGACGACGCGAACCTGCGGCGCTCTGCCCGTGCGGCCGTCGCCGCCGCCGCCCGGGTCGAGCGTGCCCTGGAGATCCTGGGCGAGGAGGTGCCCGATCATCTGCTGGCGGCCGGCCGGTTGCGGGTGGAGCATCGGCAGGCCTCGCTCGAGGAACTCGGGCAGCTCGCCGATCCGCCGATGACCAAGGACGCCGTCGCCGGCCGTATTCGCCGGCTGCTGTCGATGGCCGATAAAAAGGCCCGCGCCGACGGGCTGCCCGATACCGAGTCCGCGGTCACCCCGGAGCTCCTCGACGAGACCTGATCGGCAGATCAGGACCTTCTGCAACCCCGCGGACCCGAGGCTATTAGGCTGGACACAGCGGGCCGGAACACACGACCGGCTCACCACCCCCTGCTTAAGGAGTATCCAGTGACCGTTCGGGTAGGTATCAACGGATTCGGCCGTATCGGCCGCAACTTCTTCCGCGCCGTGCTGGCGCAGAACCAGGCCGGAACCGCCGACATCGAAATCGTCGCCGTCAACGACCTCACCGACATCAACACCCTGGCTCACCTGCTGAAGTTCGACTCGATCCTGGGGCGCCTGCCCGAGGACGTCAGTGTCGACGGGGACACCATCGTCGTCGGTGACAAGCGCATCAAGGCTCTGGCGCTGCGCGAAGGCCCGGCCGCCCTGCCGTGGAAGGATCTGGGCGTCGACGTCGTCGTCGAGTCCACCGGCATCTTCACCGCCCGTGACGCGGCCGCCGGCCACCTGGAGGCGGGCGCCAAGAAGGTCATCATCTCGGCCCCGGCGACCGACCCGGACCTGACCGTGGTGATGGGCGTCAACGACGACCAGTACGACGGCAGCCAGAACATCATCTCCAACGCCTCCTGCACCACCAACTGCCTGGGCCCGATGGCCAAGGTCCTCAACGACAGCTTCGGCATCAAGCAGGGCCTGATGACCACCGTGCACGCCTACACCCAGGACCAGAACCTGCAGGATGCGCCGCACAAGGACCTGCGTCGTGCGCGTGCGGCCGCGGTGAACATCGTGCCGACCTCCACCGGTGCGGCCAAGGCCATCGGCGAGGTGCTGCCCGAGCTCAAGGGCAAGCTCGACGGCTACGCACTGCGCGTGCCGATCCCGACCGGTTCGGTCACCGACCTGACCGTCGAACTGGAGAAGACCGCCACCGCCGAGGAGATCAACGCAGCGCTCAAGGCCGCTGCCGACGGTCCGATGAAGGGCATCCTCAAGTACTACGACGCACCGATCGTCTCCAGCGACATCGTCACCGATCCGCATTCGTCGCTGATCGATGCCGGTCTGACCAAGGTGCTCGGCAACCAGGTGAAGGTGGTCTCCTGGTACGACAACGAGTGGGGCTACTCCAACCGCCTCGCCGACCTGATCACCCTCGTGAGCAAGTCGCTGTAAGAATGGCCGTTCGTACACTGAAAGACCTTCTTGCCGAAGGGGTTTCGGGCCGCGGCGTACTGGTCCGGTCCGATTTCAACGTCCCACTCGACGACGGGGTGATCACCGATCCGGGCCGGATCCTGGCCAGTGTTCCGACGCTGCGCCAACTGGTCGACGCCGGTGCGAAGGTGGCCATCACCGCCCACCTGGGCCGACCGCAGGGGGAGCCGGATCCGGCCTTCTCCCTGGCACCGGTCGCCGAGCGGCTGTCGGCCGAGCTGGGCCGCAACGTCCAGCTGGCCGGCGACGTGGTCGGCTCCGATGCGCTCGCCCGCGCCGAGGGGCTGACCGACGGTGACGTCCTGCTGTTGGAGAACGTGCGCTTCGATCCGCGGGAGACCTCCAAGGACGATGCGCAGCGGGCCAAGCTGGCCGCGGCGCTGGTGGAGCTGGTCGGGGACGACGGCGCCTTCGTCTCCGACGGCTTCGGGGTAGTGCACCGCAAGCAGGCCTCGGTCTACGACGTCGCCAAGCTGTTGCCGGCCTACGCCGGGGACCTGGTGGCCACCGAGGTCGAGGTCCTGCGCCGCATCACCACCGATGTGGAACACCCGTACGCGGTGGTGCTGGGCGGCTCGAAGGTCTCGGACAAACTGGCCGTGATCGAGGCGCTGGCCCCCAAGGTCGACACCCTGGTGATCGGCGGCGGTATGGCCTTCACCTTCATCAAGGCGCAGGGCAGCCCGGTGGGTGATTCGCTCCTGCAGGAAGACATGATCGACACCTGCAAGGACCTGCTCGAACGGTTCGGCGATGTGATCCACCTGCCGCACGACATCGTCGTGGCCGAGGCCTTCGCCGCCGATGCGGCCACGTCGATCGCCTTGACCCGCGACGGCTTCACCGAGGGGATGGGCCTGGACATCGGACCGGGGACCGTCGAACGGTTCTCCACGGTGCTGCGGTCGGCCAAGACGGTGTTCTGGAACGGCCCGATGGGCGTCTTCGAATTCGAGCGGTTCTCCACCGGCACCCGCGGGGTGGCCGAGGCGATCGCGGCGGCGACCCAAGACGGCGCATTCAGCGTCGTCGGCGGGGGCGATTCGGCTGCGGCCGTACGCTCCTTCGGGCTGCCCGACGATGCCTTCTCGCACATCTCCACCGGTGGCGGCGCCTCCCTGGAGTATCTGGAAGGCAAGGAGCTGCCGGGTCTGGCGGTTCTGGAAACGGAAGGTTGAGTCATGTCGGAACTGAAGTCACGCGGCCCCGGCCGCAAACCGCTGATCGCCGGCAACTGGAAGTGCCATCTGAACCACTTCGAGGCCATCGCGCTGGTTCAGAAGATCGCCTTCGCTCTGCCGGAGAAGTACTTCGACAAGGTCGATGTCACGGTGCTGGTGCCGTTCACCGACATCCGCAGCGTGCAGAGCCTGGTCGACGGTGACAAACTGCTGATCACCTACGGTGCCCAGGACATCTCCGAGCACGACTCGGGTGCCTACACCGGTGAGATCAGCGGTGCGTTTCTGGAGAAGCTCGGCTGCACCTACGCGGTGGTCGGGCATTCGGAGCGTCGCACCCTGCACGGTGAGACCAACGAGGTGGTGTTGGCCAAGACCAAGGCCGCCCTGCGGCACGGGCTGACCCCGATCGTCTGCGTCGGGGAGGGACTGGAGGTCCGCGAAGCAGCGGAACACGTCGAGTTCAACGTCAAGCAGGTCACCGAATCGCTGGCCGGACTGTCGGCCGAGGAGATCGGCAAGTCGGTCATCGCCTACGAGCCGGTCTGGGCCATCGGTACCGGCCGGGTCGCCAGTGCCAACGACGCCCAGGAGGTCTGCGCGGCCATCCGCGAGGCCGTCGCCGAGATCGCCGATGAGGCCACGGCCGACGGGATCCGGATCCTCTACGGCGGCAGCGTCAACGCCAAGAACATCGCCGAGATCGTGAACGAGCGCGATGTCGACGGCGCGTTGGTCGGCGGTGCCTCGCTGAAGGCCGACGAGTTCGCGCAGCTGTCGGCGATCGCCGCGGGCGGGCCCTTGCTCTGACCGGCGTGATCATCGCGTAGACTGTGGCAGGTCGCTTTCACCGGCGGCCTGCCACAGTTGTCTTTTGAACCGAACGGACGCCTCCCTCGTGACTCTTGCGCTGAACATCGCACTGATCATCACCAGCCTGCTGCTGATCGTCCTGGTGCTGCTGCATCGCGGAAAGGGTGGCGGTCTGTCCTCGCTGTTCGGCGGTGGCGTGCAGTCGAGTCTGTCGGGATCGTCGGTCGTGGAGAAGAACCTCGACCGGATCACCATCTTCATCGGCATCATCTGGCTGATCTTCATCATCGGTGTCGGCCTGGACATCAAATACTCCTGACCTCATCGGCCTGTCCGCCCCGTCTCGGGGCCTCGGCGCAGTGCCTGTGAACCCGGTACGGCCCCGCCGTACCGGGTTCCTTCTTTACCTCGGTTCTTGTCATCACCCCGTATTTCATCCCACTGGTGACCGGGCCGCAGGCAGCGGCGACACGCGGGCTGATCACCAAACTCCGATGGGCCCTATCCGATGTGGATAGGTTCATAGGTATCCCTGGTGTGCGACGTCGTCCGCGACTCCCGCGCGAAACCGGGTAACCGAAAGGAATAGGGGTGAGGCCGTGAGCCTCTGGAATTATGTTCAGGGCAGAGGTGAAACTCTGACCTTCCTGACCTATCAGCACGCATCGCTGGCATTCCAGACCGTCCTCGTCGGGACGGTGGCGGCCATCGTGATCGCGATGTTGGTCTACCGACTGCCCATCGCCGCTTCGCTGACCGTCACCTCCAGCCGGGTGGCGTTGACCATTCCGTCGCTGGCACTGCTCGCGCTGCTGGTGGTGCCCCTCGGGCTGGGCGTCGCACCGTCGTTTGTGATGCTCGCTTTCTTCGCCGCGATGCCGGTGATCGGAAACGCCGTGGTCGGTCTGCGCTCTGTTCCGCCGAGCCTGATCGAGGCGGCGCGCGGCATCGGGCTCTCCCGCCGTCGCATCCTGTTCACGGTGGAGCTGCCCATGGCCTGGCCGGTGATCCTGACCGGCATCCGCGTCTCCACCCAGATGATCGTCGGTATCGCGGCCATCGTGGCCTACGTGCTGGGACCGGGGCTGGGCTCGCTGATCTTCAACGGGCTGTCTCGGCTCGGCGGCGCCAATGCGCTGGAGATGGCGTTGACCGGAACGATTCTCATCGTCGCCATCGCCCTGGTCTTCGACGCGCTGCTGGTGCTGCTGGGGCGGTTGACGATCCCGAAGGGACTGAAATGACCACGACCGAAGACTCCGGCCGCAAGATCACCGGTGACTCGATCCGGCTGGAAGGTGTCGAGAAGCGCTACCGCGGCGCACCGGCACCGGCTGTCGCCAAACTCGATCTGGAGATCGCCGCCGGCGACATCGTCGCCTTCGTCGGACCGTCCGGATGCGGTAAGACGACGACGCTGAAGATGATCAACCGGCTCATCGAACCGACCGCCGGCAAGATCTTCATCGGCGACCGCGACATCACCAACGAGAACCCCGATCGCCTGCGCCAGTCGATCGGATACGTGATCCAGTCCGGGGGACTGTTCCCGCATTGGACCGTCGAACGCAATATCGGCGCCATCCCCCGTGTGCTGGGCTGGGATAAGAAACGTATCGCCGAACGCACCGAATATCTCCTGGATCTGGTCGGTCTGGATCCGGCCGAATTCGCCAAGAGGCTGCCCAAAGACATGTCCGGCGGCCAGCAGCAGCGTGTCGGTGTGGCTCGCGCGCTCGCCGCCGATCCACCGGTGCTGCTGATGGACGAGCCGTTCGGCGCCGTCGACCCGATCACCCGGGTGCGTCTGCAGGACAGCCTGATCGACATCCACCGCGAACTGGGCAAGACGATCGTCATCGTCACCCATGACTTCGAGGAGGCCACCAAACTCGGAGACAAGGTCCTGATCCTCTCCGAGGGCGGCCATATCGAGCAGTACGGGACACCTCAGGAGATCCTGGCCGATCCGGCGACCGAGTTCGTGGCCGAATTCATCGGCTCGGGAGCCACCCTGGCTCAGCTGACCCTCACCCGCGTCCGCGACGTCGAAATGGCTCCGGTGGTGACCGCCCGCGTCGGCGAGGACTCGGCGACCGTGGCCGCGCGCGCCCGGACGGCCGGCAGCAATTGGGTCGTGGTGGTCGACGGCCTCCAGCGGCCGTTGGCCTGGCCGTCGATCGCCGAGATCCGCACCGCCGAGACCGTGGTCGCGTTCGTCGACAAGCGGCTGCCCACGGTGGCGCCCTCCTCGACCCTGCACGACGCCCTGGATGCGATGCTCTCGGCCAACCAGGGCGGCGCGCTGGTGACCACTGCCAACGGCAGGCTCCTGGGCTACATCGGTATCAAGACCATCGTGGAGCTGATCCACGATCAGCAACCCGACGCCGGCGAGATCGACTACGCGGAATTCGCCGAGGCAGAGGAGAATGCGCCATGACCGCGCCGTCCTCGGGTGGTCTGCGCCGCCGGCTGGCCCGGATACCGATCGACGTCTGGTTCGAGCCCCTGGTCATCCTGGTGGTCGCGGCGATCTTCTTCTGGTGGTACACCGCCACCGCCTTCACCGATACCGAAGCCACCCAGTTGAGCTGGACGGTGCTCGGGGAGACGATCCTCGACCACATCAAACTGACGGTGACCGCGGCCGCGATCGTCGTGCTCATCGCCGTCCCGCTGGGGATCGCACTGACCCGTCCGGGGTTGAGCAGGCTCAGCCCGATCACGGTCGGTATCGCCAACGTCGGTCAGGCCGCCCCCGCGGTGGGCCTGCTGGTGCTGTTCACCTTCGCCTTCGGGACCGGCTTCAAGACCGCGGTGATCGGCCTGGTGGTCTACGCGGTGCTGCCGATCCTGCAGAACACCATCGTCGGGCTGCGGCAGGTGGATCCGCAGGTCATCGAAGCCTCTCGCGGCATCGGCTACTCGGCGGTGCGCACCCTGATCCAGGTGGAGCTGCCCCTGGCGGTACCGGTGATCCTCAACGGCGTCCGCACCGCACTGGTGGTGCTGGTCGGCACCGCCACGCTGAGCACCTTCATCGGCGCCACGAGCCTGGGCACCCTGATCACCACCGGCATCACCCTGTTCCTGCCTAAACTCCTCATCGCCGGCGCAGTGCTGGTGGCCCTGCTGGCGATGGTCATCGACTGGCTGGGCCGCCTGGTCGAACTCGCCGCGACTCCGAAGGGACTGCTATGAGCGCGCGCAGATCACCGCGCCGCGGCGGCCTGCTGGTGCTGGCGGTCCTACTGGTGGTGAGCCTGGTCGGCTGCGGGCTGGTCAGTTCCTCGGGCACCTACCGGTCGGCGAAGCTGCCCGACGGCGAGCGGCCCCTGGACGGAGTGGATCTGACGATCACCTCGAAGGACTTCACCGAGCAGGTGATCCTGGGCAAGATCACGGCCACCTATCTGTCCGCGGCCGGGGCCGAAGTGATGGATATGACCGGCGCACCGGGTTCGGCCGCCGCCCGCCAGGTGTTGATCAACGGCCAGGCCGACATCATGTGGGATTACACCGGAACCGCCTGGCAGGCCTATCACGCACAGACCGAGACCGTCGCCGAGCCGCACGAGCTCTGGCAGCGGGTCCACGATCTGGACCGGGATCAGAACGACCTGATCTGGCTGCCACCGGCCCAGTTCAACAACACCTACGCCTTCGCTGCGGCACACACCACCGCCGAGCGGCTGGGAGTGCGCACGATGTCGGAGGTCGCCGCGCTGCCGGTCAACGAACGGACGTTCTGCATCAACGACGAGTTCTTCAGCCGTTCGGATGGATTGCAGCCGATGCTCGCCACCTACGGGATCCCGCTGGGGGCACCCAACGGCACCCCCCAGGGCAACGTCACCGCGATGGATTCGGGCGTCGTGTACTCCTCGACGGCAGCGAGCAGGCCGTGCAACTTCGGCATGGTCTACACCACCGACGGCCGCATCCAGAACCTGAATCTGACGGTGATGGAAGACGACCGGAAGTTCTTCCTGCCGTACAACGGTGCGGCGATCGTTGCTCGGCAGACCTACGAGAACCACCCGGAGCTGGCGGTTCTGCTGGGCAAGATCTCCGAGAAGCTGACCGAGCCGGCACTGCAGGCCCTCAACGCCGAGGTCGATATCAACGGCGTCGATCCGGCCGATGTCGCCTACGACTGGCTCATCGCCGAGGGACTGGTCGTACCGGCGGTGTGACAGCCCGCGATCGTCGTGCCGGATCGTGCCACGGGGCGCATACTAGGCACCATGCCCCCACCGGAGTCCTCCGCCGAAATCGTCGCCCGTGCCGTCGCCACCCCCATGATCGACCGGATCGTGATCGACGACACCGGGCAGGCGGCGACCGAACCGCTGCGCGAGGACATCCGCTTCCTCGGCGGACTGCTCGGCGAGGTGATCGCCGCTCACTCGGGTGAACAGACCTTCGACCTGGTCGAGAACTCCCGACGCGACGCCTTCGCCATCCGCTACAACGAGATCAGCCGCGACGACCTGGCCGCCCGCTACACCGATCCGACGGTCGGCGAGCTGCTCCCGGTGATCCGCGCCTTCTCCAGCTTCGCGCTGCTGGCCAACCTGGCCGAAGACCTGCATCGGGAACGACGACGCCGCATCCACCAGCGCGCCGGCGACCGGCCCCAGCCCTCCAGCCTCGCCGGTGCACTCTCGGCTCTGCGGGACGCCGGACTCGACGACGCCACCGTCGGGCAGGCACTGGCCCACGGTGCGGTGGTACCGGTGATCACCGCCCATCCGACCGAGACCCGCCGGCGCACCGTCTTCGAAGCGCAGAACACCATCACCGAACTGATGCGGGTACGTGCGCGGACCGAACTGATCCCCGAGGAGATCGAACGCATCGAACGGCAGATCACCGAGCAGGTCCTGGTGCTCTGGCAGACCGCGCTGATCCGGCTGCGGCGATTGACCATCGGCGACGAGATCACCACCGGTCTGCGCTACTACGGGGCCTCCTTCTTCCAGGTCCTCCCGAACCTGAACCGGGATGTGCGGCGGGCGCTGACCAGCGCCTACCCCGAGGCGGGACTGGAGAAGCTGTCGCTGATCCGGATGGGATCGTGGATCGGCGGTGACCGCGACGGCAATCCAGCGGTCACCGGACAGGTGGTGAACCAGGCCACCAGCGCTGCCGCCGCCACCGCGCTGCGCCATCACCTGAACGAGGTGACCACCCTGCGGCACGAGCTGGCAATGTCGGCGCGACTGGTCTCGCCGATCACCGACGACCTGCGGGCACTGAGCGGCCGGTCCGCCGACGACGATGACGAACCGTTCCGTTCAGCGTTGCGGACCGTCCGCGGCCGACTCGCCGCCACAGCGCAGGATCTGCTGGGCACCGACTTCCTGCTGGCGGCCGAACGGGAGTGGGCCGCCACCGCAGAGCCGTACGCCGGCCCCGAGGAATTCCTGGCCGATCTGGACGTGATCGACACCGCGCTGCGCGCCGTCGTCGACGATACGCTCGCCGACAACCGGCTGGGCGCGCTGCGCGAAGCGGTCCGCACCTTCGGCTTCCACCTGTCAGGACTGGACCTGCGCCAGAACTCGGAGATGCACGAGCAGGTGGTGGGCGAACTGCTGGCCTGGGCCGGGGTCTGCCCGGACTATGCGGGGCTCGACGAAGCCCGCCGCGTCGAACTGCTGACCGCCGAGCTGACCACCCGGCGCCCCCTCACCGCCCCGGACGCCGAGTTGAGCGAGTTGGCGGCCAAAGAACTGGGGGTGGTGGCCGCCGCCGCCGATGCGGTGCGCCGCTTCGGCCCCGAGGCGGTGCCGACGTACATCATCAGCATGTGCCAGTCGGTCTCGGATCTGCTGGAGGCGATGGTGCTGCTCAAGGAGGCGGGTCTCTACGGCCTGGATGCGTCCGGCGCCCCGCGCTGCGTGGTCCGGGTGGTGCCGCTGTTGGAGACCATCGAGGACCTGCAGGCCGGTGCCTCGATCATCACCGCGGCCCTGGACCTGGACTTCTATCGCGCCCTGCTCGCCGGTCAACAGAACGTTCAAGAAGTGATGCTCGGCTACTCCGACTCCAACAAGGACGGCGGCTACCTGGCGGCGAACTGGGCGCTCTACCGTGCCGAACTGGAGTTGGTGCAGGTGGCCCGGCAGGCAGGTCTGTCGTTGCGCCTGTTCCACGGACGCGGCGGCACCGTCGGACGCGGCGGCGGGCCCAGCTACGACGCGATCCTGGCGCAGCCGCCCGGCGCGGTGCAGGGGGGCCTGCGGCTCACCGAACAGGGGGAGGTGATCGCCGCGAAATACGCCGAACCGATCAGCGCCCGCCGCAATCTGGAAACGCTGGTCGCCGCGACCCTGGAGTCGACGCTCCTCGACACCGAGGGACTGAGCGATCCCGCCCGGGCCTATCAGGTGCTCGACGAGTTGGCCGGGCTGGCCCGCACCGCCTACGGCGATCTGGTGCACCGCACACCCGGGTTCGTCGAGTACTTCACCGATTCGACCCCGCTGTCGGAGATCGGGGCCCTGAACATCGGCAGTCGGCCGACCTCTAGGAAACAGACCACCGCGATCTCGGATCTGCGCGCGATCCCGTGGGTCCTGTCCTGGACCCAGTGCCGGGTGATGCTGCCCGGCTGGTATGGCACCGGTTCCGCCTTCGAACAGTGGGTGGGCGATGGTCCGGAACGGTTGGCGCAACTGGCCGACTACTACCGGCAGTGGCCCTTCTTCCGGTCGGTGATGTCGAATATGGCGCAGGTCCTGGCCAAATCGGACCTGGGGCTGGCCGCCCGCTACGCCGAACTCGTCCCCGATGCCGACCTACGGGAGCGGGTGTTCACGATGCTCGCCACCGAGCACGAACGCACGCTGCGGATGTATGCGGCCATCACCGGAACGCACGACCTGCTGGCCGACAACGATGCGCTCAAACGCAGCGTCTACAACCGGTTCCCGTACCTGGAACCGCTGAATCTGCTGCAGGTGGAGTTGCTGCGCCGATTCCGCGGCGGCGAGGACACCCCGCAGATCCGGCGCGCCATCCAACTGACGATGAACGGCCTGGCCACCGCTCTGCGCAACAGCGGATAGCCGCCACCGCATCGGTGCGGGAACTTTTGGCGCACCGGGCACCTCTTACCTGATAACCCACCCCGGTCACCAAAAACCAGCACCCGCAGGAGGACACCATGAACGGCAACAGCGAGACCACCGGCAGCAGCGCCCAGGAGCCGATCGAGGTGCCCAACGTCGGCTATCAAACTCCCGCAGGATATGCCCCTGGCCAGCCGATTCCCGCCGATCTGGACGGTGACGGGGTGGCCGACGGCGTCGCCTACGACTTCGACGGGGACGGTGTGATCGATCAGATCGACTTCGACACCACCGGCGACGGGATCGCCGACACCGCCCTGGTCGACTTCGACGGCGACGGCATCCTCGACTCGATCGCCATCGATACCGACGGCGACGGGATCTTCGACACCGCGGTCATCGACGTCGACGGCGACGGGATCGCCGATCGGGTACTCACCGATACCGATCAAGACGGTGTCTGGGTCGATGAGGGACCGATCGGCCGCACGACCGGTACCCAGACCACCCCGCAGCCCGGTACCGACGGCCAGACCATCACCTCCAGCGACGGTAACCTGACCGACCCGATCGGTTCGTACTCGGGACAGGCAGCGCCGATCGAGATCGACATCGACGGCGACGGCATCGTCGACGCGATCGCCTACGACAACGACGGCGACGGGATCCCGGACCAGGTCAACATCTCGGACGGCGGCGACGGCATCGTCGACACCGCCCTGGTGGACTCGAACTTCGACGGTGAGATCGATTCGTTCTACGTCGACGCCGACGGAGACGGCACCATCGACTCGGCTCTGATCGACACCGACGGCGACAATGTCCCCGACACCGCCTACGAGTTCGACACCACCACCGACCAGTGGCAGGAGGCCGGACAGGTGGATGACACCGACATCGACCTGGATGTCTAAGGCCACCACCGCATTCGGCTCGGTGGGCCGGTCCGGATCTCCGGACCGGCCCACAGCAGTGAGCACTACGATGACCACATGACTTTGCTGGCCACCTATCTGGCGGCCGTCTTCGCCTGCGGTCTCGTGGCGAAGCTGCTTCGGCTTCCTCCGCTCATCGGATTCCTGGCGGCCGGGTTCATCCTGAACGCCGCCGGTGTCGACCGGATCGGCGGTTTGACCGAGGTCGCCGAGGTCGGCGTGATGCTGCTGCTGTTCGCGATCGGGCTGCAATTGGATATCCGTTCGCTGATCAAGAAGGAGGTGTGGCTCAACGCCGGGCTGCACATGCTCGTCATGACGGTGATCGGGGTCGGGTTCTTGACCTTGTTGGCCGTCATCGGCCTGATCGGCCCCAAGTCGCTGCAGGTACTGGTCGCGATCGCCTTCGTGTTGTCGTTCTCGAGCACCATCGTGGCGATCAAGGTGCTGCAGGAACGCGGCGACGAACAGGCACTGTACGGCCGGATTGTCATCGGCATCCTGGTGATGCAAGACCTGGGTGCGGTGGTTCTGATGTCGATCTCCCGCGGCGAGGCACCCAGTATCTGGGCGCTGAGCCTGGTCGCGGTGATTCCGCTGGTCTCTCTGTTGACCAAGCACTGGTACCGGATCGGACACGGGGAGATGGAGGTCCTCTTCGGCATCGGCATGGCGATGATCCCGGGGTACCTGCTGTTCTCCGCGGTCGGACTCTCCGGCAGCCTCGGGGCCATGATCATCGGGGTGGTGCTGGCCCGCCGGCCCGGCGCAGCCCAGCTCGCCAATGCGCTGTTCCGCATCAAGGATCTGCTTCTGGTCGGCTTCTTCGTGGGTATCGGATTCCACGGCATCCCCGAGTGGGAGAACGTCGCGGTCGGGCTGTCGCTGTTGTTACTCCTGCCGCTGCAGGGCGTGGTCTACTGGGGCCTGTTGTGGCTGTTCGGGCTGCGCAACAGGACCTCGCTGCTGTCGGCGTTGGCGTTGGCGAACTACTCCGAGTTCGCGCTGATCATCGCGGAGATGGGCACCGAAGACGGATGGCTGTCGGAGAGCTGGCTGCTGACGCTGGTGATCGCCGTATCCGGAGGCTTCGTCCTTGCCGGTGTGGCCAACCCGACCAGTGTGTCCGCGGTGTCCCGGTTCGCTCGGCGCCTACCGGTCAGACCGCCGCACAAGATTCATCCCGATGACCGGCCGATCGAGACCGGGTACGCGCAGGCACTGGTGCTGGGAATGGGCCGCGTCGGCTATGCGGTATACCGGCAGCTGGTCGACGAGTACGGCTACCGCACACTGGGCGTCGAGCACGACCCGAACAGAACACACGAACTGGCGAGCAAGGGCGTCGACATCATCGAAGGCGATGCCACCGACTACGATTTCTGGACGCGCGTGGTCGACACCGGCAGCGTCAAATTGATCGTGTTGGCGATGCCGGCCCAGTACGCCAATATCGAGGCGGTCCGCGAGTTGCAGCGGGTCGGCGACGGTGGAGCGGTGATCGCCTCGGTGGCGCTCTATCGCGAAGACGTCCACGAACTCAAGGATCTGGGCGTTGACGTGGTCATCCACCTCTACCAGGGCGCCGGTGAGGCCTTGGCCGATCGTGCGGTCGACGCCGTCGCCACCGGGAAGATCCCTCCGCGGACCGGAGCCAAACCGTTCGACTGGCGCGGCGTCGGGACCCGCGAGATGCGCGTCCAGGACGACAGCAGAACCTCCGAAAGCTAGGGGCGGGGCGCGCCCGCACGGGTCAGGTCGGCAGCTGAGACGCTGCGCCGGTGTCGAGGAACCAGACCGTCCGCTCGGTGCCCTGTGCACCCGCACACGGCCAATCCAGTGGATCGGCACCGCGGTGAGCGGCGGCGACCGCTTCGGCCTTCTCGTCCCCGGACACCAGGAACCACACTTCCCGCGACCGGTTGATCACCGGAAACGTGAGAGTGATCCGCCGCGGCGGGGGCTTGGGGGAGTCGGTCACGGCCACAACCGGCAGGGTCTTTTCGGCGGTGGCCGCGGTATGGGGGAACAGGGAGTTGATGTGCCCCTCGCCCCCCATGCCGAGAAGGTGCACGTCGAAGGCGATACCGGGCCCCAGTTGCTCGGCATAGGCGGCGGCGGCGGCCTCGATATCGTCGCCGAATTCACCGTCGGAGGCGGCGATGACGTGGACACGGTCGGGGTCGACCGGAACATGATCGAACAGCGCCTCGAAGGCCTGACCGGCGTTGCGCTCGGGATCAGCGGCGGTCACGAAGCGTTCGTCGCCCCAGTACAGATCGATGCGCGACCAATCGATCGCCGGCCGGTCCGGCGGCGGGGTCTGCGCCAGGGCGCGGAGCAGTCCGATACCGTTGGAACCGCCGGTCAGCGCGACGATCGCGGTCCCGCGGGCCTGCTGGGCGCGGTACACTGCGTCGGCGAATCGATTCGCGGCCGTCGCGATGAGTGCGGACTGCGCATCGAAGATCAGGGTCTCACGTTCACTCATACCGTCTCTGCTTTCCTATGGGTCACACCGGACAGGCCCTGCAGGGCGTTCAGATACACCCCATCGTCGTCCAGTCGGCGCAATTCCTCGGCCAGGCATTCGGCGGTGGTCCGCCGTTGGAAGGGTGCGCGGCCGTCGGGATGTCCGGGAGAGCGCAACACGCCGCCGATCTCGTCGACGGTCATCTCCACCGGCCCGTCGCCACGCTCGAGGCGAACCAGCCAGGTGCCGTCCGTGCGGGTCACCGGAACCTGCAGATAGTGAGCCAGCCAGCCGGCGAACAGATCCAGTCCGGGATTGTCGGCGGGACCGACCACCGTCGCCGACAGCACGGGGGAGTGCGGCGGTCGGTCCAGTGCCGAGACCAGCATCGCCCGCCACGGTGTCACCGAACTCCAGGCCAGATCGGTGTCACCGGGGCGATAGGCCGACCTTAGGGCAGCCAGGGCCAGACCCGGATCGTCAGCGGCCCGCGCATCGGTGATGCGCCGCGAGGACAGTCGGCCCAGCCGATCTCGGGCCGGACTGACCGGTGCGGGCCCGGGCCACCAGGTCACCACCGGGGTGTCCGGCAACAGGAACGGTGTCACTACCGCTTCGGCGTGCCCGGCCAGATCGCCGGACAACTCGAGCACCACCACCTCGGAGGCTCCGGCGTCGCCGCCGACCCGGATCTGGGCATCGAGCCGGGTCGGTGCGCTGGCTCGGCCGCGGATCACCACGATCACTCGGCAGGGATGTTCGCGGCTGGCCGCATTGGAGGCCTGAACCGCGGTTTCGGCGGCGTCTCCGGGTTCGGTGACGATGATCAGCGTCAGGACGCGACCGAGCGTCACCTCACCGCCGGCACGGCGGATCTGCACCAGCTTCTTGCTGACGATGCGCGTGGAGGTGTCGGGCAGATCGACGATCATCGGTGTCTCCTCACGGTCGCCGCCACACCCGGCCGGTCAGCGCCAGCATCTCATCGGCGCACTCTGGACCCCAGGTCCCGGCCGCATAGTGCTCCGGCGTATCTCCCGCCTCGTCGGCACCGGCCCAGTGAGCCAGCACCGGGTCGAGAACCGACCAGCTCAATTCGACTTCCTCGTTCACCGGGAACAACGAGGGTTCACCCAGCATCACGTCCAGCAGCAGTCGCTCGTAGGCTTCCGGCGAACTGACGGTGAACGCCTCGCCGTAGCTGAAGTCCATGTTGACGTCCCGGACCTCCATGCTGGTGCCGGGGACCTTGGATCCGAACCGCAGGTTGACACCCTCGTCGGGCTGGATGCGGATGACCATCGCGTTCTGACCGAGTTCGGCGGTCATCGACTCGTCGAAGGGCAGATGGGGTGCGCGCTTGAACACCAGCGCGATCTCGGTGACGCGTCGACCCAGTCGTTTGCCGGTGCGCAGATAGAACGGCACCCCCGCCCAGCGCCGGGTGTCGACCTCCACGGCGATCGCCGCGAAGGTCTCGGTGGTCGAATCGGCTGGAAAACCCTCGTCGACCAGACCGTCGACGTGTTCGGATCCCTGCCAGCCGGCACCGTACTGCCCGCGCGCCGAGTGCTGCGCCAGCGGCTCGATGTTGCGGATGGAGGAGAGCACCTTGATCTTCTCCACCTGCAGTTCGCGGGGTGAGAAGGAGATCGGTTCCTCCATCGCCACCAGCGCCAGCAACTGCATCAGGTGGTTCTGGATGACGTCGCGAGCCGCACCGATGCCGTCGTAGTAGCCGGCCCGTCCGCCCAGGCCGATGTCCTCGGCCATGGTGATCTGGACGTGATCGATGTAGTGGCTGTTCCACAGCGGTTCGAAGATCTGATTGGCAAAGCGCAGCGCCAGGATGTTCTGGACCGTCTCCTTGCCCAGATAGTGGTCGATACGGAACACCGACTCTTCCGGAAAGACACTATTGACCAGCGCATTGAGCTCACGGGCACTGTGCAGGTCGTGTCCGAACGGCTTCTCGATCACCACTCGCTGCCAGGTCTGGTTCCGGCCCGACACGGCCATTCCGGTGCGCTTGAGCTGAGCGAGCACGGTGGGGAAGGCGTTCGGCGGAATCGCCAGGTAGAAAGCGTGGTTACCGTCGGTACCGTGCTCGATGTCGAGTTCGGTCAGCGTCTTCTTGAGACGATCGAAGGCCTCGTCGTCGTCGAAGCTTCCCTCGACGAACCGGATCCCCTGAGCCAGTCGCTCCCACTGTGCTTCGTCGAAGCCGGTGCGCGTGTGTTCGCGCACCGCGTCTTTGACGGTGTCGGCGAACTCGGCGTCGCTCCATTCCCGGCGGGCGAAACCGACCAGGGCGAAACTCGGCGGCAACAGCCCCCGGTTCGCCAGGTCGTAAACCGCCGGCATGAGCTTTTTGCGGGACAGATCCCCGGTGACGCCGAACACCACCAGGGCGCACGGCCCGGCGATCTGCGGCAGCCGCCGGTCGTCTGGGTCACGAAGCGGGTTGCGCCAACGGTCCGCGGACATCGTCGCCGGACTATCCCTGGGCGGACTCGAGTTGTTCGGCGGTGGTGGTGAGCAACTCGTTCCAGGCGACCTCGAACTTGGCCACCCCTTCGCTCTCGAGAACCTCGAACACCTCCGGCAGGTTCACACCGATACGGGTGAGCGCCTCGAACACCTCGCGGCTCTCCTCCGCGCGCCCGATGATCGACTCGGTGTTGACCCAGCCGTGATCGGCGAAGGCCTCGAGCGTCTTGCCCGGGATGGTGTTGACCGTGTCCGGTGCGACCAGTTCACTCACGTACAGCGTGTCGGGGTAGTCGGGGTTCTTGACTCCCGTCGAGGCCCACAGCGGCCGCTGGGGCCGTGCTCCGTGTGACTTGAGCGCTGGGAAACGCACACCCAGATCGAAGACTTCTTGGTAGGCGGCGTACGCCAGGCGAGCGTTGGCCAGCCCGGCCTTGCCGCGCAGCGCCAGCGCTTCGGGGGTGCCGATCGCCTCGAGCCGATTGTCCACCTCGGTGTCGACGCGGGAGACGAAGAACGACGCCACCGAGACCAGTTGGGCGATGTCGTGCCCGTTCTCCAGTGCCGCGTCCAGTCCGTCGAGGAAGGCGTCGATCACCTCCCCGTACCGCTCCACCGAGAAGATCAGCGTCACGTTGACGCTGACACCGGCGGCCAGCGTGCGGGTGATCGCCGGCAGTCCGGCCTTGGTGGCCGGGATCTTGATCAGCACATTCGGGCGGTCGACCAGCCGGTGCAGTTCGATCGCCTGGGCGACCGTGCCGTCGGTGTCGTGTGCCAGCCGCGGATCCACCTCGATCGAGACCCGTCCGTCGACACCGTCGGAGTCGGCGAACACCTGCTCGAAGACATCGCAGGCCGATCGGACGTCGTCGGTCGTGATGGCCGTCAGTGTCGCATCGACGTCGGCCCCGGTGCCGGCCAGAGTCGCGATCTGTTCGTCGTAGACGTCCGACTTGGCGATCGAGGCCTGGAAGATCGCCGGATTGGTCGTCACGCCGACGACCGAGTGACCGTCGATCTCATCCTGCAGCGCACCGGAGGCGATCATCTCGCGGGACAGGTCGTCGAGCCATACCGAGACTCCGGCCTCGGACAGTTCAGCGAGTTTCGGATTCTGAGTCATCGAGAGTTCCTCTTTCGGTCGGTCTGAACGTGAGTCGGTCCGTCAGGTCGGGCTGACCGCCGCTGGGCCTCAGCGGCCCAGCGCCCGGCGGGCCGCTGCGGCGACGGCGTCGGCGGTGATCCCGAACTCCTCATAGAGCTTCTGGTACGGGGCAGAAGCTCCGAAGCGTTCCAGCGATACGATCTCGCCGGTCGAGGAGCTGATGCCGTCGCCACCGTGTACAACGCGGTACCAGGGCATGGCGATTCCCGCTTCGACGACGACGCGCGGTACCCCGGCCGGCAGGACCGAATCGCGGTAGGCATGATCCTGCTCGTCGAACCATTCGATCGACGGCATCGACACCACCCGGGCGGCGATCCCGTCAGCGGTCAGGGCCGCTGCGGCCTCCACCGCCAGCGCCACCTCCGAGCCGGTACCGATCAGAACCACCTCGGGGGAATCCGGGCCGGAGAGCACATAGCCGCCGCGGGCGACACCCTCGTAGGAGGTGCCCGCCAGGATCGGAACGTTCTGGCGGGTCAGCGCGAGGCCGACCGGATTACGGCGCCGGCCCAGCACATGCCGCCAGGCGTGGGCGGTCTCGTTCGCGTCGGCCGGCCGGACCACGTCCAGGCCGGGGATGGCGCGCAGGGCAGCCAGATGCTCGACGGGCTGGTGGGTCGGCCCGTCTTCGCCCAGTCCGATCGAATCGTGGGTCCAGACGTAGATCGGGTCGATCTCCATCAGCGCCGCCAGGCGCACGGCCGGGCGCATGTAGTCGGCGAACTGCAGGAAGGTGCCGGCGTAGGGACGGGTCGGCCCGTGCAGCACGATGCCGTTGAGGATCGCCGCCATCGCATGCTCACGGATACCGAAGTGCAGGGTTCGGCCGTAGGGTTCGGCGGTCCACGTCGAGGTGCTGATCGATGCGGGACCGAACGAGGTCGCTCCGTCCATGGTGGTGTTGTTGGATCCGGCCAGGTCGGCCGAACCGCCCCAGAGCTCGGGCAGCACCGGCGCCAGTGCCGAGAGAACCTTGCCCGAGGCCGACCGGGTGGCCACGTCTTTGGCACCGGCTTCCCACGACGGCAGGGCATCGGTCCAGCCTTCGGGCAGCGCCTCGGCGAAGAGCCGGTCGTACAGATCCTTACGCGCGGGATCGGCGCCGGCCCATGCGTCGAAGCTCTGCTGCCACTGGGCCCGCTGCTTGGCGGCGCGGTCGATCAGGCCGCGGGTGTGACCGATCACCTCGTCGGAGACCTCGAAACTCTTGTTCGGATCGAAGCCCAGGATCTCCTTGGTGGCGGCGACCTCGGCCTCACCCAGGGCGCTGCCGTGGGAGGCGCCGGTGTTCATCTTGGTCGGGGAGGGCCAGGCGATGATCGTGCGGATCACGATCATCGAGGGCTTGTCGGTGACGCTCTTGGCGTGTGCGACGGCCTTCTCGATCGCGACGATGTCTTCGCCGCCCTCGATGGTCTGCACATCCCAGCCGTAGGACTCGTACCGCTGAGCGGTGTCCTCGGTGAAGGCGATCTGGGTGTCATCCTCGATCGAGATGTGGTTCTTGTCATAGAAGACGATGAGGTTGCCCAGTTCCTGGGTACCGGCCAGGGAGCTCGCCTCGGAGGTGACGCCCTCCTGGACGTCGCCGTCGGAGGCGATGACGTAGATGTGATGGTCGAACGGGCTTTCACCGGCCGGTGTGTCCGGATCGAACAGGCCGCGTTCGCGGCGGGCGGCCATCGCCATTCCGACCGCCGAGGCCAGACCCTGACCGAGTGGACCGGTGGTGATCTCCACGCCCTTGGTGTGCCGGTACTCGGGATGGCCGGGGGTCAGCGAATCCCAGGTGCGCAGAGCCTCGATATCGGACAGTTCCAGTCCGAACCCACCCAGGTACAGCTGGATGTACTGCGTCAGGCTGGAGTGTCCGCACGACAGGACGAAGCGGTCGCGGCCGACCCAGTCCGGATCGGTGGGGTCGTGTCGCATGACCCTCTGATAGAGGGTGTAGGCCAGCGGAGCCAGGCTCATCGCGGTGCCCGGATGACCGCTGCCGCAGTGCTGAACCGCATCGGCGGCCAGGAGCCGCGCGGTGTCGACCGCCCGGGTGTCCACGTCCGTCCAATCAGCGGGGTGCACCTGCTTGGTCAACTCTGCGATCTGTTCTATTACGGCCACGGTCGGGCAATCTCCTGTGCGGTGGAAGGGCGGTCCCTTCAAGCCTAGGGCATGGACGGCGAATCGTCCGCGCGGCCGGTTGGCGAACAGGACATCTCAGTCCTGCACGTCGGCCCGGATTCTTGTTCGCCTCGACTGAGGGCTACGATCGAGGACGTAGCCCAAGCCGATTACCCGGCCACCGGGGTTGCCGTGTGCCGCCTGAGTAGGTCGTGACACGAACAGTTCACCGCAGCAAATCAGGAGTCGGCGTTGAAAATTGGGGCAAGCGTGAATTCGAGCGCTTCCGCCAGCCATACCTCCGAGCCGGACACCGGCACGACCCCGTCCTCGTGGCCGGCCCGCGTCAAAGCGAAGGTGCTGGCGTATATCGCGCTGACCAAACCCCGGGTCATCGAGTTGTTGCTGGTCTCGACGATTCCCGTGATGCTGCAGGCCGACCGTGGGCATGTGAGCATCGGCTTGATCCTGATCACCGTCATCGGCGGCTGGATGGGTGCGGCCAGTGCCAACAGCCTCAACATGGTCGCCGACGCCGATATCGACCAGAAGATGAAGCGTACGCAGCGCCGACCGCTCGCCCGTCATGCGGTTCCGGTGCGCAATGTGTTGATCTTCGGGCTCGTGCTGGCTGCCGCGTCGTTCGTGACCCTGTATTACGGCACAGCCAATGCCGCGGGCGAGCGATCATTCCTGCCGTCGATCCTGGTGATGATCACCATCGGCTTCTATGTCTTCGTCTACACGCTGATCCTCAAGCGGCGCACCTGGCAGAACGTGATCTGGGGCGGAGCTGCGGGCTGCATGCCGGCGCTGATCGGCTGGGCGGCGGTCACCCATACGCTGAGCTGGCAGCCCTTCGTCCTGTTCCTGGTGGTCTTCTTCTGGACGCCGCCGCACACCTGGGCGCTGGCCTGGCGCTACCGCGACGACTATGCCGCCGCAGGTGTCCCGATGCTGCCGGTGGTCGCTACGCCCGAGCAGGTGACGCGGCAGATGCTGATCTACACCTGGCTGACGGTACTGACCTCCCTGTTCCTGATCCCGGTGACCAGTTGGGTCTACCTGACCGTCGCGGTCGGTTCGGGCGCATGGTTCATCTGGTACGTGACCCGTCTCTACATCGAGACCCGGCGGGGCGTCGAGGTCCGGCCGCTCAAGATCTTCCTGGTCTCCAACGAATACCTGGCCCTGCTGTTCTGCGGTCTGGCCGTCGATGCGGTCTTTGATCTGCCGACGCTGGTGTCCTACTTCTAAGCTTCCGGTTCCTCGGCTGCCAGCTGCGGGGCTGCCGACCGCTCAAGCCTGCGCCCTCTCAGCTGTTCAGTGGAGCTGATCTACGGGATCAGTACCGTGGTCCCGCTGGTTCTGCGCCCCTCCAGATCCCGGTGCGCCTGGACGGCCTCGGCCAGGCGATAGCGCTGCCCGACGCGCACCTGCACTCGTCCCGCGGCGACCGCCCCGAGGTAGTCGCCGGCCCGCCAGGCGAATTCGGCCGGATCGGCGATGAAGTCGGCCAGGGTCGGCCGGGTCACCGACAGCGAACCCAGCGGATTGAGACGCTGCAGATCGAACGGTGGCACCGGTCCGCTGGCGGCGCCGTACAGCACCACGCGGCCCCGTACGGCCGTCGACATCAGAGACTGCTCGAAGGTGCTCCGGCCGACGCCGTCGTAGACGATCGGCACGCCGATGCCGTCGGTGAGTTCACGGACGCGGCCCGGCACATCCTCGTCGTACCGCAGCACCTGGTCGGCGCCTGCCTGCCGGGACAGCGCCTCTTTATCATCGGTCGAGACGGTCGTGATGACGCGCAGTCCCTGGGCGGCAGCCAGTTGAGTCAGGATCAGCCCGACGCCGCCGGCCCCGGCGTGCAGCAGGATCGCATCGCCGGCGCGCAGACCGTTCAGCTCTGCGACCGGGACCGGAGACCGGCGAGCGGACCGGGTCCCGTCCGATTGGCAACCGCCTGATTGCACCCCGTCTGATTGCGGCCCGTCTGCGTACGAGCCGTCTGCGCGGGGGCCTGTCGACGGGTCGAGCAGGTAGTGGGCGGTGAGGCCGCGCAACAGTGACGATCCGGCGACCTCATCGGAGACGTCATCGGGAACGCGGACGGCCCGGTCCGCGCCGACCACAACCAGTTCGGCGTAACTACCGGGCGCATCGCACCAGGCCACACGCTGACCGATTCTGTCGGCGGGGACATCGGGACCGACCGCAATAACCTCACCGGCCCCCTCGGACCCGGGGATATACGGTACCGAGATCGGATAGAGGCCGCCCCGGAAATAGGTATCGATGAAGTTGACACCCGCAGCCCGCACCCGCACGAGCAGCTGACCGGGGCCCGGTTGCGGATCGGCAACCGCCGCCGGGGTCAGGACATCGGGTCCTCCGGTGGACGTCACAGTGATCGCGCGCATGCCTCAGTGTGACACGCGGCTATCATGAGGGCATGAGCGATGAGACTGTCACGCAGCCCGCCCCGGAATCCACCAAAGCCGCATTCGGCGTGGTCGACTCGATCCGCAAGTACGTCGCCTCCGAAGACGGCGCGGCCAGGGCCATCTTGCAGCCGGTCGGCGCCGCCGGAGTGCGGATCACGCTGATCGGGGAGAAGAACGGGATTCTCGGTGACCGGATGGTCCCCTCGCTGGCGGTGGCGAAGGATGTCGTCGGGCAGATCGAGGGTCTGGAGCTCGCCGAGGAGTGGGATCGCGAACTGACCAACAAGGCGACCATCACCCCCAGCCATTGGCGCAAGATGGCCGGCTGGGTCGCGCACCAGAAGTACTTCCCCAAGCCGCGCAACCGCAAGATCGTCGACTACCGGGGCTGACTGGTCGAAAAGACCGGCCCGGCGGCAGCTGCCGGCGGGCCGGTCTTTTCGTCTCTGCCTCGTTGTTCCTTGGTCGGACGGCGGGGGCATCGGACCGTGCGCACCGCCAGAGGTCGGCGCCTCAGGAGGCGGCGGGCACGGCCGGTTCCGGGTCGCCGTCGTGCAAATCGGCCGTCTTGGGTGCCCGGTAGGCGTGCAGTACCAGCAGTGTCGCACCGACCATCAGCAGCGCGCTGACCAGCATGTGGATGAGCACCAGCAGGATCGGCAGACCGCTGGCGTACTGCACGTAACCCACGACCCCCTGCAGCACCAGCAGTCCGCCGAACCAGTAGGTGGCCCGGCGCATCGCCAGCCGTGCGATCACCGCCAGGAGCAGGATCGCGAAACTCAAGCCCACCAGCGACCAGACGGCATCGACGTGCAGCTGTGTCGCCTGGGTCGGCTGCAATCCGTTGCGATGGGAGTTCTCATCACCTGAGTGCGGACCCGATCCGGTGACCACCGTGCCCAGATAGATCGTGATCCAGGTGATCACGTAGACGGTGAGCGCCAGGACGATCGATAGCCGGGTGATCACCGAATCCCGGGGGATGGGGGCCGGATCGGCAGTGCCGCCGGAGCGGGTGCGGTAGACCAGCCAGGTGGCCAGCGAGATGATCACCATGGTCAGCAGGAAGTGGAAGGCCACCACCCACGGATTGAGTTTGGTCAGGACCGTGATGCCGCCGATGACGGCCTGCAGCGGGATGCCCAGCGCCACCCAGGTGGCCAGTCTGCGCGAGATGCGATCGACCGGGCGGTAGCGCATCGCGGCGATCCAGGTGGCCACGGCGATCGCTACCAGGAGCCAGGTCAGCATGCGGTTTCCGAATTCGATCACCCCGTGGTAGCTCATCGGTGGGGTGTACTTGCCGTCACCGCATTGCGGCCACGTGGGGCAGCCCAGCCCGGAGCCGGTGACCCGGACCGCACCGCCGGTCACCACCAGCAGGATGTTGGCGGCCAGATCGGCGATCGCCCAGCCGTGCAGGAAACGAAGGGAGGGGGTGCGGAAGCCGAGCCAGCGGGAACCGGTGCCGAGCGACGATGAACTGCTCATTCGAACTTGAACCACCTGACTGCTCCGATACCGCCGACGACGGCCCAGACGAGAAGAACGACGAGACTGACTCCGGCGACGGCCTGGTCCTGGCTGGCCCGGGCCAGCGCCTCGGTCAGCGCCCCCGAGGGCGAGCAGCGCACCAGCCAGCCGGCCGCGCCGGGCAGACTGTCCTGGTAGACCACCAGCCCGGCGAAGGCCAGCAGCACGAACCAGATCAGGTTCGCCAGAGCCAGAACCACCTCCGCCTTGCCGGTACCGCCCAGCAGCAGCCCCAGCGTCGCGAAGGCGATGGTGCCCAGGGCGATGACGAAGGCACCGATCACCAGGCCCAGGACCGATGGGCGCCAGCCGTAGGCGAAGGCGATCGCACCCAGGATCACCGATTGCAGAATCACCACGACGACTACGGCGCAGGACTTGCCGGCGATGATTCCCCAGCGGGGGATCGCGGTGGCCCCGAGCCGTTTGAGGGCACCGTAGCGGCGGTCGAAACCGACGGCGATGGCCTGCCCGGTGAAAGCGGTCGCCATCACCGCCACCGCGACGATCGCCGGCAGGAAGGCATCGGCGCGCGCAGCCGGAGTGTCGCCGGAGTCCACGCTGATCGGCAGCAGACACACCCCGATCAGCAGCGTGATCGGGATGAACAGGGTCAGCAGCAACTGCTCGCCGTTGCGCAGCAGCAGAGTCAGTTCCATGCGGGTCTGCGCCGCCAGCATGCGGCTCAGGGGAGCCGGCTCGGGCGCCGGGGTGAAGGTTCCGGGTGCGAACCGGTTGGTGCCGGCCGGTCGGGAACTACTCATCGTCCTACCTCCGCAGGCTCGCCGAAACCGGCGCCGGTCAGACTCAGGAACACTTCCTCCAGGCTTTGCTGTGCCACCGAGATCTCGGTGGCCAGAACGTCGCGGTCGCGGCACCAGGCAGCGATCTTCGCGACCAGGTGGGGGTTTACCGGTCCGGTGATATGATAGCTCTGCGCCGAGACCCCGGGTTCGCATCGGTGGCCGGTGCCCAGCTCGGCGGCCAGCGCCGCGGTGTCGATCGGAGCGGCGGTCACCAGACGGAGGCGATCCTGTGTGCGTCCGCCGGTCAGATCGGCTGCGGTGCCCGAGGCCACGACGCGACCGTGATCGATGATCACGATCTGATCGGCCAGGGCCTCGGCCTCGTCGAGCAGATGTGTGGTCAACAGGACGGCGACCCCGTCCCGGCGCAGACGATCGATCAGTTCCCACACCAGAATGCGTGCGTGGGCGTCCAGTCCAGCGGTGGGCTCATCGAGGAAGACAAGTTCGGGCCGCCCGACGAGCGCACAGGCCAACGCCAGGCGCTGCTGCTGACCGCCGGAGAGCCGCCGGTACGGTGTGCCGGCGCAATCGGTCAGACCCAGCACCTGCAGGAGCCACTCCGGGTCGATCGGATCGGCGCAGTAGGCGGCGCACAGGCGCAGCATCTCAGCGGCTTTGGCTCCCGGATAGGCGCCACCGCCCTGCAGCATCACTCCGATCCGGGACCGGAGCTGGTCGTTGTCGGCGATCGGGTCCAGGCCCAGAACGCGGACCTGGCCGGCATCGGGTCGCTGGAATCCTTCGCAGATCTCCACGGTCGTGGTCTTTCCGGCACCGTTGGGACCCAACAACGCCAGGATCGAACCTCGTTCGAGTCGCAGATCTAGGCCGTCGACGGCGGTGACCGGGCCGAAGCGCTTCACCAGTCCGGTGACCGCGACGGCGGGGGAGGTCTCCGGGGTCGGGTTCACCCTGTCAGCCTAAGCCCCCGCGCCCGCCCGGGCCCACCCGGGTCAGGCCCGACGGCGGCTGCGCAGCCAGCGCCGCGTGGGGTGATCCAGGAAGAAGAACACGCTGGTGATCAGGGTCACCACCAGTCCGGTGGCCAGGCCCTGCGCCACGACCATCGGCGGGGTGTCCGAACTGGTCGGCATCACCACCACGGCGATGATCCCGGACACGATCACCGTGCCGACGCGGAACCAGCGGGTGGTGGCCCAGGCGGCCAGCGGGATGATGGCCCACAGCAGATACCAGGCCTGGACGAACGGAAAGAACAGCACGAACGTCGCCATCGCGATACCGAGACCGCCGAGGGGATGGATACGCCCGGACAGACAGGCCAGTAGCCACCGCACGACGAACAGTCCGGCGATCAGCTGACCGATGGGCCGCGCGATCTCCAGGATCGCGTCGGTCTGCTCACCCAGTCCCAACCAGAGTCCGATCCGCCCGGCGACCACACCCAGCAGAGTCGGCATCGACATCCAGGAACGCACGATTCCCCCGGTGGACAGGGTCGAGGTCCAGCCGAAACCCAGCCCGGTGCCCAGGCAGATCGCGACCACCACCGCCACCATCACCGTGCCGGTCAGCAGCGCCGACCGGGTCAGCGCGAACACCGTAGCCCGCGATCGCGCCCACCACTGGCGCAGCGGTGCGTTGCGCAGCGCCGGCAGGGTGGCTCCCCAGCGACGGGACAGGGCGATCCCCACGAAGCCCAGTGCCAGTAGCGAGGCGACCTTGATCATCGACGAGGCCGCGATCATGGCGACGCCGGCGACCAGGAGCCAACCGGCCTTGGTGGGCAGCAGTCCGTCCCACAGACTGTTCAGGCCGTAGATAGCCCGGAAGCACCATTCGACTCCGACCAGCATCATGCCGATCATCAGGGCCTCGTTGTGGATACCGCCGACCAGATGCAGGATCAGCAGTGGGTTCATCGCCCCCAGCCACAGCGCGGCCACCGACGACACCCCGCAGCGCCGGGCCAGCCGCGGCAGCGCCCAGATGATCATCGCCACACCCGCCAGGGCGACCAGACGGTGCAGGCCGATGGCCACCGGGATGTTCTCGCCGGTAACCCGGGTGATCTGCTCACCGATCCACAGGAACAGGGGACCGTACGGCGCCGGGGTGTCCTTCCACAGGTTCGGCACCGACAGTGCCAACGGGTGGTCCACCCCCAGCCCGCGCATCGGACTGTAGGTATAGGGGTCCATCCCGCGGAAAGCGATCGCGCTCTGGGCCAGATAGGAGTAGACGTCCTTGCTCAGCAGCGGGGGAGCGAACAGCAACGGCAGGATCCACATCAGCAGCGTGCGGTCGGCCTGCGCCCGACTCATCCGCCGGGCCGGACTCCGGTTCTCGGCGACTTCGACCGAATAACGCCCGATCGCATAGCGGCCGATGAGCACCCACGCGACCACCAGCATCATCGTCCCGGCGATGGAGATGGTCAGCGCCGTCGAGAACATCCGGGCCGGCAGCGACAGAACCCGCATGCCGGTGACCGGATTCTGCAGCACCGGCATCATCCCGGTGCCCAGCGACCCGATCAGAACCAGAACGGCGCCGGTGGTGCCGAAGAGCCGGATGCGACGCATCCGCAGGCGCTCCAGTGGATTGAGTGGACCGACTTCGCGCGTCTCTTCGCCGTGCAGCCGTGCCAGCATGACGCCGTAGTCACCGGTCGCATCGATATCTGCGCTGCGTGAGGGGCGCGAGAGACCGAGATGGTCGAGCGCAGCGCGCACTCCGGGAACGTTCGGCACCCGTCCGACTCTAGGGCATCGGCGCCCGGATTCTTCTCCCTCATGCCCCCGGTGTCGCCGGACCCGCACAGGACCGTCGCTTAGGTGACCCTTGGTGGAAGGCGGGGAATAATTAAGTCACAATATTGTTGTGAAAAGCATGGAGGACACGAATGCGCTGCTCAGCGAGCAGCAGGCGGAAGGGACCGGCCCCGACGGCCAGACCCGCAGCGCCGTCGTATCCCTGCTCGTCGATGAGGGCCCGCTGACGGCGTCGGATATCGCTGAACGCCTCGGCATCAGCGCAGCCGGAGTCCGTCGCCACCTCGACATTCTGACCGGCGCCGGAGACGTGGAGACCGCCGCACCCGGTTTCGGCCGGCGGGGACGGGGACGGCCGGCCAAGTGGTTCCAGCTGACTCCGAGCGGTCGCGGAAAGCTTCGTCACGCCTACGACGATCTCGCCGGCGCGGCACTGCGTAAGCTGCGCGACATCGGCGGTCAGCCCGCGGTTGAGGACTTCGCCCGGGACCGCATCGACGGCATCATCGAGGGCGTGACACCGGTCGCCGAGGGCGACGATCCGGTCGCCACCGTCCACCAGATCGCCGATGCGCTGACCAGCGCCGGCTACTCGGCCAGCGTCCGCAAGGCCGGCAGCGGTGTGCAGATCTGCCAGCATCACTGCCCGGTAGCCCACGTCGCCACGGAATTCCCCGAACTGTGCGAGGCCGAGACCGAACGGTTCACCGAACTGCTCGGCACGCACGTCCAGCGCCTGGCGACCATCGCCAACGGCGACTGCGTCTGCACGACCCATGTCCCGCTGCACCCGCCGCCGGATTCCGGGCGATTGCTGGAGCTGGCGCCGCCCCCCGGTGGTCAGCCGGCTTCCCCGCACGCTTCGAAGACCAACCCGTCCAGCTCAGCTCCCACCCTCGACCGAAAGGCCACACAATGACGGTCACTGACCCCGCCGCGACCACCGTCGCGCCGGCCCCGCTGTCCCAGGAAGAGACCATCGCGTCCTTCGATCGGTACGGCTACGGCTGGTCCGACAGTGACGATGCCGGCGCTTCGGCCCGGCGCGGACTGTCCGAAGCCGTCGTGCGCGACATCTCAGCCAAGAAGGACGAGCCCGAATGGATGCTCAACCAGCGGCTCAAGGCCCTGCGTATCTTCGAGCGCCAGCCCATGCCCGGCTGGGGTGCCGATCTGAACGGCATCGACTTCGACAACATCAAGTACTTCGTCCGCTCGACCGAGAAGCAGGCCCAGTCCTGGGAAGACCTGCCCGAGGACATCAAGAACACCTACGACCGCCTGGGCATCCCCGAAGCGGAGAAGCAGCGCCTGGTCGCCGGTGTTGCCGCCCAGTACGAGTCCGAAGTGGTCTACCACCAGATCCGGGAGGACCTGGAGGAGAAGGGTGTCATCTTCCTCGACACCGACACCGGTCTGCGCGAGCACCCGGAGATCTTCCAGGAGTACTTCGGCAGCGTCATCCCCGCCGGCGACAACAAGTTCTCGGCCCTGAACACCTCGGTCTGGTCGGGCGGCTCGTTCGTCTACGTCCCCCCGGGCGTGCACGTCGACATCCCGCTGCAGGCCTACTTCCGTATCAACACCGAGAACATGGGCCAGTTCGAGCGCACGCTCATCATCGTCGACGAGGACGCCTACGTGCACTACGTCGAGGGCTGCACCGCGCCGATCTACAAGTCCGATTCGCTGCACTCGGCGGTCGTGGAGATCATCGTGAAGAAGGGCGGCCGCTGCCGCTACACGACCATCCAGAACTGGTCGAACAACGTCTACAACCTGGTCACCAAGCGCGCCAAGGCCGAAGAGGGCGCCACGATGGAGTGGGTCGACGGCAACATCGGCTCCAAGGTCACCATGAAGTACCCAGCCGTCTGGCTCACCGGTGAGCACGCTAAGGGCGAGGTCCTCTCGGTCGCCTTCGCCGGCGCCGGGCAGCACCAGGACACCGGCTCCAAGATGGTCCATTTGGCACCGAACACCTCGAGCAACATCGTCAGTAAGTCGGTGGCACGCGGGGGTGGCCGCTCGTCGTACCGCGGGCTGATCAAGATCAACCCCGGGGCCCACGGCAGCCGCTCGACCGTCGAATGCGATGCCCTGCTGGTCGACCAGATCAGCCGCAGTGACACCTACCCCTACGTCGACATCCGCGAGGACGACGTGACCATGGGCCACGAGGCCACCGTCTCCAAGGTCAGCGACGACCAGATCTTCTACCTGATGAGCCGCGGGCTCACCGAGGAAGAAGCGATGGCCATGGTGGTGCGCGGCTTCGTCGAGCCGATCGCCAAGGAACTGCCGATGGAATACGCACTGGAACTCAACCGGCTCATCGAGCTGCAGATGGAAGGATCGGTCGGCTGATGACCGCCGCTCAGAAGAGCAACAATCCCGATACCAACGCCCCGGTCACGCCGGTGGTCAACAAGGGCGAGCTGTTTACCTCGTTCGACGTCGACGCCTTCGAGGTCCCCGGTCAGCGCGAGGAGGCCTGGCGGTTCACACCGTTCCGGCGTCTGCGTGGACTGCACGACGGCACCGCCGCTCGCACCTCGACCACAACGGTCACGGTCGAAGGAGTCGGCGATGGCGTCCAGGTCGAGACCGTCGACCGCGGCGATGCGCGTCTCGGTTCCGGCGGCGAGCCCTTCGATCGCGTCGCCGCACAGGCCTTCTCCTCGTTCGCTGAGGCCACCGTGGTGACGATCGCCGGCGAGGCACAGGTCACCGAACCTGTCCTGCTGACCATGACCGGCCCCGGCGCCGGCCAGGTCGCTTACTCGCACCTGCAGATCCACGCCAAGGCCTTCGCCAATGCGACCGTGGTCCTGGATCAGCGTGGCGGCGGCATCATCGGCGAGAACGTCGAGATCATCGTCGACGACAGCGCCCATCTGACGGTCATCAACGTCCACGACTGGGACGACGATGCGGTGCACGTGAGCGCCCACCACCTCTCGCTGGGCCGCGACGCGGCACTGCGGCACTTCGCGATCAGCCTGGGCGGGGACACCGTCCGGATCTCGCCGCGCGTGCAGTACCGGGCCCCCGGCGGCGACGCCGAACTGCTCGGCCTGTACTTCGCCGACGCCGGCCAGCACCTGGAACAGCGCCTGCTGGTCGATCACTCGGCGCCGCACTGCCGCTCACATGTGGTCTACAAGGGCGCCCTGCAGGGCGATGTCTCCGGCGATAAGCGCGGGGAGGCCCGCACGGTCTGGATCGGCGATGTCCTGATCCGTCCCAGTGCCGAAGGCACCGACACCTACGAGCTCAACCGCAACCTGGTGCTCACCGACAACGCGCGCGCCGACTCGGTCCCGAACCTGGAGATCGAGACCGGCGAGATCGTCGGCGCCGGCCACGCCAGCGCCACCGGGCGTTTCGATGACGAGCAGCTGTTCTACCTGCAGTCCCGCGGTATTCCCGAAGACCAGGCGCGCCGCCTGGTGGTCCGCGGCTTCTTCGGTGAGATCCTCGCCAAGATCGCCGTCCCGGAACTGCGCGAACGCCTGGAAGCCGCCGTCGAAGCCGAACTCGAATCCGCCGGCGCCTGAGCGCCGCCCCACAGCCACAAGAAAGAGACACATGAGCACGCTGGAAATCCGCGACCTGCACGTCGATGTCGCACAGGAGGACCCCACCGCCGAGCCGATCCACATCCTCAAAGGGGTGAACCTGGCGATCGACTCCGAACAGACCCACGCCATCATGGGCCCCAACGGCTCGGGCAAGTCCACCCTGGCCTACGCGATCGCCGGGCACCCCAAGTACGAGGTCACCCGGGGTTCGATCACCCTCGACGGTGAAGACGTCCTGGCGATGAGCGTCGACGAGCGCGCACGGGCCGGCCTGTTCCTGGCCATGCAGTACCCGGTCGAGGTGCCCGGGGTGTCGACGTCGAACTTCCTGCGCAGCGCGGTCACCGCGGTGCGCGGCGAGGCGCCGAAGCTGCGCCACTGGGTCAAGGAGAACCGCGAGGCGATGGCCGCGCTGGAGGTCGACCCCTCCTTCGCCGACCGCAGCGTCAACGAGGGATTCTCCGGCGGTGAGAAGAAGCGGCTGGAGATCCTCCAGCTGTCGCTGCTCAAGCCGAAGATCGCCGTCCTCGACGAAACCGACTCGGGCCTGGACGTCGACGCCCTGCGCGTGGTCGCAGAAGGGGTCAACCGCTACCGCGAGTCCGAGCACGGCGGGATCCTGCTGATCACGCACTACACGCGGATCCTGCGCTACATCAAGCCCGACTTCGTGCACGTCTTCGTCGACGGACGCATCGCCGAATCGGGCGGACCGGAACTGGCCGACGAGCTGGAGGAGAACGGCTACGAGCGGTTCACTTCGGCAGCTGCGGTCTCCTGAGCCGGTGACTACCACCGTCGGTTTCGACCTCGCGGCGGTGCGTGCGGATTTCCCCATCCTGGCACGCACCGTCCGTGACGACCGTCCGCTGATCTATCTGGACTCCGGTGCCACATCGCAGCGACCGCTGCAGGTACTCGATGCCGAACGCGACTTCCTGCTGAACCACAACGCCGCCGTGCATCGGGGCGCACATCAGCTGGCAGAGGAGGCGACCGACGCCTACGAGCACGCGCGCGCGACGATCGCCGGCTTCGTCGGTGTGGCCATCGACGAGATCGTGTTCACCAAGAACGCCACCGAGGCGCTCAACCTGGTGGCCTATGCCCTCGGCGACGAGCGCGCCGCCGCCGTTCTGGGGGGATCGCCGCTGGGTCCCGGTGACACCGTCGTGGTCACCGAACTCGAGCATCACGCCAATCTGGTGCCGTGGCAGGAGTTGTGCCGGCGCACCGGGGCCACCCTGCGGTGGTATGCGGTCACCGATGACGGCCGCATCGATCTGGACTCGCTGGAACTGGACGATACGGTCAAGATCGTCGCCTTCACCCACCAGTCCAATGTGACCGGTGCGGTGACCGATGTGCCCGAACTGGTCCGTCGCGCCCAGGCGGTCGGCGCGATCACCGTCCTGGACGCCTGCCAGTCCGTGCCCCACCTGCCCGTCGACTTCGCCACGCTGGGAGTGGACTTCGCCGCGTTCTCCGGCCACAAGATGCTCGGTCCGTCCGGCGTCGGTGTGCTCTACGGCCGGGCCGGACTGCTGTCGCAGTTGCCACCCTTCCTCACCGGTGGGTCGATGATCGAGACGGTGACGATGGAGCGGTCGACGTATGCGCCCCCGCCTCAGCGTTTCGAGGCGGGTGTCCCGATGACCTCGCAGGTGGTGGGGCTGGGGGCGGCGGTGGAATACCTCGCCGCGCTCGGCATGGATGCCGTGGCTGCGCACGAGCACGCCCTGGTCGAATACGCGCTGGACAAGCTCCGGCAGATCGACGGGCTGCGTTTCGTAGGCCCGGCCGATGCCACCGACCGCGGTGCGGCGATCTCGTTCGTCGTCGACGGAATCCATGCCCATGACCTGGGTCAGGTCCTCGACGACGAGGGTGTGGCCATCCGGGTGGGGCACCACTGTGCCTGGCCTCTGCATCGCCGGTTGGACGTGGCGGCCAGCGCGCGCGCCTCGTTCGCCCTGTACAACACGTTCGACGAGATCGACGTGCTGGCCGCGGCGATCGTGAGGGCGCAGGAGTTCTTCGGCACCGACGTCAAGACGGGGGACTGACCGTGCGAATGGAGCAGATGTACCAGGACGTGATCCTGGACCATTACAAGCACCCGCACGGGCGCGGGCTGCGCGAGCCCTACGATGCCCAGGTGCACCACGTCAACCCGACGTGCGGTGACGAGATCACCCTGCGCGTCCACGTCGACGGCGGCACGGTGGCCGACATCTCCTACGACGGGCAGGGATGCTCGATCTCGCAGGCGTCGACCTCGGTTCTGTTCGACCAGTTGGTCGGGCTGGAACTGGAGGAGGCGCTGGCAGCGGTGGAGTCGTACAACGCCATGCTCACCTCCCGAGGCGCCGATCCCGGTGACGAGGACGTCCTCGGTGACGGCATCGCGTTCTCCGGTGTGAGCAAGTATCCGGCGCGGGTCAAGTGCGCACTGCTGGGGTGGATGGCCTTCAAAGACGCCCTCGCCCAGTCGGTCGCCTGAGTCCGGCCGCCCCGGAAACCGAAACCCCCTGAACGAATCGATCGGATGGAGAAGACGATGACAGAAGAGACCAAGGCTCCCGGCGAGCCGCAGACCTCGTTGCCGACGGTCGACGACGTCGAAGAGGCCATGCGCGATGTGGTGGACCCGGAACTCGGGATCAACGTCGTCGACCTCGGGCTGGTCTACGGGCTGGAGGTGGCGGAGGATGCTGCGGCCAAGATCGACATGACGCTCACCTCGGCCGCCTGCCCGTTGCAGGATGTGATCGAGGATCAGGTCCACGGCGTTCTGGTCAACAGTGGGCTGTGCACCGAGGTCGAGATCAACTGGGTGTGGCTGCCGCCGTGGGGTCCGGACAAGATCACCGATGACGGCCGCGAACAGCTTCGTGCGCTCGGATTCACCGTTTAGTACCCCGTCTGCAGGGTATTCATGGAGTGGGCGGGAATGATCTCGTCGCACCCCACGTTGAGGATGATATGAGCACAATCGAATTGACCGGTGAGACCTTCGAAAAGACCATCCTCGAGAACGACATCGTCCTCGTGGACTTCTGGGCGGCCTGGTGCGGCCCGTGCCGCCAGTTCGCCCCGACCTTCGAAGCCTCGTCGGAGCAGAACACCGATATCGTCTATGGCAAGGTCGACACCGAAGCCGAACAGCAGCTGGCCGGAGCCGCCCAGATCCGGTCCATCCCGACCCTGATGGTCTTCAAGAAGGGCCATCTGGTGTACAACGAGGCCGGCGCCCTGCCGCCGCAGGCCCTGGATTCGCTCGTCGAGCAGGTCAAGGCCCTCGACGTCGATAAGGCCATCGCCGAAGCGCAGGCCCAGGCCGAACAGGACAGCTGAACCGACCACTCTGCAGCCCGCGACGCCGCCCCCGATCCGATCGGGGGCGGCGTCGACTCATCTGCGGGCCCGACTCATCTGCGGGCCCGGCGTTCGGCGGCCAGCTGTCTGCCCGCGGCAGCCGTACTCGCACCGATCAGCCGCAGTCGCCCGCGCCGGTCCAGGCCCCAGAACACCGACCACATCGCCCCGGCGATGCCGCTGACGCGGTCACGTCGACTCAGATACGCTCGCTGCCGACCGACCGGAAGGCTGAAGAAGACATCGAAGAATCGGCTCAGCTCCCGGCCGCCGAATCCCAGCAGAACCGCTAGCCCGAGCATTCGCAGCCGGTGCGTCCACCGCGCCGACGCGCTCCAGAGCACCCGATGCGGATCGGCGCCGCCCGCGATCGCTGCGGCCAGGTGTTCTGCGGACTGCAGCGCAGTGGCGATGCTGTAGCCGGTCGCCGGGTGCATCAGTCCACCTGCCGCCCCGAACCGCAGTGGCGCGGTACCGGACCGGCGCCAGGGTGCCGCATCCAGGTAGAGCGGAAAGTCCACCTCTTCGGGCGGCTGAAGCCCCGGATCGGCACCCCACCGTCGATTCCGCCGGGCCAGCTCCGCCAGCGACGTCGCCGGCCGGCCGGCCAGACATGTCTCCTCCACCAGTCGGCGTCCACCCCCCAGACCGACCCGGTAGCTGAACGACGGATCATCCTCGGTGGTGTCGCGCCAGTCCATCAGCACCATCTGCTCTGGCGGCTCGGATTCGGGCGTCCTCCGATCCGACGACAGGGCCGCTGTCACTGCCGGGGCCGCGCCTGCCCGGACGGCGAACACGGTCCCGGAGGCCCGTTGCCGCGGTATGCGCGTGTCGACGCGGTACCCGCCGCGCGCGTCCACGACATGATCAGCGGCCAGCAGTCTGCCATCGGGCAGCCGCACCGTGTGCGAGGTCAGTTCCTCGACGTGCGACCGCACGACCGTGGCACCGGTCAGGGACAGTGCCCGTTGCAGTTCCGCCGGTGCCAGGACGCAGTAGCCTCGGCCGATCTGCCTCCGGGCTGGTGTGTAGACCACGAATTCCGGTGCCGAACACGCGATCACCTCGGTCGGTAACCACGGCGGCAGGTCGTCGACGAACATCCCGATGGTGGCGGTCCAGATGCGGTCGGGGTCGGGGTCGACGATCGTCACCTGCAGCCCGTGCCGCAGCCCGCGATGAGCCAGAGCCCGACCCGCCGGGCCGGCGCCGACCACCAGCAGAGCTGTCACATTCCGCCGGTCGCCAGCAGACCGCCGTCCACCCGCAGCGTCTCCCCGGTGATCCAGGCGGCGTCATCACTGACCAGGAAGGCCACCGCCGAGGCGATGTCCTTGGGTGTGCCCAGTCGTTTCATCGGATAGACCGCGGCCGCCTGGTCCTCACCCGCGGCGACCAGGGCGGCAGCGAACTTCGTCTTGACGATCCCGGGCGCAACGGCGTTGACCCGGATCTCCGGGCCCAGCTGCCAGGCCAGTTCCTCGGTCAGCCGGATCAGCGCCGCCTTGGATGCGCCGTAGGCGGCGATCATCCCGGTCGAGCGCAGCCCCGCGACCGAGGCGACGTTGATCACCGCACCGCCGCTGGTGCTCATCCCGGCCCGGTAGGCCTCCTGGATGTAGCCCAAGGCCGCCACCACATTGGTGTCGAAGAGCTTGCGCACCGCATCCAGGTCCGCTTCCATCAGAGCCCCGTAGGTGGGGTTGATGCCGGTGTTATTGATCAGGATGTCGATGCCCCCGCCGGCGGCCAAGGCCGCGGCGACCGCCTCCGCGCGGTGCTCGGCCTCGCCGGTGTTGCCGGCGCAGGTGGTCACCACCGCATCGGGGACGGCACTGCGAACCGCATCGGCGGCTTCGTCCAACGCGTCGGCCTTGCGGCCGGTCAGCGTCACGGCGGCGCCACGAGCGGCCAGTTCGGTGGCGATGGCCAGGCCGATACCGCGGCTGGCGCCGGTGATGAGGGCGGATTTTCCGGACAGCGAGGAGGTGTTGGCAGTCATGACTTCAGGCTAGCGTGATGCCTGACACCGCGCGCCCGCCGCCGGGGTCATCGGGGACGCGGCTGGCGTCCCGTCGCGATTTCTCCGCTACCCGCACCGCCGGTAGCATGGCTCGTCGTGATCACCGCGACCGACCTGGAAGTTCGAGCGGGTGCCCGAACCCTTCTGTCGGCTCCCGGTGACGCCTTGCGTATCGCCCCGGGCGACCGCATCGGGCTGGTCGGCCGCAACGGTGCGGGCAAGACGACGAGCCTGCGGATTCTGGCGGGGGAGACCGAACCCTATGCCGGTTCGGTCCGGCGCAGCGGCCCGGTCGGCTATCTGCCGCAGGACCCCAAAGAGGGTGATCTGTCGGTCCTGGCCAAGGACCGGGTGCTGTCGGCGCGAGGACTCGATCAGATCCTGGCCCAGATGGCGCGCCAGCAGACCATCATGGCTGAGACCGACGATGAGCGGCGGCGGGATCAGGCCATCGCCAAATACGCCCGCCTGGAGGAACGTTTCGGCACCCTCGGCGGTTATCTGGCCGAAAGTGAAGCCGCCCGGATCTGCAACAACCTGGGGCTGCCCGATCGGGTCCTCGAGCAGGAGCTGCGGACCCTCTCCGGCGGTCAGCGTCGCCGGGTCGAGCTGGCCCGAATCCTGTTCGCCGCCTCCGACGGCACCGGCAAATCCGACACCACGCTGCTGCTGGACGAGCCGACCAACCACCTCGACGCCGACTCGATCTCCTGGTTGCGGACCTTCCTGCTGAACCACGACGGCGGACTGGTGGTGATCAGCCACGACGTGGATCTGCTGTCCGATGTGGTGAACCGCGTCTGGTTCCTCGACGCGGTGCGCGGCGAAGCCGATGTCTACAACATGAATTGGAAGCGCTACCTGGATCAGCGCGCCACCGACGAACAGCGGCGCCGGCGCGAGCGGGCCAATGCCGAGAAAAAGGCCGGGGCTTTGCGCGCCCAGGCCGCCAAACTCGGCGCCAAGGCCACCAAGGCCACGGCCGCGCAGCAGATGCTCAAGCGCGCCGAGAAGATGATCGACGAACTCGAAGACGAGCGGGTGGCCGACCGGACCGCGCGGATCCGTTTCCCCGAGCCCGCCGCCTGCGGTAAGACGCCGCTGAAGGCATCGGGCCTGACCAAAGTGTACGGCTCGCTGGAGATCTTCACCGGCGTGGATCTGGCCATCGACAAAGGCAGCCGCGTGGTGGTCCTGGGCCTCAACGGCGCCGGTAAGACGACGCTGCTGCGGCTGCTGGCCGGAACCGAGCAGCCCGACGCCGGCACCATCGAACACGGCTTCGGACTCAAACTCGGCTATTTCGCCCAGGAACACGACACCCTCGACGATACGGCGACGGTGTGGGAGAACATCCGGCACGCCGCACCGGATGGGGGGGAGCAGGATCTGCGCGGTCTGCTGGGTGCGTTCATGTTCTCCGGTCCGCAGCTCGAGCAGCCCGCCGGCACCCTGTCCGGCGGTGAGAAGACCCGGCTGGCGCTGGCCGGTCTGGTGTCCTCGGCGGCGAACGTCCTGCTGCTGGATGAGCCGACCAACAACCTCGATCCGGTCTCCCGTGAACAGGTCCTCGACGCCCTGCGCAGCTACACCGGCGCCGTCGTGCTGGTGACCCACGATCCGGGTGCGGCCGCCGCCCTGGATCCGCAGCGGGTGATCCTGCTGCCCGACGGGGCCGAAGACCACTGGTCCGATGACTACCAGGAGATCATCGAGCTGGCCTGACCTCGCCGCCGCGCCGGTCGGGGCGGCGATGCCGCGCTATGGGCACCCGGAACGACGAATGCCGCCCCGGCGACCACACAGGGTCGCCGGGGCGGCGTCTCTCGTTGTTCAGCCGGCTTGTTTCGCTGTCCGGACCGAATACTCGACCAGATCGAGCACGGCCTGCAGATCGTCGGTCGACTGGCCGGTCGCCAGTCGGGTGATCAATCCGTCGAGAACCATGTCCAGGTAGGTGACCAGCACCTCGGTCGGCACATCCTTGCGGAGGCTGCCGTCCTCCCGCTTGCGTTCGAGCCGGGCCAGCGTCACCGCTTCCAGGTCGGAGCTGTGCGACTCCCAGGCGGCGGCGAAGGCCGGATCGGTGCGGATCTTCCGGACGATCTCCAACCGCGTGCCCAGCCAGTCGAAGTCCCGGGGACGCGCGAGCATATCGCGCATCACCTGGACCAGACCCTCCTGGGCCGCCACATCGGCCATCCGCTCCGCATCCTCGCGAGCGAGAGCCAGGAACAGGGCTTCTTTGTCTTTGAAGTGGTGGAAGATCGCGCCGCGGGACAGTCCCGTGGCCTCCTCCAGCCGATTCACCGTGGCGCCGTCGTAACCGTATTCGGCGAAGCAGTGCCGCGCGCCGTCGAGGATCTCCCGACGGCGCGCGGCCAGCCGGTCATCGCTGACCCGTGGCATCGCTTCTGTCCTTATCGCTGGTTCGGCGTGATCAGCTGTTGATCATGTTCCGCAGCACGTACTGCAGAATGCCGCCGTTGCGGTAGTAGTCGGCTTCACCGGGGGTGTCGATCCGGACCACCGCGTCGAACTCGACGACGTCGCCGTTCTCCTTGGTGGCGGTGACCTTCAGGGTCTCCGGGGTGACACCCTCGTTCAGCTTGTCCAGACCGGTGATGTCGAAGACCTCGGTGCCGTCCAGGCCCAGGGTCTTGGCGTTCTCGCCCTCGGGGAACTGCAGCGGAACCACACCCATACCGATCAGATTCGAGCGGTGGATCCGCTCGAAGGATTCGGTGATGACGGCCTTGACACCCAGCAGGAGAGTGCCCTTGGCGGCCCAGTCGCGCGAGCTACCCGAGCCGTACTCCTTGCCGCCCAGGACGACCAGCGGGATGCCGGCCTTCTGGTAGTTCTGTGAGGCGTCGTAGATGAAGCTCTGCGGACCGCCCTCGAGGGTGAAGTCGCGGGTGTAGCCGCCGGAGACACCGTCGAGCAGCTGGTTCTGCAGACGGATGTTGGCGAAGGTACCGCGGATCATCACCTCGTGGTTGCCGCGACGGCTGCCCAGGGAGTTGTAGTCCTTGCGGGCGACACCGTGGCTGTCCAGGTACTGGGCGGCCGGGGTGCCGGGCTTGATCGGGCCGGCCGGGCTGATGTGGTCGGTGGTGACCGAATCGCCCAGCAGTGCCAGGACGCGGGCACCGGTGATGTCGGTGACCGGAGCCGGCTCCATCGTCATCCCCTCGAAGTAGGGCGCCTTGCGGACGTAGGTCGAGTCCTCGGCCCACTCGAAGGTGTCGCCGTCGGGGGTCTGCAGACTCTGCCAGCGCTCGTCACCGTCGAACACCGTCGCATACGACTTGGTGAACATGTCGGCGTTGATCGCGGACTTGATGGTGTCGTCGATCTCCTGCGCCGACGGCCAGATGTCCTTGAGGAACACATCGTTGCCGTCGGAATCCTGGCCCAGGGACTCGGTCTCGAAGTCGAAGTCCATGGTGCCGGCCAGGGCGTAGGCGATGACCAGCGGCGGGGAGGCCAGGTAGTTCATCTTGACGTCGGGGGAGATACGACCCTCGAAGTTACGGTTACCCGACAGCACGGCGGTGACGGTCAGGTCCTCGTCGTTGACGGCCTTGCTGATCGCCTCCGGCAGCGGGCCGGTGTTGCCGATACAGGTGGTGCAGCCGTAACCGCCCAGGTAGAAGCCGAGCTTCTCCAGGTACGGCCACAGACCGGCCTTGTCGTAGTAGTCCGAGACCACCTGCGAGCCGGGAGCCATGTTGGTCTTGACCCACGGCTTGGAGGTCAGGCCCTTCTCGACGGCGTTGCGCGCCAGCAGGCCCGCGCCGATCATCACCGACGGGTTCGAGGTGTTGGTGCAGGAGGTGATGCCCGCAACGGCGACGGCACCGTGGTCGAGCACGAAGGAGTTGCCGTCGGACGTGACGGTCACCGGCTTACTCGGCCGGCCTTCGGCACCGCGGGCGGCGGACTGGACGTTCACCGCACCGTCATCGGCGAAGGACAGCGCCGCCGGATCCGACGCCGGGAAAGACTCCTCGACGGCCTCATCGAGTTGCGTGTGCTCGACGGGCATGTGCTCCTCGACGTAGTTGTGGATGTCCTTGCGGAAGGCCACCTTCGACTCCGAGAGCAGAATGCGGTCCTGCGGGCGCTTCGGGCCGGCGATCGACGGAACGACGGTGCCCAGATCCAGCTCGATGTACTCGGAGTACTGCGGCTCCTTCTCGGTGTCGTGCCACATGCCCTGTTCCTTGGCGTAGGCCTCGACCAGAGCGAGCTGCTCCTCGGTCCGGCCGGTCAGACGCAGGTAGTTGATGGTCTCGCCGTCGATCGGGAAGATCGCACAGGTCGAGCCGAACTCCGGGCTCATGTTGCCCAGGGTTGCGCGGTTGGCCAGGGGGACCTCGGCCACGCCGGCGCCGTAGAACTCGACGAACTTGCCGACCACACCGTGCTGGCGCAGCATATCGGTCACGGTCAGCACCACGTCGGTAGCGGTGACGCCCGGCTTGATCTCACCGGACAGCTTGAAGCCGACCACACGCGGGATCAGCATCGACACCGGCTGGCCCAGCATGGCGGCCTCGGCCTCGATACCGCCGACGCCCCAGCCCAGGACACCCAGGCCGTTCTGCATCGTGGTGTGCGAGTCGGTGCCGACACAGGTGTCGGGGTAGGCCTGGCCGTTACGGGTCATGACCACGCGCGCCAGGTGCTCGATGTTCACCTGGTGGACGATGCCCATGCCCGGCGGGACGACGCGGAAGTCGTCGAAGGCGCCCTGGCCCCAGCGCAGGAACTGGTAGCGCTCACCGTTGCGCTGGTACTCCAGCTCGACGTTGCGCTCGAAGGCGTCGGCGCGGCCGAAGACGTCCAGGATCACCGAGTGGTCGATCACCATCTCGGCCGGCGAGAGCGGGTTGACCTTGTTCGGGTCGCCGCCGAGTGCGGCCACGGCCTCGCGCATGGTGGCCAGGTCCACCACGCACGGAACGCCGGTGAAGTCCTGCATCAGCACGCGGGCCGGGGTGAACTGGATCTCGACGCTGGGCTGGGCATCGGGATCCCAGTTCGCCAGCGCGTTGATGTGGTCGGTGGTGATGTTTGCGCCGTCCTCGGTGCGCAGCAGGTTCTCGGCGAGAACCTTCAGCGCATAGGGCAGCTTCTCGAAGCCGGGTACGGCCGAGAGTCGGAAGATCTCGTATGACGCGTCGCCGACCTCAAGGGTGCCGCGGGCGCCGTAGGAATCCTTGCTCAACGTGTGCTCCTCATCGCGTTTCTGAACGCCGACGGGCTGCGTCGGCGCGGGGAATCAGCACGGCAGTCGCGGACGGGCTGAGGGCCCGCGGACTGCTGCCCATACATCATAGCAGTACGCGCGTACTGGTTGAGCGGTTCCCGCCGGAATCGGCGTTTCCTGCGCGGCACACCCCGGCGCGCGCATCGCCCTGCCGTAAGGTGGGCCCGGATCCGCCGCGTACACCCACCCGGCATCGCCCGATCGGACGAGCGAAGTCCCGCCCGTCGTTTCGATACCTCCACAGACGTCAGGAGTCCGCCATGACACCGGGTCCGGTCACCATCCTGCTCGGCAAGCCCGCCGACACCACTGTGCAGTGGTCCGATCTGGACATCGGCGGCATCGTCGCCCAGCTCAAGAGCACCGGCGTATTCGCCCCGGCCGATCAGGCACCCCAACTGCAGCAGGTGGTCGCCCGCGCCGACGCGCAGGGGCACGACCTGTACGTGGTGGTGCTGCAGGAGAGCTACAGCCCCTTCACCGTCTATCGGGACATCGCCACCGAACTGCAGGCTCAGGTGGGCGGAACGGTCCTGGTCATGGGCCCGGGCAGCATCGGCACCGCATCCAGTGAATTCAGCCGTGTCCAGCTCGAAGACGGTACGTCCGAGGTGAAGGCCGGCACCGAGACGGTGGTGGCGGTCAATCAGATCTACGACCGGGTCACCGAACCTCACCTGGACTGGACGCTGGTGACCATCGCGCTGATCGTGGTCGTGGTGATCGGCGCGGTGCTCGCTCGGCTGATGCAACTGCGCGCACGACGCGGTGCCGCCCAGACCGCCGGCGGCGAGGACACTCACGACCGGCAGGCGGCTGCCGAAGAGTCCGGCGCCGAGCCCGGCGCCGCGGACGACGATCTCGCCGGTTCCAGCACCGACTGACAACCCTGCGCCACCCCGTCGGTGAGACGTCGTCGCCCGTCGCCTCACCGGCCCGTATGGGTGTTACGGAAATGTAACCTGCACGGACTCTTCGCCTTTGCGCTGTTCAATCCATTTTCGCAGGTAATCACGCTGATGTAATTCACGACCTGGGGTTTCTGGTGGGTCTTATGTGACGTACGGTGCAGTAGACACATTTGAGATTCCAGGGGACCGACGGGCCAGTGATACGGGTGCGTCCTCCGGTGCTCAATGCGCACAGCTAGGGAGTACGTCGGTTGAAGCGACCAACTAAGAACGCACGTCGAGCGACGCAGGGAGGCACTCTCTGTGCGATCGCGCTGGTAGGGGTCCTGACCGCAGGGACCGCCGCCGCCGATCCGAAGCCGGCTTCGCCGGTGGCCTCGCTGGTCAATCAGATCGCCACCATCGACCAGAATCTGACGAAGCTGGCCAACGACGTCGCCGCCAAACAGGAGAACGTCAACAAGGCGCTCGTCGACGTCCAGAACGCGATGGCCGCACAGCAGGTCGCCGCCGCCGCTGACAAAGCCGCGAAGGCCGACCTCAAACGCATCGAAGGTCTGGTGGCCTCCGCGCAGGCCGAGTTCGACGCTTTCATGCGCTCGGTGAGCCGCCAGGGCAACAACCGCGTCGGATCGATGGCCGATTACGTCTCTGCCGACGATCCGGCCAAGGTGCTCGACAAGATGACCAGCGTCGAGCAGGTGGCCCGGCAGCAGCGCGCAACCATCCGGAAGCTGGAGCATGCGCGCAGCGAGCAGAACGTCCGCGTCGCGGCCACCACAGCCACCCGTAAGCAGACCGCGACTGCAGCACAGGGGGCCGAGAATCGTCGCAGCGCCGCCATCGAGGCCGTCAGTACCGCCCGCAAGGCCGTCTCCGACCAGCGCACGCAGCGCAGCGAGCTGATGAACCAGCGTGCCGCACTGATCGAGAAGCTCGAGAAGACTCAGGGCGGCCAATCCGCCGCAGCCAAGGCGCCCCCGATGCTCGGCGAGGTGCTGGGCAACCTGCCGGCCAACAAGGTCGACGGCGGCGACACCGCGGCCGAAGCCGCACTGACCGTGGCCCGGCTGGCGGTCGAGACCGGTACCCAGATGCTGGCGGCGATCCTCGGCGAACAGCAGATCCCGCACTCGGAATTGCTCGACGAATTGGGGATCGGCGGCACCACGCCGATGAGCAACGGTGAGGGCGGGACCCTAGCCCGCCTCGGGAACGGATCCCTGGGTGCCCTGTTCGGAGGCGGAGGCGGCACCGTCCGTCCGGGTCTGCGCGGGCCGCAGGCCGTCGAGCTGGTGATCAACCGCGCCAAATCACAGCTGGGCCAGCCCTATGCCTGGGGCGGCGGCGATGCCAACGGTCCCACCCTGGGCATTCGTGACGGCGGCGTGGCCGATGCGCACGGCGACTACAACAAGATCGGCTTCGACTGCTCGGGCCTGATGATCTACGCCTTCGCCGGCATCGGAATCGACCTGCCCCATTACACCGGGTACCAGTACGACTCCGGTCCGAAGTTCCCGCTGTCGGAGATGGTCCGCGGGGACATGATCTTCTACGGCCCCAGCGCGAGTACCCACGTGGCGTTGTACCTGGGCGACGGCACGATGATCGAAGCGCCGCAGTCCGGTGACGTCGTCAAGATCTCGCCGGTGCGTACCGACGGCGCGATGCCCCAAGTTGTGCGACTGGCCTGACCGGGTCCGGATCAGCCGGCCGCGGGGCCGGTAGAGTCGCTCCCAGCACGATCGAATCGAAGAACGATCTTCGCGGGGCGGCATGCTCCGCGCGCCCACACGAGGAGTCCCGGTTTGAGTTCACCCGCCGCTGAGAACACGCTCACCCCCGAGGACGCTGCGCTCCTCGAACGAGCGATGTACGAGGTCAAGCGTGTCATCGTCGGCCAGGATCAACTGGTCGAGAGGATTCTGGTCGGACTGCTCGCCCGCGGCCACATCCTCCTCGAGGGCGTACCCGGAGTCGCCAAGACGCTGGCTGTGGAGACCTTCGCCACCGTCGTGGGCGGAGAGTTCGCTCGCATCCAGTTCACCCCGGACCTGGTGCCGACGGATCTGATCGGTACCCGCATCTACCGGCAGGGGCGCGAGGAGTTCGACACCGAACTGGGACCGGTCGTCACCAACTTCCTGCTGGCCGACGAGATCAACCGCGCGCCGGCCAAGGTGCAGTCGGCTCTGCTGGAGGTGATGGCCGAGCGCAAGGTGTCCATCGGAGGCACCACCTATCCGCTGCCCGACCCCTTCCTGGTGATGGCCACGCAGAACCCGATCGAGAACGAGGGCGTGTACCCGCTGCCCGAAGCCCAGCGTGACCGCTTCCTGTTCAAGGTTCTCGTCGACTACCCGTCGGTGGAGGAGGAGCGGGAGATCGTCTACCGGATGGGGATCGAACCGCCGTCGGCCTCGCGGGTACTCGACCCGGCCACCACGATCCGGCTCCAGCGGGTCGCTGCCAACGTCTTCGTCCACCATGCGCTCGTCGACTACGTCGTGCGTGTGGTCGACGCCTCGCGCCGTCCGGCAGATCTGGGCCTGAACGATGTGGCCACGTGGCTCAGCTACGGCGCTTCCCCGCGCGCCACCCTGGGTATCGTTGCCGCCGCCCGCGCCCTGGCGATCGTGCGCGGGCGCGATTACGTGATCCCGCAGGACATCGTCGAGATCATCCCCGATGTGCTGCGGCACCGCGTGGTCCTGAGCTATGACGCGCTGGCCGACGAGGTGACCCCGGACCAGATCATCACCCGGATCCTGCAGACGGTCGGTCTGCCGCAGGTCAGCGCCGTACCGCAGCAGGCCGGCGCGCCCCAGCAGGGTGCACCCCAACAGGCCGTCCCGGCCCCGCAGCCCCAGCAGGGCGCACCGCAGCAGCGTGTCCAGCAGCCGTCCCAGCAGTCGCCGGCGGCAGCGCCGACGCAGGTGTCCTCGCGCCCGGAGGGTCATGTCGGCCAATAGCGGACTGCCGTCGCTGCGCGGCGGCTCCCTGGAGGACCCGCAGCTGAACGCAGCGCTCAACAGTCTGGAACTCACCGTCCGGCGAAAGCTCGACGGTGTGCTCCAGGGCGCCCACATGGGATTGATTCCGGGACCCGGCTCCGAGCCGGGGGAGGCCCGCGTCTACCAGCCCGGCGACGACATCCGGCGGATGGAATGGTCGGTCACCGCACGCACCACCCAGCCGCACGTCCGGCAGATGATCGCCGACCGCGAACTGGAGACCTGGTTCGTCATGGACGCCTCGGCGAGTCTGGACTTCGGTTCCGGCGAGCACACCAAACGCGATCTGGCAGTGGCCGCCGCAGCCGCGGTGGTGCATTTGACCTCCGGCGGCGGCAACCGGCACGGCGCAGTCATCGTCACCGGCGATTCGATCACCCGCATTCCGGCGCGCGCAGGGCGGGCACACGCCCGCAACCTCCTCAAGACCATGGCCACCACTCACCGCAGTCAGCCGGGAGTGCGCGGTGACCTCGATGCCGGATTGGAGGCGATGCGCCGGCCGCAACGCCGGCGCGGGCTGGCCGTGGTCGTCAGCGACTTCCTCGGTCCGATCGACTGGTCCCGTTCGTTGCGGGCGATCGGCGCCCACCACGAACTCCTCGGTGTGGAGGTCCTCGATCCGCTCGACATCGCATTGCCGCCTGTCGGTCCGGTCACCCTGGCCGACGCCGAGTCCGGCGAGGTGGTCGAGATCGACGTCACCGAACAGGTCCGTGCCGACTTCGCTCGGGCGGCCGCCGATCACCGGGCTCAGGTCCAGTCCGCATTCCGCGGCTGCGGCGGCGCGGTCATGACTCTGCAGACCGATCGGGACTGGATCGCCGACACCGTGCGCTTCGTCGGGCGCCGCCGGCGGGCCGCGGGGGTACGCTGATGAGTCGCTGGTTCGCCCATCCGTGGTGGCTGCTCACCAGCCTGCTGGTCCTGGTGCTGGTCGGCGCCTACGTCTACGAGATGCGGCGCCGCAAGGCCCGGGCGCTACGGTTCGCCAACCTCGATGTCCTCAAGACGGTCACTCCGCAGGCCCGCGACCGGTTCCGGCATGTGCCGTTCGCGTTGCTGGCCACCGGTCTGCTGCTGCTGACGATCGCGCTGGCCGGACCGCTGGCCGAACGTGACGTCCCGCGCAACCGGGCCACCGTGATGCTGGTGGTCGACGTCTCCAATTCGATGAAGGCCACCGATGTCGCGCCGACGCGGCTCCAGGCGGCCCAGGCCGCCGGTAAACGCTTCGCCGACGAACTGACCGCCGGGATCAACCTGGGTCTGGTGTCGTTCGCCGGAACCGCGTCGAACCTGGTCTCGCCGACCCCGGACCATAACGCCACCAAGAACGCCCTGGGCAAGCTCAAGCTCGCCGACAAGACCGCCACCGGCGAGGGGATCTTCGCGGCGATCGATCAGATCCAGACCCTGAACTCGGCATTGGGCGGCGACGAACACGCACCGCCCTCGCACATCGTGGTGCTCTCGGACGGTAAACAGACCGTTCCCGAAAGCCCCGATGCCGACCGCGGCGGCTTCACCGCCGCGCGCAAGGCGAAGGAGGAGGGCATACCGGTATCGACGATCTCGTTCGGCACCATGCACGGCACGGTCGAACTGGAAGCGCCCGACGGCCGGATGGAGCGCATCCCCGTTCCCGTCGACGACGAGTCCCTGCGCAAGATCGCCAATATCGCCGGCGGCCACTTCTACACCGCCCAGTCCCTCGACGAACTCAACAGGGTGTATTCGTCACTGCGCGAGCAGATCGGTACCGAACGCCAACGCGGCGACAATTCGCGGCCCTGGCTGATCGCCGGCAGCCTGCTGGTTCTGGTCGGAACCTTGGGCGCCCTGTTCCTGAACCGACGACTTCCGTGAGATAGGTTGAACAACCATGGCAGACAATGACACCTTCACCCCACGCTCTGTGCTGGTCACCGGCGGCAACCGCGGCATCGGTCTAGCGATCGCCCAGCGGCTTGCCGCCGACGGCCACAAGGTCGCGGTGACCCACCGGGGCTCCGGAGCGCCCGAGGGCCTGTTCGGCGTGCAGTGCGACGTCACCGACACCGAGTCGGTCGATCGGGCGTTCAAAGAGGTCGCCGAGCACCAGGGTCCGGTCGAGGTGGTCGTGGCCAACGCCGGCATCACCGAGGACACCCTGCTGATGCGCATGAGCGTCGAAAGCTTCGAGAACGTCGTCAACGCGAACCTGACCGGGGCCTTCCGGGTCACCAAGGCCGCGACCCGCGACATGCTGAAGAAGCGGTGGGGCCGGTTCATCTACCTCGGCTCGGTCGTCGGCCTGATGGGTACACCGGGCCAGGCCAACTATGCGGCCTCGAAGGCCGGCGTCATCGGGCTGGCCCGTTCGGTGACCCGTGAACTGGGCGGCCGCAACATCACCGCCAATGTGGTGGCTCCGGGTCTGATCGACACCGATATGACCCGCTCACTGCCCGAGGAGTACACCAAGACCGCCGTGGATCAGGCGATCCCGGCCAAGCGGATGGGTCAGCCGGAAGAGGTTGCCGCCGTGGTCAGCTTCCTGGCCTCGGACGATTCGGCCTACGTCACCGGCAACGTCATCAACGTCGACGGCGGTCTGGGTATGGGTCACTGACCCGCGCCCGCCCCGATCGCCACACCCCCAAACCCCAGGAGCCAACACCGTGAGCGGAATCCTCGCAGGCAAGACCGTCCTCGTCACCGGCATCATCACCGATGCATCCATCGCGTTCGCGACCGCCGCGCAGGCCCAAGAGGCCGGCGCCAAGGTGATCATCACCGGCATCCCCGAGCGGCTGCGGCTGATCAACCGCATCGCCAAGCGGCTTCCGCACGAGGTGCCCGATGCGATCGGCCTGGACGTCACCGATGAGGAGAGTCTGGCCGCGCTGGCCGATCAGGTCCGTGCCCTGGCGCCGGAGGGGCTCGACGGCGTCGTCCATTCGATCGCCTTCGCCCCGCGCACCCTGATGGGACCGGATGCGCTGCCTTTCCTGGAGGGCCCGGGCCCCGATGTGGCCAAGGCCTTCGAGATCTCGGCGTGGAGTTACGCCTCCCTGGCCCGCGCGGTCCTGCCGGTGATGAACGAGGGCGGCTCCATCGTGGGTATGGACTTCGATCCGCGCACCGCGGTGCCGGACTACAACTGGATGGGCGTGGCCAAGGCGGCCCTCGAGTCGGTGAACCGCTATGTCGCCCGTGAGGTCGGCTACGCCAAGAAGGTCCGATCGAACCTGGTGGCCGCCGGACCGATCAAGACTCTGGCCGCCAAGGCGATCTCGGGTACCGCCACCGACGATGCCAAGAAGCTGAACATGCTCAACGAGTACTGGGACGGCGCCTCGCCGATCGGCTGGAACGTCGACGATCCGACCCCGGTCGGTAAGAGCGTCGTGGCGCTGCTGTCGGATTGGCTGCCGGCCACGACCGGATCGATCGTCTACGTCGACGGCGGAGCCAGTCACAATACCTGGTTCCCGGAAAACATGCTGGGCTGACCGGATGCCTGACGCCTCCGGCGGCGCCGCCTTCACCGCGCTGCTGTTTCACTCCTTCGGGGGACCCAACCAGCCCGCCGACGTCCGCCCGTTCCTGGAGAACGTCACGCGCGGCCGCGGGGTCCCGCCCGAACGCCTCGAAGAAGTCGTCGACCATTACCTGCACTTCGGCGGGGTCTCGCCGATCAACCGGCTGAATCTGGACATGATCGCCGCGCTGCAGGCCGAGTTGCGCACCCGCGGCCTCGACCTTCCGATCTATTTCGGCAACCGCAACTGGACGCCGTATGTGGCCGAGGCGATCGCCCAGCTGCAGGCCGACGGTCACCGACGCGCGCTGGTCTTCCCGACATCGGCGTGGGGAGGGTACTCGGGATGCCGGCAGTACCATGAAGATCTCGCTGCCGGGCTGTCGGAGGTGCCCGGCTCCGCGGAACTGGTGCTGCGCAAACTACCGCAGTACTGGGATCGTCCCGGATTCGTCGCCGCAGCCGCCGATGCCGTGCGGCGCGCACAGGCGCAGCTGGGGGAGGGCACCCCGATCCGGCTGGTCTTCACCGCGCATTCGATTCCGATCGCGGCCGACCGGACCGCCGGGCCGCCGGACGGCGACGGGTTCTTGTACTCGCGCCAGGTCGCTGCGGCCGCTCAGCAGGTCGCCCGGGAACTTGGTCTGGATCGGTTCGATCTGGTCTGGCAGTCTCGCTCCGGCCCGCCGGAGGTGCCCTGGCTCGAGCCGGACATCTGCGATCACCTCGAAGACCTCGCCGAACAGGGGGTGGGCCGGGTGGTGGTGTGCCCGATCGGTTTCATCTCCGATCACCTCGAAGTGATCTGGGATCTGGACTCGGAGGCCCGCGAGGTCGCCGAGAAGCTCGGGATGGACTATGCCCGCGCCGATACGGTCGGAACCGATCCGGTGTTCATCGCGATGATCGCCGATCTGATCCAGGAGTATCACGCCGGAGACGGTGACACGCAGGCACTGGGCTGTGCGGACAACGGCAGCTTCTGCCGTCCGGGATGCTGCCAGTTGCCTGCCCGCCCGGCCCGCTCCGGCGCACGATCTGCCGGCTGATTCGGACCACTCCTGCCAGTGGCGGTGCTCAGCCGTCGCGGCGGTATTCCCGCAGCAGGTCGTTGACGGCCGCCGCGCGTGCCCGGCGCGTCAGCGCGCTCAGCCGCCGCAGTTGACCGGCAGCGGCTTCGAGCTGTTCGGCCGAGACCCCCGGGCCTGCGCCGGCCAGTTCGATGATCGCCTCCAACTGCGCTGCGCTGGCCAGGACACGATCCGCGCGCGGCCGGTCATGCGGCGGCAGCTCCAGCGCGAAAGTCCGGGTCCGGGCGGTCAGCGCATCTCGCAGATCGGCCGGCCCGCCGGCGCGCGGGCCGCTCAGGGCAGCGATCACCACGGCGGCCTCGCCAGTGGCTTCGCGCAGCTCGTATTCCATCTCGCCGAGCCCGCGGTCTCCGCCGAGCGCCGACAGATCCAGTGGCTGCGCCAGCGCGCGCACGCTCCAGCGGCATCGTTCGATGCTGCCGCGAGCGGTCAGTGCCAGTGGTGGCTGCTGCGGGCGCTCGAGAAGCAGAACCTCCTCGGCCGACGACAGCACCCCGGTCTGCGGGCCTGGCGGCAGACCCTGCAGATCCCCGGGCGACGGCAGCAGCACGACCTGGCTCGGCGCCTGACCGACCAGCGCGACCAGGTCCAGGGCAGTGCCGCCCGGATTCAGCCCGCTGTCGGGGGCGACGTCGAGTTCATGGCTCTGGGCGTAATCCTGCAGGGTGTGCAGCACATCATCGGGGGCGACCCGGCCGGCACGCCAGGCGGCCGCCCACACCGCCAGCGCCGATACCGGCCAGGCACGGGCCAGCCCCGTCGTGGAGTGGGGAAGTGATCTGGACATGACCTCCCAGGATACGCGGAGCGTCGCCTCGGTTCGCCCGCCCGCGTGACCTAGCCTGGACAGCCGTGAGGGATGACCGCTACGGACGTGATGTACTGGCGCAGCCGCGCCGCAGCAAACCCGCGGCACCGCAGGTGGCCGGCGAACAGGGCCTGGTGGTCGAGGATGCGGCCACCGGCTACTGCGGTGCCATCGTGGGCTGGGAGAAGACCTATGCCGCCGATATGGTGCGCCTCGAGGACCGGCACGGTGGGACCCGGGTGTTCCACGCCTTCCCGGCGGCCTTCCTGATCGACGGCAAACCGGTCACGCTGGTGCGGCCGGCAGGCCGCGGGCCGAATGCTCCGCGCACCATCCAGACCGCCTCCGGTTCGCGGGCACTGCCGCGCCAGCGCGCACGCACGGCCCGGGCAAGCCGGATCTTCGTCGAAGGGGTCCACGATGCGACCCTGCTCGAACGGGTGTGGGGCGACGACCTGCGCGCCGAGGGGGTCGTGGTGATGAGTCTGGACGGTCTGGACAATCTGGATCAGGCCCTGGACGACTTTCGGCCGGCTGAGCATCGGCGCGCCGGTGTTCTGGTTGACCATCTGGTGTCGGGGAGCAAAGAGGAGAAGCTCACCGCCGAGGTCGGGCCGAATGTGCTCGTCTGCGGTCATCCGTATGTCGACGTCTGGCAGGCGGTGAAGCCGGCGGCGGTCGGTATCGAGGCCTGGCCGGTGATCCCGATGGGCACCGACTGGAAGACCGGAATCTGCCAGGCCCTGGGTTGGGGCAGCCCGCAGGACGGCTGGCGGCGGGTACTCGGTGCGGTGTCGGACTTCCGGGATCTGGAGGTGCCGCTGCTGCGCAGCGTCGAGGAACTGATCGACTTCGTCACCGAACCGCCGGAGTAGCCGTTTGGCAGCACGCGTCCGAGCGTGGAGCGGCCGAGCTCAGCCGCTGCCGATCACATGGCCGATGCCGGCTGCCGCACATGCCCACAGCACCGAGGCGAAGGTGCCCAGAATGAACTGCTCGCTGGCGTGGTGTTCGCGTAATTGCGGAAACCGGGCCAGTCCTTTGACACCCAGGATCACGGCGATGCCGGCGGGCCAGGCGGCCAGTAGGCACACGGCCACCGCAGTGCGTTCCAGCACCCCGATCACCCGTCCGCCGCGCAGGAACGGTTCGGCCGGCGGATCATCGTAGTTCTCGTCGCGGGTGGGGATCCCGCCCGCGGTCAGGACCGCCCGGACGAAGTAGCCGCCGGTGAGTGCGGCGGTGAGGACCGCGATCACCGTGGCGGTCGCTGCCGCAGCGCCGTGCAATCCGGGTGCGGCGACAGCGGCGCCGGCGGCCGCGGCCAACAGCGTCCCGAGAATCACTGTCATCGCCAGGTCGTATCGGCGGACGTCGGCGTCGCTGCGTTCGGGATTTCCGGCCAGGAGCACCCGCACCGGCATTCCCGCCCCTGCGAAGAGCACCGCGACGGCCAGCAGGATCGTCGCCGTCATCGTTGTTCCTCACTGGCGCGTAGCAGTCTGGTCACCAGGGCGCGGGCATCGTCCTCCAGATCCCAGCGCGCCGACCGCAATCGCAAGGAGACCGCCTGCGGGCTGATGCCCAGGTGTTCGGCCGCCTGGGCCTGGGTCATCCCGGCCGAGACCAGCTCGACGGCCTCACGGCCGGCCGATGTGCGCCCGGTGTGCAGATCTACCAGCAGGCAGGCCGCTGTCTGGGTGGCCGGGCACCACGTCGAGGCGCCCCGCACCCGCAGCGGGATGCGCTGACCCTTGGCTGCCTCCACCGCGACGCGCGCGGCCTCGAACGCCGGACCCCGACCGGCTCGGGTCGAAAGCGGAAGCGGCTGGTCGACGTCGTCGATCCCGATTCCCACAGTCCACTGACCCCCGGCCGCCAGAGCGATGGCCACCGAGGTGACGGCATCGGGATCATCGAAGACCGCCTCCACCTCGTCCCCGGCGGTCCGTTCGAAACCCCGCACCACCGGTATCCGGCGGAAGCGTTCGATCAGTTCGGGCACGCGGTCCGGGCCCCGGCGACTCGATCGCTGGTCGGCAGTGACGACGAACATGCGTGCTTCCTTTCCGGCGCCCCGACCTGCGAACTGTCCGACCCGCGAGCCCCCTGAACCGCGAGCCCCCTGAACCGCGAGACCATTATTCAATGGTGCAGGCTTGATCTGAGGAATTCAAGCTTTCAGGCTTGTTGCGCGGTGACCGGCATCCGCGCATCGATGACCAGTCCGATCACACCGACCGAGAACAACGCCGCCGAGACCCCCACCATCAGCGGACTGGCCTGACCGGCGAGCGCATCCCCCAGGAAGACCACCGCTGCCGTTCCCGGTGCGGTTCCCACGATGCTGGCGACCGCATAGGGGAGGGGCCGCACCGACGATAGGCCTGCGGCGTAGTTGACCATCGCGAACGGACAGACCGGAATCAGCCGGAGCGAACCGACGGCCAGCCAGCCCCGGCGCTCCAGACGCTCCTCGACAGCGCGCACCACCGGCCGGTCCAGGAAACGCTGCACGCGGGCACGGCCGAGCCGGCGTGACAACCAGAAGGCGACCACGGCGGCCAGGGCCGCCACGATCATCGATCCACCGAATCCGACCGCCGGACCGAACAGCACTCCCGACATCATCGTGAACGGCGAGCGGGGGATCGGCCCGATGATGGCGAGCAGGTTCACCACGAAGAACACCACGACGAACCAGGGCCCGACGGATTCAGACCATTCGCGCACCCGTCCGATCGACGGCAAAGGCACCAGATAAGCGCCCAGGAGAACGACGATGACCGCCGCCAACGCGGCCACTGCCCGCCAGAGGGTGCGCCAGGCCGCCGTCCGCGGGGCCGGTCCGACCGTCCCGGTGAATAGATCGACGGGCTCTTCGACAACCCGCGACCGACTGGAGTAGCGCACCAGGCAGAGTTTAGTGCGCCCACCGCTGAAGCGGGCCTGGTGCGTGACGGTGTCTCGGGTCACAACACCATCACCGAATGGCACACCGCTCATCGGATACTGTGCAAGACAGGCCCACGGCCAGGCGACCACGGAGGACTACCGCAGCGATGACAGCACAGCCCACCCAGCGGACACGAGAGCAACTCGACGAGGACTATCAGCGCTGGTCAACGGCCGCGGCCGCGGTCCTGGCCAAGTCGCGCCGAATCGAGCCCGCCGACCTGCCTGACACACCCGAGGCATTGTTGTCGACGCCGACCCGCGACGAGGTGAGTATCCGGCCTCTCTACACCCGCAAGGACGAGGTCGGCGAGCGCGGCCTGCCGGGCGGATTCCCGTTCGTCCGCGGCGCCGACCCGGCCCGCGATGTGCAGCAGGGGTGGCGGGTCACCGAACGTTTCGGCGATCTGCCCGGTCAGTCCGCCGAAGGCCTGAACGAGACGATCCTCGATGCGGCCGGGAGCGGCACCTCCGGCATCTGGCTGGCCGTCGGACCGGCCGTGCAGGCCGGCGACCTGGCGGCGGTCCTGAACGGGATCTATCTGGATCTGATGCCCGTCACCCTGGATGCTGGTGACGACGGGCTCGCCGCGGCGCGGGAGTTTCTGTCGGTGCTGGCCGACCGGCCGACCCCACCGCAGGAGGCACCGGCGCTGCTGGCGACCACCCACAGCCTCGGTCTGTCCCCGTACACCGCCGCCTTCTCCGGCCGCCCGAGCGTGTGCGCCGCCGAGGCGACCGAACTTGCAGCACACGCCCCGGCCCGGGTGCGGACCTTCCGCGTCGACGGCACCGACTTCGCTCAGGCCGGTGCCTCCAACGCCCAGGAGCTGGGCCTGCTGGTGGCCGCCGCTCTCGCGCACATCCGTGATCTGGCCGCCGCCGGTGTGTCACCGTCCGCCGCGCTGAATCAGATCAGTTTCGCCGTCTCGGTCGACGACGATCAGTTCGCCGCGGTGGCCAAGCTGCGGGCTCTGCGGCTGATGTGGGCTCGGGTGGCACAGGTCCTGGGGACGCCCGAGGCCGGAGCCGCACTGACCCACGCCGTCACCGATCTGTCGATGCTCACCCAGCGCGACCCGTGGGTGAACATGCTGCGCACCACCGTGGCCGCCTTCGGTGCCGGCGTCGGCGGCGCCGACCAGGTCACGGTCCTGGGCTACGACGCCGCACTGCCGATCGCCGAGCGGTCCTCGAGCCCGACCTTCTCGGCGCGGATCGCCCGCAACACCCAGTTGCTGCTGCTCGAGGAGTCCAATATCGGGCGCGTCTTGGATCCGGCCGGCGGTTCCTGGTACGTCGAGGACCTCACCGACGGTCTGGCCGCAGCCGCCTGGCAGGTGTTCACCGACACCGAGGCCCACGGCGGCTACCGCGACGCCCTGGACCAGGGTGCGATCGCGCGCTGGATCGATCAGGCGCTGGCCCTGCGGGACGAGGCCGTCGACCACCGCAGCGCGCCGATCACCGGCGTCTCAGAGTTCCCGAACCTGGGCGAGTCCGCATTCGCTGCGGCGCTGGCCGATACGACGGATCTGCCCACCGCGACGGCGAAACTGGCCCGCGTGGCCCGCCGCTTCGAAGAACTGCGCGATCGCGCCGATGCGGCGACCGCAACCGGAACGCGGCCGGGCATCGTGCTGCTGCCGCTAGGCACCGTCGCCGAACACAACGGCCGCACGACCTTCGTCGCGAACCTGCTGGCCGCCGGCGGCATCGAGGCGATCAACCCCGGGCCGATCACCGCCGAAAGCCTCACCGAGACCCCCGGCATCGCCGGCGCCCCGGTCGCGGTGATCTGCGGAACCAAGGCCCGCTACCAGAGCGACGGTCCGGCACTGCTGGCTGCGGCGCGCGCCGCCGGGATCGGCCGGATTCTGCTGGCCGGACCCGATCGCGAATGGCCCGACGGCGACGACGCCCCGGACGGTTCGCTGCAGGTCGGAATCGACGCCGTCACCACCCTGACCGAGTTGCTGGACACCGTCACCGCGCACGCGGGGGAGTAAGAGATCATGAGCGACAACACCGACCGCACCTTCACGGTTCCCGACTTCGCTGACGTCGAACTGAAGCTCGACGAGCTGACCCAGCAGCCCACCGCTGCCGCAGAGTCAGAGCTGGTCGATACGCTGGCCACCACCCACGGCTACAGCGTCGAGCAGACCCTCTGGCACACCCCCGAGCAGATCGACGTCGCTCCGGTGTACACCCGCGCCCAGCGCGACGCCACCGCCGCCGAGCAGGAGTACCCGCTCGACTCCATCCCCGGTGAGGCACCGTTCATCCGCGGGCCCTACCCGACGATGTACGTCAACCAGCCGTGGACCATCCGGCAGTACGCCGGTTTCTCCACCGCCGCCGAGTCCAACGCCTTCTACCGCCGCAACCTCGCCGCCGGCCAGAAGGGCCTGTCGGTGGCCTTCGACCTGGCCACCCACCGCGGGTACGACTCGGACCATCCGCGCGTGGCCGGCGACGTCGGTATGGCCGGCGTGGCCATCGACTCCATCCTGGACATGCGTCAGCTGTTCGACGGTATCGACCTGGGCAGCGTGTCGGTGTCGATGACCATGAACGGTGCGGTGCTGCCGATTCTGGCGCTGTACGTGGTGGCCGCCGAGGAACAGGGCGTACCGCCGGAGAAGCTGGCCGGGACCATCCAGAACGACATCCTCAAAGAGTTCATGGTCCGCAACACGTACATCTATCCGCCGACGCCGTCCATGCGGATCATCTCCGACATCTTCGCCTACACCAGCGCGAAGATGCCCAAGTTCAACTCCATCTCGATCTCCGGCTACCACATCCAGGAAGCGGGAGCGACCGCCGATCTGGAGCTGGCATACACGCTGGCCGACGGCGTGGAGTACATCCGGGCCGGACTGGAGGCGGGCCTGGACATCGACAAGTTCGCGCCGCGGCTGTCGTTCTTCTGGGGAATCGGGATGAACTTCTTCATGGAGGTCGCCAAGCTGCGCGCCGCCCGGCTGATCTGGAGCGAACTGGTCGCCCAGTTCGAGCCGAGGAACCCCAAGAGCCTGTCGCTGCGCACCCACTCGCAGACCTCCGGCTGGTCGCTGACCGCCCAGGACGTGTTCAACAACGTCGCGCGCACCTGTGTCGAGGCGATGGCCGCCACCCAGGGCCATACCCAGTCGCTGCACACCAATGCCCTCGATGAGGCGATCGCCCTGCCGACTGACTTCTCGGCACGGATCGCCCGAAACACCCAGCTGCTGCTGCAGCAGGAGTCGGGCACCACCCGGCCGATCGACCCGTGGGCAGGCTCGAACTACGTCGAATGGCTCACCGCCGAACTGGCGCAGAAGGCCCGCGCCCACATCGCCGAAGTCGAGGCCGCCGGCGGTATGACACAGGCGATCAACGAAGGCCTGCCCAAGCTGCGGATCGAAGAAGCCGCCGCGCGCACCCAGGCGCGCATCGACTCCGGACTGCAGCCGCTGGTGGGAGTCAACAAGTACCGCGTCGACGAGGACGAGGAGATCGAGGTCCTCAAGGTCGACAACTCGAAGGTGCGCGCCGAGCAGTTGGAGAAGCTGACCCGGCTGCGAGCCGAACGCGATCAGGGTGCCGTCGACGCCGCCCTGGCGAACCTGACGCGCGCCGCGGCCGAGTCCGGCGGCAGCGACCTGAGCAACAACCTGATGGCATTGGCCATCGACGCCGCGCGCGCCGGAGCCACCGGCGGCGAGATCTCCGACGCCATGGAGAAGGTCTTCGGCCGCCATCAGGCCGAGATCCGCACCATCAGCGGCGTCTACCGACACGAGGTGGGTGAACAGGTGAAGGACGTGGAGCGGGCCATCGCCGTGGTCGATGCCTTCGCGCAGGCCGAGGGACGCCGTCCCCGCGTGCTGGTGGCCAAGATGGGGCAGGACGGCCACGATCGCGGCCAGAAGGTGATCGCCACCGCGTTCGCCGACCTGGGCTTCGACGTCGATGTCGGCCCGCTGTTCGCCACACCTGAGGAGGTGGCCGGACAGGCCTCCGATAACGACGTGCACGTGGTGGGTGTCTCGTCGCTGGCCGCCGGCCACCTGACATTGGTGCCGGCGCTGAAGAAGGCACTGGCCGATGTGGGCCGCGAGGACATCATGATCGTGGTCGGCGGGGTGATCCCGCCGGGCGACTTCGAGGAGCTGTACCAGGCCGGGGCCACCGCCATCTTCCCGCCCGGCACCGTAATCTCCGAGGCGGCCGTCGGGCTCATCGAGAAGCTCGCCGACTCGCTGGACCTGTCGCTGTCGCTGCCCGACGCCTGATGAGGGGCCGGCGGTTTTCCCGTCCCCGAAGGACTAGAGCAGAACGGATCTGACGAGACACATGGCACCGCGCCCGATCGACGTCGACGCCCTCGCGCAGGGGGTCCTGGCCGGTGATCGCGCCACCCTGGCTCGCGCGATCACCCTGGTCGAGTCCACCCGCAGCGATCATCGTGACCTGGCGCAGCGCCTCCTGCTGAAACTGACGCCGCATTCAGGCGCCAGCTTCCGGGTGGGGATCACCGGTGTGCCCGGTGTCGGCAAGTCCACCACCATCGAGGCGCTGGGCATGCATCTGATCGATCTGGGCCATCGAGTCGCGGTGCTGGCAGTTGACCCTTCCTCCACCCGCACCGGTGGGTCGATCCTGGGCGATAAGACCCGGATGGGCCGGCTGTCGGCCGCCCCGCAGGCCTACGTGCGACCCTCGCCCACTTCGGGCACCCTGGGCGGAGTCACCAAGGCCACCCGCGAGACCATCGTGCTGGTGGAGGCCGCCGGCTACGACGTGGTGCTGGTGGAGACCGTCGGCGTCGGCCAGTCCGAAGTCAGTGTGGCCGGAATGGTCGACACCTTCAGCTTCCTGACTCTGGCGCGCACCGGCGACTCGCTGCAGGGCATCAAGAAGGGCGTGCTCGAACTCGCCGAGATCGTCGTGGTGAACAAGGCCGACGGCAAGCACGTGAACGAGGCCCGCGGCGCCGCCCGCGAACTCCGCAACGCACTGGGGCTGATCTACCCGCACGATGCCCTCTGGACGCCGCCGGTACTGACCATGAGTGCGCTGGAGAATACCGGTGTCGACGAGTACTGGAACGCCATCGTCGAACACCGGGACGTCCTCACCGCGGCCGGGGAGTTCGACCGGCGCCGTGCTCAGCAGCGGGTCGACTGGACCTGGCAGATGGTGCAGGAGGCGATCCTGTCCCGGCTGGAGAACGATCCGCACGTGCGGGCGGTCCGCGCCGAGGCCGAACGCGGTGTCCTCGACGGAACCCTGACTCCGGCGCTGGCCGCCGAACAGATCGTCGGCGCGGCCGGCGGAGTGATCGGTTCCTGAAGCCGGCTTCGGCTCAGCCGCGACTGAAGTACCGCCGCGGTCATCGGGTCGGGATCGCCCGGCCCGGTCCGGTGAAGTGGAACTGCACCGGCGCCTCGTCATCGATGTAGATTCCGGTGGCCGCGACGAGTTCATGCCATCCACCTGCCCGTTGACCCGCTGCACGCGGGGAGGTAGCGCCCCGTCCGATGACCGTCGGGTCAACGATGGTGGTTGCGTGCTCCTCAGCCGAGGAACCGCTACCGCGCAACCCCGGTGGAAAGCTGCTCAGGGGCCCGCTGCGCGACCAGACTCGCTGGGGTGCACCGCAACGCTGATCTTCGGCTCGGCCCCGGCGTTGATGCCTAGGATCGACGATATGAGCAATCTGGAAGCCCATCCCGTCGAGATGGACTGCGGCGGCGAACCCGATCCCGGCATCGAAGTGATCGGCGCACGCAAGGTGCCCCTGGGCGGACCGCGGGCGATGCTGGTCAGCCGGACCTTGCCGACCCGTGATCGCTCGATGATCGGCGCCTGGTGTTTCGCCGACCACTACGGCCCAGACGACGTCGCTGCCACCGGCGGCATGCGGGTGCTGCCCCATCCGCACACCGGTCTGCAGACCGTCAGCTGGCTGTTCACCGGGGAGATCGAGCACACCGACAGCGCAGGGGTACACGCGATGGTGCGCCCGGGCGAACTCAACCTGATGTCGGCCGGTCACGGCATCAGCCATTCGGAGGTCTCGACTCCCGAGACGACGGTGCTGCACGGTATGCAGCTGTGGGTGGCGCTGCCCGACGTCGCCCGCCACGGGCCCACCGGATTCCAGTTCCACGCACCCGAACCGGTCGCGCTGCCCGGCGGCGTCGTCCGGGTGTTCATCGGCAGCCTGGGCGGTGCCTCGTCACCGGTGGAGACCGCGACTCCGCTGTTGGGCGCCGAAGTGATCGTCGACGCCGGTGCCACCCTGGCGCTGGAGGTGGATCCGGCATTCGAACACGGCCTGGTGCTGGACACTCCGGCGCTGAACTTCTGCGAAGTCGGGCTGGAGCATGCCGATCTGGGATACGCCGGACCGGGCCGAACCGAGCTGGTGCTGCACAATCCGCGCACCGAACCGGCCCGCGCAATCCTGCTCGGAGGCGAACCGTTCGACGAGGATCTGGTCATGTGGTGGAACTTCGTGGGCCGTACCCACGAGGAGATCCAGGAGTACCGGGAGCAGTGGGAAGCGCGGGACGAGCGTTTCGGCACGGTCGCCGGCTGGACACAGGATCATCGCATCCCGGCACCGCCCCTGCCCAATGCGCGGCTGCGCCCCCGCAAGCGCCCGCACTGAGCAGGCATCCGCCCCGTGCGAGCCGGAGCCTGCCGGCGCACAACCGGTCTGCCGGTGTGTTCAGGCGTCGTCGCGCATGACCGCTTCGACGGCGGCGGCACCGGCCTCAGGGTCCTCGTCGGCACCGACCTGAGCAGCATGACGGGCCGCGACGACGGCGCGCTGTCCAGCCGGTAGCCACAGGGCCGCGCTGATCGCAACGAGCGTCAGCACGCCCGCAGCGATCAGCAGGGTCTCGATGCTCACCACATCGGCCAGCGGCCCGAAGACCAGCATCCCGAACGGCATCGCCGCCGCCATCACGATGCCCAGGAAGCCGAAGACCCGTCCCTGGCGTTCGGGTTCCACAGTCTCCTGAAGCAGCGTCATCGCCGGGGTGGAGAAGAACGGCACAGCCAGCCCGACCAGAAACATGAAGCCGAAGAAGACCCACAGGTGCGCAGACAGCCCCAGCCCGATCGACAGCAGACCGAAGACGTACGACGAGGCGATGATCAGGCCGATCCGGCTGCGCTTGGCGAAGAAGACGGCCACCGCGATGCCGCCGAGCACCATGCCGACACTGAACGAGACCTCCAGGACGGCCAAGTTCACCACATCCTGGGTCTCTCCGGCGGGGAAGGACCGCACCAGCATCAGCGGCGTCAGGTTCGACGGGGCCACCATCAGCAGGAACACGATTGCGAACACCAGCAGGACCCAGCGGACAAAGGCGTGCTGGGCGATGTACCGGACCCCGTCCACCAGGTCGGTGAAATAGCCGACGTCGATATCGGCGGTGGCCCGGACGGTGGGGACGACGATCAGCGCCAGCACGCCGATACCGAGCGCGGCCGTGACCACGTCGATGAACAGGATCGGGACCAACGACGCGGCCGTGCCGCCGTTACCGGCGGCCGACCATGCGTACACGCCGCCGGCCGCAGCGGGGGAGAGCAGGGCGATGGCCGACTGGATCGACCCGTTGATGCCGTTGACCCGGATCAGGTTGCGTGTCGGGACGATCTGCGGGATCAGCGCCGACACCGCGGGCGTCTGGATGCCTGCGCCCGCCGACCGGATCGCCAGGATCAGGAAGATCAACCAGAGCGCGTCGTAGCCGGTCATCATGATCAACGCGAGCAGCAGCGTCGCCATCGCGATTGCGCCGTCGGCACCCATGATGAGGTATTTGCGATTGTGCCGATCGGCCCACACGCCGCCGAAGATCGAGACCACCGCCTGCGGGAGGAAGCCGAAGATTCCGGCGAACATCATGATCACCCCCGACTGGTAGGTGATCGTGAGGTACCAGAAGACGGCGTACTGCACGAGCATGGACCCGAACAGGCTGATCGTCTGGCCACCGAGGAACAGAGTCGTCCTGCGTAGCCAGTGCGGTGGATCAGGCGCCTCGCCGGCCGGACCGGGCACGGAATCGGTCAGGTCGGTCATGACCACGCTCCGTTCCTGTCCCACATCGCCGCACACGTGTGCCGCCACCGCCGCGGTCGTGCCGGCCAGCGCCGGAACCGCGAGAGGTCACGTTAGCAGGTCAACAGCGGAGAGACCGGACGGCAGCGGAGAGGAAACCCGATCTGCCGAAACCCGCGGGGACGCGGCGATATGGTCGCATCAGAGTGACCACACATCGGAGGGGAATCCATTGACCACGAATTCGTCAGACGCTGTCAACCGCAATATCGCGACCGCCGCGGCAATCTTGGGCATCGCCTCGGTTCTGATGTTCTGGATACCCATCATCGCGCCGATCGTCGGCGTGATCGCCGTGGTCCTGGGATTCGTGGCGCGAGAGAGGATCGTCCACGCCGGTCAGACCGCCTACCTGGGGGCAGCCAACATCGCGATCATCACCGGGGTGATCGGAGTGATCATCGGCGTGATCCTGGTCGCGCTGAGCTTCGGCTTCGGCCCCAGCGTCAACTACTGACCCGGGCCGATCGGCTGCGGCACCGGCCCACCATCGGCACGCGCGCTCAGACGACGAAGTCGTCCCAGTTGGTCGACAAGTACTCGATGAACGCCGGGCCCACCGACTCGGCCCGCAGCCGCTCGGCGGTCACGGGCACTGGATCGGAGACGAAGTCCGGATCTGTCACCGCGCGGGCGGCAAAGTCGTGGTGGATGATCGCGCCGGTGCCGATCATCGCGAAGTCTGCCCCCTGCGTGAGGATCGACCGCGCATCGGCGGCCGACAGTATCTTTCCGGCCGTCCCCAGCCGCACCGGCCCGCGGGGGAGCTCGGTGAAGTAGTCGAGCAGGCGCCGTCCGGCGAACTCCGCCTCGTAGGGCTCCTTGAACGCATCCCACAGCGACAGGTCCAGGTAGTCGATCTGTCCGTCGGCCAAGACGTCGGCGGCCAGCGCACGAGCATCGCTCAACGAGATGCCGTAGCGCTCGGGGGGACAGCCGCAGACCGACCTGAAAGTCCGCACCCGTGGCGGCGCGGACCGCGGCGATCGTCTCGTGGATGATCCGTGCCCGATTCTCCGGGCTTCCGCCGTAGCGGTCGTTCCGCAAATTCTGCCGGGCGTCGAGGAACTGGGCGAGCAGATAGCCGTGCGCACCGTGGATTTCGACACCGTCGAACCCGGCTTGCTCGGCCAGGACCGCGGAAGCAGCGAAATCCTCGACGACCTCCTGCACGTCTCGCGTGCTCAGCGCGGTGGCGTTCTTCGCCGGATCGTCCCACGGTGCCACCCGGACCGGTGTCAATGCACCGTCGCCGCGGCGCCCGCCGTGCTGGAGTTGCAGCGACGAGACCGCGCCGGTGGCGGCGATACCTTCGGCCAGTCGCCGCAGGCCGTCGAGATGGTGCTCCCCGGCAGCGCCGAGCTGACCGGGAAAGGTATGACCGTCGTCCCGGATATAGGCAGCAGCCGTCATGACCAGGCCGAAATCGCCTTCGCCCCGGCGGATGAGCCACGCGAACTCGTCGTCGGACAGGGCGCCGTCGTCGTGGCTCTGCATGTTGGTCAGCGGTGCCAGACCGAGCCTGTTCCGCCAGACCGGACCCCGTGGCAGGGTGAGCTGCGCACCCAGTTCGGCGGTCACTGCCGTGCGGGCAGGTCGCCGGAGGGGGCTGCATCCTTGTCGGTCTTATCGGCACCGAGCTTGCTCAGCAGACCGGCGACGTCGATCCCGGTCGTTCCGCGGATCAGTTCCAGGCTGCTGGCCAGGCCTGCTCCGGCACTCCGGGTCAGCGGGTCCACGCCGTCGCCGACCAGGGTGATGTTGGCGTCCTTGAGCGGCTCAGCTGCGGCGGTGACGATGCTGGGCAGTTGGCCGAGGACCAGCTCCAGCTGGCCGACCGAATCGAGCATGCCCAGGGCGGCGGCGCGCTTCTCTAGCGCCTGCGCCTCGGCTTCACCGGTGATCCGAATGCCCTCGGCGCGAGCGGCGGCTTCGGCGACGATCTCGGCCTTGCGCGCCTCGGCGCGCTGCTGAGCTGCGTACAGCTCGGCTTCGGCCGGGCGGCGCACCTCGGCGTCGAGTTCGGTGTCCCGCAGGCGGGCCGCCTGCTCGGCGACCTCGTTATCCTTCTCCACCTGAATCCGGCGGCGCTCGGCCTCCACCAGCGGGCGAACGGCATCGGCTTCGGCTGCGGCCCGGTCGGTCGCCTGCCTGGCGGCCTCGCGCTCGATATCGAGTTCGCGCTGCTGCTCGATGATGGCCTGCTCGTTGGCGATCCGGCTCTGTTCGGCGACGCGGTGCGCTTCGGCGCGGGACTGTGCAGCGATCGCTGCCTGGTCCGACCGCTCCTTGGCGGCCAGGTCACTGAAGTACTGTCCATCCGAATCCTGCACATCGTTGATGGAGAAGCTGTCCAGCAGCAGACCCTGGTTGCCCAGAATCTCCTTGATCGACTGGGCGACCTGGTCGACCAGCGCCTGGCGGTCGACCAGGATGCTCTTGGCCGTCATGGTGCCCACGATCGAGCGCAGTTCACCGGAGAGCTGCTCGGTGACCAGTGCCTTGACCCGGTTGAGATCGTCGCCGAAACGGGGGCCGGCTTTGAGGATGGCTTCCGGCGTGTCGCCGACCTTGACCACCGCGACGCCGCGAACCTTCAGTTCGATGCCGTCGTTGGCGGGGGTCGAGGTGTCCAGATCGGCCTTGATCGACGACAGCTGGACACGAGTGGCGCGCTGCACCACCGGCAGGACGAAGGTGCCGGTGCCCCGGTAGACCTTGCCCTGATGCCCCTTACCGGTACCGGTGACGATGAACGCCTCCTCGGCTCCGGGAACGCGGTAGCGCGAGAGCAGCAACAACACGACCAGCACGATCAGGATCAGGACGACGATGATCGCCACAACAATCGGCGAGAGCATGAGTAGGGGTTCCTTTCATCGGGAACGGGCGCGGTGAATCAGCGGCACCGCTGGGGTTGGGGAGGTCAGGTGTCCAGGTCGGAGAAGGGGAGTTGTTCCACGACGTAGGCGTCGAGGACGTCGTGCCGCGCGACGATGCGGACCCGGTCGTTGTGGGCGAACGTCCGGTTCCCGGTGACGGTGACCTGGCGTTCACCCAGCGGAGTGTCCACAGTCGCGGTCCCGTACCGGCCAGGGCTGACCGGTTCGACCACTCGAGCCGAACTGCCCAGGATCTCGACCTCGGGAAGTTCCTGGCCAGAGCGCCACAGCCATCGCACGGTGAGGCCGGCGACCATTGCCAGGACCAGACCGGCCAGCGCCCCGATGAGGAGCGCCAGGGGAGTTCCCACGTCGCCGAAGACGATCAGCCCGCCGGTCAACAACCCGAATCCGGTCACGAAGGGCATCAGAATGGAGGTGAAACCGACACCGGAATCACCCAGGTCCACATCGAAGCTGCCCAGGTCTGCGCCCACCAGCGAGAGCAGCGTCAGCGCCAGGCCGACACAACCGATGATCAGCAGGATGATGCCGAGCACAGAACCTCCGCGTCCTCGTGTTCTCTCGTGGTGCAGTCCAGTCTTGCACAGTGCGCGAGAAGGCCGGCGCTGGCTGGCTGCGGCGGCCGCATAGCCGATATTGATCGACACGTCTTGTGCACCGATACCGAAGAATCACCAACGACGGCACAGAAACGCACATATCTCTGACACACAGTGCTCCTGATCACAGTCGGCGCTGAATCTGATGATCCGAAGAAGGAAGAATATGCAGAAACTCACGCACCGTCGTACCGCCGCCGTCATCGCCGGAATTGCTGCCGTCACGCTCACCGCGGCAGGCTGCAGTTCGACGACTCGAAGGATTCGGCCAGTTCAGCCGCCAGCGTTGCAGCCTCGGCCGCCGGGAGCGCGGCCAGCGCCGCCACCGAAGCCGGAAGCAGCGCGGCATCGGCTGCCGCCAAGGCGGCCAAGAACGGAGTCGAACTCGAGGCTGCCGATGGCTCCACGGTCAAGCTCACTGGCCCGATCGCCGTCAAGTACGCCGAATCCACTGACGAACAGAAGTCCGATCTGGGCAAGCCGATGACCGGCGACGATGCCTCCGGCACCAGTGAGAGCGGAGTGGTCTTCCAGCAGTTCGACGGCGGCGTCATCACTGCCAAGAACAATGATTCCGGCACCCCTGCCTACATCACGTGGGGCAAGATCCGCGACGCCTGGAACGTCAAGCGAGACTCCGACGGTCAGCCCTCGGCCGACGGCAAGGGCGGATCCAACGGGCCGCTGGGTGCGGCCACCAGTGACGAGACCGTCGACGGAGACATGAAGAAGTCGACCTTCGAACACGGCGAGATCACCTTCAACACCTCCGATGACAAGGTGACGGTGACCGTCAACGGCAAGGAAGTCGACGCCGAGTAGTCCTGCCACGCGGCAACGGACTTCCAGGACACCTCGTCTGCCCATGGCGGACGAGGTGTCCTCTTTCGGTAGGTTTGAGCCAGACCGATGACGATCTAGAGGCTGGATAGAGATGACGACCATCAACGCACCGATCATCGCCGCAGTAGACGGCTCCGAACTGGCCCTGGATGCGGTCCGCTGGGCCGCCACGGCGGCGGTGCGCCAGAATCGTCCGCTGCAGATCGTCTGCGTGATCGAACCCGCACCCGTCCAGTACGGCACGGCGATCGCCATGGCTCAGGCTTACGTCGACAGCTCGCGGGCATTGGCCGAGGGTGCACTCGACATCGCCAAGGCTGTCGCCGCAGAGACTGCCCCGGAGGTCGACGCGGTAGGAGAGATCTTCGAAGGTCGCCCGGCCTTGGTGCTGCGGCAGCTGTCCCATCATGCACGCATGCTGGTCCTGGGTCGGCGCGGCCTCGGTGGCGTGCGCGGACTCCTCCTCGGCTCGGTCAGCACCGACGTCGCCGCCCACAGTGAATGTCCGGTCGTGATCGTCTCGCACGGGACGGCCAACGACGGACCGGTCGTGGTCGGCGTCGACGGTTCGGAGGTGTCGGCCGGTGCGGTGAGTGAGGCATTCCAGGCTGCCTCGATGCTCGAGGTTCCACTGATCGCTGTGCACACCTACGCCGACTATCCGGGGATCTCAGCCTTCGACCTGGTGGAGAACGGGCGGCAGTTCCTGATCGATGAGGCACGGGAGAGTCTGGGGATCCAGTTGGCTGGCGGTCTGGCGGATCATCCGGATGTGCCCGTCGAACGAATCGTGGCCATGCAGCCCCCGGCGGGCGAGATCCTCGATGCGGCCGAGAATGCCCAGCTGATCGTGATGGGCAGCCGCGGGCGGGGAGGATTCCGCAGCCTGATGCTGGGTTCGACCAGTCAGTCCGTACTACAGGTTGCGCAGTGTCCGGTGATGATTGTGCCGCGTTAGCTCGGCGCAGATCCGATCGCACGGGACGAACCCGATCGGTGGGATACGGTCGGGGCTGCCGAACTCCGACCGTCGAAACCTCGACGGTCGTCCCGTTGGAAAGGAATACATGAGTATCTCCGCGTACCGTCGCACTGCTGGAATCGTCGCAGGTCTGGCCGCCGTTACCCTGGTCGCCGCGGGCTGTAGCAGCGACAGGGACGAGAAGACCGACTCGACGCATTCTGCGTCTGTGCAAGCCAGTGCGCCGGCTGTTTCGTCTGCCACCTCCGCCGAGTCCACGGCACCTTCCGAGGAGCCCTCGGCTGCGCCGGAGTCCGACTCCGACGTGACCCTGGAGTCCAGCACCGGGCGCGAAGTGACCCTGACCGGGCCCATCGCGGTGAAGTACTCCAGTGCGAGCGAACAGCAGAAGAAGGATCTCGGTAAGCCGCTGGGTGGCGACCACAATGCCGGTACTCGTGACAGCGGCGTGGTGTTCCAGCAGTTCGAAGGTGGTGTCATCACTGCGGTCAACGATGACGCCAGCACTCCCGCCTACATCACGTGGGGTGAGATCCGCGATGCCTGGAATGTTGAACGCGACGAGACCGGCAAGCCGGATGAAAGCGGTATGAACGGGTCCGCCGGCCCGCTCGGAGCTCCGACCAGTGACGAGACTGCCGACGGTGATCTCCGCACCACGACCTTCCAGAACGGAAAGATCACCTACAACACGAAGACCGGGAAGATTCAGGTCACGGTGAATGGCAAGGTGAACCCTGAGGAGTGATCCGCAGGTGATGACAATTCGGTCCCCGGGCAGCGCTAGCGCCCGGGGACCGAATTGCATTCAGCAGATGCCTCCGCGATTCTCGATCCGTCACTGCACTCGGCACTGCCAGTGAGCACAAGGCGCGGAACACCGAAGAGCCGCACCATCAACCCTGGATCTCGAAGCAGACCGCTGCTCGGATTCGAGTCGTCCTCGCGCCAGTAGATGTCAAGCATGTCTTGCAGGGAAGCTGGAGCGCCATCAGATAGCACTGAATATCGCTGCACTGACGCTCGGTGGGCGGATCGGCCTTGCGGCACCGAGCGCCGCTGGCCCCGCAGTGGCCATTAAGCCATCCCGACGGTCCTGCTGCACGTGACATTGCCGGACGTTCCGTTCAGGACGATCAAGGACGGCCCGAGACTGGGCGGCAGTCTCCGCCGCATGCCGGTGGCCTGGCCGGTTGGTGGTGGGCCGGGTTGGCGGGGTGGGGGTGGT